>JAFWTA010000014.1 GCA_017519145.1 Ruminococcus sp.
AAGGGACGCCCTCACTTGCAGGGCGTCCCTCTTTCAAAAACAGTCCACCGGACTGTTTTTGAAATTCACCCTTGCGGAGCGCTTTGTTTTATTTCGCCGCCTTAAAAGCTGAAAGCGGCGACCAGAGGCGCCGCCTCTGGACTCTGCCAAAGGAACACAGTCCCTTTGGAATCCCTTACAGGCGTTCAGCAAAGTTATTACGCTAAATTCCGATTTATGCTGCTGAGCGGCAATAAAAATGCCATAGTACTTCTGTCCTTGCATCAGAAATACTATGGCATAAATTTCTGTATCTGCGCCGCACTTATAGCACGGTTTTATGCAACCCGGGTGAGGACGTTGCTGTTCTTGTCGTCGATGATAGTGAGAGTATCCCCGTCCAACTTGAACTCCGCGGTTATCTCGTCGGAATCCTCGTCCGCAGAGGGGATGATAAGGGGTGAGCAGCCCGAGATAACAAGGTCGCTGCCCTCGGTCTTGTATGTGAACATATCGTTGAACACCACGAAGCTCTTATCGCCCTTGAGCTCAACGGTGATATCTGCTTTTTCACTTTCCGATGAGAAAGAATTTTCAAGGCTGTCATAAAGGCTTCCGCCTGTGAGGTCGTATGTACCGTCAAAGCCGCTTCCGCCGCTCTTTGTTCTCTTCATCACGATAACGTCGCTGTTGTTAAGGGTAACCGTAACAACGTCATTTTCCTCGCTGATGTACTCCTTGTCCACTGCATAGCCGTAGAGCACCATGCTGTCCTCGGTGAAGCTGAATATAGGAGTGGTCTCCTCGTATACAGAGCCCTTTCCCTTGTCGCTGAATATGAGTCCCACGCTGCTGACGTCCTCGTTGGGGCTTTCGCTGAAAGCCCATTTTCCCGTTATATCAGCGGTCTTTTCCTTTTTCTTTGTGTCAGATGACTTTCCGCAGGAAGCCAGCGAAAAAACTGCCAGAGAGCAGGCAATTATTGATGTGATAAGCTTTTTCATAACAATATCCTCCCGAAATGTTCGGACAACTCTGTCCGTATATACAGTATACGCAGGGAAAACGGTATTTCCGAGGTATCTCCGAAAATTTTTCAGCATTTATCATTATATCACTTCCGACAGGATAATGCAAGCAGCATGGAATGGCTTGACACAGCGGTCCGCAAATGGTACAATTATTTCGTAAAATACATAAGGAGGGCTGTTTATGAGGTTTTTCAGAGCAGCAGCGGCGGCAGCTGTACTGCTTGCGGCAGTACCTGCGGCAGTCTTTGCGGACAGTGCTATCGACATGGACTATAACAGCGACGGAGCAGTTGACATATTTGACATGGTATCGGCAAGAAAACAGGGAGCCAATGGAGATGAGCTCCACCGTCTCAGCGGATTTCTCCTCGGAAACGGTGCGGAGGCTCCACAGTCGGGAAGATACCGTCTTGTGTGGAGCGACGAATTTGACGGCAGCAGCCTTGACGCGGACAAATGGTCCTATGAGCTGGGCAACTGGAAGCTGGACGAAAGCGGCAACTATATCACAAACGGCTGGGGCAACAACGAGCAGGAGTTCTACACCGACAGGAACACCGATGTTAAAGACGGAGTCCTCACCATTTCCGCACGCAAGGAAAGCTACACCGACGAGAGACAGGGCAGCTACGACTATACATCATCAAGACTGAGCACTCAGCACAAGTTCTCGGTCTGCGGCGGCAGGATAGAGGTGAGAGCAAGGTGTGACTCGGGCAAGTCACTGTGGCCTGCCATATGGATGCTCCCCGAGGACAGCGCTTACGGCGGCTGGGCTTCATCGGGTGAGATAGACATAATGGAGGGCTGGGGCAGTACTCCCGAAAAGATATGCGGCACCGTACATTTCGGAGGAGTATGGCCGAACAACAAATACCTGACAGGCGAATACAGCTTCCCCGAGGGCGACAGCACCGAGAACTGGCACACTTACAGCATAGAGTGGGACAAGGGCGAGATACGCTGGTATGTGGACGACAGCCTTTACAGCACTCAGACCGACTGGTATTCCGAGGGCTTCAGCTATCCCGCGCCCTTTGACCAGAATTTCTACATCATACTAAATCTGGCTGTGGGCGGACACTTCGACGGCGTTGACGGCATATATGCCGACCCTGTCACATTTGCAAGCGGTGACAAGAACTTCGATATCGACTATGTGAGGGTCTATGAGGATACGTCCTCGGACTTCCGTCCCGCCGAGGTGACCTCCCTTGCCCTTGACAATTACATTGAAGGTGCAGATGCTTCCGTGGTGAACAAGGAGGGCTGCACGGTCATAGACGTCAGGAATGCAGGCTCGCTTGAATACGCGGTAATGGGACTTCTCCGCGGCAGAGAGGTGAAAAAGGGCGTCAGGTATCAGCTCAGCTTTGACGCGGTGTCAGCTGCCGAAAGAAGCATGGTGGTGACAGCCGAGGACAGCTCCTACACGCGCTATCTTGACGAGAAGGTGACCATATCCCCCGAGAAGAAGCATTTCTCATTCGGAGTGACCTTTGGCAGCGATATGAAGGCAGATATAAAGTTCCAGCTCGGCAATATCGACGGCGCAGCAGGCATAGGTGCCCATAAGGTAACACTTTCCGACATACGCTGGGAAGAAGTTCCCGAGACATAAAACAGAAAAGCCACAGCACTTCCCCATCGGGACAAGTGCTGTGGCTTATTTTTTACGCTGTGCCGAGTTATTCCTCGGGCTTGTCGTTCACCGTCTGTGTGATATTGGGCTTGCCCTCTCCGTCAGCAGGCTCCTGAACAGGAACTATCTGCTCTGCATTGGGCTCATATCTGAGGATGATCTTCTTGATCTCCTCGTCACGGGTGAGATTATATGTCATTTTCAGCGCCATGAGAGCATTGGGGATATCGTTCTCCCTGATGTAGTTCGCCGAAAGCTGTGCAGCCACGGAAACAACGTCCTCGTTGGGACCGAAGGGCACGTCGTACTTCTTCATGGTCTCAACTATCTCCTCACGGGTGGGCTGCTTTATGGAGCCGCCCTTGAGCTGTACGAGCTCTCTCATCTCATTGGGGATGGCAGGGTGCGGCGCGAAGATAACGCTTGCTGTAAGGAATGTGGCAGCGTCGTCATACTCGCCCATATCTGTAAGCGCATAGCCCACATTTGCGTAGCATCTTGCGATAGCAACAGGTGAGGAAGCGACCTTCAGAGTCTCCTTGGTGGTCTCGATTATCATTCTCTTGTTTTTCAGGAGCTTGTATATCTCAGCCAGCTCGAATCTGGGACCGCAGTCAAGAGGATTGAAGTCCATAGCCTGCTCCAGTATCGGGATAGCGTCGAGAGGTGAGCCCATCTCAACAAGGATATATGCATATGTAGTAAGCATAGTTGCGAAGTCGAAGGGGGCGCGGTTGAGTATCTTCTCGGGCTTGTATCTGAGCTGATAGAGGTTATCCTCAAAGGGATTTCTCAGTGAGACGAACTTTGACTTCTCGCCCTCCTGATAATCCAGCATTATCTTCTTGTAAAGGCGCTCTGCAAGGTTCTTTGCCTCGTTGAGGTCCTTCTCGCCCACGAGCTTTACTATCTTTTCCTGCACCTTGTCAAGGCGCTCGCCGTCAAGATGAGTAAGTCTCTCCACCTCGTCCTTCTGGGACTGGGGCATGATCTCTAAGATCAGCTGTGTAGCCGCTTCAACGCCCTCTGCGTTGCCCTCCTTTGCAAATCGCTCTGCTTCCTTGCGAAGGAAGTCGTTGTTATCGTCGAGGGAGTCGGTGAGCTTTGCTCTCAGCTCCTCAAGGATCTTGTTTTCTGCCATTATTTCTCCTCATTTCATCTGTGCTGTTTATTGATCAGAAGCCTCTCTTGGACATTTCCTTCTTGAACTTGGCGTCGATCTTGTCCTGCTTCTTCTTAGCCTTCAGCTCGGACTTTGTCATGTAACGAGCGTCCTTCTCAAGAGGCTGGTGCATCTTGGGTGAAGAACCGCCGCCTCTGTAGGTATTTCTTGCAGGTGACTTGTACTCCTCGAATACGGGAACTGCCTGCTGAGCCTGAACTGCCTTCTGTCTTTTTACGGAATCATCGCCCATTGTTGAGAGAACGTCCTCAACAGAGGTAAGTACGGGGCTGTTAGCCTTGAGTCCCTGTGTATCGATAAGGTTCTTGTCAGCATACTCCTTGGAGCTTGCGATAGCATTGATAAATGCCTGTGAAGTCTGCTTGCTGTGGGGATTTACGGCGATCTGTGAAATGTTTGCCTTGGGAACGCCGCTCTGCTGAACGGGCTTTCTCGGAACAGGTGAGTTTACAGCTGCGGGCTGAGCCTGAACTGCGGGCTGAACGGGAGCTGCTGCCGCTCTCTGAGCCTGTGCTGCTGTCTGCTGCGCGGGAGCTGCTGCCTGCTGAGGCTGTACCTGAGGTCTGGGAGCTGCTGCCTGCTGAACGGGAGCTGCTGCCTGCTGGGGCTTGGCTGCCTGCTGTGCGGGAGCTGCCTGCATGGGAACATAAACGGGCTGACCCTTCTGGTCGTAGCCTGCAAGCCTCATCTGAACATACTTATAAACAGGCTGGTTATTTGAATCGTAGCCTGCAAGCTGGGGCACCTTTATGATCTGGGGCTGCTGAGGTGCTGCCTGTCTGGGCTGCTCTGTATTCTCTGTATTAGCTTCTGCGCCTCTGCCGGGTGCAACATAATTATAATCGCTCATATTTGAATCAAACTCCTCTTCCGCCATTAAAGGCTCATTAAATATGGGTTCTGCAATATCATCCGACACAGGTGCCGCGATGTCATCAAATGCCGGTATCTCATCAATAACAGGAGCAGCAGCGTCCTGAACCGAGGGTATCTCGTCGAAAACGGGTGCCGTGATGTCCTCGACTGAAGGGATCTCATCGAGAACGGGTGCTGTGATGTCCTCAACTGAGGGGATCTCATCGAGAACGGGTGCCGTGATGTCATCAACTGAGGGTATCTCGTCGAAAACGGGTGCTGTGATGTCCTCAACCGAGGGGATCTCGTCGAGAACGGGTGCTGTGATGTCCTCAACTGAGGGAATCTCGTCGAGAACGGGTGCTGTGATGTCATCAACTGAGGGTATCTCGTCGAGAACGGGTGCTGTGATGTCCTCAACTGAGGGTATCTCATCGAGAACGGGGGCTGTGATGTCCTCAACCGAGGGTATCTCGTCGAGAACGGGGGCTGCGATATCCTGTATCGCAGGTATGTCAAGTTCATCCATTTCCTTGGGAAGATTTTCGTCATACTGAGGATATACGGGAGCAGGATCAGCTTCCATGACAGGCTCGGGTACGGGCTGAACGGTTCCGTCCGCGCCGAAGAGCTGATTTGCAACGAAATCCCACTCGCTTCCCTGTATCAGTTCCTGACCGTTATCTGCTGTCGGAACGACGCCGTCATAAACGGGAGCAACAGGCGAAAGCTCTGTGCCGTCAACATCTATGATCTGCTGGTCGCCGTATATGGGAGGCTGACTGTACAGCGGCTCGCCGTAGGGCTGACCGTAAGGCTGTTCCTGTGCGGGAGCGTTGTTGATGGAGAACATCTGCATTATGTCCTCCTCCGTCTGGGGCTGTACCGCCGGTTCGGGAACTGCTTCCGCCGACTGGGGAACAGGTATAGCGAACTGTGCAAGGAAATCATCCTCGGGTCTTGCTGCAGCAGGTGCAGCTTCTGCCTCATCTACGGGCTTGTTTATAGCAAACTGTGCAAGGAAATCGTCCTGCGGTGCAGGTGCAGCAGCCTGTACGGGTGCAGGCTCGGGCTGATCGTTGGTAGGAGCGTTAATAGCGAACTGAGCCAGACCTGCGTCCATGGGAATTCCTGTTCCCGGGATAGTGTTTACAGGGGGCTCGGGAGCCTGTGCGGCTTCCTGTGCTCTTCTTGCTTCCTCGGCAGCTCGTGCAGCTCTTGCTTCTTCAGCTGCTCTTCTTCTTGCCTCTTCCTCTTTTCTCTGAGCGTCGGGATCTCTTGTGATCCTGGCTGTGGTATTTCCGAGAGGAACGATGCCCTCATCGCCCATACCCAGTTTTTCACGCTTTTTCTCTTCCTTCAGGAGCAGAGCCATTTCCTTTTTATCGGCCTTGATCATCTTTTTCGCAAGACTTGCCTTACACTTCTCACAGGTTATCTCCTTGAGGTCTCTCATTTTTGAGGTCCTGTGAAAACGTGTTACATTTTCGGGCCTGAGAAGGTTTATTCCGCAGCCTGTTTTCTTGTCATTCTCGGTGCCGTGAACCACCTTATCATACGAAGACGTTACCAGTGTTATATCCATAGTCCTCTCCCCACCGCGGCTCAAAAGCCGCAGCCTCCGCTTTACGGCAGCGGAACGCCGATTTCCCAGCTCGCAAGGATCAGCTCTGCATCGTAGATCGGCACAGTAAAGAGGGTCTGTGCCGCAAAGCGCCTGATGCGAATAACTATACAAGTATATTATACATGATACTTCAAAAAAAATCAACACTTTCTTAAAAAATGAACGCAAAAATTATACCCATTTTAAAATTTTCGGTGAAAATAACAAATCGTTATTGATTTTTTTGTCAAATTCTACTTACATTGTTTAAGTTAAATTAGGTAAATGCGAGTATTTCGTCACTTCAGCGTGATGCCGCACCGATATGCTCCCTATCAGATAGAACAAAATCATGCCCCTTTACTGCTATTATTTTACATAGACGTAAAAAATTCTGAAATCATGCATTTTGCTCTTGCATTATCGCCGATTTTGTTGTATTATTAATAGTGTATTGGCAGACTCAGAAATGCTATCGGCAGGAGCCTGCATCAGCTTCTTTGAAGGAGGAAAAAAAGTGAAACTCGTTTCAGTAGTAGTTCCGTGCTATAATGAGCAGGAAGTGCTCCCCATGTTCTATGAGGAGATAACCAAGGTAACAGGGCAGATGTCAAAGGATTTCCCCGAGCTCACCTTCGAGTATCTGTTCATTAACGACGGTTCAAAGGATACTACCCTTGATATACTGCGCTCTCTCGCCGACAGGGATCAGCGCGTGAGATATATTTCGTTCTCAAGAAATTTCGGCAAGGAGTCGGGTATGTACGCAGGTCTGAAAAACGCCAAGGGCGACTATGTTGTCGTAATGGACGCCGACCTCCAGCACCCCCCGTCATTCCTGCCCCGGATGTACAGCTATGTCCGCAGCGGCGAATACGACTGCGCTACCACACGCCGCGTAAGCCGCAAGGGCGAGTCAAAGGTGCGCTCATGGTTCGCAAGGCTGTTCTACAAGATAATGAACAAGATCTCCCAGACAGAGATCGTTGACGGTGCTCAGGACTTCCGCTTCATGAGCCGCCAGATGGTGGACGCCATCCTCGATATGACCGAGTACAACAGATTCTCAAAGGGCATATTCAGCTGGGTGGGCTTCAGCACCAGATACATAGAATACGAAAATGTAGAGCGTCCCGCAGGCACCTCATCATGGTCCTTCTGGGGACTGTTCAAATATTCCCTCGAGGGCATCATGGCTTTCTCAACAGCTCCGCTGGCTATCGCCTCGCTGCTGGGAATAATCACCTGCTTGATTGCCTTCGTGCTCATAATCATAACCATTATCCGCTCTATATTCGGCTGGCTCGACGCCCCCGACGGATACCCCACAATGCTGTGCCTCATATTCCTGTTCAGCGGACTTCAGCTGTTCAGCGTGGGAATACTGGGTCAGTATCTCTCAAAAACATACCTTGAGACGAAAAATCGTCCCATCTATATAACCAAGGAGACCGAGGACATCTACCGCAAGCGCAAGGCTGAAGCTCAGCAGTCCTCATCCGACAGCGAGAACAAGTGATCGGGGAGGTGCGGAGACATTGAATAAGCACATGAGACTTGTGGTCTCCGTACTTTTCATAGTCATCATTATCCTTGCGGTGGCGATAACAAGATTTTACTCGGGCACCGAAAAAGGCGGCAGCAGCGGCGGAAATGCCGCGGCTATCGAGAAAAAGCTGGATACCGACAGTTCCGGCAACAGGATATTCCTTGACACCTCGGGGCTTTACGGCATTATCGACAGCAGCGAGAGAGTCATAGTTCCTCCCGAATGGCAGGAGCTGAAGTTCACGGAAACGGAAATGTGCATAGCTTCCAAGCAGATACGGGGCAGAGAACTGTTCGGCTGCATAGACTACGACGGGAATATCTCCGTTCCCTTTGTCTATTCTTCCATCGAGCGCATAAGATCGGCAGGTCAGACACTGTATTTAGCCCGTACCTCCGACAAGAACCTGACCGTTGTCTACAACGGCAGATTCATCCCCTGCTTCTCAACAGCGTGGGACAGCTGTACAGCCAGCGACGGCGACCTGATACTTACGTCGGGTCCCGGCACATATACCTACTCGGTGACGGACAGAGGCATGGTGTTCAAGCACGCCTCTGTGGAGGGCTCCACCCTCAACAGCACATACAAGCTGGATGTCAGCAGCAGGATACTTCTGTCAGAGCTGTCCGCCTCGATGCTGGAGCAGATGACACAGACTGCGGGACAGTACCTCGAATACGCCTATACAGGCAACAGCGATGTGCTCTCGGCTATCAAAGCCGACCCGTCGGCAGTGATCCTCACCCTTTTCCCCGAGGAACATTCCATCACCACAAAGAAACTCACGGGGGTATCCGATATATTCGTATATTCCGTCCGCTCGGAGGATAAAGAGCCCCATTACGCAGTATCGGTCACTGCCGACACCGCCCTCACATACAGGAACGAAGCCAACAAGACCAAGCGCCTCCGCGGAAGCTATAAGGCTGTTGTGGAGTTCGTGGGCGGCTCCGCAGGGGAACTGAGAGTCATATCGGCAAAGTTCATTCCCGACAAGCCCGACTACCCCGTACCCGTGCCCGATACAAAGCCCGTCGATCAGCAGCCTGCCACTGAAACCAAAAGCGGCTGACCGCGGATATATTCGCTAAGCTACCAACATTCACATAAAGGAGATTTGATATGTCTAAGAAAGTTGCAGTTATCATGGGAAGCGACAGCGACTTCCCCGTTGTAAAGTCAGCTCTCACAGAGCTGAAAAAGTACGGCGTTGAGTTCGAGTGCCGCGTTATGAGCGCTCACAGAACTCCCGCAGAGGCTTGTGAATTCGCCTCAAACGCAAGAGCAAACGGCTTCGGCGCCATCATCTGTGCCGCAGGCATGGCTGCTCACCTTGCAGGTGTTGTGGCAGGCCACACTACTCTGCCCGTTATCGGCATCCCTATGAAATCCAAGGCTCTTGAGGGCGTTGACGCTCTCCTCGCCACAGTTATGATGCCTCCCGGAGTGCCCGTGGCTACAGTGGGCATAGACGGCGCAAAGAACGCCGCTGTACTGGCTGTACAGATGCTTGCCATCGCCGATGAGGAGCTGGCTGAGAAGCTGGCTGCCGAGAAGAAGGCTATGGCTGACGGCGTTATCGCAAAGGACAAGGCTCTGCAGGAGCAGATAGCCGCTCTCTGATACAAATTAGGAGGTATCGCCATGACTCCGCAGGAAAGAAAAGCTCACTCGGAAAAGCTCATATCCGAAAAGGGCATAAGCATACTCCCCTCCCTCCCCATGACGGAGGACGCCTCCGAGGTAAAGCTCAGGAGCCTTGACGAGGTCTGCAAAAGGGCTGTGGCAGCACTGCTCTCAACACAGATCGCCATTGAGCTCAACGACGACCACACAGAGGACGCAGGCAGATTTGTCAACCTGATGAAGTACTTCGGCGTTGATGATGTTCTTAACGCAAAGGAAAGCCGCCTCCTCAACGGCACTGCCTCAAAGCAGGACGTTGTGGACGTTGTCTGGGAGTATGAGTGCTGCTGGTCTCTGTTCTGGGCTCTGGGACTTGTGGAGGACATCTCCGACGCAAGCGATATCTGCGATTGTATACAGTCCATCCGTTTCGTTTCTCAGTCGGAAAGCTATGAGGACTTCAAGAGCAGATGCACTCTCCGCAGCACGGACGAGATACTGGATATGCTGGACCTCTACTACCGCTATCACTGGGCAGTAGTCCAGCACGAACATATCGACCCGAACTGCTCCGCGGGAGACCTTAACGGAGAGGTGGTATTCGAGCGCAGACGCGGTCTTGAATGGCTCATCTGCGATACTGCCGACTGGCACGATATCTCACTTGATACATAATGAAAAAATTTGATACTCTTTTATTCGACCTTGACGGTACTCTTACCGACTCCACCGAGGGCATACTGAAATGCCTTGCCTATGCACTGGAGCGCATGGGCTATGAGGTGCCTGAGGACACCAATAAATTCCTCGGACCGCCCCTGAGGCAGTCCCTCACCGAGTTTCTCGGCATGAGCATGGAGCAGGCTGACGAGGCGGTAAGGATATTCCGGGAAAGGTATTCGGTGGTGGGGCTCTTTGAGAACCGCGTTTACGACGGCATCCCCGGGATGCTGGAAAGGCTTAAAAGCGGCGGCAAAAGGCTTATGGTCGCCACCAGCAAGGCTGAGATCTATGCGGTGCGCATATTTGAAAGGTTCGGTCTGGCTCAGTATTTTGAGATAGTGGGCGGCGCAGAGCTTGACGGCTCCCGCGACTACAAGGACGAAGTCATCGAATATGTTCTCGCTAAAGCAGGCATCACCGACAGGAGCACTGTGCTCATGATAGGTGACCGCAGACAGGACGTTCTCGGTGCACACAAGACAAATATTGAATGTATGGGCATACTCTGGGGCTTCGGCTCCATGGAGGAGCTCACGCAGGCAGGCGCGGACTACATCGCCCGCACACCGCAGGAGGCAGCGGATATGCTGCTCTCATAACATGATACAGGGGGAAAGTCAAATGTTCGGCAATCCAAACAAACCTCAGCTTCCGCAGCGTTTTGAAATGCTGTCGGAACAGCGCATAAGCAATTCCACATATGTGACTCTTGTTGACACAGTCACGGGCGTTACCTATGTGAGCGTAACACATTACGGGGAATCACCCACTATCATGCAGCCTCTCCTCGACAGGGACGGAAAGCCCTATATCGACCCGAGATACGGCGGCAGATAATTTTCAAAGCCTACAATTTCCGCGATGATGCGGGATTGCATATATAATCATTTATATATCTCAAGGAGGAATTTTAAAATGTCAAACATCGAAAAGAAGGAACAGCTCTATGAGGGTAAGGCCAAGAAGGTCTATGCTACAAACGATCCCGACCTTGTGATCGTTGATTACAAGGACGACGCAACTGCGTTCAACGGTGAAAAGAAAGGCACTATCGCAGGCAAGGGCGTCATCAACAACAAGATGACAAACTTCATGTTCAAGATGCTCGAAAAGGAAGGCGTTCCCACACATCTGGTCGAGGAGATCAGCGACCGTGAGACTATCGTAAAGAAGGTCTCCATCGTTCCCCTTGAGGTCATCATCAGAAACGTCGCAGCAGGCAGCTTCTCAAAGAGAATGGGCGTTGAGGAAGGCAAGCAGCTCCTCTGTCCTATCCTTGAATACAGCTATAAGAACGACGATCTGGGCGATCCCTTCATCAATGACTACTACGCACTGGCTCTCGGCATCGCTACAAAGGAAGAGCTTGAGACTATCGCTAAGTACGCTTTCAAGGTAAATGAGTTCATGGTAAAGTTCTTCAAGGGTCTCAACATCGACCTCATCGACTTCAAGATCGAGTTCGGTAAGACCTCCGACGGAACTATCATCCTCGCTGACGAGATCTCTCCCGACACCTGCCGCTTCTGGGATTCCACAACTCACGAGAAGCTGGACAAGGACCGCTTCCGCAGAGATATGGGCGGTGTTGAAGAAGCTTATCAGGAAATCATGAAGAGACTTATGGGAGAATAATATATGGGCGGTTTTTTTGGTGCAGCCTCCAAGAATGACTGCGTTACCGACGTATTTTTCGGAACAGACTATCATTCCCACCTCGGTACAAGAAGAGGCGGTATGACCTCTTACTCCGAGGAAAACGGCTTTCAGAGAAACATCCACAGCATCGAGAACTCTCCTTTCCGTACAAAGTTCGAGAACGATGTTGTGAATATGAGGGGAAAGCTCTGTATCGGCTGTATCAGCGATACAGACCCCCAGCCTATCCTCGTGCGCTCAAAGCTTGGTCTCTATGCGGTATGTTCAGTGGGCATTATCCGCAATGCGGACGCTCTCGTTAATGAGCTCCTTGAAAAGGGATGTGCCAACTTTGAGGCAATGAGCAGCGGAAACATCAATTCCGGCGACCTCATCGGCGCCCTTATCGCCCAGAAGGACAGCTTCGTGGACGGTATCCGCTATGCACAGGAAAAGATCGAGGGCACTATGTCCCTTATCATACTCACAAAGAACAGCATCATCGCCGCAAGGGACCGGTTCGGAAGACTTCCCATCATCATCGGCAGGAGAAGCGACGGATTCTGCCTTTCAACAGAGTCATTCGCTTTCCAGAAGCTGGGCTATACAACTTATAAGGAGCTTCAGGCAGGCGAGATCGTCGAGCTCACAGCCGACGACTGTCAGACCATTGCCGAGGGCGATCCTTCAAAGATGAAGATATGTACCTTCCTCTGGACCTACTACGGCTATCCCAATGCCGTATATGAGGGCGTAAACGTTGAGGTAATGCGTACACGCAACGGCGAGATAATGGCTGAGAACGACATCAAGAACGGCAGGCTCCCCGATGTTGACTACATCTGCGGTGTCCCCGATTCGGGTACTCCTCATGCCATCGGCTATGCCAACAAGAGCGGCATACCCTTTGCAAGACCCTTCATCAAGTATACCCCCACATGGCCCAGAAGCTTCATGCCCACTAACCAGAGCATGAGAAATCAGGTGGCAAAGATGAAGCTCATCCCCGTTCATGACCTTATAAGCGGAAAGAAGCTCCTCTTTGTTGACGACAGCATCGTAAGAGGCACACAGATGAGAGAGACAGTAGAGTTCCTCTATGAGCACGGCGCCAAGGAAGTACATATGCGCTCTGCCTGTCCGCCTATCATGTACGGCTGCAAGTATCTCAACTTCTCACGCAGCACCTCCGAGATGGAGCTCATCGCCCGCCAGATAATCGACGAATTTGAAGGCCCTGTCGGCGTGAGACACATCGAGGAATACAGCAACTCCGCAACAGAGAGAGGCCGCAGACTCAGAGATGAGATCTGCAAGAGGCTCCGCCTTACCTCCCTTGAGTTCCAGACCCTTGAGGGAACCGAAAAGGCTGTGGGACTTGACTCCTGCGGACTCTGCACCTACTGCTGGAACGGCAAAGAATAATCAATGTAACCGACTGTAGGGGCTGGCGTCCTCGACAGCCCGTAGAATATATACGCTTTGCGGGACGTCGAGGACGCCGTCCCCTACATTTATGTCATGGAGGTAAATCAATGAACAACAGTTTTTCCGAAAGCTATAAGAAGGCAGGCGTTGACGTTACCGCAGGCTATAAGTCTGTGGAGCTCATGAAGCAGCACATCGCCCGTACCATGATCCCCGGCGCTCTTTCCGGCATCGGCGGCTTCGGCGGCCTCTTTGAGCTTGACCTCACAGGTATAAGCAAGCCCGTTCTCGTTTCGGGTACAGACGGCGTCGGCACTAAGATAAAGCTCGCCTTCATCATGGACAAGCATGACACCGTTGGTATCGACTGTGTTGCTATGTGCGTAAACGATATCATCTGCTGCGGCGCAAAGCCCCAGTTCTTCCTTGATTACATCGCCTGCGGCAAGAACTTCCCCGAGAAGATCGCCACAATAGTTTCAGGCGTTGCAGAGGGCTGCGTTCAGGCTGAGTGTGCCCTCATCGGCGGCGAGACAGCAGAACACCCCGGTCTTATGCCCGAGGACGAGTACGACCTTGCAGGCTTCTCGGTTGGCGTTGTGGATAAGGACAAGATCCTTCAGCCCGATACCCAGAAGGCAGGCGACGTTCTCATCGCTATCAAGTCAAGCGGTGTACACTCAAACGGCTTCTCACTGGTAAGAAGAGTGTTCGACGTAAACGAGCAGAACCTCTCCATGCACTTCGACGATCTGGGAACTACCCTCGGCGAATGCCTGCTGACTCCTACACGCATCTATGTAAAGGCTGTAATGAGCCTTATAGACAGCGTTAAGGTAAAGTCTATCTCACACATCACAGGCGGCGGCTTCTATGAGAACATTCCCCGTTCTCTCCCCAAGAACCTCGCTGCAAAGATCGAGAGGAACGCAGTTCAGGTGCTCCCCATCTTCGATCTCATCCAGAGAACAGGCGATATCCCCGAGAGAGATATGTTCAATACATTCAACATGGGCGTCGGCATGATCGTCTCTGTTGACAAGAATGATGCAGACAAGGCTGTTGCCGCTATCAAGGCAGCAGGCGAGGACGCTTATGTGCTCGGTGAACTGGTCGAGTCCGAGGAAGGCGTTATAATCTGCTGATAAATACGGCATTAAGGATGTGACAGAGTTGGATATAATGATCGCAGCTGCTGTCATTATCATCGCATTCGGCGCGGCTCTTATTATTGCGGGCATCGTCCGCAGCCGCCGCCGCATAGATAACGACGGCAGCTTTATTTCTGCTGTGGGACAGATAACAGGCTTCAGAAAACGCCTCGATATCAGTCTTATTCATTTTATCCCCATTATAACCATTAAATACTCACCTGTATTAAGATATATCACCGCCGACGGGAGGGAGATGATAAGCTCAAGCCTTCCCTTCGTGCCCAAGTTCTCAAAGATATTCAAGGAATACTATCATCTGTACGAAACAAATACTCCTATGGAAATAAAGTATTCGCCCGAAGCTCCGCGCCTCCACTACTATAAGTCCAGAAAGGGCTTCTTTGTCCGCGAGGCTGTTTACAAGGCTGTGGCAGGAGCTGTCATTATCGCAATGGGAGCCTTTATGATATGGCTCGATATCGGAGCGTGATATTTATGAGAAAAATTTTCCTTTCCGCACTGGCTGCATCGCTGGTACTCTCGTGTACCTCCGCTTTCAGTGCAGAGACTGCATCGGATATCCCTATGGACTATAATTCCGACGGCGTCGTGGATTCACTGGATATGATAACCGCAAGGAAGAATACCGAGATATCAAGGGCTGAGCTGAACGCTCTCCAGAAGTTCGTTCTGGGCGTAAACGGCAAGGTCCCTACAGAGTTTGAGATACCCGACTATCCCATCGACGAGAGCTGTATCCTCGAGCCCAAGGGCACTGTACATACAGGCGAGGGTACCTTCTACGGCGGCGGATATACAGGCGGTCATGCTATGCTTGACCCCGTTTCCCGCGATTACTGGATAGTCGCTATGAATCACTATGACTACAATGAGGCTCAGCTTGCAGGTGCCTATATCGAGGTGACCGGCGAACTGGGAACCATAAAGATGCTGGTGACAGACGAGCTTCCCGAGGGCAAAAAGGGTGACCTTGACCTCTACACGGACGCCTTCCCCCTCATCGCACCCGTTGAGAAGGGCAGAGTTCCCGTGAGCTGGAAGATAATCCCTCTGGATTCCGCGGAGAATGCTCCCATTTCATTCAAATACAAAGAGGGCAGCACGGAGTTCTGGTGCGGAGTTCAGGTCCGCAACCACCGCTACCCCATCACAAAGCTGGAATACCTTGACGAAAACGGCGAATTCGTGGAGATACCGCGCCGTCCGTATAACTACTTTGAGTCACGCGATATGGGCAAGGGTCCTTTTACCTTCCGTATCACGGATATCTACGGACAGGTGGTAGTGGACGAGGATATCCCTCTCTCCTACGACGACACCGTTATAATTCAGGGTCATGTACAGTTCCCCGAATAATTATGAACGTAAAAAAGATAGATCTGGTATGGGCAGCCGTTTCCATGTTCATAGTGGGATATTCCTACTATCACGGCAGACTGCTGTTCGGGATAGTGGTCATTTACCTGCTGATGGCGGCAGTCTTTGTCTCGCACATCATCAGGATAAGACGGAGCCTCAGAAACAATATCACCGTTTACGGCACTGTCTCCGACTACTTCAGCGACAAAAAAGGCAGCCATTTCTACCCCGTACTGAAATACACCACCGAGGATGGCAGAGAGGTGACTTCTGCCTATACGGTAAGCGATAGAAAGAAACGCTATGAGATCGGCAGCGAGGAGGTCATCTGCTATGACCCCCATGACCCCATGTTCTTCTGCTTTGCAGGTCGTGAGGACGAGCTCACAAGGGATTACCTCAGGTTTCTCCTCATCGGAGGCGTCATCGCCGCAATAGTGCTTATCTTCGCAATGTCCACCATTTAACAGGAGGAATGATAATGAAAAATATAGTCGTTCTCGTTTCGGGCGGCGGAACCAATTTACAGGCGCTCATCGACGCCGAGAAGTCCGGCATTATAAAGAACGGCAGGATAACCTGTGTCATCGCCTCAAAGGAAGGCGTGTATGCCCTCGAAAGAGCCAAGAACAACGATATTCCTACAAGAGTCATCCCCCGCAGGGACTACGCGGACAGCGTCAGCTACAGCAAGGCTATCCTTGAAGCTCTCAATGAGGAAAAGGCAGACCTTGTGGTGCTGGCAGGCTTTATGACAATTCTCGACAAGTGCGTTACCTCGGCTTATGCCTATAAGATAATAAACGTACACCCTGCACTTATCCCCTCATTCTGCGGCGAGGGCTTCTACGGGCTCAAGGTCCACGAAGCGGCTCTTGCCTACGGTGTAAAGGTCAGCGGCGCTACCATACACTTTGTAAACGAGGAGGCAGATGCAGGCGCCATCATCCTTCAGGGTACGGTAAATGTGGAGAGGGACGATACTCCCGAGATACTCCAGCGCCGTATCATGGAAAACGTAGAGTGGAAGCTTCTTCCTCAGGCTGTTTCCCTGTTCTGTCAGGACAGGATAGAGATAGTCGGCGGAAAGGCTTATGTAAAATAAGACTATGGCTAAAATAAGGGAATTATGGGAAAAACAGACCGTTCAGAAGCTGTTTCTCTGCTTCTGGATGTATGCGGTGCTGGGCTGGTGCTACGAGGTATTCCTCGAGGTAGTGGTCTACCGCTGGGGCTTCACCAACAGGGGCGAGATGTTCGGACCTTACTGTCCGATATACGGTGTGGGAGCTCTGCTGTTTCTGCTCTGCTTCGGCCGGCTTATGAGGAAAAAGGACGTCAAATGGCTGAATATAGTCAAACCGTTCCTTATATTCCTCGGCTGTATGGCAGTCGCCACAGCTGTTGAGCTTGCCGCAAGCTATATACTTGAATACACCAAGGGTTCGTGGCCGTGGCAGACCTATGCACGGTACAAGTACAACTTTCAGGCGCGTATCGCCCTGAGCACATCCGTCCGCTTCGGACTGGGAGGACTGCTGTTCCTCTATGCGGTACAGCCCTTCTTTGACCGGCTTCTCGCAAAGCCCAAGCCAAAGGTGCTGAATATCATCACACTGACTGTACTTGTCAT
This sequence comes from Ruminococcus sp., assembly GCA_017519145.1. Lineage (GTDB taxonomy): Bacteria > Bacillota > Clostridia > Oscillospirales > Ruminococcaceae > Ruminococcus. The sequence continues at coordinate 17,431 of JAFWTA010000014.1, forward strand.
TGTGGCTGCGGACTTCATACTCACCAAAGCAACAGGCTATACTCCCGTACTGGCAGGCACATAAAAACTGCCGCAGGGGAGCAGACATACAACTATCATGATAAAATTAAGGGAATTATTGGAAAAACAGACCGTTCAGAAGCTTTTTCTATGCTTCTGGATGTACGCGATACTGGGCTGGTGCTACGAGGTATTCCTCGAGGTAGTGGTCTATAAATGGGGCTTTACCAATCTTGGTATAATGTACGGACCATATTGCCCGATATATGCCGTGGGAGCACTTCTGTTCCTGCTGATCTTCGGGCGGTTCATGAAAAAAGAAGGGGGCATCGCCCTTCAGATATCCCGTCCGTTCATAGTTTTCTTCGGAAGCATGGCTGTGGCTACCGCTGTGGAGCTGGCAGGCACATATATACTGGAGTTCTTCACGGGCTCATGGCCGTGGGACACCTATGCGGACTATGATATAAACTTTCAGGCAAGGATAGCACTTTCCCCCTCGCTGAGATTCGGCATGGGCGGTCTGCTGTTTTTGTATTTCGTGCAGTCCCTCTACGACAGGCTTCTTTCAAAGCCAAAGCCGAAAACGCTCAATATCATCACCATCGCGGTGCTGGTCACAGTCGTAACGGACTTCACACTCACGCTCATATTCAGATACTGATAAACAATTATCCGAAAGGAGTTATTATTATGAAAAAACTTGATCTTGCACAGGAGCTCAGCTCAAACGCTTACCCCGGAAGAGGTATCGTTATCGGTAAGTCAGACTGCGGAAAATACGCTGTCACAGCTTACTTCATCATGGGCAGAAGCGAGAACAGCCGCAACCGCGTATTCATCGAGGACGGCAAGGGTATCCGCACAGAGGCTTTCGATCCCTCAAAGCTCACCGATCCCCACCTCATCATCTATGCTCCCGTAAGAGTTCTGGGAAACAAGCTCATCGTTACCAACGGCGACCAGACCGATACTATCTATGAGCTCATGGACAAGCAGTACACCTTCGAGCAGGCTCTCCGCACAAGAGAGTTCGAGGACGATGCTCCCAACTTCACCCCCCGTATCTCGGGTATACTCCGCTTCGGCGAGGAGGGCTTCAACTATGCAATGTCCATCCTCAAGAGCGCTAACGGCAACCCCGACTCATGTCAGAGATATACTTTCAGCTACACAAATCCCATCGCAGGCGAGGGACACTTCATCCATACCTATATGGGTGACGGTTCTCCCCTTCCCAGCTTTGAGGGCGAGCCCAAGCTTGTAGGCATAAGCGGAAGTATCGATGAGTTCACAGATATGCTCTGGACGAGTCTCAACGCCGACAACAAGGTATCTCTCTTTGTTCGTTATGTGAACCTTGAGGACAACTCCGAGGAGACACGCATAGTCAACAAGAACAAGTAATGAAAGCTTCAAAAGAGAAGCAGAACGGTTCTTGGTTTTCATTCGATAAATTGCTGGTTTTTCCGTTTTGCATCTTATTTATTGCAGCAAATACCGTGACGATCCTGAATTATTTCAAGCCCGTATATTACGCCGTATGGAAATTTTCCAGAACCCACGGCATTTCCGGATGTTTCCGGTTTTTTGAAGATCTGGGCATGAACCTGTCAATGTACTGTAATGACATAATATCAATAATGCTCATATTCATGATCATCACAGATATGTTTTTCAGTATCAGAAGCGGGAAAAAACAAGTTGTAAAATGGATCATATACGGAATATTGACAGCTGTTATTCTGTTTATCGGTTTTGTTGCTTCACCTATATTTTATGATAGTGTATAATATGACAGCTTCATATTTACAGTTCCCGAAAAGCTTCTTTGATGGAACAATATCCGCAAAGAGCTTTAAAGGATGAGAAAATTCGATCAAGCCAGCCGTAAGGCTGAACAATTATGCATTATGCATTACGAATCAATATAAGGAGGACATGAAAAATGTCAAATGAAATGCAGTTAAAGTACGGCTGTAACCCCAATCAGAAGCCTTCAAGAGTCTATATGGCTGACGGCAGCGAGCTCCCTATCGAGGTGCTCTGCGGAAAGCCCGGCTATATCAACCTGCTTGACGCCTTCAACGGCTGGCAGCTGGTAAAGGAGCTGAAGGCTGCTACGGGTATGTGTGCAGCTACTTCATTCAAGCACGTTTCACCTGCGGGCGCTGCTATCGGCAGACCTCTCAGCGACGATCTCAAGAAGATCTACTGGGTAGACGATCTGGGTGAGCTCACTCCCCTTGCAAGCGCTTACGCAAGAGCAAGAGGCGCTGACAGAATGTCCTCTTACGGCGATTTTATCGCGCTCTCCGACAAGGTGGACGTTTGCACCGCAAAGATGATCCAGCGTGAGGTTTCCGACGGAGTCATCGCTCCCGACTATGATCCCGAGGCTCTTGAGATACTCAAGTCCAAGAGAAAGGGCACATACTGCATACTCAAAATGGACGAGAACTACAAGCCTGCTCCCATCGAGACAAAGCAGGTATACGGCGTTTCCTTCGAGCAGGGACGCAATGAGCTCGACATCAACCGCGAGCTCCTCGCCAATATCGTTACAGAGAACAAGGATATCCCCGACGACAAGAAGGACGATCTCCTTATCTCTCTCATCACTCTCAAGTACACACAGTCCAACTCAGTTTGCTATGTCAAGGACGGACAGGCTATCGGTATCGGTGCAGGACAGCAGTCCCGTATCCACTGCACAAGACTTGCAGGTCAGAAGGCTGACAACTGGTGGCTGAGACAGTCTCCTCAGGTAATGGGACTCCAGTTCGTTGACGATATCCGCCGTGCAGACCGTGACAACGCTATCGACGTTTACATCGGCGACGAGTACGAGGACGTTCTCCGCGAGGGCGAGTGGCAGCGTATCTTCAAGGTAAAGCCCGCTGTATTCACACGGGAGGAAAAGAAGGCATGGCTGGCTAAGAACACAGGCGTTTGCCTCGGTTCCGATGCATTCTTCCCCTTTGGCGACAACATCGAGAGAGCAAAGAAGTCAGGCGTTGAGTACATCGCAGAGCCCGGCGGTTCTATCCGTGATGACAATGTTATCGAGACCTGCAACAAGTACAACATCGCTATGGCATTCACAGGTATCCGCCTGTTCCACCACTAATAAACCATCGGCTGCGGTCATATCCTGACCGCAGCCTTGTACTATGGAGAAAAAAATGAAAAAGCACTTAATTACAGCCGCCTTGGCTGCCTGCGTGATGCTTGCTGCACCCTGCGGCTGTGCCGAGAGCAAGGGCTCGGTATCGGAAACCGCTCCTGCTCCTCAGGAGATAGTGACTGCCCCCCAGGGCAGCGCCGAATACAGTAACGGCACATACAGCGGAGATGGCTTCTCGCTCTACGCCGATCCGTCCATGTGGAAATACAGCGGCGGCGATGGCTCCTGCGACCTTATGCTCAACACAACCAATGATATCAATTCCTGCGGTATCAGCGTCTATGTATCTGACGATGACCACGGCGGAAAAAGTGCTCAGGAAATAGTCATGGGAGCCGACAATGACTCCATTGTCTTTACAGGCGCCCTCGCTACCGCCGCCTGCACTTTCTACTATTACGAGTGGGCAATAAGCGACGCTCTCCACGGCAGGACCTACTTTACCGACTACGGTGACAAATACCTCTGCGTATATGCCGAGAGCTCCAATTTCGGCTATGTGGAAAACAAGATAGCCGACCTCCTCGGAAGCCTTGAACTCTCAGAAAACAGCAAATAAATGTCTTGAAATATTCTCCTCTATGTGGTATACTATACTTGTATAGTTATTTTTACGCAAATTTTACCACGAGTATTATTTCAGAACAGGGGGAGAATCATGAGCAGCTATCACTCTATTTCGCTTAGAAAGCTCTACATAACCGCCGCTGTTTTCTGCGGGGTCTATATTATCGCATCCATCCTCGCCTATATCCTTTCGGGAACTCTCTTCGGCGCTCTTGCAAGCGACAGCTTCGCAGCTGCACACCCCGAAATGATGATATCGGGCAAGTGCAAGGCTCTGCTTTGCCTGACCCTGATAGTATGGCTTCCCTTTGTGATATACATTTGCAGCTGTACGGGCTGGGCATTCTCAGCCAAACGATGCAGACGCACACTCAAAGCTGCTCCTGCGCTGTGGGTGTTCGGATTTATTGCCGAGCACATTTTAGCGCTCCTTATATCCCACTCCTCAATGGCAGAGTCTCATCTCTCCGAAAGCTGGCTCATTCAGCGCACGGAGTATATCACGTTCTTTTTCGCCGTCATCCTTGTGGGAGCACTGGTGCTGGTATGCACCGCTGCCGCACTGGGTATTGACGAAGACCGCCATGTCAAGCATCTGAAGTATAAATAAGGAGAAGAAAATGCAGAAACCAAACTCACTAAGAAACACACTACTAATATCAGCACTATGCTGTATCACAAAACTGGCACTGGATATATTCTTTATAACAGATACCCATCTTTCCTATAAAGCAGCAGCTCTCAGCAGTGACGGAGAAGCTTATATGCCGACGAACATAAAGGTGTTTCTCATAACACTGTCCGTATTGGCAACTGCTCCCATCGGCATTATAGCTGCGGTCAACTATGTAAAGACCGACATCTTACACAAGCGAGGCATCAGGACCACTGTTACTACAAGCATATTCTATATGCTGTTCATGCTGGGGTCTGTACTGACAGCAAGGATACTCAGATATGTCATAGGCAATCTTTACGGCAGCAGCGAGCTCGCTCTCGCCGAAAAGATATGCGTAAGACTATGTACGACAAACTTTCTCGTCCATGCAGCCGCGGTAATGGTATTATGCTGTGCCGCCGTGGAAATATTCGGAGGCAAACGCCTGCAAAAGGAGTAAAGCTATGAAAAAAGGTATCATCATCCTTGCACTGCTCATCATTCTTATCGGAGGTGTCGGCTTCGGCGGATACTTCGTTTTCACACACCCGTCCCACGAATATCAGGCTAAGGATTTCAGCTTCAGTGTGCCGAGAGGCTTCGGCTACGAAAGCTCGGAGGATGACGCTGCCTACACATTCAGATGCCTCGGAGAAAAGGTGACCATAGAGGATAAGACCCTCAACTGTACTCCCGAGGCGGCAAAGGGCTTCCTTGTATATTATGAGGATGAGGAGAATGTAAAGACCGAGCCCTTTGAAGCAGCCGGCATGAAGGGGTACTTCCGTACATCGGATCTGACCATCAGAGGCAAGGATCTCACCTGCCTTGCATATATCTTCGGAACAGAAACAAAATTTTTCAGCATGGACTGCTCATGCAGCCCTGCAAAGGCATTACTGATAAAAAAGGCAATGGACAATATAGCCGAGTCAGTGGCCTATACATCGGATTTCAGACTGGCAGACAAGCCCGATACCTACGACTTTGACCTGCTCAGCTTCAATGCAGGCAGCAAGTTCACCTTAAAGGACGAAACTGCCGAATACAGCAAGGAGCACACCAAGACCGACCTCAGAGTGGTCATAGTTCAGGCTCTGGCTGACACCGATGTGGGAACATACTCTCCCTCTGTCACTGCAACCGTCAAGAAGCTGGACAATTCTCCTGCCGAGTTTGCAGATGCCATTTACAATGAAGTACAGGCAGAGCAGGATAAGTACGAATCTATCGTCCGCGATCAGGTCAAACTGGCAGGCTGTGACTGCGAGCATATCAAGTACGTCAAAAAGAACGATACCGATGACAGGACAGCTCTCGTATGCCACGACCAGTACTTCCTTAAAAGCGGTAACTATGTGTACAGCTTCAATGCGGTATACATAAACTCTTCCGATGAAGCTCTCGTAAAAGAAATACTTGATAACATAACAATTAAAGAAGCAAAGGAATAAAAAAACAAATGAACAAAATAACGATCATCATAGGCGCTGCCGCTGCAGTCATTGCTGCAAGTGCAGTTGGATACACATACTATATGACACATCCCTCGGTGGAATGCACCACTGACAGCTTCAGCTTTAAGATCCCAAGGGGCTTTAAGGTCAATGATAACGAATACATTCAGGATACCTATGGACAGATGTACAAATATGGCTTCGGCGGAGATATTATTATCACCGAAATGGATTCAAATCAGACTCCGAGAGCTTTTTCGGAAACCCTTGGCGAAGATGATGCCGAAAGAAAAAAAATTGACGGCACTCCTCTTGAATGCTATAACATAGAGAATAATACAAAGCATGAAAAGGATAATGTTTATCTCACGGGCACCGATAACCACTTTCTTATAATGGAGACCGACAGCTCTTTCATTAACGGCTTTCTTGGCGATATGGCAATGAAAAACATAGTGAAGACCGTTAAGTATACCTCGGATTACAGATTAGCAGACCTGCCCGATGAGTATGATAATGAATATTTCCATATCAGCACCGGCGTCAAGTACTCCTTCAGTGATTTTGAGCGCAAAGAAGAGGGCGTGCTGGCGGGTCAGACCATTCGGTACAGAGAATCCGATGACAAGGACAAAGACTACTATCCTGCTCTCTCTATCGGCGTGCTTGATTCTGCTGATGCCGAAAAAAACGCTGAAAACTATGACAAGAGATATGAGTCCAAAATAAATGATCCCGAACATTATCACAGCGTGGTCAGAGATAAACAGGAATTATTCGGCTATGAGGCTGAACACGTTCATTTTGAGCACTATGAAGACTATAAAGGCACCCCTGTTACCCAAGTATATGACATGAAGAGCTTCATAAAGGACGGTCATACATATTACGTCAATATGACCTATATCAAGGACAGGGACGAGGCTGACATACAGGAAATGCTTGACTGCATTTCCATAAAATAAAAGGATAAATAACCAATTTACATACAGGAGGAATTTTCTCAATGAAGAATATTTTAGTAGTAGGCGGAGGCGGCCGTGAACACGCCATCATCATGAAGCTGGCAGAGAGCCCCAAGGTAGGCAAGCTCTACTGCACTCCCGGAAACGGCGGTATCTCAAAGTATGCCGAGTGCTTCAATGTGGGCGCGACAGATGTTGACGGCGTTGTGGCTCTGGCTAAGGAGCTCAGACCCGATATGGTTGTGGTAGCTCCCGACGATCCGCTGGTGCTGGGCATGGTGGACGCACTTCAGGCTGAGGGCTTCATGACCTTCGGTCCCAAGGCAAACGCCGCTATAATCGAGGGCTCAAAGGTTTTCTCAAAGGAGCTCATGAAGAAGTACAACATCCCCACTGCCTTCTATGAAGTATTCACTGAGTCCGACAAGGCTATCGCCTATCTCAAGGAGCAGAACAGCTATCCCGCAGTTATCAAGGCTGACGGTCTCGCTCTGGGAAAGGGCGTTATCATCGCTCAGAACGAGGAGGAAGCTGTTGCGGCTGTACACGAGATGATAGATGAGCTGAAGTTCGGCAAGAGCTCGGCAAGAATAGTCATCGAGGAGTTCCTCACAGGTCCCGAGGTATCTGTGCTCAGCTTCACAGACGGCAAGACTCTGGTGCCCATGATCTCCTCAATGGATCACAAGCGCGCTCTGGACGGCGACAAGGGTCTCAACACAGGCGGTATGGGAACTGTTTCTCCCAATCCCTGCTACACAGAGGAGCTTGCCAAGGAGTGTATGGAGAAAATATTCATTCCCACAATGAACGCCATGAATGCTGAGGGACGCACCTTTGAGGGCTGTCTCTACTTCGGACTCATGATGACTCCCAAGGGTCCCAAGGTCATCGAGTACAACTGCCGCTTCGGCGATCCCGAGACACAGGTTGTTCTCCCCATGCTGGACGCTGACCTCTACGACATCTTCGAGGCTATCTACAACCATGAGCTGGACAAGGTGGATATAAAGTGGCATAAAGGCAGCTGCGCCTGCGTAGTCATGGCAAGCGGCGGCTATCCCGAAAGCTATCCCAAGGGCATAAAGATGAACGGCTTTGACGAAAAGGGTCAGGTAGAGGGCTGCTTCGTTTACCACGCAGGCACAAAGCTCAGCGATAACGGAGACTTCCTCACCAACGGCGGCAGAGTCATCGGCGTTACCGCAAAGGGCGACGACCTTCAGGCTGCACTTGACAAGGCTTATGAGGGCGTTTCAAAGATAAGCTTCGAGGGTGCACACTACAGAAAAGACATCGGACAGAGAGCTCTGAAAGCTCTCGGTTAAGGAGCTAATTATGCATGAAAGGCTAAATAAAGGGCTGAAAAGCTGCATGATAGGAAACCTTATGTTTCTTGCATTCAGCATTGTCTGCCTTATCTATTACAAAGTCTACTCCCCCGGTTCGGCAGTATCCAAAATAATAGAAATAATCGCCTACACCTGTGAATTCGGCGGCTTCGCCATGCTGATATGGGGCGACTGGCTCATATCAACATCGGTGAGGTTCAGAAACACAATGAAGATCCTGTTCACGCTGTATATCGTCCTTGAATCCGTCATGATGATACTTGAGCTGAACTCATATAAATTCGACTTCTACAAGCCCTATTCACTGACTCTTGCAATAATACACGCGGCAGTTTCGGGATTTATCTGCCTGACATTTATCCAGCTGGACCCCGATAAGAAAAAGCTGGAATACTCAATCATAATCAGTGTCGCCATTATTTTCGCAGGTATGCTGGGAAATATCATGGGACTCCGTATCTACTTCAGTATCATGGTAAACGGTGTTGCCTATTCCCTCATGTTCTACCTGATCCTCAGACTCATCAAGCGCGAGGAGATCGAGGTGGACTGCCACGGCGACCGCGCACGAGTTGCGGAATATAAAAGCACATTCTTCGATGAATGAAAAAAGCTCCCTTTAAGGGAGCTTTTTTATGCGTAAATATTGCAGGGGGAGCGGCGGAATGCTGCCATGCTAAGCACTAACAACTAATCACTTATCACAGTATCTTCCACAAAAATCATTGACAAACCGCTCGTTTTAAGTTAAAATAGTAATAAGGGGATCATTTTTTGTATCGGAAGGAGAGACTTTTCATATGATTTCTATCAAGAACGATGACTTTTCCAATAACTATGAGCTCTTCGTAAAGCTCTGCTCCATGACTTCAGAGCCGCTGAAGCTGGTAAACGAAAACTGTCAGGACATGGTAGTAATGACCGCAGAAGCCTTCGACCGACGCAGAAAAATGCTCGATCTCCGCGAGAAACTCCTCGGTTCAGAGGTTGACGATATGCTCAGCGCAAAGCCTGAGGACTTTTCAAGGCTGGGCAATATCATTAACGAACTGGAAAAGAATGAGGAATAATTTTGTAATAGTGCGTTCACATTGCCGCTTCATAAATGAAAATCAGATGAAATCAGCGGCAAATTCCTTGACATGAGCTCCGCTTTGCCATATAATATAGTCGTGGCACAAGGGGTGTGCCCGTGACGCATTCTTACATGAAACAGGAGGATTATAAAAATGGGTGTATTTCAGAGATTAAGCGACCTTCTCAAGTCAAACGTAAACGACCTTATCGACAGGGCTGAGGATCCCGAGAAGATGGTCAAGCAGATCATCATCGATATGCAGACCGAGCTCACAAAGGCTACTCAGAATTACGGCAAGGCTAAGGCAAGCGAGCGTCTGGCTGAGAAGAAGTACCTCGAGGCTCAGAAGATCTCCGCTGACTGGGAGGCTAAGGCTAAGATGGCTCTGGCTAAGGGCGATCAGGATCTGGCTAAGCAGGCTCTGGCAAGAAAGGTCAAGGCTGACGAGGATCTCAATAATTATAAGGAAATGTACGAGTCTATCTCTGCCCAGACCGACGCTATCGGCGATCAGGTAGAGGTCCTCAGAGCTAAGCTGGAGGAGGCTAAGAGCCGTCAGGCTATGCTCATCGCTCGTTCTCAGATGGCTGAAACAAAGAAGAATCTTGCTAAGGCAGCAGGCGGCTTCGACGGTAATTCCTCACTGGAGAAGTTCCAGAAGATGGAGGAGAAGATCGAGCGCAAGGAAGCTGAGGCTGACGCTTTTACCGAGATCGCAGGCAATAACCTTGCAGGCGGAAGCGGTGACGATCTGAGAGATTCATTCGAGAAGCTGGAGTCCGACGCAAAGGTTGACGCTGAGCTTCAGAGACTTATGGCTGAAATGAACGGAGGCGCTCCTGCACAGGACGCTGAGTGATAAGCCGATTTCAAAGCAAAGGAATTTTATTATGAGCCGCAAGAATAACAATACCTATCCCGCAAAAAAAATGTTCAGAGATTCGCTGCCCGTACTGTGCGCGATTTTTCTGGCTATCGTTTCCGTAGCATATATCCTCTTCCGCAGCTGGAGCAACAAGCTCTACTACGAGAGATGGAAGGAATATGAAGATTGCGGTATCTGAATAACATAAAGCTCCGAAGTATCGGGAAGATACCAATACAGAAGTTTAGCCCCTGAACGCTTCATGGCGTTCAGGGGCATTATGTTTATTATGATAAAGTTGAGAGTTTAGAGTTGAAAGTTTTGGAGTCGCCTGCGGCGACAATATTTAAATATTGTGAGCGAAGCGAACACATTAACTCTCAACTCTCAACTTTCAACTATCAACTTAGCGCATACGTGCTAAATTATGATTTACCTCATTAACTTGCGCTTCTGAGATTTTTAATTATTCCGTGTATTTCTTTTTCAGCTTCCTGAAGCCTCTGATGCAGTATATGAATATGGAAACATACAATGCAAACACTCCCAGATATAAAACCGCCAGAAAAAGAAGTGTTGAGCGGTCCCAATTCATGGAATTAACGACGATCATATACATATTGGGCAGTATCCCCATGAAGAATATGATGAGCAGGGGCGTCATTCTGGTGAGTATCACCCTTTTCATCATGTCCAGCTTTGACTGGGGATCGCTGAATATCTCCATTTCTTCTTCGGAGAGCCCGTCAGCGTTCCTGCGGAAGTAATCAAAGCCCATTACCCTGCCGCAGTGCTCCCAGCCGTAGTCCGCGAACATCTTTATGTACTCGGGATAGTTTGTGTTATTGGCGGCATAGTCCAGCTTATATACAACGTTTTCGGACTCACACTTTACAAAATGCTGAGAAAAACCCGATACTCTCTCAAGCTTCCAGCCCACACTGTGCATTTTTGTGAGGTACTCCCCTTCCTTTTCGTAATCGGGAAGCAGAAACAACTTATGTGTAGTCATCCTTGCCTTTTCACTCATCTCATTTTCCTCCTATATTTCGGTACAAACGCTTGATACGGGCTATCTCTGTATCCAGTATCTCGTTTCCAAGTTCGGTTATCTTATAGAGCTTTCGCTTATCCTCCTCGCGGATAAACCTTATGAGCCCGTCCTTTTCCATTTTTGACAGGCTTCCGTACATAGTTCCTGCGGTTATGACCACTTCCCCGTCGGTCATTTCCTTTACCCTCTGGGTTATACTGTAGCCGTGCATCTCATCACGGAGACAGAACAGTATATAAAAGGCAGTTTCCGACATGGGAATGTAGACTCGTTTCAATCTGTCTGTCATATTTACCTCCCCAATATATATTCCGCCGCGATGTATCGCAGTGCGATACATCTGACTTCGATATAAGTATATCACACTGCGATATACTTGTCAATACCTCCCGACGGATTTGTCACAATGCACAAAAACTTCATGCCGTTATTGTCCGGATAACAAAAAAGCTCCCCTTTCGGGGAGCTTTTGGTTTTCTCTTACTTTGCAGGATCGAGAGTTGTTATCTTGTGGAGCAGGAACTCCTGTATGCGGAGAGCATCGTTGGAAGTAAGACCTACTGTTGAGGTATCAACGTCGCCGTTTATCTTGCCCTGCTCGGTAATGGTGTACTTGTTGGGATTTGCAAGGGTCTGCATGATAAGGATAGCGTCAGCCAGCTCAACTGTTCCGTCGCAGTTAGCATCGCCGTAAACTACGTCCTTATTAGGTGCTGTAACAGTTGTTGATGTAGTTATAGGCTCATCAACGGGAGCTGTTGAGGTCGTAGTAGTTGTTGTGGGTGCGGGAGCTGTGGTAGTAGTTGTAGTTGTTACAACAGGCTTTGTGGTAGTTGTGGTCTTGGGAGTATCGCTGCCCGAGTTGCCCATACCGTCAGCCTTTGTGCCGTCAGGCTCCTCACCGTAGTAGAGCTTGCCGTTGATGTATACGGGAACATAGGGTGACATAACGCCCTTTGAAGAGCCGTCTGCGCCTGTTGTGGTCTTGCCCAGTGCCTTTGCGGAGAAGTCGTTTGATGAATCCCAGCCGCTGCCGTAATCGGGCATTACGAATGCGATGAGCTCCTCACACTGCTGCTGTCCCTCCGAGATAGGAAGAACTACACGGCCGTCGGGGAATTTGACCTCGATGTAGTAGATATTGCCGCTGTACTGGATGGGCTTGGATATCTCAGCAGGCTTATAGCCCTTGCCTGAGTACATACCTGCCTGATCGCGGTCGCAGCGGATGACCAGATCCTCGGGCTTCTTGCCTGCTGCGATGACCTCGCTGAGGTCCATGAAGTATCTGAATGAAAGATTGTCCTGAACTCTTGCAGGCCATGCGGAGTGGTTAGTCATCTTGAAGCTGACTGTCTGTCCGCTGGCGTCGCCGCCCTTTGAGAGCACCTCAACGTAGAACTCGGGACCGTCGTGCTTTTCGGGCTGAGGGAATGAAGGATCCTTTGTGCCGCCGTACTTGTCGATCATCTTGCAGAGCATAGCTGTGAAGCCTGCGTTATAGTCCGTAGCGACCTCGTTGTTGATGAAGTCCTGACGGTTATCGGTATATGATCCGTCCTCATTAGGACCGCCTACGAGAGCTCCGTAGAGGATATGACGGGCATATCCGGGAACTGCAAGATCATTCTTCCATGAGCCGTGAGATGTACGGTGGTGGGGATTCTGAGGATATTTATCACCGAAGCCTATGAGATAGCTCTGCTTGTCCGGGTTGTCGCCCAGAGCATAGTTCAGCTGTGTCTCTGCAAAATCCGTGTAGGTCGAAGCCTCTGACTTGAGAACTGTATCAGCTGCAACAGTAGCGATGAAAGCTGCTGTGTTTGCATATCTGAGGCAGCCCCAGTTGCTCAGCCAGCGAAGTCCGCCGGGGATCTTCTTTGCTTCGTCACCGTTTACCCAGCGGTCACAGTGCTTCTTGACGTGCTTGATAGCGTCAGCGTCATTTGTATTTATAGCGTAGAGCAGCATAGCGCCCTGAAGGTTATCGTCCCAGCAGTGGCTCCAGCCGTAGGCGATAACGTCGCCCTCGCCGCGCATTCTGTCCAGATTGGGGAAGAAGCTCTTTGCATCTGCAAGGTACTTATCATCGCCTGTTGCGATATACAGCCAGTTTGCAGCGTAGAAGAGCTGATCGTAGCAGTGGCTCGATCTGTAGAAGCCCGATGCGTCGCTGTCATTGTATACCGAATCATTGGGTGATGACTTAGCCAGCTCATACATACTGTCTGCGTGCTTGAGGTAATCAGCCTTCTTTGAAGCTGAGATAGTGCCGTCAAGTGCAGCTGCACCCGCTGCCAGAGCCGCAGCCATTTCACCGATAACTGCACAGCAGCCCTTTGAACCCTTCAGAGCCGCACGAGCCTCGGCAACTGAATGGGAATTGTCCTCCATACCGTACTCAAGCAGTTCAACGGGGCCCCACCATGTGTGGTCGTGCGTACCGATACCTACCTGATAAACTACCTCTGTGCCCTTGTCGCAGTCAACGAGATAGTCCAGAACAAATTCAAGATTGTTCTCATATGTTGTTTTCAGTCCTGCCTTCTCAACGCCATCGGGATACTGATAAAGGCCCCATGCCAGCATAGAAGCTGAATAAGCCATAGGAAGATTGAACTTTACATGGTCACCTGCATCGTACCAGCCACCGAGAACGGGGTCCTGCATAGTAGAATCTGTTCTCCACTCAACGCGGTTCCAGTCGGGCAGAGGTCCTGCCTGCTGCACCTCATAGAAATACAGCGACTTGTCCAGTGCGTCTGCGTAATTGAACTTGCTGTCGGCAGCAGTCGCAGTGCTCATATCTTTTGCGGGCATTGCGGGGACCGAAGCCGAAGCAAGCAGGACAGCAGCTAAAATGCCGCCTGTCAGTTTTTTCAGCATAGTAAAACTCTCCTCTCATTTTTTAAATTGCTCCGTAAAAAGCGGAGCTTCCTCACGAGTATACCATAGCTATACATAATAAATTATGCCATAGAACTTGTGAATTGTCAAGTGTAAAAGGAGCCGTAAAAGGCTGTATTCCGTAGGAAAGACGGTGATTTTATAGCAATAGCCAAAACGCCGCCGCGTTTTTTGTACAAAGTGACGGCATTATCATAAATGACAAAATATGAAAATTATGCTATAATGTAATCAATGTATGATATAGGGAGTTATATCTATATGAAGAAAATACTGAAACTTATTCCCTTGCTTGCGGTCATGTTGGTATCCCTTGCTGTTCCCATGGGCGGACACGCTCTTGATTTCGGCGACTTCGCAGGCGACTCCGACTGGGGCGACAGCCGCGACAGCGACGATGACCGCGACTCCGACAGCCGCTCCGACCGTAACTCAAAACAGCGCTCAAAGCGTGATAAAAAAACCAGCCACAGCAGTTCCCCAAGTGCCGGCGCAGATGCCGACCCAAAAGCTTCTGCCGTTTTCCTTTTGGTAATTACAGCGCTTTCCGTTGCTTTGTACGGCGGAATGTCAAAATACAGTAAAATGAGACGCCGCAGACGTGCCCAAAACAGGGCTGTCAAGCAGAACAACGACCGTCAGCAGAAAGCAACTCTCAGGAATATAGGATCATTCACGAGAGAGGACCCGTCTTTCTCTGCCGAGGACTTCCGCAAAAAGCTGGCTTGGCTGTATGTTGAGTTCCAGAGGGCATGGCAGGCTAAGGACCTTACTCCCGTAAGGCACTATCTCACCGATGCATACTACTCTCAGATGGACGCTCAGCTGGACGTATACCGCAAAAATAACCAGACCAATCATGTCGACAATATCAAGGTCATCAGCACCGAGATATCGGGCTGGAACAAGGAGGGCGGTCAGTACACCATCATCGCAAGGATAACGGCAAGGATAACCGACTATGTCACCGATGACACCACGGGAAGTATCGTCCGCGGAAGCAATGCCAAGGAAAAGATACTCACCTATGAATGGACTCTCGCAAGGACATCGGACGTGACCGCTTCGCGCTCTGCCGGAACTACCGAGCAGACCTGTCCTCACTGCGGCGCTGTACTAACTCTCAACCGGTCAGGCGTATGTGATTACTGCGGTGCGGTAGTGATCTCGGGCTCATTCGACTGGGCTGTAAGAAATATCAAGGGAATATCACAGAAAACTCTGTAAATAAAGTTCAGATAGGGGGATAACACCATGAAAAAAATACTGAGACTGATACCTGTCATAGCACTCATTCTGGGGCTTATGATAGTGCCAATGAAGAGCCGCGCCCTTGACTTCGGCGACTTCTCCGGCGACTCCGACTACGGCGGAGGCTGGGACAGCGGCGGTTGGGACAGCGGCGGAAGCTGGGACGATGACTATTCATACAGCGGAAGCAGCTCCTCGGGTTCGGGGGATATCGGAGATTTCGCCTTTATAGTCGTTGTCATCATAATAATTGTTGTTATCGGCATCTCAAAGTCGTCAGGCACCTCAAACCGCAGCAGCACACAGAATTATCAGCCGCCGCAGGAGAGAAATCTGCGCCCCATAAACGAATATATGCAGTACGACCCGTCCTTCTCGCCCTCTGAATTCAAGGAGAAGCTGTCAAATCTCTACGTCCGCTTCCAGAATCAGTGGCAGGTCAAGGACCTCTCGCCTCTCCGTCCATACCTTACCGACGCATATTTCGCACAGATGGACAGACAGCTCAACAACTACCGCATGAATCACCAGACCAACTATATCGAGCGCATCTCCGTCCTCGGAGTTGAACTCATGGGCTGGAGACATGAGGGCAATAACGACGTTATGGTCGCCCGCCTCAACACAAGGATCGTGGACTACGTCAAGGATGACCGCACAGGCACACTGCTCCGCGGAAGCAATACCAGAGAGAAGTTCATGACCTATGAGTGGTCACTGGTAAGGACCGCGGGCATACAGACCAGCCGCTCCACAGGCACTACTTCACAGACCTGCCCGTACTGCGGCGCAAATGTGGACATCAACCAGTCTGCGGTCTGCGAATACTGCGGCTCTGTTCTCCACACCGATACATTTGACTGGGCTGTAAGCAATATCAAGGGAATATCCCAGAGAACAGTCTGAAAATAACAGAGAGACAAATAAACTTGTACAGCGGCGGCAGAAATGCTGCCGCTGTCACAAATATCATGAAAGTCAGGCATTTCTTTCAATTCTGAAAAGGGAATGGTATCAACAGGAGAGTTTTGTTGCTTTGCATCACTGTTTATAGCCGGATTTCATAACACTTTGCTGATGGAGGTAAAAATGTTAGCACTGAATTGTATGTTTAACCCCTTTATTATTATTTTCATACTCATACTCGCGATACCCTTCGTGGCGCTGACCATGTTTTTATTTAGTAAAATATCCGGTATCGGCGACATCATGTCTGAGTCCAATAACCTTGTGCAGCGTGAGAACAGTACCCAAAAATTCCTTGTATACGACCCTTCCTTCAACGAGAGGGAATTCATCATATATGTTTCCAACCTCTACGCAGAGTACAGAAGCTGTCAGGACAACAAGGACGTTTCTGCACTGCGTACAAAGCTGACGGAAGCCCTGTTTTCACAGCTGGAGATGCAGACCGAGGAGCTCCGCAGGAGCGGTCTCACCACACACACCGAGCAAATGACCTTAGTAAACTCGTGGATACTGTGCTGGAAGCACGAAAACGAAAGAGATATCCTTCCCGTAAGGCTTGATATCGAGCTCTGTGAATACACCACCAACGACGCCACAGGCGAGGTGGTGAGCGGCGACAGAAACACCCGTCACCTGATCGCTCCCGTGCTGGAGCTTGCAAGAACCGCCGATACCCAGTCTGTTGAATTTGTGGACAAGGAGCTCATCATCTGCCCGAAATGCGGCGGCGAGGTTGAGGTGGAGCAGCACGGCAAGTGCCCCTACTGCGGAAACCTTATCAGATCCTCAAAATTTGACTGGGTACTCAGCAGTATAAGCTCAGGCAGATAATTCTTTCCCACCATAACTATGAATAAAGTGAATGCTTTTATGCAGCTCACGGCAAATATCAGCATAAACGATATCGCACCCCACGCCTTTATCATTTCCTGTATCATTACAATAGTCGGGATCATCGCTGCTATCATAGCAAAGCTTTGACCGGATGATAACCAATATTAATATATGACAGAAACGGCTTCCGATGACCTCGGGAGCCTTTAACACCGGAGGATATATGCAGAAAAACCTGCTTATTTTCGACAACTCTCCCTCTATCGGCAGGATAATCGCCCGACGCTGTGTAAGTGCCGGGCTGTCTGCCGAGTGCTGCCGTCCGTCCGTGCAGCTTATCACGGGCAGGGCTCCCTTTACGGGATATGACGGCATACTGCTGTTCACCTACCGCGCCGACGAGAGGCTTCTCGAGCTTGTCCGCAGAGAGTCAGAAAGCGGCAGAGCTGTATTCATAGGGCTGTACACGCCCTCGGCGGCGGTCAGGAGCCGCTTCAGACGGGCAGGCGCTGCAAAGATATTCATTATGCCCTGCTCGCTGCCCGATATATGCGTAAGTATACTCCTCCACCTCAGCCGCGGCTGCTCTCCTGCGGAAAGGATAGAGCTTTTTCTGGAGGAGACAGGCTTCCCGGGAAGGCTCAGCGGCTTTCACTACCTTGCAAAGGCTGCGGAGCTGTGCATGGCTGCTCCTCAGAGGCTGTGGGGCGGCATGGGCGGTATCTATGAGGAGACCGCCGAAAGCTTTTCCACATCTCCAAAGCTTGTGGAAAGAGCCATGAGAAACCTCAGCTCGCATATCACGGAAAACGGCGCCCTCACAAGACTCACCGAGGGCAGACTTGCCGAAAAGCCCACAAATACCGAGCTTATCTGCGCGGTATGTGATATGTTTTCGAGATTGTAAAATATGTATATATGAAAGTTCACTGAGTTTAAAAAAATAACGGAATTTGATTGACATTTTCCGCTCTTTGCGGTATAATTAACTTAATATAATGTTTGATACGGAAGGAAGGTATTAAAACAATGGCCAACGAAAAAAATCCCAAAGTCCTCATAGTTGACGATGATAAGAATATATGCGATCTTCTCAGACTCTATCTCGAAAAGGACGGATACAGCGTTCTTTTATGCCATGACGGCGACGACGCTGTCGTTAAATTCAAAGCTCTGAGCCCCGATATGGTGCTTCTCGATATAATGCTCCCCGGAAAGGACGGCTGGCAGGTATGCCGCGAGATCAGAAAGATCTCAAATGTCCCGATAATCATGATAACTGCCAAGGGCGAGACCATCGACAAGGTCATCGGTCTTGAACTTGGTGCCGATGACTATATAGTAAAGCCCTTCGACGCAAAGGAGGTCATTGCCCGTATCAACGCCGTTACACGCCGCGTAGGCACAGGTATGGCTGAGCCCGAGTCAAAGGAAGTCCACTACGACAAGCTCTCTGTCAATATGGACAGCTATGAGCTGAAGGTCAACGGCAGGAATATCGATACCCCCCCTAAGGAACTGGAGCTTCTTTATTACCTTGCTTCCAATCCCAACAGAGTTTATACCCGTGACCAGCTTCTTGATGAGGTCTGGGGCTTCGAATACTACGGCGACTCCAGAACTATCGACGTTCACATCAAGCGTCTCCGCGAAAAGCTGGAGGGCGTTTCCGATAAGTGGACCCTCAAGACAGTATGGGGCGTAGGCTACAAATTTGAAGCAGAAGAAGAGGAATAAGCTCTCATTAACTTCAAAGCATAAAGGGGACGCTCAGTCCCCTTATTTTGTATTGAGGTGATACCCTTGAAAAACAAAAAAAGCTCTTATGACAAGCTTTTCATATTCATAGCTGTTATACTTCTGTCGCTGAATATAGTTATAGGTGTTATACTTATAACCGTCAGCTCAGCAGTATACAAGTCCACCAAGCTGGACGAGCTCCAGTCCATAGGCGACCTGTTCATAAGCTGTATGCAGGACAATTACCTTGTGACAAGAGACACACGCTCCGAGACCACCAAGAACCTGCATAAGAAGTTCTCGTCAAAGTACCATCTGATGATATATATTTACGATGAGAACGGCAACTGCGTCCTCTCCGACGCCGATTACAAGGAAGAACCCAAAAAGGTGGTAAAGAACAGCTCAAAGATGACCGTGGCAGAGGTGGAAAAGCTCAGCAAAAAAGACTTCCTTGATATCGAAAGCAGCAATATCTCCGCCAATGAGCCCTATATGCTCTACGGCACCTGCTTTTTCCTCAGCGGCGAGAACGACCTCGTCCCGTCAAGGATGTTCGCGAAGATATACGCAAAATCAAACGATATCAATTCCTTCTCGGTCAAGATAGCCGTGTTCTATACACTGTTCTGTGCACTGAGCCTTGCCGTTCAGCTTTTGCTTATAAAGCGCAGGTTCAACAAGCTGTCCGCCTATGAGAACGAGTTCAGACGCATAAGCGAGATGTACGCCAAGCACGACTTCTCAGAGCAGATATCCACCGACATCCCCTATACCACTCCTGAGATAGCCGACTACGTCAACGCAGTCGCTGCGGACGTCGCAAAAAGCGAGGAGACCAGCAAGACCTTCATCGCCAATGTATCCCACGAGCTGAGAACTCCTATCACCACCATCGGCGGATTTGTTGACGGTATCCTCGACGGCACCATCCCCAAGACCAGACAAAACGAATACCTCGTGCTTGTTTCAAAGGAGATAAAGCGCCTGCGCATACTCATCTCCTCCATGCTCAATATGTCAAGATTTGAGACAGGTACTCTCAGACCCAATTTCCGCGACGTAAACCTGACAGAAATAGTCATTCAGACCGTTCTCATGTTCGAGAAGAAGATAGAGGACAAAAACCTGGAGGTAGAGGGTCTCGGCAGCGAGCGTATGTCCGCTGAGGTGGACCCCGACCTTATCCAGCAGGTAGTTTATAACCTTGTGGAAAACGCCGTAAAATTCATAAATACGGGAGGTACCCTCTCCTTCAGATTTGAGCGTTCCATAAACGGTATATGCACCATCGGCATAAAGAATACGGGCGAGGGTCTCAAAAACGACGAGATATCACAGGTCTTCGACCGCTTCTACAAGACCGACTCCTCCCGCGGCAAGGACACTACGGGTCTGGGTCTGGGTCTTGCCATCTCACGAAAGATAGTTCATCTCCACCACGGTCACATCGTTGTAAAGAGCGTGTACGGAGAATATACGGAGTTTCTCATACAGATACCCGAGAAACAGCCTAAAAAGAAAGGATAATCAATGGACGAAAGAAATAATTTCTTCGGCAGCGACTCTCAGCAGCCATATGTACCGAAGCATGAAAAGCCTGCCTCTGAAAGCTCCTACGGCAGCAGCGATATGCAGGACTACAGGCAGCAGCAGCCCTCAGGCTACGGCAGCCGTCCCACACCGCCCCCCTATGAGCAGCAGGGCAGCAGCTACGGTCAGCCCTCTCCTCCTCCCTATGCAGCCCCTCAGCAGGGCTACGGTCAGCCCGCAGGCAACAGCCCTCAGTATGGCGGCTACCCGCGGCAGGGAGACTATTCACAACAGGGCAGCGGCTACGGTCAGGGAGGATATAACCGACAGCCAAACGGCTACGGACAGCCTGATTATAATCAGCCCCGCCGCCCCGTATACGATAAGTTCATGTATGAGCCCATCGGCTTTGAGGAGCTGGAAAAAGGCTCCCCTTCCATAGAAGACATTGATGATACAAAGCTGAAGGGCAGAAACAATACGGCTATAAAACGACTGTTTGCTGCACTGGTCATCCTCGCAGCAGGTCTTTCCGTATTCGGCATAGTCCACGACATCGTGAAGAGCGACTCCATTGTGGATAAGATAGGCTCTCCTCAGGCAGTTGTGCTCTATAAGGAACACAAACCCGACGGCGCCAATGATGACAGTAACTACAAGGACGCCAGCGGCAGGTACACTCCCGAGGGCGCAGCAGCTCTCGTAAGACCTTCCATCGTCAAGATCTACACCTATGCCGACTATGCAGGCTACTCTGCAAAACGTCCGCTGGGCACAGGCTCGGGCATTGTCCTCAACGAGGACGGCTATATCGTCACAAATGCCCATGTTCTTGAGGCTGAGGGATATCACAGGATAGAGACCATGGACGGCGACTTCTACGACGCCAAGATCGTCGGCAGGGACGCAAAGACCGATATCGCCGTAATAAAGGTCAATGCCGAGGGACTTGTTCCCGCTACGCTGGGCGACTCAGATGAAGCAGTTGTCGGCGAGACAGTTATCGCTATCGGAAACCCTGCAAACCTTTCCAGCACCGTTACCGACGGTATCGTATCCGCCGTTAACCGTAAAATAAGAAGCGATTCCACCGGCTTTGAGATGGACTGCATACAGACCAATGCCGAGATAAGCCCCGGCAACTCCGGCGGCGCTCTGGTCAATATGTACGGTCAGGTAATAGGCATCACCTCCTCAAAGTACGTCAGCAACGACCTTGAGGGTCTGGGCTTCGCTATAACCATTAATGAAGCTTATCCCGTTATTGAGGAGCTTGCCAAGAACGGCTTCGTTGCAGGCCGCTTCAGGATAGGCATACACCTCATAGATATGGCATCGGAGTCAAAGCTTGCCACCATTGAGGAAAAGCTGGGCTTTGAGCTTCCCGACGACTTCAAGGGCGTATACATCGATGAGATAGACAAGGAATGCGATATTGCCAACACCGAGCTGAAGGAGGGCGACTTCATCACCGAGATAAACGGCAAGACTGTCACCACCTACGACGAGCTCTATGACACCATCAGCAGCCAGTTCGAGGCAGGAGACAAGGTGCCTGCTACCTGTGCTCACGTTGACAAGGACGGCAATGTGAGATACTATAATATAGAGTTCAAGCTCATGGAAGACACCTCGGGCAATTATTGATCCATAAGACCTTTCGGGCGTTTTGAGTTAACGCCTGCAACTCCCCCTGCTGCACCGCATATGGTCAGCAGGAGGAGCTTTTTTATGCCTGAGGGCTCACCTGTGAGAACTATCCCTGCCGCTGCAATGACGACATACATGACAGCTCCGCAGAGAGAGCCCCCGAAAAGCCCTTTCCTGCGCCTGTACTTCCCGTAGACATAGGCGCCGATACAGGCACCTGCCCCGAGGGAGAAGCCCGCAAACGCCGATGAGAGTCCCATATCCCCGAGGACATAGTATATGAGCGCCGCAGACAATACCGCAGCCGCTGCTGTACAGGCAAGTCCGCAGCATACAGCTGCTGTCATACTGAGGATGCCGCTTGCCCACAGGCTTTTTCTGTGTCTGCGCATAAAAAACCTCCGTCATAGAATACTGTGTAATTCTATGCGGAGGTATTTGTTTTTATTCTTCTTCGTCGTCCTTCTTCTTGTTTTTCTTCTTGGACTTATTGTCTGCATCCTCATCGTCGTCAACGACTGCTGCTGCGGCAACTGCTGATGACTTCTTACCCGATGCCTTTGCTTCCTTGATACGCTCTGCTGCGGTAACGTTCTCGGTGATAGCCCAGTTCTTTATTCTGAGCTTGTGCTTTGCGCCGCCTGTCTCGATAACGACTGTATCCTCGCCCACGCTTACAACGATACCAACGATACCGCCGCCTGTAACGATCTCATCGCCTACCTGAAGGCTCTCCTGCATCTCCTTGAGCTCTCTGTCGCGCTTCTTCTGGGGTCTGATAGCCATAAAGTAGAGCAGCACAAACATGATGATGAGCATAAGGGGCATTGAAAGCAAGCTCATACCGCCGGGCTGCTGAGTGTTTGCTGCGGATGACTCTCCCTCTGCAAATGCGTTGAGAGCTGTAGAACCTGCCATAGCCATTGTACAAACAGCTGCGGCAAGAGAGGATATTATCTTCTTATTCATGTTATTTCTCCTATCGTTCGGGATTGTATTTCATACAATGGTTATTATAACACATCTCGGTGAGTTTTGCAAGTACTTTTTCACCGATTTTCCGCATTTTTTATAGGCATATCGCAAAAAAGAGCCGCTCCCTTTACGGGAACGGCTCCTGTCGTTATATCTCTGATCAAACGAGCTTGATGATAGCCATTTCAGCGGCGTCACCGCGGCGGGGACCGATCTTAACGATCTGTGTGTAACCACCGTTTCTCTCTGCATACTTGGGAGCGATCTCGTCGATAAGCTTCTTAGCAACGGACTCCTTTGTGATGTAAGAGAACACCTGACGCTTGGAGTGCAGATCATCATTTTTACCGATAGTGATCATTTTTTCTGCAACTGCACGAACTTCCTTAGCTCTTGTAACGGTAGTTTCGATCTGACCGTTCTCAAGCAGGAAAGTAACCATGCCTCTGAGCATAGCCTTTCTATGATCAGATGTTCTGCCCAGTTTTCTTGTACCCGGCATTGTATTCACTCCTTTTTATAGTGGTGCGCTAAACGCACGATTTATGGTTTATTCCTCTTCGGAGGAGAGGTCAAAGCCCAGTGACTGGAGCTTTTCCTTGACCTCGTCGAAGGACTTCTTTCCAAGGTTTCTAACCTTCATCATTTCTTCCTCAGACTTATTGATCAAGTCATCTACGGTATTGATACCTGCACGCTTCAGACAATTGAATGAACGTACAGATAAGTCAAGATCCTCAATGGTCATCTCAAGGATTTTTTCCTTACCCTTCTCATCCTTTTCAACAAGGACCTCAGCCAGTCCTGCCTCTTCTGAGAGGTCGATGAACAGCTTCAGATGCTCGTTGAGGAGATTGGCTGCCTGTGATAAAGCTTCCTTAGCGGAGATGGTACCGTCTGTCCATACCTCCATGGTAAGCTTATCATAGTCGGTGACCTGACCGAGTCGTGTATCCTCTACGGTGTAATTCACCTTAAGAACAGGAGTATAGATGCTGTCTACGGCGATAACGTCAACGGGGAGGTTGATCTGCTTCTTGTTTCTTTCTGCGGAAACGTAGCCTCTTCCTCTGTCGATGGTGATCTCCATATAGAGCTTTGCGTCCTTACCCAGTGTAGCGATGTGCATACCGGGATCGAGGATATTCACCTCAGAGTCGGTTTTTATATCGCCGGCAGTAATTTCACATTCGCCCTCTGCCTCTATATATACTGTCTTAGGGCCTTCGCCGTAAAGCTTAGCCGTCAGTCCTTTAATACTGAGGATTATTTCGGTAACGTCTTCTTTTACGCCCGGAATAGTTGACAACTCATGGTGTACTGTACCATCCTTGCCCGAAAGCTTTACAGATGTTACAGCCACACCCGGAAGTGAGGAGAGCAGCACACGTCTGAGGCTGTTTCCAAGTGTAATACCGTATCCACGCTCCAGCGGTGCTAAAACGAATTTGCCGTATTTGCCGTCACTTTTAAGCTCGACGATCTCAATATCAGGCTTATTAATTTTTTCCAGCATAAAAACCCTCCTATTTCGCAATTAATGTTGATTTCGAATACTGACGCTTCAAGTATATCCCTTTGATTACTTGGAGTACAGCTCGACGATGAGGTGAGTAGCTACCTCGTAGTCAATATCCTCAGCTGAGGGAAGACGATTTACTGTAGCGGAGAAGTCATCCTTGTTAGCTGTGAGCCATACAGGAACGAGTCTGTCCTTAGTCTCTTCTACTGTAGCCTTGAACTTCTCGGAAGTTCTGTCCTTTTCTCTGAGGGCGATAACGTCGCCAACCTTAACTCTATAGGAAGGAATGTTTACCTTCTTGCCGTTTACTGTATAGTGGCTGTGTACAACGAGCTGTCTTGCTTCTCTTCTTGTGAGAGCCAGACCCATTCTGTATACAACACTGTCAAGTCTGGATTCGAGA
>JAFWTA010000015.1 GCA_017519145.1 Ruminococcus sp.
AAGAAAGAAAGAAAGAAAGAATAACAGTAGTCCTCTCGCTGTACACTGTTCACTGACAGCTTCACGAGCTGTTACCATATGAAAAAGTGCAGTATCCCCCAGCCTACAGCTGCAAATATTACCGAGATGATGACCATGTACACACAGCCGATGAGGACCCCCCTCAGGTGGTACATATAGTCCTTGTACCCCTTGCAGCCCTCTGTGCCCTCTATCACTACCCATTTCGGCGTGATAAGGCATATTATCAGCCAGTCCATTATGAGCAGGTCTGCCGCGTTCCATGTCATGGCGGCAATGAATATGTACAACAGCACCTTTGTGAAAGGCACCTCACCGCCGCGGAAATACAGCACACTAAAGAGAATGAGCACTCCGAACAGCACCAGTCCCCCCACAGAGCTGAACAGCTTCGCTGCCTTTTTTTGTGCAGGAGTCTGCTCGGGGAGCCTTGACGCCTGCCTGATATCCTCGGGGTAGTCGTGGAGCATCTCGTGAGGGAACTTCACCACGATAATGTAAATGTATATCATCCAGAGCAGTGACCATACCAGTCCTGCTGCCAATGCGCCTGCTATCATATAGACCTCCAGTTTGTTATTATATACTAACAACAGTATACCACACATCTTCCGAAATATCAAGAGCTGCGAAAAAATCCCGCCCCGCCAAATTGTCAACCACAATCTATAAAGAGGTTGACAAAGCTGACAAACAGTGCTATAATAGGCATAACATCAAAGATAAAGAGGTGCAGCATGAAAACAAAAGACCTTATACTCATTTCCCTGTTCACGGCTCTGACCGCCGTGGGCGCATTCATACGCATACCCGTTCCCGTCTGTCCATTCACATTGCAGCTCCTTTTCACCACCCTTGCAGGAGTGCTCCTCGGCGCGAAAAAGGGAGCGGTGTCCGTACTCATCTACGTCCTCCTCGGACTTGCGGGACTTCCCATATTCACAGGGGGCGGCGGTATCAGCTACGTCCTCCAGCCCACATTCGGCTACCTTATCGGCTTCATCGTGGGAGCCTTTGTCACGGGAGCCGCTGCCCACAGCAGCCATTCCTCCATGAAGCGCCTGCTGACAGGCTGCTTTCTGGGACTTGCCATAGTCTACGCCCTCGGTATGCTGTACTACTGGCTCATAAGCCGCTTCTGGCTGGGCGACCCCATCGGCATAGCTCCCCTTTTCCTTTACTGCTTCGTACTGGCAGTCCCCGGGGACATATGCCTGTGCATACTTGCTTCCGTACTGGGGAAAAAGCTTCTCCCCGTCATCAATAAACAAAGCGTAAGGAGCGTGTAAACATGGACTTTCTCAGACTTGCAGACGAAATAATCAGCGGCAGACGACTCGGCAGAGAGGACGATACCGACAGCTTCATCACCGCAGACCTTGATGAGCTTCTCAAGGGTGCAGACCGTATCCGAAAGGCTCTCTGCGGCGACCACATCGACCTTTGCAGCATCATCAACGGCAGGAGCGGCAGATGCCCGGAAAACTGCAAATTCTGCGCCCAGTCCGCCCATAACTGCACGGGCGTTGACGAGTACGGCTTCCTCGATGAGGAGGCTATCGTGGACGAGTGCCGACACAATGCCGAAAAGGGCGTCCACCGCTTCTCCATAGTCACCGCAGGCAGGACTCTCAGCGGAGCAGACTTCGACAGGGCGGTCTCCGCCTACAGCCGCATGAACAGCAGCGTTGACATTGAGCTGTGCGGCTCCCACGGGTTGCTGACAGATGTGCAGTTCCGCAGACTGAAAGAGGCAGGCGTCAAGCGCTATCACTGCAACATCGAGACATCGCGCCGCAACTTCCCCAACATCTGCACCACCCACAGCTTCGACGAGAAAACAGCCTGCATAAAACGTGCTCAGGCAGCAGGGCTTCAGGTCTGTTCGGGAGGTATAATCGGCATGGGCGAAACATGGGAGGACAGAGTGGATATGGCTCTTACCCTTGCGGAGCTCGGTGTGGACTCGGTGCCCATAAACTCCCTTATCCCCATCAAGGGCACTCCCCTGGAGGAGCTGACTCCCATCTCCGAGGAGGATATCCTCAGGACAGTGGCGATCTTCAGGTACATTCTCCCCACAGCGGATATAAGGCTCGCCGCAGGCAGGAACCTCATGGAGGGCTGCGGCAGGAAAGCCTTTCTCTCGGGAGCAAATTCGACTATCACAGGCGATATGCTCACCACCTCGGGCAACGGCATCGCAGACGATACCGCTATGTTCAGGAGCATGGGCTTTGACATTGAAAGGAGACAGAAATGAGCAGAGGAATTTTTGTGACAGGTACGGGTACGGACATCGGAAAGACCTATATTACGGGACTTATACTGAAAAAGCTCCGCGAAGCAGGACTGTCGGCGGCTTACTTCAAGGCGGCTGTCAGCGGAAACGACAGAGGCGCTGACGGCGCTCTCATTGCAGGAGACCCCCTCCATATAAAGACAGTCTCGGGCATTGAGCAGCCCTTGAAGGAGATGTGTCCCTACGTCTACGAAAGTGCGGTATCACCTCATCTTGCCGCAATAATAGAGGGCTCCCCCGTGGAGCCTGACGTCATAAAGAGCCGTTTTGCAGAACTTTGCAGCCGATACGACTTCGTCACCATGGAGGGCAGCGGCGGTATCATCTGTCCCATACGCTGGGACGGGCAGAAGATACTCCTCGAGGATATCATCAGGGCTCTGGGACTTGACTGCATTATAGTTGCAGACGCAGGTCTGGGTACCATCAACAGCGTCGTCCTCACCTGCGAATACATGAAAAGCCGCGGCATTGCCGTAAAGGGCATCATCTTCAACAACTGGCAGGGAGGCATCATGGAGGAGGACAACCGCTGTATGTGTCGGGAGCTGACGGGAGTTCCCGTTATTGCCTGCGTGGAGCGCGGCGCTGCCGACCTTGATATAAACGCCGATGAACTCATAAAGCTTTACGGAGGTGTGTGACATGATATGGTATCCCTACGCTCAGATGAAGACCCTTGACCCGCCAATAAAGCTCACTCACGCAAAGGGAGTACACCTGTACACCGAGGACGGTCTTGACCTTATCGACTCCGTTTCCTCGTGGTGGAGCGTTATCCACGGCTACAACCACCCCGAGATGAATGCAGCTATCAGCGGTCAGCTGGAAAAGTTCGCCCATGTCATGCTGGGCGGCATCACTCACGAGCCTGTGCAGCGGCTCTCCGCAAAGCTGGAGGAATGGCTGCCTGCCGACCTCAACTACTGCTTCTTCTCCGACTCGGGAAGCGTGGCTGTGGAGGTGGCTCTGAAAATGGCTCTCCAGTTCAACACCAACCGCGGCTCAAAGCGCGACACAGTCCTCGCCCTTGAACACGCCTATCACGGCGACACATTCAAGGCTATGGAGGTGGGCGACGATGAGGACTATCACTTTGCCTTCGGAAGCTCCAACGAGAAGAAAAAGGGAGTCATCCATATCCCCACGGAGCTGCCTGCTCTGGAAAAGGCTTTCGCAGACTTCGGCGAAAGGCTGACCTGTTTCATCGTGGAGCCCCTTTTACAGGGTGCAGGAGGCATGAGGATGTACGATGTGTCATTCCTGCAAAGAGCCCGTCAGCTCTGTGATGAGTACGATGTGCTGCTCATCTTCGACGAAGTGGCAACAGGCTTCGGACGCACCGGCAACCGCTTCGCAGCAGACCTTGTAACTCCCGATATACTGGTGCTGGGAAAGGCTCTCACGGGCGGCTATATCGGTCATGCTGTCACTGTCGCCAATACAAGGGTGTGGGAGGGCTTTTACAGCGACGACCCCACTCACGCTCTCATGCACGGTCCCACATTCATGGGAAACGCTCTCGCCTGCTGTGCGGCTCTCAAGTCCATAGAGCTCTTTGAAAAGGGTGACTATATGTCGAAAATACGCCGTATCGAGGAGATAACACGCCGCGAGATGGCAGGCTTCTCCGACCCGAGGGTGAAAGAGGTCCGAATAATGGGGGGCTGCGTCTGCATTGAGGTGCATAACGGCGCTGACATCGAGGGCTTCCGCAGATTTGCCCGTGAAAGTGGAGTTTTCAGCAGGACCTTCCTGAAATATATGTACGCAATGGTTCCCTACGTCATCGAGGAGTGGGAGCTGGTAAAGATACTCACCGTCATGAAAGAGTGGTTCGCAAGATAAACGAAAAGACCCGTAAACGGCTAATTACCGCTTACGGGTCATGTTATTCTCAACCGAAGAAATGGTCCTCCAGCATAAGGCAGAGACAGTGGTAAACAGGAAGATGGAGCTCCTGAATCATGTATGTCTCGGTCTGGGGCACCTTTATGCACACATCAGAAAGTGCCGCAAGACGGCTGTCCTTTGCACCTGTGAGGCCTATCACCTTCATGCCCTTTGCCTTTGCGACTGTGGCTGCATAGAGCACGTTTTTGCTGTTTCCCGAGGTGGATATTCCCAGCAGTACGTCATTCTCGCTGCCGTAGCCGTTTACCTGCTGTGCAAAGCAGAGCAGGGGCTCGCAGTCGTTCATATAGGCAGTGGTCAGTGCAGGGTGTCCGTCAAGGGCTATTGCAGGAAGTGCGCCCTGCAAATTCTCAGCCAGTACGGCTCCCAGCTCGGGCTCGGCTGCGGTGAGCTTGTCCGCAAAGGCTTTGTCCACCTTTCTCGGCAGCTTGAAGCCCTTCATCAGCTCTCCTGCAATGTGCTCGGCATCAGCGGCAGAACCGCCGTTTCCGCATATAAGGAGCTTTCCGCCCCTGCCATAGCTCTCCTCCATAAGGGAGTAAGCCTCAATTATACTGTCCTTTGCGCTCTCAAGGGAGGGGTATCTCTCCACAAGAAGCTCTATGTGCTTCATAAGCTTTTCGTCCATTATTATTCTCCTTCTTCCGCAGCGAACCTCTCCGCAAATGCGAGAAGGCTGTCCACGGTCATATCCTGTCCGAAGTCTCCCTCACCGATGAGAGCTGTGCGGCAGCCTGCCGCCTTGCCTGCGAGGATATCGTTCTCGCCGTCGCCCACCATCCATGAACGGGAAAGGTCTATATTCAGCTCCTCAGCCGCTTTCAGCAGCATACCTGCCTTGGGCTTGCGGCACTCGCAGTCGAATTTCAGCTCGGGTATCTCTCCCTCATACCCCTTGTGGGGGTGATGGGGACAGAAGTAGATGCCGTCCAGATAAGCGCCCTCCTGTCCGAGAAGGGTCTCCATCTTGTTGTGGATCTCCGACAGCTCCCCGAAGGTCACCTCGCCCCGTGCGATAACAGGCTGATTGGTGGCAACTATGGCAAGGCTGCCCGAACCGTTTATGAGCTTCACAGCCTGTGCAGCGCCCTCCTCCAGCTCGAAATCATCTATATCACGGAGAAATCCCACATATTTGTTGATAGTGCCGTCACGGTCGAGGAATACTGCTCTCTGCCTGTGCTTTAAGTTCCGTGCAGTTACCCTGCCTGCGGCGAAATCCGCGCATACCGCCTCATAGCGGTCGGGAGTCCCCATATCCTTGACGTACTCGGGACTGTCATAGCAGAACATCTTTCCGCTTCCGCAGAGGGGCTTGAGTATCTGCCTGTCGAGGTCAGCCTTAACGGTCTTGCCCTCCCTTTCGCAGCCCACCTCATCGGCGCTTATGCCGCACATATCCAGCACCTTTGGCGACAGCACATGAAGTCCCGCATTGACTCTGTTCCTGTACCACTGAGGACGGACGTCCTCCTTGGTGAGCCAGCGCTCCACCGCGCCGTTATCGTCCGCGATGAGTACACCGCTGTCATAGGGGTGACTGTTGGGGTGGGTAAAGAGTGTGACAAGTCCGCCCTTTTCCCTGTGGTAAGCCACAAAACGGTTGAAGTCGATATCGAATACCGCATCTGCATTGAGCAGAAGGAAGTCCTCCGTAAGCTCGCTGCGGAGCTTCAGCAGCGCACCTGCATTGCCAAGGGGCTGCTCCTCGATATAATAGCTTATATTCACGCCGAAACCGCTTCCGTCACCGAAGTAGTTCATGATATGCTCGGCAAGGTGCGACACCGTAATGATGATATCGGTGAAGCCCTGCTCCCTGAGACACTCTATCTCGTGCTCCAGCACGGGCTTGCCCTGAATGCGTATCATGGGCTTGGGTATATCCGAGGCAACAGAGCTTATTCTTGTGCCCTTGCCGCCTGCCATAATAACTGTTTTCATATCACTCATCCACCCTCGGCTCATAGGTCTCGGGGGTGTAGTATATCACCTGAGTACCGCTGTTTTCAAACTCAAAAGGAATGTACATCAGATCCTTCATAGCCTCCCTGACTCTTCTGTGGTCCTCTGGACGCACATAGAATACAAGGAAGCCGCCTCCGCCCGCTCCGAGGAGCTTTCCGCCGAGAGCTCCTGCCGCAGTACCTCTCTCATAGAGGGCGTCGATACTGTCGGTGCTTACTGCGGAGCCTGTCTGGCGCTTCAGCTTCCATGTGTGGTCGAGGAGCCTGCCGAAGTCGTCAAGGTCTGCATTGCGGTCGGTGAGCACCTTCTCCGCATCGTCAACAAGTCGGTACATCTCCATGAGCTGAGCAGTCTTGTCAGCAGCTCCAAGATTGTTTGCCTGCTGGACTGCCGCGGAAAAACGGGTAAATCCCGTGAAGAACATCATAAGGTTGTCGTTGAGCTGCTTCTTTCTCTCGGGACTGATGATAACGGGAAGCACCTCATAGCCGTCGGCATTGAAGTTTATCCTGTTGAAGCCGCCGAAGGACGCTGCTATCTGATCCTGCCAGCCCCCTGCCTCGTCGCAGAGCACTCTTTCAAGGTGGATAGCCTCGTCAGCAAGCTTTCTCTTGTCGGCATATCTGCCTTTGAGAGCATAGAATGCGTTGAGCATACCAACTGCGAAAGATGAGCTGGTGCCAAGACCCGACCTTGCAGGAAGGTCAGCCTCGTAGGTAAGCCTTATCTCATGCATATCCAGCATCTTCATGGCGTTCCTGATAGCAGGGTGAGCGATGGACTCAACGTCTGTAACGCGCTCTGTGGTGGAGTATGAAAGCTCCGTGCTGTAATCGAAAAAGCGAGGGAGATGTCTCACGTTGACGTAGCAGTACTTATCGAAAGTTGTGGAAAGAACAGCTCCGCCGTGCTCTCTGAAGAAGCTCTCCATATCTGTTCCGCCGCCGAAAAACGACATACGGAAGGGTGTTTTTGTAATGATCAATCCTATTGCCTCCAGTCTGACAGGTGCGGCATGGACTGCCGCTTATCTTATCCCCCGATTTGTCGGAGGAGGATATATCTTTATATTTGCGTAAACACAAATTATTATAACATATAATGACGATAAATGCAACAGGCGCGGAGAAAAACTGCTGCTTTTGATATTTACACCGCGAAACAGCCTGCGGGGGCTCCCCGCTTATAACATAAATGATCGAGAATAGCAAGGGGCGCGGAGAAAAAGCTCCTCTTCAATTGCGCATCTCCGCGAAAAGGGCGGTGTTAAGGCTGCCTAATCATAACAGGTTGCAATTATACCGGCACTGTGTTATAATGGTTGTATCTTTTACTTCGAGGTGATTACAATGAAAAAAGCTACGCAAATATTCTCCGCTGCCATTGCAGCTCTTATGTTATGCAGCTGCTCGGCATCAAAGAAACCCGATACCAATAATAAAACAACTTCATCAGGCGCTCTGCCTGTTCTCTCAATCGAAACTGTCAGCAAGGAAAGCAATGTCATGGACTTCGTTACCGAGCCCGTTGCAAAGCACGTTTCCGAGCTCATAGCCTCATGGACTCCAAACTATAAAATGCCTCCCGAGCCCTATTATGAGGACTGCCTCATCACTCTGAAGGACACCGACGGCAGTACCGTTCTTGACTCATCGGAGGCAATGGTCAAGGTCCGAGGAAACTGGACAACTACCTACGACAAAAAGCCCCTCAGGCTGAAATTCACCGAAAAACAAAGCCTTCTCGGTCTCAACGACGGCGCCGAGCAGCGCAACTGGCTGCTGCTTGCCGAATATAAGGACGGCTCCATGCTCAGGAACAGGGCTGCTCTCTATGCCTCACGGGAGATAATGAAGGAGGACGGGCTTTTCGCTGCGGACTCACAGCTTGTTTCCGTGGAGATAAACGGCGAATACTTCGGCGTGTACCTGCTCTCGGATATGCAGCAGGTAAGCTCCCACAGAGTAAATATCACCGAGCCCGAAACAGGCTACACAGGCACGGATATAGGCTATTTCATGGAGTATGACGGCTATTTCTACAACGAGGACGAGCTCCACGGCTTCCCTCTTGACTTCGCGGACAACGCTCCCCTCACCCCCTTTGACGGCGAGGGCGGCGGCGGAAGGACCATCAATCCCCTGCCCAAGGATGAATACGATCCCAAGCCCTATATGGGTATGACTATCAAGAGCACTGTCAACTCCGCAGAGCAGCACGATTTCATTGAGAACTACGTCAATAACGTGTACAAGATAATGTACGAGGCTGCATACAATGACAAGGCTTATGTATTTGACAGCAACTATAAGTCCCTCTCTCTTGCAGGCAATATAACTCCTCAGCAGGCTGTGGAGAACGTGGTGGACGTTGACTCGCTGGCGGATATGTATATCATCAGCGAGCTTACCTGCGATGCGGATATCTACTGGTCAAGCTTCTATATTGACGCCGACTTCGGCGCAGAGGGCAGCAAAAAGCTCCGTTTTGAAGCTCCGTGGGACTTTGATTCCGCTATGGGCAACAAGAACAGATGCATCGACGGAACAGGCTTCTATGCCGCAAATATAGTTCCCGATGTGGACGGCGGTCCCGAGGAGAACGGCGCGTACTACACCATCAATCCGTGGCTGGCTGTCATCGCGGGCGAGGACTGGTATCAGGACATCGTTAAGGAAAAATGGACAAAAGCCTATGACAGCGGCGTTTTCGAGCGCACCTGTCAGCTCATAGCCGACGAAAGCGAAAAGTATCAGGGCGATTTCACCAAGAACTACGACAAGTGGAACAACATCATCAATAACGAGATCTTCGCCGCAGAGCTCTCTGCTCCTGCAAAGGAATGTACCAACGAGGCGGAGGCTGCCGCCTTCCTCCATGACTGGCTGAAAAAAAGAGTGGAATTCCTCAACAGTCAGTGGCACAGCTGAACACTAACCCCAGAACAGGTTACCGGGTCCTATATTGAGGGCTCGGTAATTTTTTCAGCAAACTTCCGCCCGACTG
This sequence comes from Ruminococcus sp., assembly GCA_017519145.1. Lineage (GTDB taxonomy): Bacteria > Bacillota > Clostridia > Oscillospirales > Ruminococcaceae > Ruminococcus. The sequence continues at coordinate 9,212 of JAFWTA010000015.1, forward strand.
ATAGTCCGGTATAGGATTTATCTATTACTGACAGACTTGCAAACGCTGAGTTTTTATGTTATACTTAGTATATCAATAGGATTAATATGCCATCAGAGGAGATGATTTGTATGAAAATATCCACCAAGGTCGAATGCGGCATTATCGCTCTCGTTGATATTGCCGTGAACTCCGCAAAGGGAGACGTTGTCAAGGTCGCTGCCATTTCCGAGAGAAACAACATCTCGGCAAAGTACCTCGAACAGATACTCCCCCATCTCAGACAGAGCCACATCATCAACAGTGTCAAGGGTGCAAGCGGCGGATATGTTCTTGCAAGGCCCTCATCGGAGATAACTCTCAGGGAGATAGTGGACGCTCTCGACAACACCATCCTCGCCCACAGCCTGTTCAGCGAGAAGCTGGACTCCGCTGCAAACACTGCTATATCACGCTGCCTTTGGGAGCCTGTCACCCACTATATGCAGGACTTCTCCGCAAAGCTTACACTTAGAGAGATAACGGACAAGTTCAGCGAGATAATCAGTGCAGAAGCCGAAACACCGATGTATTACATCTGAACCCGCAAACAGTTCCGCAGTCAAAACGGATCCCCATACAAAAATCCTGCCCCTGAGCGCATTTTCGCGTTCAGGGGCATTGTGTTCATCCGGCTGATAAAGTTCATAGCTGAAAGCTCTCGGCTAAACGATATCGAAGCTGTAACCGCCCTGCACGGGGATATTCTCGGATTCAATACTCTCAACGCTGCCCCAGCTGTGATCCTCAAGTGCCTGCACAAGAGCCTCTATGTCCTGCTCCTGTCCCTCAGCCTCCATCTCAACTGAGCCGTCATCCAGATTTCTCACCCAGCCTGTTACGCCGAAGCGCCTTGCGGTATGGGCTGCCTTCCAGCGGAAGCCAACTCCCTGCACATAGCCGTGAAAAATCATGTGTCTGCGTATATCTGCCATATTACTGTTCCTTTCTCTGCAAATACTGTTCAGCGCAAAGCCCCGAGGCAGCCGTTTACCGTGACCGTATCAACTGCGGCAGCACCGCCTGCTCCGCATACCGAAAGATAGTGCTCTGAGTCAAGGCGGATATTTGTGAAGACAAGTCCCTCATCGGCGTCGGTAAAGATCGGTTCTCTGTCCGCAAAGACCGTAAAGGAGTCCAGCGGAGTGCTGAGCCCTGTGCCGAGATACTTGATATAGCTCTCTTTCAGAGTCCACAGCTTTATGAACCTCTCATCCGCTCCCTCATCCTCTGCAAAAACATAGTCCTGCTCCGACTGAGTGAAGCAGCCCTCTGCAATGGAGGCGCTGCCGCTTTTTATGACCTCCACATCTGCTCCCACCTGTGAGGAGCCGTATGCCATGACCACCCACTTTCCCGAGTGAGAGGCACTGAAGAAGAAGTCCTCGGCGCCCTGTATATAGGGCTTTCCGTATTTTCCCAGCGAGGGCTCTCCCGTAAAGCGTATGCCCCTGTCGGTGAAAAGGCAGTACCTCATGAGAAGCTCCGCACAGAGACAGCGCTTCCTGTCATCGGGAAATATGAATTTGTCCGCTCGTCTGCGCCTGCCCTCGGAAGCCTGTGCATAGAGCGCATCCCAGTCCTGTCCCTCAGCGGTGATATCAATGCAGTTTACAGTGAACATTTATGCCGTTCCTTTCATATCCGTCATTCATCATCTTTTGCGGAGCCCGCTCTCCCCAACAGCTCCGCTCTGTACTCCTCCAAGGGGAGCGAGGGAAAACGTGCAGCCTCGCGCTCGATTATCTCCATGTACTTCATATCACCTGTGCAGGACAGGATATACAGCATAGTGTCGGTACACTCCTCGTCATATGTGCCGATAAAGGGAAGTATGGGAGAAAAGTCCAGACAGTCGGCAACACTATGGTAATTCACCAGTGTCAGCAGCGCGTTTATCATGGACTCCACCAGCTTGCGCTGATCGCACAGCTGCTTGTTTTTCTTTGCGTTGGCAGGATCGCTGTTGAAGCCCAGCTCCGCGATCAGGCTGTTCCCCACCTCTCGCAGGGTCTCCCTGCTCCAGCTGACGGACTCGAGATAATCCGCAAGATAATCAAACATCTGCTCAAAACCTATCTTCATTTTCCCCATAGATATTCTCCTTTGTATCAGTCCTGCCCTTATCCTGCATAGGTCACATGGTCGGAGTTGTAGTACTCAGGGCTGTTTGCAGGCACAAGACCGCTGCCGTAGTCCACCTTGTTGTTCTTTACGGTAAAATCGCTGAACCAGCCGTCCACCACATACATCCGCCGTGAGGTATTCTCCGCACCGTAGGGCTGATCCATATATACCGTGTTGTTCTCGAAGATATGGTGAAGTCCCCAGCCCTCAGCCTGCTCGTGTATCTCAAATGCGGCAGCTATCTTGGGATTACCGTTCCTGTAGCCCACATTGTCGTGGACATAGCAGTCGTTGCCCTTCAGATCTATGAAGCTGCCTGCGTAGTTCTCTCCCGTCATGCCGTCACCGCAGAATGTACAGCCGCTGATCTCCGTATCCGTGGTGTACTCCTTGACGTCGATATGCTCAGCGGCTACGTTTTTAAATGTGCAGCCGATTATCCTGTTGTGGTCGCATTTATAGTCAAAGCCTGTGGTCGACTTGGCGCTGCCCACATAGACTCCCTCGCCGTAGCCCGGGGAAACAAGTCCCGTATCGTGGATATAGGTGTCTTTTACGGTGCAGTAAGAGCTTCCGTCGCGTATGGCAACAGCCTCTGCGCCCAGCTTGTAAAGCTCACAGTTCTGTATTACAGTGTGATCGGAGTGATCAAGGACTATGCCCTTCTGACAGTTGGTACACACAAGACCGTCCAGCACCCACCAGTCCCCCATAACGTGGAGCACATAGCCATGCTCTGTATTCTGTCCCGTCAGCACGGGCGGATCATCCGGGTCGAGAGCACAGAGGGTAATAGGCGCGTCCGCAGTTCCGTCCGCCTCCGAGGCTATGGTCTTTGCGGTGCAGTCATATGTACCCGATGCCACCTTTATGACGTCCGCAGGAGCAGCATTGCGCACCGCCTCATAAAGCTCCTCGGTATTTGTGACCGTTACGATGTGCTTCTTGGGTGAAGCCGCTGTGAGAGCCTGCTTCATCAGCACAAGGTCGAATACGTCAAGAGCTCCGTCCTCATCGAAGTCTCCTGCCTGCCAGTCAGCAAGAGCGGTCTCCTTTTTCAGCAGCCAGCTCTGAAGTGCGGTCACGTCCGCCGCAGAGAACTCCCCGTCGCCGTTGATATCGCCCTTAACGTCGGAAGAATTGCCGTAAAGAGTGCGGTCGATGACTTTTAGCAGTGAGCTTTCGCCCTTTGCGTCCTGAGTCAGCTCCCATATCATGATACCGCCGTAGTTTTTAGCCAGCTCTGCCTTTTTCTCCATGGTCTCCGCACCGTTGTAGGCATAGCCGTTGTAGCTGTCACGGGAATAGTTGTCGGCATCGTCCTTTACAAGGTCGGCAAAGGAGCGGTAGGAATTCCAGTCCAGCTCGCCCTCTGAGGTGTATCCTCTGCCATAGAAGGGCACTCCCAGCACCAGCTTCTCCGAGGGTATCTTCTTCACCGAGGAGAAGTAGTCCAGACATTTTACGGAGTAATCATAGGCGGCATGGGAATGGCTGTCCTCGTCGTTGTCATAAGCCATGACGTTGACAAAATCGAAAAGGGCAAAGGTCTCGGGAGACACCTTTTCTGCTACCCACTGTGCCGTTGCGGTGGACATCTCCATGTCTCTCTCGTCGCAGAGCTCCCTGAGCTGAACGCACCAGTCGCCGTAGTAGTCCCATATCCTGTCCCATGAACCCAGCTCTATATCAAGGTCTATGCCGTCAAGGTCATATCTCTCGCAGTAGGACATGATGTTATCGCTGAACTGAGCCATTTTTCCGGGCTCGTCTATGAACCTGAGATAATTGTCGCAGCCGCCTCCGCCGCCGAGAGCAGCAAATACCTCAGTGCCCTTTTCGTGGGCGGAACTGACAATGCTTTTCAGCTCACTGTCGGGGATATTGCAGCAGAGCCTTCCGCTGTCGTCGGGATTGCAGAAGGCGATGTTGATGTGTGTAAGGTCAGCGGGGTCAAGGTTGCTGTAAGCCTGATAGCTCCAGTCGGGGAGATAGCCCACCACACGGTAAGGCTTGTCCTCCTGCGCACCGTGAACGCTCAGGGGAAGCGCAAAAGCAGCCGCCGTGAATACTGCTGTTATCTTTCCTGCTCTCATATCATCAGCTCCTTATGATAAATTGCCTTTATACCTTCATTATATATAAGCGGAGGAGGTTTGTCAATCGGAAATGAATACCGTCACCTCATCATCAGAAAGGCAAGGTCCTGTTTTCCTCTGTCTCCGCGCCTGTAGGAGTAGAAGTCGGTACAGTGGCAGGTGCATTCTCCCCACTGTGATATATTCTCAGGGGCAATGCCGAGCTCCAGCCCCTTGTATCTCAGCGCCTGAAAAAGGCTCAGAAAGAAGCGTCCCTCTCTCATGGTGAAAATGCGGCTGAGCTCCTCTGCCGTAAAGTTCTCTGCAAACTCCCTGTATACCTCCTCGCCCACCTCATAGCAGCTGCTGCATATGTGGTGTCCGACAGTCATGGTAATGTGCGCCTTTGAAGCTCCCAGCGACTCCATACAGCCTATACCGTTTCGGAGAAGCTCTCCTGCCGCAGCCTGCCTTCCGCAGTGCAGCAGTCCGATGACGCCTGCCTCCCTGTCCGCAAGATATACGGGAGCGCAGTCAGCAGCGATGACAGTCAGGGCAAGTCCCCTTTGGGCAGTGACAAGACCGTCAGTCCTTGTAAGCTCGTTGTCCTTGATTATGCCGCTGCCCCCGTGGCGGAGCTCCGCAACGGCTGCTCTCTGACCGTTTGCCTGATAGGGGCGCACCATTTTCCCGGTCGCTGTCCCCAGTGCGGCACTGAGCTCCACATAGTCACTTGTAGGCGGCATATCCGCACTTTCTCTCGTCCATATGCCCTCCCTGCCAGAGGTAAAGCCCCCTATGGCAAAGCTGTCATCAATAAGTATATCCGTTCTCATAGCTCCTCCGACTCCTTACGCGTTCTGTTAAGAGGATTATACCACAAAGGCTGTGATAAAGCAAGGCGGATAATGTCCGCTGCAACCTGCGGCAGGTACCTCGCGGGGAGCTGCACACCACAGTGAGCAGGAGAATTTTGTACCTATATGTCGTACTTTGACGATCTTTTGTTGCCTTTGGCTCATAAGTCAGGTGAACATAATAAAGATGGCTTGCCATATGTATCCAAATCAGCAGTTTTCAAGTTGAAATGATTGTTTAAATGCAATAAAAAGCTTTTAATAATATTGACAAGATACTTTTCCTCAAATATAATAACTTGTGGGGATATTGCTTAAAATGAGCAGTAATCCCCACAGCATACAGACAGCTGTGCGCCCTCAGTGTCAGGGCTCGCGGTATACCGATCATACTGCCGTCCGCCCTCACCGTCTGAAAGTGCCTGCTGCAAGGCTGTATGCCTAAAAACCGGTGGTTATCCGCCGCATATGTTACGGAGGTGAAGTTTTTTTCTCATCAGTCCACACATCATATTATTTTACAAGGAGATGTTAGAAACCAATGTCAACAAAGCTTTCCCCATGGAAACGATTGATTTCCCTGATGCTCACGTTCGCGATAATGTTCGTGTTCGTAATAGGGAACAGTTTCCGACCTGTAATCACTGCAGATCGTACATCACAACAGCAGGACAACAGTCTGCTAAACAACATTACCTCAGTTGATCTCAGCTATGCCGATCCCGACAAGGTGGCAGTTCCCGCAGAGACCGAGACCGAGGGCGGCAAGTCAGCCGAAAGTCTTGCCGAGGGTCTCGTATCGCTCAGAGCAGAGATCAGCGACAGCACACAGCTCGAAAAGGCGGTTGCCGACTTCCGCGAGACAGTTTCCGACAGCAAAGCTGCCGCAGTCTCGGAGCTCGACAGCACCGACAATGGCTCTCAGGAGTATATCGATTACCGCGAAACAGTCATCGCAGGCTATGATAAGCTGATCGGTCTTATCGACAGCATTGACGCTGACAACGCAGAAGCAGTCATCGGCGAGATCGGTGAACTGGTATCACCCGAGAAACCCGTAAATCCTCTCCCCGACGAGCTTCCCTTCCGCAACATCGCTGACACTGAGATTTCCACAGAGGAATATTCAGAGAATACCATGACAGCCTACCTCTCAGAGGGCGGTGCTTCCTCACAGGCTGATCTGGAATTCACAAACGATGCCGCTATCAATGACGATATCCGCGCTGAGTTTGAAGAGTTTACCACTCCTCTGGAGATATACCAGTATATCAGAAATAATTATTCCCCCGAATTCTATTACGGCTCCCGCAAGGGCTCTGTCGGAGCTTTCGCCGAGAAGGCAGGCAACGACTACGACCTCTCAAGCCTCCTCATTGCCGTTCTCAGAGACAGGGGCATCCCTTCACGCTATGTCAAGGGCGAAATAGAGATCACTGCCGATCAGGCAAAAAAGTGGACAGCCGTTGCTGATATCAATGTGGCTCTCCGCATAATCAGCTCTCTCGGCATCCCCGCAACAGGTCTCATCAACAGAGACGGCGAGATCACAGCAGTCCGCATGGAACACGTCTGGACAGAGGCTTATGTGCCCTATACAGACTACCGCGGCGCAGGCAATAATTCAGGTAAGTCAATGTGGATCCCCCTCGATCCCTCATTCAAGGAAATGAGATATGAGGACGGCGTCAAGCTCGATCAGGCTGCTGAATATGTCAACGATCCCGCAAATATAATCACTGCCGATACAGAGGTGTTCGGTGAGAACATCGGAAGCCTCGCAGACGCAGATCCCGAGAACTCCGCACTTATCAAGTATATGCTTGAAAACGGCTACGGAGAGGCTACTATGACCGAAGCCTTCGGCGGCAGGACCATAGTTACCGAAGATCTGGGCTATCTGCCCCTCACCCTCCCCTACGGCACATATTCCTCAAAGGATACCTTTGATGATGTCCCCGCTTCACTTACCGATACCCTCAGCTTCCGCCTCTACGGAAACTCTGCATTCGGCCGTGATTACAGCGGAAGTGACTCCATCAACTATACGTTCTATGCTCCCGACGTTTACGGCAAGCGCATAGTTCTCAATTATGTTCCCGCTTCAGAGACCGACGAAAAGGTACTGGAAGAATACGGAAACATCTTCTCTGCTCCTGCATACCTTCTCAAGCTCAAGCCCCAGCTGGTCATCGACGGCAATGTCGTTGCCGAGGGCAATGTTGTCGGCGCAGGCTATATGCAGAAGTACAATATCCACATACATAACGGTTCGCCCCGTACCAACGACAGCGACGTTTCAAACAATGTGACCGCAGGCGGTATGTACTGCATCGCTATGGACTACGGTCATATAGCTTCTTCTGTTCTTGAAGCTTCGGCAAACTACATCGACGCCATGAAGACTACTGTCTCAGAGGAGAATATCTACGATGAGGCTGTAATGGGCGAGATGCTCCACGCTATCGCTATGTCCTACTTCGGACAGCTCGATATCTATAACTCTGTTCTCGCAGGTCAGAAGGACGTTACAGACCTCCGCGACCTCAGCATAGGTATCGTTGGCTTCGGTGCAAATACCGTATATACATTCGAGCGTCCCTCCGAGATAAATGAAGGCGGCTTCTTCCTCGATATCGGTCACGACGTTCACAGCACTATCTCAAATACCAATACAAGCACTGCCGAGAAGGAGTATATGCTCCAGTCAGGTATCTACGCTTCAGCTATGGAGCACGGCATTCTCGAGCAGGTAACAGGCGTTGAGTCTGTTTCAACCATCAAGTCACTTCAGTATGCAGCTGAAAACGATATCCCTATGCACATCATCGTCAAGGAAAACCTCGACGAAGAGCTTGCTGCTATCAGAGTTTCACAGCAGGTAAAGCAGGATATCCGCAGCGCTGTTAATTCAGGCAAGCTCATTGTCATCCCCGAGGAGGAAATGAGCATCAACCAGTGGAACGGCGTAGGATACATGGTCCTCGATACCGATACATATGCCTGCGGATATATGATCTCGGGCGGTCTCTCGGGCGGTGCCATGACTATCGGCGAAATGCTCGGCGAATACGTTCAGTATGTAATAGTCGGCGCTATAACCACTGTACTCACGGAGATCCTCAAGACAGTTATTCTCGCAATGTGCCCCTGCGGCTGGGTAGCTGCTATCAGCTTCATCATCAAGGCTGCTGAGTTCATCATGCTCATCAAGGGCATCTGCGACATGGTAGAGCTTGTGGCAAATTACATCGAAACAGGCAATATCAGATACCTTCAGGAGCTTCTTGTACAGCTGGCATCTATGGCTACACTCAGCCTTGCTTCAAAGCTGTTCGGCAATAAGCTCAACCAGCTCAAGGAGAAGATCAATAAAGCCATAGATGATGCGGGACTCGCAGGAAAGTGCTTCGTTGCGGGTACTCCGATCTCAACTCCTATGGGTCTTATCGCCATCGAAAACCTGAGAGCAGGCATGATGGTATACAGCTTTGATCCCGATACTCTCGATATCACAGAAAAGGAAGTAGAGGACGTTTTTGTTAAGCAGAGCGACCGTCTCGTTGATCTCACTGTTAATAACGAGCTCATAAAGACTACTCCCGATCACCCGTTCTATGTTCCCAAGAAGGGATTTGTTAAGGCTATCGAGCTCAGAGCAGGCGATATGCTCTTTACTCTCAACGGCGAATATGTAGTTGTTGAAGCTGTTCAGCACGAGATCCTTGAAACACCCGTAAAGGTTTATAACTTCCGCGTTGCAGACCTGCACACCTACTTTGTCGGAAAAACTGAGATAGGTACGCATAATACTAATTGTAAAACAGGCCAGACTGGACAAGGATCACATGAATCATCTTCTACAAAATATGATGAAGATGGCAATTATACTGGTGGACGAACAGAAGAAGAACTGGCAAGTTTAGCAGATGATCCTGCACATAGAGGATCTACAAGACAAAGCGACATTTTAAAAGCTGAGCAGGAAAGAAGAGTTGGCCTCCGAATGGAAGAACAGGGAAAATTAGAAGGTCCGATAACACGAGACCCTAATCCTGCAGGTGGAGAATTCATTGATGCTAACAATCAGGTTTGGGATGTTAAACAATACAGATCTGATTTTCCTCCTAAAAGTGGCGGATATACAGTGGAAGGCTCTATGGAATCTATTATGGACAGTCTCAATAAAGGTGAAAACGTTATTGTTGATACTTCACACATGACGCCCGAACACATAGCTGAATTAACAAGTGAAGTCAATGCAAGAGGATTAGCAGATAAAGTTCTGTTTTGTTTATTTGACTAATGGATAATAAATTATTAAAACTATTAAAAGATTATAACCGCTATCAAAAAGGTGAATTAACCGAACCTTGTGAGTTAATAATAAAAAACCGAAAGATAGCCAGGTTTGATTTTTCAAAATATGATCTTGGAAGCACATGTTTTCTAAGCATTGAGTTTTATTCGTGTGGCTTTAGAGATGTATATCTTGATTATTCTAATTTCGGTGGCAGTATTTTTAATCATTGTATATTAGAAAACAATTCACTAATTAAAGCATACTGGAATAATGTAAAAATGGTTAATACCACAATAAAATCACTAAATGCATTAAAAACCGAATTCATGAATATAGAACTAAACGACAGTCTAATTGAAGATTCATCTTTTCAAAAGTGTATTTTCACAAACCTAGAGCAATCAACAATTAAAAATGTTACATTTATCAATTGTACTTTTAATGCTTGTACATTCGCAAACTGCATATTCAGAAATGTTAAATTTGTTAAGTGTGCTTTTTGCGATACGGAAATAATATTTGAAAAAGATGAAGCTCAGTTTATGGATTGTCAAGCACTCAACTCTTAACACTTAATTATGAGGTGAAAAAATGAAGCTAAAACGCTCAATCATAACTATTTTATCAATCAGTTGTTTAATGAATAGTTTCTCGTTACCACAAGTTGCTGCTGGTGCAACAATTGATTTTGAGAATTCCATTAACAATGGCATAGAATATATCACTGATAATTATGATAATATTCAGAAAGAGCTGTATCTGGCTGATATAAATAATATATTTGAATATATATCTTTTATCGGAAATAATGAGAATACAAGCAATCTATCAGATTCATCATTACTATATTTCTATGAATACCAATTCAATAATGTTGATGAACTATCAAAATACTTACTAAATAATCGCTTACATGAAACTGCATATATTAATTTTCTTCTAAAAGAACAGAACCCCGACGGTGGTTTCGGTCTGGCAGAGGGCTATGCAAGCGACATCATCGACACAAAGCTGGCGCTGAAGGCTCTCGAGGATATCGGTGAGACAGAGGCTATGACAGGTGCAGCCTGCTACATCGCTTCTCTCCAGAACGAGGACGGCGGATTCTCATATCAGAAGGGGCTGGATTCCGATCCCGCTCTCACCGCTGAGATAGCCGACATCCTCATCGACTGCGCTAAGGACGACCTCTATCTCTCCTACGCGCTTGCAGGCACTATCGACAGCCTTGACACCTATCTCGACTCTGCTGCGGTCAGCATCGACGATCTGTCCGCAGACGATCTTGAGGGCGTTTACCAGCACTTCCACACAGCTCTCTTCGACCTGAAGAAGGACGGAAGATACAATATCGCTCCCTACTATGAGCTTCAGGCTGAGGACGGCGGAGTTTTCGACGATCCCATGGCTACTGCTCTTTATCTGGAGCTTCTCGTAAGAGAGCAGAATGCTCTCGTTGCAGGCATTGACGCTATCAACATCACTAATGACAGAGGATACACCGTAGCAGCCTTCAATGCAGACGAAAACGTCAACATCAGCATCGAAAACGACTTTGAGGCTGCAAAGGCTTACTTCAAGGCTGAGATCATCGCTCCCGACGGAACATCTATCCCTCTTGCAGGCGATACTGCCGTCTGGAACACTGGTGACAGTGCAGAGGGTACTTACACCGTAAGAGCTCAGATACTCCGCACATCAAACGATGATGTGGCAGTTTCCTCAGAGCGCACCTTCCGCATCAAGCACGACCTCGCCATCGACAGCGTTGAGCTGGCTCTCAGTCAGGGCTACTCAAAGAAGGGCGACGATGACACAGTTGAGGTAAATGCTGCTATCGGCATCAGGAACTTCGATGAGGACACCGATCTTGCTGTTCACTGGACTGTCGAGACAGACGGTGAGATAGTTTCCGACGAGACCAAGGCTCTTACAGAGGCTGATCTTGCAAATGAGACTGTAAAGCTGGGAGACTTCATCCCCGACACCTCCGAGAGACGCGTATACACCATTTCTGCCGAGATAGTTTCGGGAGACATGATCCGCGCACAGTCCTCTACAAACTACTTCATATCCGACAAGAGCGTTGCTCTTACATACACCACCGACAAGGACTTCCTCTATGAGACAGATGACGATGCAGAGGTGACCATCAACCTCCGCGATGAGCGCGTTGTTGATCTTGTATTCACAACAGCCTCCGAGGACATGGCTCTCGTATCCGAGTACTCCGAGAAGATCGAGGCTATCAAGAACAGACTTGAAAAGCTCGGCTATGTAGTAAACCTCAGCAATGTTTCAACATCATATCTCTCTGCAAAGGACACCTTTGCATGGACAGAGTACGATCACATCGACTATCAGGATCGCTACTGCCCCAATATCCCCAAGCATATCGTTTACAACGAAAGCGATATCACTATGATGGGCTACGGCTATGCACCGCTGAAGGACTTCCTCTTTGTTGACGATGACAAGGCTTCCAGAAAGATCCTTGAATTCGACCTCCAGAGAGACCGCAGCAACGACTGGCACACTCTTGACGGCGGCGGATTCCTGTTCAACACATCCATCAAGGACAATGTTCTCAAGGGCTACTGCCTGCTGGTAAACCGTGACGGTCTCAACCTCTATCAGATCAACGGCGTTGCACTTGACAGATTCCGCAACGGCAGCTACAACTATGTTTCAAGCTGTGCAACACGTCTCCAGCACTTCGCTGTTGCCGACCTGCTTGCAAAGCACCACATCAAGATAGTAGCAGACAACAATACCCTTTCACTCTGGAACGACGATACTCAGCTCCTTGACGAGTATCAGCTCCCCGTAAACGACTTCGGAAACGGATACGGACCTATCACAAGCTACACAAGCCACGCTTGCTCCGTACGCTCATCATTCACCTTCTCCAACATCACAATGAAGACCATCGCAGGTGAGAAGCTTGCCGATATCCTCGACAATTACAACTTCGAGAGCGACGACAGCAGATACGTTATCTGCCTCAGCGATACTCCTATGGACGGCATCGACACTGACGAGCAGTACGAGGCTGTAGCCGATAAGATCAAGAACAGAAAGATCTGCTTCATTGGTCTCGGCAATGACGCAAGCAGCGAGCAGTACGAAAAGATCGCAGAGCTTGCTCCCGCAAACACCCTCACATATGAATATGAGGACAGCAATGCTGCTTCCGATATCTCAGACCACATCACAGATACAGAGGAAGCAAAGCGCATCAAGAACGAGTCATCCGTTATCGCAACAGACCTCAGGGTAACAGGTATACTTCCCGACGGCTCGCTCCTTGACAGAGAATTCGATGTTCTCTATGAGGGCGAGACACTCTCATTCACAGTTCCCGAGGAGCTTGAGAACCTGACAGCAGGTACAGACGCAATCCTCATCGAGAACGTAACACTTGAGTACAATGACGAAAACGGTGTTTCGAGAACAAAGAACGCAGGCGATATCACTCTCCCTGTTGTTTCACCCGAAACCAAGATAGCTGACCGTGTATCCACCGATAAGCCGGACTATCTCCCCTATGAGGACGTTGAGATCTTCGACAGGATCAGAAACACCTCAACATTAAGATCTGCAAAGGATCTCACAAACATCTTCATCATCCTCGACAGCGAGGGCAATGAGGTGACAAGGTTCACAAAGGAACTCCCCGAGATCATGACAGCAGACTACACAGAACACATCGAAAAGTGGAACACTGCAGACAACGCAGCAGGCACCTATACCGTTGTTTCTCAGATATTTGAGGGCACACGCAAGATCGCCGAGAGCACTGCGGAATTCACCATCGGTTCTGACAGAGTCATCACACTTGACGGCGCTCTCGATATCGAGGGAATGCTCTTCAAGGTAGAAGACACCATCACTATGGACTACAATGTTGAGAACACGAGCCACTATGACCTCACAGACGGCACTCTCGTCATCCGTGTAGTCGATCCCTCATCGGAGGAAGTTGTATATGAGCATACTCAGCCTCTCGATCTTGCACAGGGCGCTTCATTCTCAGACACACTCAGCGTTGTTCCCGCAGACGACTTCTCGTCAAGAAGAAACAACGAGTACATCGTTATCTACGAGGCAGTTACAGACGACGATCAGATCATTCCCCTTTCAGGCGACGGATTCATGCTTGACGTTATGGATCTCTCAATGCTCTGCGACGACGTTCTCTTCGCTATGAATTCAGACGAAACAAAGAACGGACTGGTCATGAGCGGCTGGAAGATGAAGGTCAACGGCAGCGTTCATTCAAATGCAGGCATCACTGCAAGCTGCTCTATCTTCGACGTTACAAACGGCTGCACAAGCAGACTTGATCCCGTATTCTACACATGGCAGACTATCCTCGGTGCTGAATCAAGGATCACAGAGCCTGTTGAGCTCCCCGACATCATGAGACTTATCAGACGCCGTCTCCTCTACGCTCCTATCGGCATGAACGGCGGCGAGGTAAGCGAGGACGCTGACACTATCCGTCTCTACGGAAACTCATCATCTGTTGACAGCGACATTTACAGCGAGAAGAATATTATCATCGTTGATCCCGAGAACTTCACCAGCGACACTGAGGAAGGCATACTCATATGCAGCGAGGGCGATATCACTATCCGCTCAACAGATGTAAACTTCAAGGGCGTTATTTACGCTCCCAACGGAACCGTAAAGATCGAAGCCAACAACTTCAACCTCCGCGGACGTATCATCGCAGACAATATCATCTATCAGGGCAGCTGCTTCACAGGCGAGACCTATGAGGGAGACCTTGCTCTGCTCACAAGATAAGTCGGCATAAAAAACGGGTATCACCGGTACCTGAAAACAGCGAAGCCCCTGAGCAGATGCTCAGGGGCTTTTCTTATACATATTTGCCTGCCTCGGGACTGTTATTCCGACTCCTTCAGCTTCCTGCGGAAGAGCTTCTTCATGGCTTCCCTGCCCTTTGAGGTGCTGAGGTCGTCAAGGCTCATATCTCCCTTGAATACCAGCTCCATAACGCCGATGTAAGCCTCTCCCAGCGCCGCAGTTATGACACCTGCCGTGCCTGCGGAGATAGCTCCGCCCAGCACGGAGCCTGCTCCGGGTATGAGCTTCAGGATATTGGATACCACCGTCTTACCCAGCACTGTAGCTCCTCCCGAGCCTATTGTCGAGGACAGCAGGGCGGTGATTATGCTCTTGCTGACATTAAATCCGAAGATGACCGTGATAGATGCTATCATTCCGAGCTGTGTGGGGATCATCATAGCACAGTCGGCAAATGGCAGCGGTGCAGCTCCCTCACCTGCTGCCGCAAGGGCTGCTGTAGCCACAGCCGCCTGTGCTCTCAGTTTTTTTGACTTCAGTGAAGCTATCTGTACGTTCTGGAGGGTGTCCATGAGCTCCTCGGGGAGAGCCTCCTCCATGACCTGTATCAGCACATCCAGACCGTAAGCGGGAGCAGTTCCCAGCCCCTTTATCTCATAGCTCTCAGCCAGCACGGGAACTACCTGAATGATGTCGAGGTTCTCCTCCATAAGGGTCTTTCTCATCTCCTGAGCATTCGCCTCGGAGAAGGACTGTGTGAGCACCACGATAATGGGCACCTGTGTCAGCTCGTTCTCCCTTGATATCTCCCTGAGCCACTGTATCTCCTCGGGCTCTATCCTGTTTGAGGCAGTATTTATGCAGTACCATATGCAGTGTACAGCCTCGTTGATATCATTTGCGGCAAGTCCCCTGCTGATGGTATCGGCTATCTCGCGCTTAACATCGTTCTGTACCTCCTTGCCCAGCTCAAAGCCGCGGGTATCGTAGATACAGAGGGGAACGCCCTTCTTGGTTATCTTTCTCATGTGGTCCGTAACAGGTCTTCCTATGCCTGTCTCAGCCATTTTGTCGCGGAATACCGCATTGATGAGAGTACTCTCGCCGACTCCCGTCTTTCCTGCCACGATTATATTGAGCCTGTTGAGGTTCTTTATCCTCTCGGCAATAGCGTTTATTGCGTCCTGAGCGATCTTGTTCACATCCGCAGTCATATACACATCTCCTTACCGTCGGGGAACTCCCGTGTATTTCACAGTCATTATAACAGAATTGTCCCCGATAATCAAGAGCGGCAGACACTTTGTTATCAAATTGTACCTTTTGGAGCCGTTCTGAAACCGAAATGCAATCAGAGTAAGCCCTGTAAGCAAGTACGGGGAAAGCCTCTGTCAGAAAGGCTTTCCCCGATGATATCATATGAACTTTTCGCAGTTATTTTATGACCGCAAATGCTTGCTTCAGAGTTGACGCAGGGATTATATCTATATCGTAGTCCTTGGGGTCAACTGCCGACATGGACTGCTTAGGCACCACGCAGGTCTTAAAGCCCATGCGTTCAGCCTCTCGTATACGCTGTGCGATATGGGAAACCGAGCGTATCTCTCCGCCGAGACCTATCTCTCCGAAGGCGATGAGCTCCTCGTCTATCTGCTTGTCCATTATGCCCGAATACAGCGCCATTGCCACGGGAAGGTCTCCCGCAGGCTCGTCCAGACGGAATCCGCCGACGATGTTGAGGTAAACGTCAAGAGTTCCCATATATATTCCCAGACGCTTTTCCAGCACGGCAATGATTATGCTGAGCCTGTTGAAGTCAAAGCCCGTTGCCATTCGTCTCGGAGCGGCATAGCTGGTCTTTGAGGCAAGAGCCTGCACCTCTGCGAGAATGGGTCTGCTGCCCTCCATTACGCAGGCAACACAGGTACCCGATACATTGTGGGGACGTCCCTCAAGGAGCATCTGTGACGGGTTCGCCACCTCGCGGAGCCCCTTGTCCAGCATCTCGAACACGCCTATCTCGTTGGTGGAGCCGAAACGGTTCTTCACCGCACGGAGTATGCGGTAGCTCTGATGGCGCTCGCCCTCGAAATACAGCACCGCGTCAACGATGTGCTCCATCACCTTAGGTCCTGCGATGGCGCCGTCCTTGTTGACATGACCCACTATGATAATGGGGATCTCCTGATTTTTCGCGGTATGCATGAACAGGTTGGTACACTCCCTGACCTGTGTGAGACTTCCGGGGCTGGAGGTTATCCTGCCTATGCTCATGGTCTGGATAGAGTCGATTATTGCAATGTCGGGAGCACTTGACGCTATGGTCTGTGAAACAGCCTCTGCATCCGTAGCGGTAAGTATATACAGGTTCTCGGTATCAACGCCGAGGCGCTGTGCTCGGAGCTTTATCTGTCTTGCCGACTCCTCTCCCGAAACATACAGTACCGAGTGATCCTCGCCGAGGAACTGGCATATCTGAAGAAGAATGGTGCTCTTTCCTATACCCGGTTCACCGCCGAGAAGAACAAGAGAGCCTTTCACAAGACCTCCGCCGAGGACTCTGTTCAGCTCTCCGATACCTGTGTCATAGCGGACGTCGCTGTCGGCGCCTATATCCTCAAGCTCGAGGATACTGTCGGAAAGATCGGGGGCAGCTCCCTGTGAAGCCGCTCCGCGTCCGCCTGCGGGAGAGATATCGGCGATATCCTCCTCGAAGCTGTTCCACGCACCGCAGGAAGGGCATTTGCCGTTCCATTTGGTGCTCTCGTATCCGCACTGATTACAGGTGTAGATATATTTTGATTTAGCCATAAATTACCTCATGCAATAAAGGCATTCTCGATATTCTCTGCTGTAAGGTCATACTTCCTTCCGCAGCGCATAGTACTGTCTGATGGCTGGAAGCTGTCGATATCCGCTCCTGCCATTGACCAGCACTGGATAGAACCGTAATAGTCGGCAGCATAGAATATCTTTGAGCTGATATCGAACTGGATGCCGCCTTCTGCATCAGAAGCTACTGAGAGCTCCTTTACGCCGTCGGTATCGAGATAGAGTATGCGTGTATCGGAATCATTGAGGAGACCTGTGGACACTACCACCTCGGGAAGCTCATTAAGATCAAGGTCTACTACCTCGAAAGCGGCGTCGATAAGGTCTCCGCTGCTCAGAATCTCGTTGAGCTTATCCTTGTAGAGCTGCTTCTGTTCGTCAGTGAGCACCTCATTCCAGCACTCGCTGCGGCTGATGGCATAGTTAACGGCATTTGTGCCTACCGAGAACTTTCTTCCCACCTTTACGGTAAATTCCTGATAAGGGATAAGAGCCTCCTGATACTTTGAAAGGGTAACGTCCTCGCCGTTTATCTCATAGCGGATAACCGCTCCCGAGGAAGCGCTTCCTGCGTTGGTGTAGAAGCTTACGTCGGTAACGAAGCCGCCGTCCTGATAGGTCTGGTACTCGCCCATGCTGAAGCCCGTACCCTCATACACATAGCCGATGGCATTGGCAGAGGGGATATAGTCGATGGTGCCGTAGGAGCCCGAATTCGCAATAAGGTCGGCTCTGCTTCCGATGAGTTTGTACACCTCACACTTTGCGGCTACGTCGTCTGAGGGAGAGATGATGAGCTCAGGCACATTATCTCCTGTCAGGTCGCGTATCTCAAACATTGATGTATCGGTATATCTGTCGGAGTTCTTGAACGCCATGATGATGGTCTCGAAGGGCTCCTGCCAGTCGAACTTGACGTTCTGGGGAGCTGTCTTTGGGGCAAGAGGGTCAACCTCCGAGCTTTCCGTCTGTTTCTTGCTGCTGCATCCTGCAAGTGCAGCAAGTGTGGCAGCTGCGGTAATTACTGATAATATCTTGGCAATTTTCATTGTTGTGTCCTCCCGAATATCTATATATGATTATTTTACCACTTTTGACGAACCCTGTCAATTAATATATTATTACAGTTCAAATAAAAAAATTATGTAATATCACTTATAATATCAGTTACAACTCCAGCTTCCAGAAGTATTTCCGCGCGGACTGCGGAAAGTCGTCCATGACTCCGTGCTCGGGGTCGTAGAATGTGCCCTCGCAGTACAGCGACCAGTGCCAGCACCGCGGAGTTTCAAGGCTCAGCAGGCACAGGGGCGGAAGCTCCTCCCTTGTCTGCACCTGTTTTCTCTCGTCGGAGATGGAGACTCCGTGGGCGCGGAAGGTGTGCTTCATCTCCCTCAGGTCGGTCTCACGGTCATTGTCAAGAAAGCCGCAGATGTATTCGGGAGTTTTTCCCAGCACCATAGCCAGCACCGCCTGACCGCACTGTAAGTCGGTGGGCTCGTGGATATATTTGATGTTCATTGTATCACCTCGTATCTATATTTTACACCATATCCGCCTGTAAAGCAACTGTAAAAAATAATGCAAAAAACGGTGCACAGGATATCTGTACACCGCTTCTCTTATTTTTTTCCCGTTTTCAGCCTCAGCCACCGCGGAAGCGCCCTGACTTTCAGTATGAACGCCCTCACAGGGAAAAAATCACACCAGAGATGTACATACGCCCTGTACCGTTTATCGGTCACGGGCATCTCTCTGCCGTCCCTTACTACTGCCGTCAGAACTCCGATTATGTGGCGGTCGGTGATGCCGTATTCCTTGGAATAGCGGTTGTCTCCGCAGATAACATAGTCGCTGTCACGAACCTTCAGTATGCGGTGGAGGACGTACTGTCCGCTGTCACGCCTGTACAGCGGCACATCGTACTTTTTAAGCCGTCCCTGCGGCTTTTCTATAATGAGCAGATCCCTGCCCTGCCTGATGAGGGGACGCATACTGTCCCCCACGTTGGTATATATGAGCCTGCCGTTTTTCTCTATCTCTTCTTCAAAAGTCGTCATATCTTCCTCCGCCTGCTGCTTTCTGATGTATTTATATTATGCCATGGCGCGAAGTGTTTGTCAAGGCGATATCTCCTTAAAATCGGCTTTTTTCTATTGCAATATGTATTATGCTGTGATATAATGAGGATACAGCATCATGTTCGGAAACACAGGCAAAATCTTATTATTCGTCAGCTCTCAGACTAAAAGAACGGAAGGTGAACATTATGAATATCAGAAAAACGCTCGCTGCACTGACAGCAGCCGCAGCCCTCATCCCTCTCTCCACAGCTGCTGCCGCTTCGGCAGATGAGCCCGATCCGACCGAGATCCACGGCATTCAGGTCCTTGCTCCCGAATGGATACCCGATGACCTTGAGTCTGCCATCAAATTTCACAATACCTACGGCGCCGTACACATTCAGGGCGACTATGTCTGCATTGTTTTCCCGGAGGATATCATGACGGGTCCCGCAAGCACCATAGGTCAGGAGCGTTACAGTTTCGAGGTCACAGGAAATGCGATGACAGAGGTCAAGTACAAAAAGATAATAGGCAAGCAATCAAAGGATCTCACTGTGGCAGTCTATTGTTCACAGCGCCCCGGAAGCTTTGATATCTCTGTTATCGACACATGGATGCAGGATACGCAGCCGGACCTCGGTATCACCAATGAAGCTGCTCACTACTCCTTCTCCGTGGACAACTACCTGAATATTACCGAGACAGATATTTTCAGCTGGCTCCCCGACAGTCCTGCGGAGTTCAGCGAATACGTCGAAAAGAACGGTCCGATCTCGTTAAAGGATAATTTGGTCCTGTTCTGTCTTTCACAGAACAGCGGCACCGCCTACGAATGGTCAAGGTTTCAGAAGAGCGGCGACTGCCTCGCGCTCAAAAAAGTATCCAATGCAAGCGAGATCGAGGATACGTTGCGCGACGGAGGCACCGATAACTTAGTCTATATCTTCGAGGGCATCAAGGACGGCTATGACAAGATCACATTCAGCTATGCTCCCGTTTACAGCTCATCCGAGCCCGAGGAGACCGTCACCGCGGACTGCGTTGTGCTTGATAACGGTCAGACAGTCCTGTTCCCGAAGGATAAAAGGATCACTGTTCTGGACTATGACAGCGGCGAGCCCATTGACGTAACAAAGAACAAGGGCTTTGCCGTAAAGCAGATAGTCAACACTCCCGGAGTAAGTCCCACGATAGCTGATATAACTTCAAATCCCTGCATACTCCGCAATATGGAGCTCCCTATCGACGAGTCCACATACCTCGCTATGCCCTATGGCTTCAAAGCGCCCACTATCCCCGACACGATCCTTGTTTCCGACGATCATGTGGAAGTCACGAAATATGAGAACGGCGCTGAGAGCATCGCATATAAGGTCATTTCCGATCCCTCGGGAGATATTAACGGCGACGGCTTATTCAATATTGCAGATATCCTCATGATGCAGAAATGGCTGCTGTCAGGCTCCGAAACAGAGCTGTCTGACTGGTCCGCAGGCGACTACACCAAGGACGGCATCATCGACGTTTTCGACCTTGTACTCATGAGAAAGGCTGTAATAAACAAGCCTATGGCTCCCGTAGCTCTGGAACTTATCCAAGCAGGCGGATTTATGGGCACATACAATAAATGGAAGGTGTATTACGAGGACGGAGAATATAAACTTGCCGCTCCTAAGCGCGGCGGACTCGTCCGCAATGATGAGACTGTGGTATATGACATAACCAAGGAGGAATATCTCAGCATAATGTCTGTGGACTACGCCGAGATCATCGCCAATGCGCCGGACCCGTTTGGACCACAGATGGCAGACAGCTTCTCATATAATTACAAGATAACCTTCGCAAACGGTGAGACCGCCGAAGCATTGCACTTCAGAAGCGATGTTATGAATATTATCCACGATATAGCCCGACATTATCAGAATACAGATCAGACAGAATCATGGGGAACACAGGAATGAGCAGCAGATCATACTCCGATATAATGGAGAACCACCGGAAAGGAACATGGCAATGTCGCTTCAGACAATGATATTCAGGATGATGTGCAGGCACAGCGATAACGCCCGCGACAAAGGACTGACAGTTCCCGAGGGGGTGGAGTGCTTCTGCGATATCAGGTACGGCAGGGACAAAAAATACGGACTGCTTGATATATACCGTCCCAAGGATATGTCGGGGCAGCTGCCGACCATCGTAAGCTTCCACGGAGGCGGCTGGATATACGGCACAAAGGAGACCTACCGCTTCTACTGTATGTCTCTGGCAGAACAGGGCTTTGCAGTTGTTGATCCCAGCTACCGCCTTGCACCGAAGCACCGCTTCCCTGCGGCTTTCGAGGACATCAATGAGGTGTTCCGCTTTGTGCTGAAAAATGCCGATAAATACGGCTTTGACACCGATGTGCTGTTCGGTGTGGGTGACTCCTCGGGAGCCACAGGCATGGCAGCATATGCGGCTGTGCTCACCTGCCCCGAACTTGCAAGGGACTTCCCCGTAAAAGCCCCCGATGGACTGAAGCTGAGGGCACTGGGGCTGAACTGCGGCACCTATACTGCCAGAGGCAGGGCGGATTTCTACATCAACACCCTGCCGGAAGATAATGCAGACAAGGTGCTGGAGCTGCTGCATACCACCGACCATATCACTGCGGACTATCCGCCCTGCTTCCTCATGACAGCCGTCGATGACTTCATGAAGGATCAGCAGAAGCCCATGGAGGATGCTCTGAAAGCAAAGGGCGTGAGATATGTCTCCAAGCTTTACGGCGATGAAAATAACAGGCTGGGACACGTTTTCCACTGCAATGTCAGGGACAAAAACGCAGCAGCAGCCAATAAGGAGCAGCTGGATCTCTTCCGCAGCTTCCTGAAATAAACCAAAAAGGCGGCAAGGGAAGCTCCCTGCGGCGAGATCACGGCATAAAATTACCGAGCCTGTAATCCAGACCCGGTAACCCGTTTTTTTCGCTAAGGGAAGCTTACCAAAGCCGCCTTTAGTTATTACGTTCTATGTTAGCTGCCGTCAGATATTAACGGCGATTTTTTCCTGAGAATATGCAGGAAGTGATTCAAGGAAGATGATGTCTCCGCGCTCCGAAGCCTTCTTCTCTGCCAGCACTGCCACCTTTCCTGCCACGATACCGCCTGCCTTTTCAACAAGAGCCTCCATAGCTTTCAGAGATCTGCCCGTGCTGACAACGTCGTCGGCAATAAGGACTCTCTTGCCGTTCATAGCCTGAAGATCTTCAATGTCAAGACTGAAGCCCTGATCATTGACAGTAACGCCTGTGTTATCGGACATATACATTTTGGGTGACCTGTGTGCCACAAAGTAGCTTTTGCCGCTCTGACGAGCCATCTCGTATGCAAGAGGGATACCGTTTGTCTCGGAAGTGAGGATAACGTCAAAATCAGGAGCTCCTGTCAGAAGCCGCTTTGCGCTCTCGATGGTGAGCTCTACATCGCCGAACATGGTCATAGCTGCAATATCGGCTCTCTCACCGCCCGGGCAATTCTCAAGCTTCTTCTTGAGCTCGTCCACCTTCATGGAATAATACTCCGAAGCAGTGGCGTTCTTCATGGCGAGATTTCTTCTGCGGATCTCCTTTGTATTTCTCAAAGGCTCCGGAGACTGCTCAAGGAACTCATAGCCGTTTTCTGTGACTATTTTTACGATATCACGTTCCATTTTTACAGGTATGCTAAGCTCTATGCACTTGTCGATGATATCCTTTATCCAGCTGAACTGCAGCGGTACAGCGTCCTTGCCTATCTCGCCGCCGATGATGACCCATGAATTGTCTCTGCCGAAGGTCTCAACGAATTCTTCCAGATGAACAGGCTCGATGTGCTCCAGAACGGGCTGATAAACAACACAGCCTGTTATGCGGTGATTGCCCGCCTTCCTGATAAGCTCGGAAATACGTCCCGTACACTCATTCCTGTCAACAGTACATGACATGATGATGTTGCGGAGATCTGTGCCGTCAGGGACAAAGTCAAGCCTTATGCCCTTGGGACATTTCGTGATGAGCTGGAAGGTGTCGGGACATCTGCCCTTTCTGCGCTTTATGGCATTGGCTGCAATGATCTGCTGAATGACATTTTCCTGCCATTCGGGTCTCCAGCAGCCGAAATCGGACATATATGTAAGGAACCAGTCAATGGGGTTCTCACTTTCAATATTGAACAGCTCGGGGATATCATTTCCCTCGGCGTCCTTTGTCATCTTGTAGGGACCGCGGAAAACAGGCTTTCTGAAATCCTCGGTGATATCAAAATGCTCAACTACGTTCTTGGTGAAGCAGTAGCTGCATCCCACGGGACATCCCACAACAGGCGAATACACCTTTGTGTTCAGATGGGTGTCGTAGTTGATGTCGCTCAGTATGCGCTTCAGCGCAAGCTGGTGACCGTCATAGTATGCGTGGAGCTTGAAGATCTGATCAAGAAAGCTCTGATTAAGATTCTTGTACTCCTCCAATTCCTCTCTTACGGGGTGCACCTTCAGCTTCAGCTTCATGAAGTTAAATCCCCTGAAATTACAGATAAGTGTGTTCAAAAGCCTGTTTACTATCTCAGGCTTTTCGAGCATAGTTATAATGCCCGCCGATGGTGCATCGGTGTAATAGTCTTCTATTCTCAGCATATTTCTCTTTGCCTTTCAGATTTCTTTTTCTCGTTTGCCTGAAAGCGGCATTGTAAGCCCAACGCAGTCCATACAACGGAAAAAGCGGTCATAAAACAATGTTTATGTGTTTCTGTGTTTTTGAACGAAGATATCAATTTTACAGTCCTGATACCGCTTGGATATGCTGAGATAATCTGAAAGACGTATGATGAGTGTAGTAGTGGACAGCTCCCGAAAAGAAGCCGTAATGCTGCGAATAGAGTTAATATATCGATAAAGGGACCATAACATGATCAGCAGCAGTGCGACTGAATGTCATACTGCAACTTTTCCGGTGTAAATTGATAATGCCTGCGCTGTGTCATGTTTTCTCTTTTATAGTATACCATAAACCGGCAGAAATCGTCAAGTTATTTCCCGCATTCGCACAAAAATATTTAACACTTTTTTCAACAATATTTGTGCAATTAGCATAACATTACACTGAATTTTTCCCCTTTTGGAGAAAAAACACAGCTGCGATGGCCGCATAGAGAACCCTCAACTTATAACTAAGTCAGGAGTTTTTTTCGTTATTTCCGCAGAGCAGCTCATACTGCCTGCGAACACGCTCTGCTGCCTGCGAACGCAGCTGCGGCGGTCCCAGTATCTCTATTACAGGCCCGAAGCTGAGAAGCCTTATGAGCAGCTCTGTCTCGTCCTGTGTATCGTACCACAGCTCCACGGTGTACTCCTCTGTTTCAAGGTCCCGAACCGTGTGCTTCTCATAGGAAGCAAACTCCAGCATGAAGCGCTCAATGCCATTCCTTGCGGGAGTCACCCTTATCACCGCAGGGGAGCTGCACTTGCGGCTCGAAAAGTACTCGTCCATGGAAACGGGTGTGCGGAACACCCGTCCCGTGTCGGTTATGCTGCTTATGCGCCCGATGTTGATTATGCCGCTGCCCCTTACCTTGTCATTGCGCAGCAGATAGCAGTATACACGGAATTTGTCGTTCTTGGGAGAGTATTCCAGCTTCAGCAGCACGAACTTTCCGCTCATGCGCCTGCCTCGTCCGGAAACGAATTCAACACAGACTATCCGCCTCTTTCTCACAACCTCCAGCGCAGTGCGGAAATTCCTGATATACTCCTCGCTGTAAAAGTCGTCGCTGTCCTTGAAACGGTCTGTGATGCCGAACTGCTCCCTGCGGTAAAGCGGAGGAATGTCCCCAAGCCTTTTTTCAAGGGCAGCAAGGTTCTCATCGTCCATGAACAGCCTTATCCTCGGGTCAGAGAGCTTTGCCTTCAGCCACATCTTCTGGAGCCTTGTCAGCACCTTAACGGGCGCTTTTTTTGTTATGCGCCTGAGAGTGCCGTCGGGCATACGGCTGAAAAGCCCCCAGCTTTCCTCACCGGGCAGCAGCTTCTGCGGCAGGAACAGCACCGAGTCACGAAAGCCCTCACGCTGAACCGTTTCGCGGACGTTTTTTTCATCCGTGACCTCATTTTCAAGGAGCTTCGCCGCGATGCGGAAATATGTACCGTATATCTCACTGAATATGTTCATCTTCATCACCGCCGTACATTCTGTTCATTTTTGCGATATCGCTGTAAAACCGCTGGCGGACGCTGTCTGCGCCGCCTTCGATGCTGACTATCCTGCCGATAAAGGTCTTTGCCCAGTGCATGAGCTCGTTGGGGTCGAACACATCGGCTGTCAGGGTATACAGATCCTCACCCGTTTTTTCAAGGGTGCAGCAGCGCTTTTCACGCTCAAGGCGCTCGATTATATAGGGCTCCCGCTTTTCGTCTGCAAAAAAAGTTATTTTCATGGGAGCAACAGCGCCCGTATCACGCCTCATACCGAAAGAAACGCCGAAAACACGAGGCTTGCTGCGGTCGTACATCTCCTTTATCTCGTCGTACTCCCCGCAAATATCTCCTGCTTTCACGTTTTTCATGTAGTCCAGCCTGAAGGCGGAAAATCGTTTCAGTGCAGGTATATATGCCGCAAGATAGCGCCTTCCCGTCTGCACGGACACAAGTATCTGCATTGGCACGGTCTGGTTTTGCCTGCCCGGCTCATCGGGAGTCTTTTTGCGCCTGCCCGAAAAAGTACAGAAGGAGATATACCGCTTCCCGTTCAGGGCTTCAAGTATTTCAGGCACCAGTATGTCCTCAAGAGTGTGTATCATATAGTTGTGCTTTATGAAGAAAAGCTCGTTTTTCAGCCCCAGCATTTTCATTATGCTGTTGCCGATGATGCCGAAGTGCGGTGTCTCGGAGAAAAATCCCAGAGCATCTGCAAGTCCTGCGATATCCCTTACATAGTCGTCAGCCCTGTCCGCCGACAGTGAGTAGTAAAGAGTCTTGCCCTGCTTCTCCGCGATCACCATCCCCTCATCGGTGTACTCCCTCAGCTTGTTGCGGACGGTCTGCTCGTCGAAAAGCTGACCGTAATCGGCATTGAGTATGTCGGTTATCTCCCTGAGAGTGCGGCTGCCGCCGTCCTCAAGAATGTCCA
The DNA here is from genome assembly GCA_017519145.1 of Ruminococcus sp. Taxonomy (GTDB): domain Bacteria; phylum Bacillota; class Clostridia; order Oscillospirales; family Ruminococcaceae; genus Ruminococcus. Next base: position 35,464 of record JAFWTA010000015.1, read on the forward strand.
TGATAAGGAAGTGCAGCCGTATGTCATTATCCGTGAAGCTCTTTGAGTAATAGGCGTTATACAGCGGATTTTCGGGGATGTGTCCGCTGTCCACGGAAATTGAGACACTTCTGCCGCGGACGGAGTCATCATAGCGCATAGAGTCCCCCATCCAGCTCTCCACGCGGCGCTTTTCGTCGCCGTAGGTGCGGACGCTCTTGCGGTCAAAGTCGCTTCTTACCTTGCAGCCGTATATGAAAAAGTCCCGAACATAATCACGGGTCTTGTCGAAATTCTTGATAAGCTCTGAAAATCCTGCCATATTTTCCCACTCCTTTCTTATCTATATATTAACAGAAAAAACTCCCCTTTGCAATACGGAAAGGAGTGTGTGCAGAAAATTTTATATGATTATTTCCGTTTCCTGTGGTATACTGGAGTCAAGCTAAAGGAAAGAAGTGAAGAAAATGTTCGTACATTACATGAAGAATGAAAAAATGCTCCCCATAAAGATATGGCAGTCTGATGCAGAGGCTGTGGGAGAGAAGTGTCTCGCCCAGGCGGAGCACCTTGCGAAGCTCCCTTTCGCACATAAGTGGATAGCACTTATGCCCGACACCCATGCAGGAAAGGGTATGCCCATAGGCGGCGTCATCGCCTGCGAGAATGTGGTAATTCCCAATGCGGTAGGAGTTGATATCGGCTGCGGAATGGCATATGTCCAGACCGATATCCCCGTATCCCTGCTCCGTGAGACTATAACGGGCAGCGGTAACCTCGTGCAGACCATCTGCGGCGATATCCTCAGAAATATCCCCACAGGCTTTGCACACTACAAGACAGCTCAGCACTCGGAGGTGCTGGACCGCGCCAAGGCTGAAATGGGACGCTATGAAGCCGATAAGGAGCTCATTCCCCAGATAGAGGAGGGCTACTTTCAGGCAGGCACCCTCGGCGGCGGCAACCACTTCATCGAGATCCAGCAGGACGATGAAGGAATGTGCGGCATAATGCTCCACTCGGGAAGCCGTCACTTCGGAAATATCGTGGGGCAGTACTTCAATAAGATAGCTCATGAGCTCAACGACAGATGGTTCTCGCAGGTGCCGTCGGAATGGAACCTGCCCTTCCTCCCTGCCGATACCGACGAGGGAAAGCGCTATCTGGCATGGATGCAGCTGTGCATGGACTTCGCCTATGAGAACCGCGCAATAATGCTCTCAAAGGTAAAGGATATTTTCGCAAAGCACATCATCAAGCACACAGGCATCGTTCCCGAATTCTCGGGGGAGATAAACTGCCACCACAACTATGCCGCTCTGGAGAACCACTTCGGCAGAAATGTGTGGGTACACAGAAAGGGTGCTATACGCGCCCGTGAGGGAGAAATGGGCATAATCCCCGGAGCTATGGGCTCATACAGCTATATAGTCCGCGGAAAGGGCAACCCCGACAGCTTCATGTCCTCGTCCCACGGCGCAGGCAGAGCTTACTCCCGTACAGCGGCAATGGACGCATTCTCCGTAGAGTCCGTAATGGTGGACTTAAAGGAGCAGAATGTGGTACTCGCAAAGAACAACAAGTCCGATGTGGCTGAGGAGTCACGATTCGCATACAAGGACATCGGAGATGTCATGGCTAACCAGACCGACCTTACCGAGGCAGTCAAGAGACTGTTCACGGCAGGCGTCATCAAGGGCTGATAAAAGCGGCGGGAGCTTGCCTCCTGCCGCAGTTAAAAAAGATATATAAAGGCACTTACAGCAATAGTTTTTTATCATGAAAAGATAAACGAAGTGCCTTGCAGAGACGCATACAGCAGTTTTTATTTTCATCTGTCAATGAAAAAGAATGCGTCTTGTTTTCAGCCGTCCACGGCTCTCACAGCAATCGTTTAAGGGCCGCAGAGAGCTTTCCCTCGGGTCAAAGCGCTGCGTAAAAAGACGAGCCGTGACGGGCGGCGAATGATCTATTTTACACTAAGTCAGCAACAGCATAAAAAATCGGCAAATTGCAGGTTCAAATCCTGCCCTGCGGAAACGTATGGTACAAAATGCTGACTTGAAAACTACCGTTACATTTCGCTCACCGCAAGCGAAAGCAGACTTTGATCTTTACAAGAAGTGAGCGAGCTTGCGGGCGTCAACGCGGAAGCCCGCGGGGGCTCCCCGCTGAAAGGAGAATAACTATGCTGAATTTTCTGAAGAAGGAAGCAAATAGCACATACACAGAGAACGGCGCTATGGCTTACCGTTCAACAGAGTCCTTCTGTCTGGATATGTTCTTCAAGGCAGGCGCCATGAGAAACGCCTCCGCCGAGGAGATAGAGGCAGTGGTGGACCGCGCTTATGCAGAGGACCCCGACAAGACTATGAAGATAGTTTTCTTCGCCCGTGACGCAAGAGGCGGTCTGGGCGAGAGGAGATTCTTCCGCGCAGCTATCTCCGCACTGGTAAAGACAGCTCCCGAGGCTGTCAGAAGAAATATACGGCTGTTCTCGGAGTACGGCAGATTTGACGACCTGTGCGTACTGCTGGGAACTCCTCTGGAGAGAGATGCCGCTGAGGTCATAAGAACTCAGCTCAACGCAGATATAGCTGCCATGAACAGAAACAGACAGGCTTCTCTGCTGGCTAAGTGGCTGCCCTCGGTGAACACCTCATCAAAGGAGACAAGGAACAAGGGCAGACGCATGGCTGCACTGCTGGGTATGTCAGAGGCGGAATACAGAAAGACTCTGTCCGCTCTGAGAAGATACACCGACATCATCGAGAACCGTCTGCGCGAGAGAGACTACACCTTCGACTATGAGGTACAGCCCTCATGCGCCATGTTCAAGTACAGAGGTGCGTTCATACGCAACGACAATGAGCGCTACATCAGCTATCTGAACGAGGTGCACAGCGGCGAGACAAAGCTCAATGCTGGCAGACTGTACCCCTATGACATCATAAGAGCTGCACTCGCGGGAAATATCTCCGATACAGAGCGTATGTCACTGGATGCCGCATGGAAGTGCCTGCCCGACCTGACAGCTTCAAGGCGCGAGAACGCCATAGCAGTAGTGGACGGCTCGGGCTCCATGACCTGCACCTGCGGAGGTATACGTCCCATAGATGCGGCACTGTCGCTGGGAATATACTTCGCGGAGCACAACACAGGTGCATTCGCTAACCACTTCATAACCTTCTCCGAGAGCCCCCGTCTGGTGGAGATAAAGGGCGAGGACATCGTCGAAAAGGCGCAGTACTGCCGTACTTTCAACGAGATAGCAAATACTGATCTGGAGGCAGTTTTCAAGCTGATACTGAAGACGGCAATAAACAACCGTGTTCGTCAGTCAGAGCTGCCCAGGAAGATATACATAATCTCGGATATGCAGTTCGACTGCTGCGTAACGGGAGGCAATAACGAGGTACTGTTCCGCGCCGTAAGAAAGCTGTACAGCAATTACGGCTACAAGCTGCCCGATGTGGTATTCTGGAACGTGAACAGCCGCTCCGACGCAATGCCCGTTACCCGCTCCGAGACAGGAGCAGCACTGGTATCGGGATATACTCCCTCGGTGTTCGATATGGTCATGGGCGGAGATATCTCCCCTGAGGCTATAATGAACAAGGTGCTCTCATCAAAGAGATATGCAGCTGTAAGAGCTGCATGAGCAGACACATAAAACAAGCCCCGAAGCGTCAGCACAGACAGCTTCGGGGCTTTATTCTTATTCAGTTATTGTTTGCTGTGATGGGCTCAGCTGAGCTCGGTGCCGCCCCACTCCACAACTGTAAAGCCCTTTCTCTCAAAGGTCCCAAGCTGCTGAGGCTCGATATCCACGGAGTCCTCAATGGGTCTGTATGCCATGAATACGCGGAGCATACTGTCGGGTACGGGAGTGATGTCAAGCTTTGCGGTGTCGGTATATGCCTTGCCCTGGAAGGTGATGAGATTGTACGCATTGTGCTCCATTCTGGGCAGCCAGTATACGATGAATTCGTTCATCTCATCCTCGGTAAGACCCATATATGCCAGCTTTTCCTTCAGGAAGCTCTCGGTATCCTCTCCTGCCACACAGAAGCCCTTTGACAGGTCGAACTTAGTTGTGCAGTCAACGCTGTCCCAGAAAAGGTATCTGTGGTGTGTGCCGTCAGCTTTGTTGAGAAGCGAGCCGTCGGGATAGGCTGTAACGTCCCAGCCGCCGTTATATCTGGGATATGTGGTGGAGAGTCTGGACTCGGTAAGCTCAAGCTCCACATGAACATCGGTCTCCTCCTCGGGATAGAGATAAATAACGGGCTTATCTATCAGTTCATATTTAAACTCGATATTCTTCTCGCCGTCACAGCTAACTCTTACCCAGCCTCTTTCAGTATCTGTTATCTCAGCATATACCCAATCGGGAGACTCAGGATCATAGCCGTACTCCGTGAGATTGGTACCCATGGGAACAGTCTTCAATACCTCATACTCGGTCCCGGGGCCTGCATACAGTTTTCTGTCGGGTCCTGTTATTATAAATTCGCCATGGGCAGTAGAAATCTTTTCCGGCCATACGGGCATAGAAAGACTTTTCAGCAGCGCTCGTCTCATAGCAGGGAGGTCGAGCGAGTTTATGCAGTTATCACGGCAGTAATCTGCGGCTTCCCAATTTTTGAGCTCTGCATCGGAAGCTCCTGTGAGCCATCTCTGCACCAGTATCAGATCGGAAACAGCAAGCCTTCTGTCACCGTTCACATCGCCGAAGGGTCTCCATTTCAGATCATAGTTTACCTCCCTGAAGTCCGGAGTCTCTGATATCAGCTCAATATCGTTTATTTCATATGCACCCGCAGGAGAATCGTATTCAAAGGCATAACTCCAGTTCTCCGAATAGGCATTGTCATCATCTACTGTACAGGGATTAGCTGTAATATCAAATATCCTGCTTGTTGCAGGTACGCCTCTCGTGGTTGAAAGAAGATAGATATTGCGGCTGTCATCATCGGGAATGTCTATGAGCTCTCCCGTGTCTGCATCAATGAAAGAGAACTGGGTATTGATCTTTCTGTAGGGAGACCAGTTGAGCACAACAGAGCAGTTGTCCTTTATCTCGAATTTTCCTGTTGTGGAGACAACAGGCTCAGTATCCGAGAATGTCCTGCCCCTCCTCCACTCAACTTCTGCCATGCCGTCAGCCACGGGCTTATAGACGAAAACCGAGGAGATAGGTGTGTCGTCAACGGGCTGAAGCTCAAAGAGGGCGCACTGCGACTCCATGAACTCCTCTATCCTGCCCTCGCCGCTCTGCTCCATTCTCACGGAAGCACCTGCGCTGGGGTTGTAGTTGGTCCAGTATGCGATATAGTTATCGTGAACCGAGACCTCACCGTATTTCATGACAAAATCATTGTACTCGGGAACACTGTCGGGAAGCCAGCTGTAAATGTCTGTCTCAACTGTATTGCCGTCCTTTCTTTCAAAGGTGTATTCCCTTGTGGTGACATATTCACCGTCATCGTTCTTTTTCTGCCATAAGACTGTCAGATCCTCGCCCGGCATCACACGGAACATCTCCACCTCAAAGGCATCCTGTGTCTTTCGGTCCTGCCAGTGCTCAAAGAAGCTGTAATCGTGGGAATACAGACCTATGCTGTCACAGTACTCATTATAAGCATTTACCGCGTCCATGTCATCGGGATCGGGCTTCTGCGGTATTTCAAGCTCAAAGAACTGCTGACCTGCACCTGCGGGAGTATTTATATCCGCCATGCTGCCCGAGATGCCGAACTTATAGTCGTTCTTCATGAAGTGGGGAACTCTCCTCATCATGCAGATGTAATTATCTGCCACATAGCATTTTCCGTGCTTATTGTAAAGCTGCATTGCTTCTGCGAAGTTTGTGGGCGTCCAGTCGGGAAGTGTGCCTATGATGGACTCGCGGTCGTTCTCATCGGCAGCTGCCGTCAGCTGCACAGGTGCCGCAGATGCCAGCATAAGAGCTGCTGTCATCAGTGATATCAGTGTTTTTTTCATGTCATTTCCTCCATTCTGTTTAAGATATAGTTTTCACGTTGTCTATAAGTCTATTATATGCCTGTATTGCGTAAAATTCAATCAACAACGTCAATTCCCGCCACTTCCGAAGCAGAACTCCCTGCAGGCTGTGCGGTAGCACAGATAAGCCTGATAAAGTACAACATCCTCATCGGGGTCAAGGTCGGGATCGGTGATCCATTTCGACCTTTTCCCCTCATAGTTTGTAGCTTCATCATTAAGGGTGACGGTCTTTCCCGAGATAAGGAAAAAGGTGAGCTTTGACCTTACCCATGTATCCTCATCATCTTTCATGTACTTATACAGCAGCGAGCCCGAACGCTCTTTGCGCTCACGGTTGCTTCTCGTACATTCGTAATGGGAATACTTTGCATCCTCTATCTCTGCATAGTAGAGCTTTCTGTGTCTGTGCAGGGTCTTTATCACTATATGGTCCTCATTGATGATGAGCCTTGCACCGTATATCCTTTCGGCTATGTACAGAAAGATGAATATCACCTCGGCTATTCCGCAGACCGCTGCCAGACGTATCAGCACCAACGTGGGAAATACAAAGGTAACGTCAAGTCCCAGAAACAGGAACAGCGCCAATGCGGCTAAAATGACTATCCAAGGGAGAGCTATCCCCCAGTTGTACAGAGATGATATATGCTTTATCCTGAACTTCATTCCCGTCACCTCACTTGACAGTTATCCGTGCCGACAGACCGGCTTACTTATCCTGTTCTGCTTTTGAATAGCGCTTTTTGAGCTGCTGGTTCATTACAGAAGCGTGCTTTTTGTCCACAAGATAGTGAACAGAACAGGTGAACAGATATATGCACACCACCGCAAGGAATGTCAGCAGCACCGACATGGGAGTTATGCTGCACCAGCCAAATGCCTTCAGCATCAGCAGTGTTACCCCGAATATCACAAGAAAATGAACTATCCACAGTATCAGTGACAGCCTGACGCTTTTGGTGTCAAAGCAGAGCAGTACTGCCGAGGGGAGGGCGGTTATAAATCCGCTGAGCAGTATCTCCCACAGGATAACGCTGTTCATCTGCTGTCCCGATACTGTCAGGAATATGGCAGCCGCGATCAGCACAGCTGTGGTTATGTCCACAAAATAATGCAATAATGATACAAAAAATTCCTTTACCATCATTCGACCTCCTCAATGCCGAGCTTGACCTTCAGGCTGTGTACATACTGCCTTGAGATCACTACCTTTTCGCCGTTTTTCAGATGAGCCTCAAGCTTTCCGCTGAAAAGCGGTGAAAGGTAGTCTATTTTCTCCATATTTACTATCATGGACTTTGAACATCGCACGAAATCCATAGGTGCGAAAAGCTCCTCCAGCTCATATAGCTTGTACTTGACCTCATAGACGTCCGAACGGTAATATGCAAAAACGCGGTTCTCGTTCGACTCAAAATAGTATACGTCCTGATAGTTCAGCCGCACTATCTTATCGTCCATATAGCCTGTGAGCTCTGTATTCGCAGTCTGATATGAAAGCAGCATGGAGATGAGTCTCTGATCGGGTGACGCGCACCTTACGATCACAACATCTTCATCGCCCGCCTGAGGGGATTCGATTATAATTCTCATGATCTGCCTCCGCTTTTAGTTAGTTTGTTACGGTGTCATATGCTGAGTGTGCCGCCGTGCTCAAGCTTGTATACAGGCGCACGTTCCTTCATGTATCTCTCAAAATCCGAGGTATCTATGTCTTTGCTGAATGGTGGGAAGGTATCGTCAAAATGTGTCAGCAGGACCGCTTTCGGCTTCAGCCTGCCATATATGTCCGCTGCGATATCGCACAGCCTGTCCGATCCCTGATAAGGGAAAAACGCAAGATCAGCGCCCTTGGGATAATCCGTATCCTCCGCCAGTGCAAGGCTTCCCAGTATGAGTATGCTCCTGCCGCCGATCTCTATGAAATAGCACAGTGTCTCTTTCTTTTCAAGGCAGGATGTGAATTTTCTCACCTTTCCCACAAGGTCTCTGCGGTTCTGTATCACCCGCCTGCTGCACAGTGTCCTCAGACAGTCGCAGGCGTTCATGCGTATGTGTCTGCCCTGACAGGCTGTTATCCTGAAGTCTCCCACCGAAAAAACCGAGCCTGCCCTTATAAGGTGCAGATTTCTCTTGGGGACTCCCTTTTTCAGCAGCGACTGATAGGGCGCACGGGTACAGTAGACCGCCGTGTCCTTATGTGCTATCCCGGCGATACTGCCGATATGGTCATAGTGTCCGTGTGAGACAAGTATATTACGGCAGTCCGCAAATGCGTCTGCCGCCACCTTTATCCTGCTGTCAGGGAACGGAAAAAACGGGTCTATAAGGAGCTGAGAACTGCCGCTGGCGATCCGAACGGAAGCTGTGCCGTACCATGTGATCTCTATTCTGTTTTCATCCACGCATGATCAGCTCCTTCGCTGTATGTTCACTTCATTTTAACATATCCCGTGATATTATTCAATGGCTGAGCGAAAAAATAAAAGCACATCCGCTCCCCGACTGCCGCAAGCGAACACAGCCTGTTCGTACCATATATATGATAACATAGATAAGAATTGACTGTCAATGCAACTTACCCCCCGAAAAACGCAACTTACCCTGCGAATACGCATCTTACCGGAAAACTGTTGACACACCGGTGATATGGCTGTATAATCATAAAAAACGCAGAGGAGGCGCCTTTAATGACATTCAGGATAAAACACGAGACAAAAGCAGTTCTGTTCATTGCACTTGCAGCTATGCTGTTATTCTTTTTATTTATGTTCCTTTCCGTTATTTCACCGTTCCTGATTTTCGTTTCTACGTTCTTTATGGCAGCTGCGCTGGTCTGCGCCCTGCTGTACTTCATCGAACAGGCTGTGGGGACCTCAATTATCATAGAGGACAGCGATATTACCATAAAGCGCCTCTGGAAAAAGAATACCATAGCTCTCAGCGATATCATCGACGTCCGCATCGAGCCATACACACGCTATCGTCATCCCTCACGCAGAGTCGCATACACGGAGTTTCGTATGCGTATGACCATTGACGTTGAAAACGGCGATGAAATAGTGCTTACCGACAAGGCAACAGGAGTGAATAATGTCGCAGACTTTCTGCTTGAAAGGCACGAAAGGATCCCCGACGAGGACGTTCCGCTGTACCAAGCCTATCAGGTGATACGATCAAAGCTATACTGAGCCTTACACGAAGAAAAGGACTTCAGATCACGCAGGGTCTGAAGTCCTTTTCGTTTTGCATTATATTTCGGGGAGAGAGGTTATCTTGCCAAGCAGGTAATTCTGTATCGCGAGGGCATCATTGGAGGTCATTCCGTCGCCGCCGCCCGAGCAGTCTGCGTTTATCCTGCCCTGAGCTGTCAGGTGAAGCTCCTCTGTGCCGTCTATGCCGAATCTGTCGGGGTTTGAAAGCGCCTGCATAATGAGTATGGCGTCGGCAAGGTCAACCGTACCGTCACAGTTTGTGTCACCATATACCGTGCTGCCGCTCTGCACTGTAACAGGCTCGGCAAACCAGTTCTGTCCGCCGCTGCCGTTAATGGTCTGCTCGAATACGTTGCCATCACTGCCGCTGACGGTGACACAGGAGCGGTCTCCCGATATCTTGGCAGCTATCTTATAGGAGCCGTCACCGTTAGCCACGAACCTGAACTGCTGGTTATCGCCGTTATTAAGGGTATAGAGCTCGATATTCGTACCGTCCTCGGTCTTTTTTGCGTGAACGTCCATCGCGTAGTCCGTTCCCTCATCCAGCAGGGATACAAGACAGAAGTAACCGTTTCCTGCGGATACAGCCCTGAACCTGCTCTGCTGTCCTTTAGCCGCGGACTGGGAGATATTGGCGTTCTTTTCCGCATTGCTGCCATCAACTCCGAGATAAAGTCCGCTGTCCGCATTGCGGAAGGCGTATATCTCTCCGTCCTTTATCTCCGCGGCAGGCTTTCCCGTTACAACAGGCTCCGCACTCACGGTCTGAGTTGTAGTCACGGGCTGAGTTGTAGTCACAGGCTGAGTTGTAGTCACAGGCTCGGTCACGATGGGCTCAACGGGAATATCCGTCCTGTCGGGAGTATTGTTCAGCAGCACCTTGGGTCTTGCAGGAATGGGAGCATCGCTTCCGAGGTAATAGCTCACATGGGGAGGCTGGTTGTATGAAGACTGCTGACAGCAGTTCTGTGCGCGGTACTGCATATCGTGCATGAGAGTAGTCAGGCGCACCTTTGTGGTATCTGTGGTACACCAGATGCGGAGCTTGCTGTTGTCGTCCGTCCTCATGATGAGCTCCTCACGCCAGTCGCCGAAAAGGTCAGCCGTCATGCAGGGCACCGACTTTGAGCTGTTGTTGGAGCCGCAGCCGTTTGCCGTAAATATGCGGTCTATCTTGTTTGCTCCCGTCATCTTTGATATCTTGTTCCCGTCGAGTATCTCGCGCTCAAGGTCGCCGTCCCAGTAGATGAAGAAGTTCTGTGCAGGCTTGGTGCCGCCTATCTTCTTTCCTGCTGAGTCATATACACTGCCGTCGGCAGCTCCCCAGAACTCCGCGCCCTTATTGCCTGCCCAGATATTGTCTGCGGCGCAGCGTCCGGTGTCCTTGGTGAAGCTGATATGGAATACCCTCTTGCCTGTTTTTGCGTCATAGCAGGTCTCGCCGTAGGGCTTGTCCTCATGGCACTGCCATACCTCAAGTCCCTCGCGGTCGGGAATAAGATCACCGACGTGCATAGCGTCACCGTGAAGGTCTCCCGATGTCCAGAGGAGCTTTCCGTTATCGTCGATGCAGCTTGCGCCCGTGAATATCTCCTGCTTACCGTCATTGTCGCAGTCGGCTGCCATTACATTATGGTTGCCGCAGCCCCAGCCTGCGGCGGACTTGTTGTTTCCGGTATCGAATACCCACCTTTTCACCAGCTTCTTGTCCCTGACGTCTATTGCGGACCATGTAAGTCTGGTGTAGTATCCTCTGCCGTATATGGCGGAGGGGTGGACTCCGTCAAGATAGGCGATACCGCTGTTCATACGGTCAACGCGGTTGCCGTAGTTGTCGCCCCAGTCGCTTACCTTGCCTCTGGGCACGGGAAAATCAATGGTATCCAGCGCTGCTCCCGTCTTTCCGTCAAAGAGTGTCATATACTCGGGACCGCTGAGGATATAACCCTTTCCGTTCCGGTAGTCCTTGCTGCCGTCGCCTATGACCTTTCCCCTGCCGTCGGTAGTTCCATCGGCGGTCTTTGTGATGAGCTCCGCCTTTCCGTCGCAGTCAAAGTCAGCAACGCACATCTGTGTATAGTGCTGACCCGCTCTGATATTCTTTCCCAAGTTTATGCGCCAGAGCTTTTTTCCCTCAAGTGTGTAGCAGTCAATGAGAACATCGTCGGTCTTTCCCTCCTGAGAATTGTCCTTGGAGTTGGACGGATCCCATTTCAGGAATATCTCATACTGTCCGTCGCCGTCAACATCTCCCACAACGCAGTCATTGGGCGAATACTGGCTTCCGGGGCGGTCAAGCTTTATGTCGAAGTAGTTGGTGCCCGAGGTGAACCTGCACTTCTCCGACGAGGTCACCTTTCCGCCCTCCACACAGTCAACGCGGTACTTTGAACCCGTTCCGCCGCCGTTGTCCTGATAGCTTGTGGCGTCGCCCTTTTTGCTTGTGTAGATCAGCTTGTCATCGCGATAGAGCCTGAACTCGGCATCGTCTGCATCATCGGCGTTCCAGCGCCAGCTCACGAACATTCCGCTTCCGCTCTTGACAGCATAGACGCCCCTGTCGAGGTACTCCATTATCGCCTTGCCGTTGCCTCCCACGCCGTATGCAGCGTCAGCTGCCACAGGTGCGCTGAGATGTCCGACTGACGAAGCCGCCATTGTCAGGGCTGCAGCCGCAGCCGTCAGCCTTTTTGAGTGTTTCATAATACTCATCCTCCTTGATAATTTTAATATTCCCCTGAATCACGGTCCGTTTTCCGATAACAATATAATAACATCCGACCGCGGATAAAACAATGAACATTTTCAGCATAAAATTGTGTTTTTCAATCATTTTCATTTGACAATCCAAAAGCTTTAACGTATAATTATAATAAGAAAACTACTGTGGAAAGGAGGAGCGTTATGCGCATAAATATGATAGGCTGGCACTGGACCCATCCTGCCGATTTCGGCATCGAACGTCCCAACGGAGTCCACGGTATGCAGCTCATACTTGTTCGTTCAAAAGCCCGTATCTGTATGGGGGAAACGGAGTATAACACGGAAGCCAATACAGCTTTCCTGACATCGAGCTGCTTTCCCCATTCACTGTACGCTGCGGGCGAAGAGTATGCCGATGACTGGATAAGGTTTGAGCTTGAAGAAGGCGATAACGACTTTCTTGAGAGCCTCGGCATGGAATTTAATGTGCCCATAGAACTGCCATCGGACTCGGTCTCGGAGCTCATCAGGATATGCAGGGACATTTATGAGTCGGATGACTCGGAAAAGGACGCCGTCATACGCTGCCTTATGACCGCAATAATGCTCCAGCTGAAAAGTGCATACTCACCGACCCATAGAAATGTCAAGACGCATTATGACAGCGAGCTGGACTCTGTGCGCCAGCAGATCTATGATTCTCCGTCATATGACTGGACAATTCCCGCTATCGCAGAAAAACTCAATCTGTCCGTTGCCCATTTCCAGAGACTGTATAAGCAGCGCTACGGCATCTCCTGCACCAAGGATATACTGACCAGCCGTATGGAGCTTGCAAAGCAGCTGCTGAGCAGGAACGACCTGTCTGCTGTGGAGATATCAGAAAAATGCGGTTATACGGACTATTCTCACTTCTCGAGAGTGTTTCAGAAATATGCCTGTGTCTCCCCTGCCAGATACCGCAAGGATCACCTGAAAAGCTGACAGCAGCAGGATAAACAAAAAGCTCCCTCCCTGTTAAAGGGAAGGAGCTTTTCCGTCATATATGATCAGAGCCTTGTAACTGCGCCAATGAAAAGCGGAACATTGTTCTTGTCAACTATCATGTAAACGAAGGGTCTGTCAAGGTAGATATATACCTTCTTTTTCTCAACGGGTGCAGATGCTCCCGCACCCATGACAACAGCTGTTGCAGCAGATGCCTTTGTACCCTTTTCGGTCACCTCTATCTTGGTCTTGTGAAGAACATCGTCAATGTAGAGGGGAGCTGCTCCCTCAACAGACATATCGTTCATCCTTGAGAAATCAGCCAGTGCCGGATCAAAAGCCTTCTCCATACCGAGCATGGGAAGAATGTCACTCAGGGACTTCTCGTAATTATACTTGAACTTCGGTATCATTACATAGAGATCCAGTGTATCGGGATCCTCATATTCCTTTAAGCCGTCAACGAGAGTCTTTCCGTCCAGTCCCTCAACAAAGCTGTCAAACGGAACATCCTCATGAGGAAGAATGCCTACAAAGCTGTAATCCTCGTTGATGTAAGGCTTCTTGAAAGCGTCGGCATTGCCGAGGTCAAAGTACTGATACTCCATGCTGTTCATTTCATCGATAGTATGCTTGTTGCCCTCAAGATCGGTGAACTCGCCCTTATATGTGCTGTAATATGGGCTGCGCCATTCCGACTCGAAATACAGCGTATTTATCAGCATCATCATTGAATTCTGCTTGATATTTTTATCGCTGATAAGGCTGGGGATCATGCCCTTTGTATTCTTGTTCACCCAGCTGTTAACGTCCTTGACTGTGCTGCTGTCAAAGGGGCTCTTGTATATCTCGGCGTTGTAGAACTTTTTGTTGGTCTCGAGGAATTCCTCCTGCACCTTCAGTACAGGAGCGTCCCTGAACCATACAGAGTCCGCAAGATATACCTTCTCCTTCTCCTCATCGGGAAGATCACTTATATAATATGCCATATACTCGTTGATGTCGTCTATGGTGAGATCATCTCCCAGTACCTTTTCCATTTCCGCACGGGTCTCACCGTCAGCGCCGTTTGCAGTCATTGACAGTGCAGATGAAATGGACAGCGGCGACAGCAGAACATTGTCAGTGTTTCTCTCCGCATAGCACTTCTTCAGCAGATCAACACCGAACTTCATCTCAGCCTTGGCAAAGGCTTCATCTGTCTGTGTTCCCTCCGCTGCCTGTACCGTGACCGTATTGTCAAGGCGGACGCTTCCTATATTTGAAGCACCGTTGAACTCCTTTGTGCTTCCCAGTACGAAATCCCTGACCTGCTTCATATCATCGGCAGTTATCTCGGTATCCATATTTATATCAGCGTTAAGGAACCGGTCTTCGCTGAGCTCCTCGGAAAGCGTCCCTGCAATATACTTCTGATATGTAATGATGTCAAAGGGATCGACGACTCCGTCCTCGTTTATGTCACCGAATATATGGACATCCGGATCCTTTACATCAACTATATAGCTGAAATAGTATTCTCTGCCGCGTGTGTATGAAAAGGTGTTCACCATATCTTCATACTCTTTTGTGGAAGCAAGGGTGATATTTATACGGGATTTCTCTTCGATTTGTGCAGCCAGATTAAAGTTGGATGACTCATATAATACCGCCAGCTCACCATAGCTGCTGCCTTTAGAAGGGAAAATTATTTTTTTACTGTTGGAATAGTTGTAAACGTTGCCTCCCGTTGACGGGATTATCTCAATGCTTATATTGCCGCTGTTAACGTCGACATCATTAACATATGCGTCCAGAAACTCATATTCGTACATTCCCGATTGCTCGTTGTAGAAATACGAGGTCATCTTTCCGCTTTCAGCTGCCAGAACAGGTATCGGCTCAGGAAGAACTGTGCCTGCATACCCCAGAATAAGTGCAGAACCGATGATACCTGCTGTCATTCGTTTAATAAATACGGATTTTCCCATAATAAACACTCCTCTCATGTAATTGCGGATATATCTATCCATGCTAAAAGTATAGCATTATGCATTAAAATTGTCAACAAAATATATGCTTTTTGCTGCGCATTCTCTGTAAAAAACGCAATTAATAGTCAGAATGCTCTGCAAACAGCAAGAAAAGCGTACCATCACAAAAAAACGAGCCCGTCTTAACGGACCCGTTCGATCTTTCATCAGGGCGGCTTTATCAGCTGTCATAGTGAAACTCGATTATCGCCCTTAAATTGTCATAAATGAAGGTCTGCGCCTGTACAGAATACAGATTGAGATAGTACTCCTCTCCGCTTGCCCTGTTTTTCAGATAGGAGCTTATACCCATTTCCTCACCTGCCGAAGCTGCGACACGGGCACCCTCGCTGTTCCTGCAGAGCATACCTATACTCTCCAGCCAGTCATTTATCCATGAGGGCTGGAGCTTTTTTGAGTTGTTCTGTTCGATGACCCGGTTTATCTCCCTTGCGATATCACTTACCCTGCATTCTCCGTAATTGAGCTGTAACTGTGAAAACTGCTCGTCCGTAATGAATGTCTGTGCTCTTTTCGGCTTTTTCACAGCCTTTGCTCCGTGCTCAAGAGCCTCTATCTCAAAGCCGAGCACACGGGAAATATACTCAAAGCAGGCTATCACCCGTCTGTCGCGGACAATATCGTCCGCGGGAACGCTCTCTCCCGAATTCGGGTCGATACCGCATGACAGCCTGTCCATATAAAGCTTTGCGCGTCTGAGCTTATCTGTCTCGTTCATCCGTATATCTCCTTTCATGAGCCGCAAAATGATCTATCGGCGTTTTATGTGTTGAGCTCCTTTGAACTGAATGCGTCGGGACTTACATCCACCTCAGCTCCGCGGACTACCTCCTCAAGGCTCTCGCAGCCTGCAAAAGCCCATGAGTATATCTTTTTAAGCCCAGCGCCGCAGACTACTCTTTTCAGGCTCCTGCACTCCTTGAATGCAAATGGCGGTACAGAGACCAGCTTATCGGGCAGGACTATCTCCTCAACGCCGCAGCGGCAGAAGGTATAGCCCCAGAGATACCTCAGCTCCGCAGGGAGCTTTATGCTCCTGAGACTCCAACATCCCTCAAAGACAAATTCACCCATATCGGTGACCGTATCGGGAATAGTTACCGAGGCTATCTCCTCGTGTCCCGCAAAGACCTTATCGCACAGGACAGTTACCTTTGTACCGCCATAGTTGTCGGGAATGACCACATCGGGCTCATCTCCCTCGTATCCGACGATGCCGTATGTCTGGTCCTCTATGGGACTGAAAAGGAATTTCTGCATTGTTACCTCCTGAGTTTTACTTGTAGATTTTTATGTGATATGCCGTCAGTGCAGCAGTACCCACTGCATTAACAGATACATATCATCGGTTACGGCAAAGGGCTCCTCGGGATAGTTCTCCGCATAGAACATACCGCTTTCGCTGATATAGAGGCGTTCTGCTCCTGCTGCGCCGATATTCAGCAGGTTTTCTCCCAGCTTATTTCTCAGCTCATAGGGATCATTTATACGTTTGTCCGCAAAGCAGCCCAAATACGGCGGATCAGAACTTCCGCCCTTCCAGCCTTCATAAGCACCTGTGGGTATCACCTCAAAGAATTTCCGCGCTGCCTCAAAAAAGCTGAACCCGCGTTTTGTATACTCAGCTTCAATAGCAGTTGTATCAATTAGCCTGTCAGGTGCCCAGCCGTGCCTTTCAAGGGTCTTATACAGCCTGTCATTCCTAACGGGAAGGATCTCCTTCTCTCCTGTAAGGATGCTGACGGCTATGCTTTCATAGTCGTCACCCAGATATGTACCGTCATCAAGGTAAAAACAGCCGTTTTCGTCTATGAGCATGAAACGGTAAAATCTTCCTCTCAGACAGATATACGCGGCAGGTAGAAAGCTTCTGTGAGCTGCTCTCGTCATTTCCAGAGCCACCTCTTGAATATAACGTCCGTTGAGGTGAAGACAGTCCCTGTCCATCTGCATAAAGAGATAAGCTGCAATATGATCGCATTTATTTTTGTAGCGGATGTCGGTATATTCACGAAAGAAGCTGCGGACAGCATCGGTCACCCGTATCTCCGCAGAATAGTTCTCATAGCCATGACAGACCAGTGCATAGCGTCTTTCAAAGAAGCTCTCCCTTCTGATGCTGTCATCCTTTATTATTTCCATATTCTCACCCATATGCTTTTCCTCTTAGTAAAGCATTGCGAGCTGAAGCGGCGTATCGGCGGTCATCTTCTTTATCTCCTCCTCAGCGTCGAGGTGCATGAGATACACATGAACGCCGTTTCCCGCAAGACCTGTGTATTCATCCAGCATCTCCTCCAGATGCATATGGACTCCGCTCTTGTAAAAAGCCGCTTCGGTATACAGGAACGAGCCGCTTTTCAGCAGCGGTCTGAATGGTTCAAGGGTCGCCGTATCCCCTGTGTAGACCACATTGTTTCCGCGTACATTCAGGTGATAGCCGAAGCATCTGCTCTCAAGGGGCTTTACATGAACAGTCGGCACCGCTGAGATGAACCACCTCTTATCCAGCTCGTCAGCTGTGATAATATCGAACCACTCCTTCTCGCAGCCCTCTATCCTCATGAGCAGCAGAATAAGATCGTCCTTTACCTCTGACGAAGGAGCGACGACAGTCACTTTTTTCTTCATATAGCTTGCGAACCACACATATTGCAGCATAGTTCCCACACCGCCGCTGTGGTCGCCGTGAGTATGGGTGATGAGGATATAAATATTATCGTACTGCTCCCAGTTCATCTTCTTGACCTTCTGATATGATGTAGCAGGGCAGTCAAGTAACACCAGTTCATTGTCCTCGGTGAAAAATGCGGAGTTGTGCTCGTCTGCAAACGCCGAGCCCCTGCCTAAAAACAACAGCAGACTGTCGTTCTGTATCTCTGTCAGCAGCCGCGAGATATGCTCCCCCACATTTTCAATGGTGCTGTGGCTTCCGCAGACTCTGGTGACAGTTCGCGAAAGACTGACGCAGTCACTGTAATTATCGGGAAGAATGGTATCGGCATCGCTGCAAAGCGTATAGGCGCGTTCATTCTTATCATTGGCGGACATCTCACGGTACTGCTCCACAAACTCAGGCGCAATTCCCGAGGAGGTGATAAGCTCCAGCTCGTGGGGATAATTGCAGGGATTTGTGAGCACACAGGGACGTCTGAACCTGCGGCTGAGCTTGTCGGCATACCAGCCGCCGAGGCTCTGCCCCACAAAGATGATATCATCGGTATCGACCATCTCCGAAAACTCCCCGAGGAGCTTATGGGGAGAATTATTGATATAGTCTATCTTCGGGGATATGATATCCTCCGCAGGGAACAGTCCGCAGAGCGCCTTGCAGTTCTTATTGTCCGCCTCTCCCATAAATCCGTGTAAATTCAGTATCTTCATCATCTTACTCCTGTCTGTGTTTTACCAGTCTGCTTACCTGTTCCTCAGCCTTGTCCCTGTCCCTGAGAGCTTTGAGCCAGCGCTCGGGGATACCGTCAAAGCCGAATTTTATGCCTGCCAGTCCGCCTGTGATACAGGCAGTGGTGTCGGTATCGTCGCCGAGGGCTATCGCCTGCTTTACAGCTTCCTCATAGGAAGCGGCGGTCTTCATTATCATCACTGCGCTTCTCAGGCTGTCCACAACATATCCGCTGCCCCTGCCCACCCATATATCAGGCTCATCCGGGCGGAGCGCGAACAGGAATTCCTCCGTATAAGGCTCATTTCCGTCATAGATACTGCGGAGCTTCTGCACAGCGCTGTCCAGCGAATATCCAAAGCTGCTTCCGTTCAGCAGCTCCCTTGCTATAAGACAGTAAAGGGCACAGCAGACCTGATTGGTGATATTCCCGTGAGTGATAAGGCACTGTCTGTGTGCGTCGGCAGCCAGCTCGGCATCTGTTCCCCTGTGCCATAATGCCAGCGGCAGCACTCGCATAAGCGCTCCGTTGCCCTTGCCATCGGGACGCACATTGCCGCAGTCCTCGGGGCTTCCTCCGCTCTTATACATTGACAGCGCCATTGAGGTCTGTATGCCTACGTCAAATACGCGGCTGTCCACTGCCCATAGCCCGTGCTCATACCACGCAAGCAGCCTGTCCGAGAAATCGTTAAGGTCAAAGCTGCCCTTTCTGAGCAGGCTGTCCAGCAGGCAAAGCGCCTGCGCACCGTCATCCGACCATGTTCCCGCAGGAGTTCCCCAGTGAGCTCTGGTAAAGCCCTTTGGCGGCACCATTTCTATCTGCTCCAAAGGCGGGATATCCTCCTTCATGTGGAACTCGTAGGGAACTCCCAGAGCATCACCGACGAGCAGCCCGTATACACCGCCCCTGAGCCTGTTTGCAAATTCTCTGCCATCAGTCATACTGTCACCTCCGTTTTGATAATTAAAGTCTGTTTACCGATAAATCTGTCATAAAAGCTGCTTTTCAGCTTCCGGAGCTCAGCGGTCAGGGATATTGCTTCGCAAGCGCATAGTCTCCGCACCTTCCCTGCTGAAAAAGCCTTGTGATGACGCCTTTGCGGAAGCGGCTTTTTGAAAAGGTGCCGCCTGTGATTATATCTTCACGGAGAAGCTCCTCGACCACATCAGCGTCTTCAAGGAAATGCTTCTCTAAGCGTTTGTGATCCTTCGCGGTGAGCGTTCCTGTGTCCAGTTCCCCGATATAGCGGATAATAAATCCGCGGGCTTCTTCCTTTGTGTGTTCCTGCTGCTTCATAATTCAAGTCCTCCTTGTTCAAAACAGTGGATATTGCAGCATCCTGCCTTCTGCACACACGACTGCCGCTGTTCAGGTGTTTTTTATTATTATACAATACTTTTTGCCTCAGAGCAATACATTATCTGTGAATAATACAGCAAAAAGATCACCGAGCCTTTTTTCCGGCTCGGTGATCTGCTTTTTCATTCAATCAAGCAATATCAGTCTCGGGACCGCTTGTAGCGATAACGTCCTCTGACTCAAACTCTATTATCTCCATTTCGGGAGCTGTATATTTTTCCATTGCTATTCTCCTTTGGTATTATTAAACTCAGGCGTTCTTGTACTGATAAGCGGCATATGCATAATTTGCAGCAGCCTCTGCCATACGCTTGTTCTTAACATCGGCATTGCTGTTTGAGAGCATACGGTAAGCCCATACAAGAGGACAGAACTGATATGTCTTGTCCCCTGCCTTGATGGTCTGGTCTTTACCAAGATCAAGGGGGGAGAGATCCTTTATCTCGAAATATGAGGGATAATCACTGCCGCCCTTTGTTCCTGCAACGGATGTGAGCTTGCCCGAGAGATCCTTTGTGCCTGCTGCCATGCCCTTCACATAGACACGAACTGCCATTTTGCTGTCAAGGACCAGTGTGAACTTAGCATCCTCGTTATCAGGCTTATAAAGGGGATTGGAGGTGTAATACTGCTTTGTATTCTGTACGGTATACAGATCGTCGATGTTCTTCTGGCTCTTGACTACCGCACCTGCAGTATCAAGGCTGCTGAGATCGTTTGAAGCGCCGTTGAAATAATTCTCAGCCGCATAGCCGTAGGTAAGTGCTGAAGAATACATATTCAGCTCTGCATCGGAAGCTCCGGCAGCACTGCGTGTCTCTTCCAGCTCTTTCAGGTATGAGCGGATGTCATACTTTACCGTATCTATGAGCACATCGCCCTTGTAGAGCTCGGCAGTAATGAGCTCCTGCATATTGTTTGCGGTAAGGCTTGCGGTTGCGCAGTATACTGTATTGTCTCCCACAGTCTTGGCAGTAAGGGGAAGCGTCTTTCCGTCCTCTGCACACTCACCCGAGAGCTTGATACTGTAATCGTCCTTGTTATCGGCTGCTGCAGCACCCACTACGAAGTTGAGTCCCAGATCATCGCTGAGTGAGAGAGAAACACCGTTTATCTCCGCATCGGCTGTCTCTGTGTCGATGAAATTCCCAACGTACATGGTCGAATACTCCGCTGCGTAGGATTCTGCCTCGCCTCTGATGAGCACATTGCGGCAATTGGCAAATGCAGAGAAACTGATGGATATTACGCTTTCGGGAATATTTACCATTTTAAGGCCCGTACAGTTCATGAACGCATACATGCCTATGCTCTCTGTTCCGTCGGGAATAGTGAGCTTTGTCAAAGACGTACAGGCAGCAAATGCTCGTACCTCTATCTCCTTGACATTGTCGGGAATGTTTACATATTTCAATGCAGAACAGCCAACGAACATTGAGTTGCTGATTTTGGTAAGGCTCTCGGGAAGCTTTACATATTCCAGCTTATCACAGGTGAAAAATGCACTTCCGCCAATGCTCTCAACGCTGTCCGGAATGGTCACTCTGGTAAGACGGCTGCATTCCCTGAAAGCATCAGGACCGATACTTTCAACTCCGTCATTTATAGTGATATCCTTCAGCGAAGAACAAGAGGTGAAAGCACTTGCACCGATACTCTTTACGCTTCCCGGAACATAAACTCCGGTTAATGCACGGCAGTTTGAGAACGCCATATCACCGATGCATACAACACTTTCGGGAATGGTGACGCTGCCTGTGCAGGCTGTTCCGTCAATAACGATATCATTTACGATAACAAGCGGATCTTCCGCCTTTTTTGCATTCAGCCATGCTGTATCACGGAAAGCACTTTCGCCTATAGTAGTAACGCTTGCGGGGATAGTAACATCAGCCAGCTGAGCACAGCTTGAAAAGGCGTTGCCGCCGATGGACTCCACGCCGTCCGGAATAGTGATCTCAGTAATTCCGCAGCTTCCGAATGCGGTACTTCCTATTATTTTAAGCCCTGCCGGCAGAACCACATCTGTAAGCGCTGTACAGCTGTTGAATGCGCTGGATCCCAGCTCTGTTACAGTATCGGGGAGAGTCACCTTTGTGATATTCTCAAGCTGCGCGAAAGCCCACGGACCGATCACCGTTACAGTTTTGCCGTCCAGTGTTTCGGGGACAGTCACCTCACTGTCTGAGCCTAACCACTTTGTGATAGTAACGGTATTGCCATCCTCATTCACCGTAAAATTGTAGTCCTCTTCAACACTGCCCTCAGCATAAGCAGTTAAAGCAGATGATCCGAATGTCTTTATTACTGCTGACGCAGGAGAAGCTCCCGCAACAATCAGCAGTGCAAGAAGTCCTGACGCTGTCTTTTTCCAGAAGTTTTTCATCTTTTTCCCTCCATATACACTTTCTCGTCCCTTCGGGACTCAGTGGATCAATATATGCTATTTTACCATATTATCAACAAAATGTCAACTATTTCAGCACAAAAGACAACATTTTATGTTTTCCTATCCCCTTGATCCTGTCAGGTACTCAGATACTGTACGTCTTCAATTTACGGATACCCGTCAAACAGTGCAAAAAAATAAAGGGCTCCGCTCCGAACACTACAGTTACGGATACGAAGTCCCTTTTTATTTTCTTCTGCGTTCCAATACAGCGACAAGAAGTATCGGTACTGTCATCCCTTGCGAGCTGAGTCTTGTGTCGGGATAGTTTAAGATCAAAACCGTCCGCAAAACAAACTCCGTTTAATCAGCGTCGGGGTTCCTGTTAAAGTCGCCGAGAGCATGGTCACATTCGGCGAATACCTGACGGCAGTCGGTAAGAGTATCGCACATGAGTTTCAGAACATCGTAAATGCCCGAAATGTTTTCCTTGACCTTCTTGGCGTCAGAGCGGAATGCATCTGCTCCCCTGCCGATCCAGTTGTCGAGAAGGTTCCGTACTATCTCATCATATGTTGAGTTGATCTCGTGGTATCTTTGCAGAATTGATTCCTTCTGTTCGATAAAAGCATCAAAAGCCTTTGTGTTAAGGAAAGTATACTCACCATTATTATCCATACAGCAACACCTCTTCCTGTGTTTATTTTCAGCGATCTGTCTGTATTAAACGATAGATTCAAGGACAGACTGTATCTCGCCTGAAAAATCAGGTTTTTCAGGAACAGCTATTCTGTCGGTCATCCTGATAGTGACAGGAGATATCTCTACAGTTTTTATCGCAGGACAGTCATGATCAATTTTTGCCTTTTCAACATTGACAGCTATATTTTTCACAGGTGACACAGAAATGCTCTGAGGAACATCTATCTTTTTGCTGTCTGTTTTTACCTCGGCGATCTTCACCGCGGTAATTCCGCGAACGGATACATCGTTGATCTCAGCAGTTTTCCTTGTAACAGAACCCCCGGAATATGGTCTTATCTGCTGTATCTCTGCCGCAATCAGATCGTTTTCTTTCATCTTGACAGTAACAGGAGCATAATCGACTGCCGAATGCAGTTTCACTGTCGGGATATCAGCGTCAATGCTTACATTAACAGCAGGTATATCCGCATTTTTGGGTATATTCGGTACGGATACAGCCTCAGCGGACCTGCTTACGCTTATATCCGCCGAGCGATATCCGGTATTTATAACTGTATCGGGAATAGCCACGGATATTTTCCGCACAGATACTTCTCCGAGGTCATGCATTGAGACTTCAGTCTCGGGAATATCAACGGATATCTTCCGCACAGATACTTCTCCGAGGTCGTGCATTGAGACTTCAGTCTCGGGAATATCAACGGATATCTTCCGCACAGATACTTCTCCGAGGTCGTGCATCGAGACTTCAGTCCCGGGAATATCAACGGATATCTTCCGCACAGATACTTCTCCGAGGTCGTGCATTGAGACTTCAGTCTCGGGAATATCAACGGGTATCTTCCGCACAGATACTTCTCCGAGGTCGTGCATCGAGACTTCAGTCTCGGGAATATCAACGGATATCTTCCGCACAGATACTTCTCCGAGGTCATGCATTGAAACTTCAGTCTCGGGAATATCAACAGTTTTTATCTGCACAGTAACATCAGATATATCATCTGCTTTTCCGATAAGCGGTACTTCAGCATTTATCTCAGGCATTCTGACCCCCACAGGCTCAATTGTAATGCTCTGTGGTCTTACTGCATTAAGGTGGTCTGTCTTGTGTGAGCTGATCTTTACCTTATCAAAGACGACAGCGCTCACGGCAGGAGCTTCCCGATAGTTGATATCCGTTTTTCGGATATCAACATCAGGGAGCACAAAAGGCTTGTGCGAAAGATCAGCTCCGATATCAGGAGTATCGATCTTTATCTGTTCAACGACTATATCCGGAATATTATCCTGTATATTGATCTCAGGCGCAGCAAACCGAGTCGTTTCAAGTTTCAGATCCTTACCGCTAAACTTGGCAAATTCTCCCTTCAGCTGCAAGAGCACTTCTGTCATTTCATATTCAAATAATTCTTTGTTTCTCTCTGCATCCGAAAGAGCAACGTTATTGTTACTATCCATGATCTACCTCCTTAACGATAAGGAATTAACCGGTTCAGCCCAATGACTGTGGGATACTCGCAGCTATCTGCTGATCTGCAGCCTCCATCTGGTCAGCGTTGGCTTCAAGAATATCAGCAAGAGCGTTTATGACCTTTGGCACGGAATCTGCGATATATCCGTCAACAGGACCTGTAATGTATTTCAGCACTGCCTCTTTGGCAGCTCCTTCCCAATCGCTTACTGCGGTAGTAAAGTCACCTTCAAACACATCAGCAGCACTTTTATACCTATTTGCTAATTCTCTGATCCGGCTCGCTACCTCACGCATTGCATGATAGTTAAAAGTTATATCAGCCATTTTATTATTCCTCCGTTAAAAAATTATTGGATATTGATATTATCATGTATCACCGCTGTCGGGATTTCTGTTGTAGTCACCGAGCTGAGGATCCACAGTATCAAGAAGCTGCTGCTTGATATTATCAAGCATACTGAGAATATTTGCTGTCAAACTGGCGCCCGTACCAATAAGGTTTTCCGTAACAGCGGGCTGGATACGGGTTTTATAAAACTCCATATATCCATCACTGGCATCACCGACATATGAAAGCCTGAGTTGGGATAATACAACATCAAGATCGCTGTTGATAGCAGCTACTGTATTGATATACGCTTGAACACTTTCCTTTGCATTGTCAATAATTGTGCTTGTAAGTCTTGTAGACATAAAATTACTCCTTTCAGTAATTAAAATTTATGTGTTTGCAAACCTGTTATTGATATGATCTGATCGTATTGTTAAGGCTCTGATATTCTGTAAACACGGTAGAATACTCACCCTTAACATCATTTAGTGTGGATGAAATATGTTCGATAACAAGCTTCTGGCGATCCAGAGGCTCAAGAAGATTGTTTTCGCAGGAATTTACAAATTTTCTGCCCGCAGGGGTGTCGAACCCTTTTTTGAGCATTTCAAGCAACCCTTCAACATCATCTCTGAGGCTCTGTATCTTTACTGCAAGTTCTGCAAAATCCGAGACAGCTTTGCTGAATGCAGAATCGTCCAATAAAATATCGCCGTACAAGCCTAAAGCAATATCATCCCATTTCATAGTTCCACCTCCTTATATATTTTATCATCTACATACCCTGTAACTCCTTTCTGCATTCATCGATATATGCCATTACTTCAGTTTTTGTATCCAGTACCAGCAGGTTCGCCATTTCCTCTGCCTTTGCAAATTTAGCGATCTCTGCGTACATTCTTGCTCTGAAAATAACAGCAGAATTATTGTTGACTCCCTTTAGCATTCTCTTTCTGAAGAAAGCGATCGCTTCAGCGTAGTACTTATCCGCATCTTCTCCCGAGAATCTGTCAGAGCTTTCCGAAAGCTTTTTCACTGAGAAAGCTTCGATATAACGTCCGAAATACGAGTAGTAAACATTGCTGCTGTGTTTAAGTATACCGCCTGTTTTGAAAGCATTGTCATAATCCTCGACAGCAGCATAGCAGGACAGGAGAATGAAGTAAAGCTTGTCATAGAACCCGGGCTTTCTTACGGCTGCCGCCTCAGCTGCGGGTTCAGGGATCTCTTCCTGCTCCTCGATCTCAGTGTCGGGTCCGATATCAAGCAGACCATCGGAGAAATCTCTTATGGCATTGCCGTCATCGTCATAGTATACCTCCGCATATTCACCTATGCCTTCATCTATCTCTCCCGAAGCGATCTTCTCATCCATCATCTGCATATCATTGTAGATCATCTCTTCGATATCAGACTCATCAAGCTCTTCGCCGCTGTCCTCTATGGGCTTGGCATCATTTTTCTCAGCCGCCTGCTCCTTCAGCAGGGACTCAGCGATGGTTATAGCTTCCTTATAGTTGGAAAGCTTCATGCATATCTCAGCCATCTGCAGCTTCAGTTCGTCCTTCGCTGAAGCATCGGCTTTTTCCATAAGCGTCTTTGTAGT
This sequence comes from Ruminococcus sp., assembly GCA_017519145.1. Taxonomy (GTDB): domain Bacteria; phylum Bacillota; class Clostridia; order Oscillospirales; family Ruminococcaceae; genus Ruminococcus. The sequence goes on from JAFWTA010000015.1 coordinate 61,685, forward strand.
GTTATAAGCCTCATCAAGCAATGCCTTTGAGTCGGAAGGTGAGCTTTCAGCCTTTGCGACCGCCAGCTTTACTCGTTCATTGCTGAGCTTTACAGCTGATGCAGCGTCAATTTCAGCGTATTTCTCCGCATCATCCAGAACCTTCCCGGCAGCAGCGTACTTCTTCTGCGCCATAAGGATGCTGAAGTATACCATATACGTTCTCAGCTCGGCAGGAGCTACCGAGATCCACTGAACTGCATACTTAGCAGCGTTTCCGAGGTCGTTGTCCATCATATATAGCTTGATCTTTTCGGAAATAACCGCAGGATCAAGTGAAACCATTCCCGTCCTGTCCAGATCCTCGTATTTTTTGAAATTAGTCAGAGCAGCTTTAATGTCCCTGCGCATACTGCAAAGCAGAGCCATCTGATAGTAGAGTCTCGGCTTTATATCAGCGCTGCATCTTTTTGACTCCGCAGCAGAATAGAACTCAAATGCTTTTGCGTGATCTCCCCGGATGAAATAGGCATTTGCGAGATTAAAAGCATTATCGCCGTTTTCGGGGTCGAGCTCCATCGACTTGCGGAAATAATCAAATGACTCCTCATACTTTTTTAACGGCAGGCACACAGTTCCCGCCCTCAGAAGCGCACGGGGATCATCCGACTTTTCCTCTAATGCTTTGCGAAACCACTCCAATGCAAGAGCATAATTCGCATTGGAAAAAGCGGTTTCTCCGTTGATCATTGCTTCTGAAAAATTATCCTGATCCAACGAAGTTCACCTCCATATTATTCAGTTATTACCCTGCATCAGCGGGATAATGATGATCGACTGTTATCATATATATTTCGTTGCTGTTCCGCGGCTGATAAGGCTCAGGACTGCTGATCGTTTATGCACTGCTCCATCCATTCCTTTATATTGCCGCCGGATACTTCATATCCATAATCTGTGAAAACATTCAGGTCGCTGTCAGCGTAAAGGATATACAGAGATGCTCCGTATTCATCGTACACATCAACAGTGTATTTTTTCTCGCTGATCTCTGAAGTGCTGACCGATATTTCAGCGTACCTAAGAGCATCTGCCAGCCCCATTACATCATCTTCCGATAACTTCTTATCCAGTACCTTATCAAAATTAGTTTTCATTTCCTCTTTCAGACTTCCGGAAGAAGCTTCGGACATCAGAGAAAAGTAATTCTGAGAAGGGGTACGTCCGAGAACAGATGCGATCGACATATCCAGCGAGCTCTCCACAGAGCCCAGCCATGCCTTCATCTTATCGCTTCTGTAAGAAACGCCCTTGCTGTCTGTAAATCTTTTGTTAAGGTCGACCTGAATATCGTCTATCAGCTCTCCGTTTTTGTCATATAAACTCAGAGTATAGTAACCTCTGCCCCCTGCCCTTCGAGGCAGTTCGTTCATATCGTCAAGCGAATCGATAAAGCCGCTTACCTGCTCAGCCGTAAGGTCGTACTGCATTTTTTCCGCAAACATATCATCTGATATGTCAACGATCTTTATCGACGCTGTTTCAGCATAATTATTATTCATTTCAACCTCCGGATCTGCTGTTTGCTCTTGAGTGGTGAGTTCCTCTGTTATCTGTACCTGAGTCGTCTGCTCCTGTGAGGAATTGTTATCCGTATCATCTGTACCGTCACTTAATGAGTTACATCCTGTAAAAAGCAGCGAGCCCAGAACCGCGATCATTATTACGTTATGTAGTGCTCTCACCTATGACCTCCTTATTCATAATCAACAGTGATAAATTCCAATTCCTGATCAGTCGTTGAACACAGTGACGGATCGATATAATACTGGTTTCCCCACGACGATACAAGATACTTTCCGTCCTCAGTGACACCTGTTACTGTCATCCAGTGACCGCCAATTGCCTGTGCAACAGTACCGTCCATATTATAGAGATCCCCGTTAAGCAGCAGAACATTTACCTGCTGTCCCGAAGCAACGATATTGTCATAGAGCTCAGGTGTAACGATCGGATCGGTATTTACTTCAACATTCACGCCGTGCTGTAACATATAGGTTTCAAGGTAATATTCCAGCTCAAATCTATTGGTACCGGGACCTGTACTATCATTCCAGTAATCATAATCCGATTCAGGGCCGTCCAGATCCGGATTATAGTCGCGCCAAAGATCCGGGTTGCCCGAAGGATCAATGTTATCCATTTGTGAATACAGATCCATTTCCAGCGGTATGTAATTCGGACGATGGTTCTCATCATACATCGGGAAGCCAAAGGTTGCCTCAAACTCAGCTTCTCTTCCCTCATATTCCTGAAAAATAGTATTGCACAGAGCAACGTATCCGCAGGCCTCATTTGACATTTTACTGAGATAGTTCTGGAATTCTTCATCTGAAAGCTCGATATCCGGATGGTTTCTCTTGAATATCTCATACATTTCCGCACGTTCTTCCGCGTCCATGGGGCGGAATACCATCTGATTTCCGCCATAATAGCCCGGATCATCCGGATTGAACACGGTATTATTGATCTCGGTAGGCGTAATAGTGGTACGATCATCCCAGATTTCTTTTATTTTTTCGATTATGTCTTTTACCCAGTCAGCATCCTGCTCGAATCCTGAGAGTATTGAGTCCCATATTTTTTGGGCAGTATCGGCGATCGCATCACCGGTATCGCAAAGCCAGTCCCAGAGCTCCTCATACCATTCCTTGCTGTCATCTCCTCCATCACCGCCGCATTCAGGTTTTGCCCACGGGTTCATCTTCAAGAATTCAGCCTGATTTTTGCTTACGGTATTTATGACGGCACTGTCTTTCTGATGTGTCAGCTCGATAAATGAATTTATCTTATCTTCGGCAGCATTCAGGTTTTCGGCACGGGTCTCTTCGGTATTTATGCGTGACTGGATATCTGAGAGCACACCTCTTAGTCCGCCGACTCCGCCGTTGACGTTATACATAAATGTCTTGATATAATTTAAAGCAGCGACAAGGGTATCCGATCTCTCGATAAGTGCAGAGATATTTGACTGCATGGTATCGATGGAAGCTCCTCCGCCGAGTCCGCCTGAATTTAGTTCTATTCGCATATTATCACCTCACCGGACACCTTTATCAGTACATATATTTTCTGAAGTGAGCCATTTCAAATGAGCTGCTGAGTACTTCCCTGTGGCAATGCGACACATCAATGTTATAGGAATTTATCTGTGATGTAAGCTCATCAATACGGTTAGAAAGCCGGTTTATCTGAGCCTCGATATCGCGCAGCGCCTGTTCGATCCTTGTGACCTCATTTTTTAATCCTTGCAGGGCATTCGAAAGATTTCCGTCCTCTTCGACCGTAAGGCTCCTGAAAACTTCATGAACACACGCTGATGCAATATCACCGCAGCGTATGCTTTCACGATAGCTCTGATCCGTTTCCTGAGCCATTTTGTTGAATGACGAAATGCTCTCAGGGACAGTTACGCCCAAAACACTGCCGAGAATACCCGATACACTTGTGCCCTCGATGACCGCAATGATCGATTTGATATCTTCGATCCTCTGTTCAAAATTCAGCTTATTGCTCCTGCATGAACTGATATCTGATAAAGCTTTTGTTTTTTCCGCTCTGCAGCTTTTAAGAGCTTTTTTAGTGGAATCCAACTGATTTGCCGCTTTAATGTATCTGTTCCGTGAGGCATAATACACTTCAGCCGCCTCATCCGGAGATGGATCAAACCATGACATACTGTTCACCGCTGCGGAACCAGCCGCAGCTTACTCCTTTCATTAGATTTATGATAATAATAAAGCCCTGTAAAAGAGCTCCCGTACATCGGAAACGAATGATAAGACGTACTATTTGCCGATATAAATTAAAAAGCAAGTACTGCCGATATTATTTTTAGACTAAAAAAATAAATACTTCATAATGTTTTTGTCAAAATTACACATATTATTTTCTTAAATATAGCACACTTAATACGATTTGTCAAGTATCTCAAAAAAATTATTTTGAGTATATTTATTATTCTTATCCTCCGCAGAAGTTCACAACGCTCAGATATAACGATATAGATACAACTTCGGGTCTCAGGGCGGAAATTACGGCAGCTTCATAGCCGCCCCCCTGTAATTATTCAATTATCTTACGGATCGGATAATAAGTGCAAAAAGCTGAACAGGGAGTCCGTCATACAGACCATTTGACGGTGAAATGCAGCGCTTATTGCTGCCGATTGACTTTTTCCGTATGCTATGCTATAATCTAATGTCGGAGAAGTGAAGGCTTCTCATGACAAAAGGAGGATAACAATATGAAAAAGAAAATGGCATTATTTGCTATGTGCATTATGTGCGTTAATCTGATCGCCTGCGGCGCTCAGAATGATAGTACAAGCACACCGAAAACCACAACAAGTTCTGCAACTGAGGCTGCACAGACCAGCACCTCCACAGCGGCTGCACAGGATACAACAGCAGCTCCCGAGCAGGAGACCACCGAGGCAGAAACCGAAGCTGACCGGTCCGATCTCACCGAGGAGACAACAGCTCAGCAGAGTGACGGTACATCCGAAGCTATTACCGAAGAGCAGGCTCTGGCTGCCATCAAAAATTATTGTTTCGCTAAAAATCCGGACCTGAAAAACAAGGCAGACTCGGACGAATACACTGTTTACTGGGATGCTGCAACTAATAACAACAACGAAATAGTTGTTCTGTACAGATCCTATACAGGCGCAGAGGTACGCTATTACGTTGATCCCGTTTCGGGAGAAACATATGCCACGGATCTGGTCCCGGGAATAATAGACGAGGAACAGCGCAATGATGAAAGCCTGAATGTAAAAGATTACTTATCGTGATAATTACATCCGTATACAAATTGAGCGTACAGTTTTGAACACATAAAAAAGCCGGTCCCTTATGGGAACGGCTTTACTTTTTACCTAATATACGGTAAACTAAAAACAATAGGCCTCTGCGGTAATATACCGCCGCATACAGACAAAAACGGCACTGAAACATAAAACAGTGTCGTTTTTTATATTTGTTATGATGCGCTTACAGACAGATCACCGATCATGCCATCATCTGCCTTTACAGCATGAGCTCTGTCGAGTATTTTCAGCATGAGCGCGTTAAAGCGTTCTCTCTGTACTATATTGCATACATGACCGCAGGCTGCCATCCTGATCATTCTGCCGCAGGTGCTTTTGGCTTCACGCACTGTACGGTGCAGAAAACACGAATCCAGCTTGCCTGAAATATATATGTTTTCCGGATGATGTTCCTTCTCAAACACCTTGCTGAAACGGAACGCCTGATTGAAGATACGCATATATAGCTTGAATTCCTTCTTATTCAGTGCGATAGCACATTTACGAAAAATGCTCCGGCTTTCCTCATTGAGTTTTCCCGGCATGATTATCCAGCTGAAAATATGGTAAACGGCAGCAAAAGGAAGCTTATCCCCTATTTTCGCAAAAAGGTGTGCAAATCCGTGCAGCAGTGCATTTACCGTAGCGACTGCGCCGACCAGAATTCCGTAGTCAACATATTCAGGATAAAACGCTTGAATATACTTAACAAAAATCGTACCAAGCGATACTCCCATGAAAACAGCGCGTCGTATATCATAATGATCACATACAGCAAGTATTTCTCTGCTTATGGCATCCAGAGTTATCTCAAGCTGTGAGAGCCTCAGATTGCCTTCATTATGACTTGGAAGATCAATTGTAAGAACATTGTAATGCTTTGAGAGCAGCGGCAGCTGATATTTCCAGATACGCGAGTTGCCTCCGAAACCATGCAGCAGAACTATGGTCTCCGTATTGCCGTCCTCGGCAGGATAAAATGTATTATGTAACATTTATATACCCTCCTACGCATTTTATATACACAATGTATTTTTCTTTCCACCATTATATCACCGATCATATTGTTCGTCAATACGCGATCTGCAACTTTTACAGATTATTTATTTTTTGAAAACAGGTAATATGGTTTTATCCATATAATACATTTTGTATATCATCGTATCTGCCGGATATATCCATTTTGATCACAAAAGCACAAATATTTTTTAACAAATATGCGTTCTTTTCATTGATGCATCAGAAGTCTCAGCACCTCTTGCTGCTGCTTTCTGCCTTTCTATAACCGATATGCTTTTATTCTTCCTTCTTTCGGTTATTACAGGAAGTCCTTCAAGATGCAATAATGTCATTTTATACGGCATAAGCCTTGCTTCTCTGTCCTTTTTGGCATCCTCCGCATTGTCCAGCCACCGTACATGGGGAGAAGGCTCGATAGTATCATAACAGCCTATTTCACGGAAATATCTGTAATCTCCGGGGCAGCGTTCCTTCACGCTTGCAGCTATTTTTGAAAAGCCGTTCCTGATACCATCCTTTAAAAATCCGTTTTGCGGCATGATATCGGAATTATATGCGATCGTCATCTTATCACACATTTCCCGTACTTTATCATTGCTTTCGATCTCGCATATATCGCTGAGATAAGAGCAGTTAAGTCCGTCAAATGCCTCGCAGTGGATCTTGAACTCGGTAATGTCTTCCCTGTCAGCCTTTTCGTCCAGAATAAAGAAATATGACTTTATAACTTCGTCCTCAATGCCGGAACGGCCTAAACTTGCGTGTCTTTCAAGGAAGGTCTTGTAGCAGTTTCCAAGAGTCGAATAGTGCAATTCACCGAAGTATGCTATCATATCTGTATCCAGATACAAATTCTCAAAGGTCTTTTCCCAGTCATCCTTATAGATACATATCCTGTTGCTGAAACAGCTCTGACATCCCGTACAGTTATGTATGACCTTATCTCTTAATGTTATCACCTCGGTGTCGAAACCGCTTGCTTCAAAACGCTGTTTTGCAGCTTTTATCGCAGAAGCTATCCTGTCGATCTCGTTTTCGCTCGTATCCAGCAAAACCACACGTCCGCGTTTTTTAGCCTGCGGCAGGACTCCACTCTTATAGTAACCGGCTGTTGATCTTGTATATTTGAACCAGCAAAACAGCTCTTCTCTGCCTATAGGAGAAAGAATTTCCGAGCTTTCCAGACTGAGGCTGTTGATATATCTCAGACCGTTTCTTTTTGCCCAGATCTCAAATCTGTTATGTGCCAGCGTATCTCCGACCATTCCCGAAGTTGATAAAAATGTTACAGGCTTGTCCTTTATCATATCATGATGATCGTCGGACAGCACATCAAGCAGTTTCCCCATACTGCTGTGTACATCAAAATGGAACACTGCGCCTGACATTATTATCAGATCGGCTTTTTTTATCGCTTTTTCGATTTTTTCGGTAACTGTTCCGCTGAATGCCGGGACGATATCGAACTCGTCCTCCTTCAGCTTTTCCTGAAACCACTTCTGCAAAAAGGCAACTGCCTGAAGTGTAATGGATAATTCATTTTTGGGTGAACAGTTAAGAACACATATCTTCATAAAACCTCTCACTTTCCTGACTGAATTTGTTACTGTGATCTGTCCAATCTGATCTTTCCGCACAAAGCATACTGCATAAAGGCGCAAAAAAAAGCCGATGTTCAAATAATGATCCAAACATCGGCATATCTGTTGTATTCTTTCATTTTCACAGGAACGCTGCTTTACCATTTTGCAGTACTTCCTTTGTAATGAATGTTTTTCCCTCCGGGGGACATATGCTATACAGTCTTTATGCATGGAATGATAATAGTCTGATACAGATGTTTTCTGAGTATGTTATTGAATTGTAAAGCGGAGTCTTTCTTTCATGTAATCTCACATCGCTGACGACTGCTGATCCTATGAGCGCTGCATATGGGGAACTCCGTTATGTGCTGCTTATCTGATCAACATCAGTTATTAATTCTACTACGTTTCCCTTTGTTTGTCAAGGCAAATCCCTATATAATTGCAGTAATATCTTATATATTTATACAATAATCGTTTGTTTTTAAATGCTGGTATAATGAGGCTGACAAAGAATGTTCACCTTTCGATGATCTCCTGTATAGCCCGCATTTTTCTTTATGGCTATCATCATATTCACATCAAAAAGATCGCCGCGCTCTGTTTCTATCTTATACATAATCCCTTATCCCATACATCCATATTTTCATAAGCACCTTCTGCGGAAGGAGCTTGCTTAGAAAGTGCTCGTACTTGACAAAAAGTGTGCAGACTGACATATCCTTACCCTTTGCAGAATCACGAAGTGCCTGTACCGCCACTCTGTTCGGGGAAACAAGCCCCGGGAACTTCACCGGCTTGCCTTTGTATTCCTTACTGAGCATATCTGTGTCTATCCAGCCGGGACAGACCGCTGTGCAGATTATGCCTTTACTTTTAAGCTCCACATTCAGCGCCCGTGTGTATGAACGCACAAATGCCTTGCTCGCCGCATAAAGATTGATATACGGAACAGGCTGGAACGATGAAGCTGAGGATATATTCAGTATCCGTGCGCCCTTTGACATAAAGGGTATCGCATAATTACAAAGCAGACATACAGCCTTGCAGTTCAGGTCTGCTGTTTTCGATACTACATCATCGGAAAAACCGCAGCTCTCGCCCATATCTCCCATGCCTGCGTTATTGATAAGAAGCCTTATATCAGGCTTCTCGGCATTGATAAGCGCCTTGAGTGCAGACAGGTCATCAGCATTGCTCAGGTCACACCGAACAGGACGCAATTTATCTCCGAACCGCTCTTTCAGTCTGCCAAGCTTTTCCTCATTTCTTGCGACTGCCCATATCTCATCTATTTTTTCTTTCAGAACTTCCCTGACAAATTCCTGTCCGAGTCCGCCTGTTGCTCCTGTGATCATTGCAATTGAACCCATATCCCGTTTATCCTTTCTTTTTAGTACTGAGCTGTTCAAAGGTAATTCCATATTTATATGCAATCTCGTGAGCATAACTCTTTCCGTCAGGTTTTTTGTAGCTTATCTTAAATGAGCGCTTTCCGTTGTTGTTTTCCATCACTACGCTTACTGCACCGTATCCAGAATCAGCTGCTTTGCTTATCTTATCTGCATTTTCAGCGAGTTCGTGCATATGGGTATTGAAACAAGTTCGTACCCCGATACTGCACAGGTATTTCAGCACGTCCTCGGCGATATACAGCGACTCTGTATGACTGGTAGTAGCAAATGACTCGTTGAAAAGAATCAAGCTTTCGGTTCCTGCGGTCTTGCAAATCTCATTGAACCGCTCAGCTTCCTCTCCGAGGCGACCGAGAGATACTGTCTTATCCTCTTCAATCGGGAAATGAGTGTAAATGCCGTCACACAGACGTATCTTAGCAGAAGATGCTGGGACAAAAACTCCGCACTGGTACATCAAAAAAGCAAGTCCAATACCCTGTGTGAGTATAGTCTTTCCGCCACGATTTGGACCCGTAAGTATTTGAACAGTTTTTTTCTTGGTGAACTCAATATCGTTGCATATTATTTCTTCCTCAACTTCGCCCTTCATATGGCAAATTGCGAGTTTAATGTTGTAGAAATCCGTGAGTATAGTATCGCCTTCGGAAGTCTCTCCAATACAGCAAGACATACCATGTTCTTTGAGTTTCCTTTCAAGCTCGATAAACCTTAGATAGAACAATATCTCGTCTGCCAGTTTTCCGAGAGCCTGCCCGCTGACATCCACATACTTGTTAAGCACTCGCTTCAACTTGGAAGATGAAGAAGGCAGCATTCTCTCGATAATAGTGTTTAAATTGTTCATAAGCATACTGTCAGTGGGACGGTTTGTAGGTGATGGCAATCCAGTATAATTCTGACCTGTTCGGCTGCTCACTTCATTGTGCATTTCCATTTCAAAGGGCAGCAGATCCTTATCGTTAATCTGATCCTTAGAATGAAACTTGATAAATCGCTTTAGAGCACTCTGACGTTCAAAGTAGAAATTATTGAGGGATAGTATGCCCGTTTCTCTCGGATAAAACTCCTGATCCAGATTTACACCGATAGTAATACTTTTAATATTGTTTATATCATCTCCGACTACGGCGAGATCCTTTTCCAGTTCCTCAAATCCACTGTTACTGCAGATATCGTTTATATACTCCGAAAAGAGCTTCATGCCATCTGAACTAAACTCATGTCCCTTTATGACATCCTTTATTCTTAGAACTGCAGTAACGTATGCATCAAGGTCTCTGAGTCGTGTCAGGAGCTCCATTATGGTTGAGCTGTCTCCGAACTTTACAAGACGATCCGCGGCATAAAAGTGCATGGATCCAAATATATTGTAGAGTTCTTCGCAGAGATCGGTATTGTCGCGCAGTTCGTTATATATTGCTCTGCGATAGCTTATTGTCCGTTCACTAACAGGCATTTCAAGAAGTATCCTTCTGAGTACGATCTCCTCTGATGAATTGCTTGAAATATTCTGAGTTAAAAAACTCACTGCAAGATCATTTTCTGTATTTTCGCTTAGTTTGAAGTATAAGTCACTTTCACATGGAGAAAGCAGACTAAAGCTATTTATATCTGATATTTTGCTTTTGTTCATAGTTGATCTCCTAATCATGTAGTTTGTTTGCTTTTTCAATGACAAACTCTATATTTACAGTGTTTAAGTTCGTTGATCTCGATTATTCAGAACAGATCAAGCATACTGTCGAGATAGATCTCTTCACGGACAATAAGCTGATATTCCGGCTTTGTGAGATAATAAAGCAGAAATTCAAGATTGACAGCACTTCCGAGGCCTCTGCCTTCTATTTTGAAATTTGAAAAACCGAGGGGCAGATAGGTGCTGATGATATCATCTGTACTGATAAATCCGGGATTTTTCATTGCCTTTGAAAAACGGTATCCCTCCTCGGCATCCGGTGCGGCACAGATGTGCTCGGGACAGTTTTCTCCGAGATTTTTACGGCTTACATTTTCGTAACAAGCTTTTCTGTCTTTACAGTAAAACGAGCAGCATTCATTGCACAGAAATTCGACTTTATCTTTCTGAACCTGCGAGAGTGTATCAAGTTTATCGTATTGCTTATTGAGCCTGAAATCAGGAACAACATATTTAAAGTCACTCCGCTCCGTTTCCATTAAAAACTGATCAAAATCAGTCTGGACCTTTGTAGTCGATGATACGAAATAAAGGTCGGGATAATTATTTTTAATATGTTCAAGCAGAAGATCCGAGTGGATTATGACACCGTTTTGCACACCTTTACTTCCGGCGAAAAGTTCACACAGGGCATTGCATTTTCTGTCGGTGAGATGTTCAGGTTTTAAAAGTGAATTGCTGAAAGTGAGCCTTGAAGAAATACCGTATTCATTCATAAGTGCCAGAACATCTTCAGCTTCACATTCGCCGAATCCGGCTCGTCCGCCGCCCCAGATACAGTCCGCAGGAGCACCATAGACAGAGGCTATTTCGCACCAGTCGTAGAAATATTCCCGATGCTCACAATACAGCGGCAGAAACACACTGTACAGGTCATAGAACTCAAACAGCCCCGGAAGATGAAAATAGGCTTTATTTTTTGCAGTGTTTTCCATATTTGATCATACCATTTCCTTTTATTTCATACCATTTTTGTACATTTAATTCATCATTTTCCCGATTTGAAAAGCTCCTATCCTGTTAATCATCCAAATCAAAATCATCCGGGTCAAGTAGTGATTCAGCACGCTGTGCTTCTGATAGATTACATCTATCCACATCTTCATTATGACTATCAATATAATTTCGTTTAGTTTTATGGTATTTATAAACATACCAACAAGCAGAACCTTTCTGATTATCAAGAGGTATGATAAAAACCTTTATATCCAGAGTTTTTCTTGAGTTGCCGCAAGGAGTAAAACGTATACCGAACTCTTTTTCAAATTCAAGATCCATTTTTTTATTATACGGTATGTCAGGATTTACAGCAGGGGGAATAACAAAGTTTTTATCACGCCACCAAAGAACCGGTTTACCTTCAGGAGGATAATACTTATTCAGCTTTATCGGAACAGTTATTATCTCACCGTTCTGCTTATACTCGAATACTACATCTTCAAATGTTATTTCATCATTTTCGATGTAGTCGCCCTGGAATTGTACAGCGATCCCCTTGGAACCTCCGCCTTTATTATTAACAAAAACGCAATGGCTTCTTCCAATTTCACAAGGCATCAAGTCAAACATTGGTATTTCAAATTTTGGCGGATCGTTATTAAAAACGGAATCTATTTTATATCTTAATATAACAAGTTTTTTAGCATCGACCATTTCAAGCATTCCCGTACTAAGGCAGCACTGTTCAGTGTTCATGCTGAGCATTTCTGCCGCACTGAAAAAAACTTCTTCCGCAAAAACGTGTTCTTCATTTATCAATGATAAAAAGTCCTCATAATTTTTAATGACCTTTGTCCATGGTATAGGCTCTGTATTCCGCTGATACGGCATTCCATAGTAATCACCGACATTTATAAAACCGTCCGTTCCATCAGATGTATTAACAAGGTTCATTATAAGATAATCGCTGTCAACACACGCAGCTGCAATTACATATGTATTAAACTTATCTGAAAAAGTCACGGCTGTTTTCTTAGCATCATCGGGTCCATTGAACATAAAAGTATCAGACATAACGGTTATCCATTTGCTATCATCTGAAAAGTACAGACCTACGGTCACCTCAGCTTCACTATTGTTGTCTGTGCAGGTATAACCTTTTTCAGTCATAGTTGTATCCATAAAATTCTTTACATCATTTATGCTGAAATTTTCCGTCATTTTAATGTGTATGTTTGAAAAAAACATTCCCATAGTATCACCTTAACTTATTATAATTCGAGTTCCTTTACTGCCTGATAGAAGCTATTTTTCATAGTATTAAATAATATAAACTCTGTCACAAATATACTTGACCGGTACTTCTTCAGTACACCAGACCTCATTCTCGGTAACTCCGAACCTATATCCGTCCTTGTTCATATCCGATGCTGCTATTTTCAGCACAACAGGAGTCTTGTGCCATCGCTCGGCTGACTGCCATGCTTTGCTTATATCTGCCTGCATATGTACAGCGTGTCGCTTCATCTTCTTTACAGCTCCGCTTTCTTCAATGGCTTCAAGCGCCTTTGTAGTCGTTCCGTGATACAGGAACTCGGGCGGCTCGCAATACTTCAACTCAGGTTCAACCCACGGAATCGAGTGTCCCTGACAGCACTTGATCTTTTCATGATTATTATCAAATCTGTAACGTCCCTTGTTGTCTTCGGCTACTATCTGCTCCAACAGTTCACGGTCCAGATTATAACTGCTGTGGCGATTAACGCCGACTATAAGCTGTTCTGCTGATACCCAACCGTGTTCGTCCATATCAAGTCCTGCTTTATCAGGCTGGTGACGAAGGAGCAAACACAGATATTTCGATAATTCGTTCATTTTCTCACCTCATTGCTTGTTATTTTATTCTATAATTAGTATATCATAATAGCGCTTTAAAATCAATAAAATCTCACACTATAAATTACTCCCTGTGCGTACACACAGGGAGTTTAGTCACTTTATAAACTTATTGAAACCATTCTGAGCTGACGCCATTTCTCTGGACGTAAAAGCACAAAGCTTTACATATATCTCATAGTCAGCAATCATATGCTCATCAGCAAGGCCATAGCAGTTCTTGTTGTACCGATTTGAAAATATCTCTACACGATCGGAATCAGCGTGAATGGCGAAGAAACGGTCACGATGTTCTTCTACCCAGTTTGTGGACTATTCTTCATAGGGCATTGCTATGTTCAGGTACAGATCATATAACCCCTCCGTATTCTATATATAGACTGCGTTTATTCCTAAAATATCATATACTGATAAAAAGGACTATATATAGACGGAGGACATATGATTACAAGAGAGGCAGTTTCTGCTCGTATTATCGAGCTTTGCAAGGAAAAGGATATTACAATAAACGGTATTGCAAACCTGTCTGCAATACCACCCTCAACGTTCAAAAACATTATTTACGGTGTAAGCAAAAATCCCGGTATTGTCACGATAAAAATGATTTGTGATGGTTTTAATATCTCACTACCAGAATTCTTTGATTCAAAACTATTCTATGATCTCGAACAAGAAATTAAATAAAAACGGTCCTGTACTGACCAGCCGTCTTAAATACTCCAGTGAACAGTCGGCGGTGAATGGATTGTAGCTCTGCAGGTGAGAACTGGAAGGTCTTCTCGGCAAGGAGTTCGGCTATATGAGCTGCTACAATGTCCGCTTCCATCGTTTCCTGTTCAACAGTCATACGCACATTTCGCTGCTCATAGTAGCTGTAGATCCGCTTTTGTACAGTAGATATATCGATCTTTCCCTCAATATGCTCCTTGGCTGTTTCCAGCAGGTATTCTGAAGTCTGAATTCCGTCAACATCCTGCAAGCCTATCGCAGTCTGCCACGCAGCACTTTTCTCGGAACGGTCAGGCTCACCCTGACGATGTTTGACAATTAAGCGACAGTTGTCTATTATAAAGCGTGAATGCCGTAAAGGAAGAAGCCCTGAGATCTGCTCACTTGATAAGCATTTCTCAGGGCTTCATTTATTCCATATTTCCTGCAAATATCCTCTCCACCACGATCTGCGTCATCTCCTGCACCGACTCGGCATAACCGCCTTTTGCCCACTTCATAAAGATGCCGAAAAGCCCATAGGCAAGGTAGTAGCTTTCGTAGGTATCAATGGACTGCTCGGTGTCGCTGTCGGTCATGATGACCTCATAAGCTGACAGGATCGCTCCGTGATGTCCCTGACCGATAATAAGGTCGTTCTTTTTCCGAAGTGAATAGCAAAAATCAAAGTACCGCCTGACACGGTAGCTGTCACCCAACTGATGCTCTTTGAGCCTGTGTTCACGCTCATATTCTCGCCACTTCATGATGATGTAGGCGGTGATGATCTCGTCCTTTGATTTGAAATTGCGAAAATAGGTCGCCCTGCCGATGCCGCCTTCCTCGCACAGCTCGTCCACGGTGATCTTTTCGATGTTCTTCTTTTTCATCAGCTTGAACAGCGCTTCACCGTAGGCGGAGGTCACATATTCCGACATTTTTTGTTCTTCCTTTCTGCCAGATGATACTATTTCGCCAAATAGTATCATTTTCCCGATCTTATTGACTTTGCAGCTGTTTTATGATATTATAGTATCATAGAAAAGCGGGTTTGTCAAGTCGTGAGATTGAGGAGGAATTGTTATGGAGAACGTAAAACCGAAAAGCAGACTAAAAAAGGTGCTTATCATCATCGGAATTATTATTTTAGTGATCGCAATAGGCATTTTTATTCTTCTGAAGCTGACATTTCTCAAAACGTTCCCGAAGCTCAAGGGTGAACCCGAGATTGGAAAGTGGTATGATGTCGAGGTGGACGGTGCAAAGTCCTCGGACGGCAGCGAATGGCACGGCATCTTCCGCAAGGGTACGGAAAACAAAGTCGTTGTGTATTTCTTCGGCGGCGGTGTGAGCATCACTCCTGAGACCTCTGAGGGAGGCAAGGAGTTCTATGCGACAAATATGACGGCACAGGATTTTGTCGCACAGGGCGGTATCGGCAGCACTGCGGAGGATAATCCGTTCAAGGACTGGAGCTTTATCGTGATCCCCTATGCGACCGGCGATTTTCACGCAGGCACGGGAACTTACGAGGGCAAAAAGACTGTGTATCACACAGGGTACAGCAATTACTCCGCTTATGTGGAACAGGTCAGGCAGTATATCGGAGAGCCTGACACGCTGCTTGTAACCGGCTTTTCGGCAGGCGGATTTGCGACTTCTTTGTTGGCTGACGATGTGATCGACCGTTTTCCCAGCGCTGAAAATGTGACAGTCTGTGTGGACAGCTCGCTCCTGCTTTATGACGGCTGGCACGAAACGGCTGTGGATCTGTGGAAAGCTCCTACTGAAATATCAGACAGACTGACCACTAACAACCTTGTCCTTGACAGTCTGACCGCACTCCACGAAAAGCGTGGTGACAGCGTGAAAATACTTTATGACTGCTCCTATCGTGATGATACCCTGATGCAGTATCAGTCCTATATCGACAGTGGAAAAATGGATAAGACAAAAGAGCTTGGCGATCACTTTCAGCGTGATCTGAGAGAAATGGTAAACGGCTTGCAGACGAATATCCCCGATGTGGGCATTTATATCTGGTGCTGCGGAGAAGATGCAGAAACCCATAATACCCAGCATACGATCATCTCTGCGAATGTGTTTGACAAGCTCGGAAACGACCGAAGCGTCGGTGAGTGGATATTTGACGCAGTGAACGGCGATGTAAAGACCTATGGGCTTGAACTGCTTGATAAAGCATTTTGAGGTGAGGATCATTAAGAATATAACATATAAAACAACACTGACCGCCTGTTTCATCGGCTATGTGATACAGGCGATCGTCAACAACTTTGTGCCGATGCTCTTTCTGCGGTTTCAGGCTGAATTTGGTATCCCTTTGGCACAGATCACATGGCTCATAACGATCAATTTTGCCGTTCAGCTTACAGTTGATGCAGTTGCTCCTGCCTTTGTGGATAAGATCGGCTATCGGGCATCTATGCAGCTTGCACATATCCTGTCTGCATCGGGATTTCTCTTGATGACAATCCTGCCAGACAAGCTCCCGTCACCTTTTGCAGGACTTGTCATCTGCATAGCACTGTATGCTGTGGGAGGAGGGCTTATGGAGGTGCTTGTAAGCCCCATCGTTGAGGCTTGTCCGACAGACAACAAGGAGACTGCGATGTCCTTGCTCCACTCCTTCTACTGCTGGGGTCAGGCAGCTACGGTACTGCTATCGACTTTGTTTTTTGCCCTTGCAGGCATAGAGCATTGGCGTATACTTGCCGCATTATGGTCGATCGTTCCGATGTTGAATTTTATTCTTTTCCTGAAAGTACCCATTGCCACGCTATCCGAAACAAGAGGAAAGGAATCGGGATTTGCCGAACTGATAAGAACACCCCAATTCATATTTTTCTGCCTGATGATGCTTTGTGCAGGGGCCTGTGAGCTGACGGTAAGCCAGTGGGCATCTGCATTTGCCGAATCGGGACTGCACATCTCAAAATCCGCAGGAGACCTGATCGGGACTATGGGATTTGCACTGTGTATGGGCAGTGCAAGAGCGATGTTTGGCAAATTTGGAGAGAAGATACCGCTGCAAAAGGTAATGCTCGCATCGTCCGTTTTATGCGTTGGGAGCTATCTGCTGATCGGTCTGACAAAAGCTCCGGCAGCCGGACTGATCGGCTGTATGCTGTGCGGATTTTCAGTCGGGATATTCTGGCCGGGAACTTTCAGTCTCTCAGCCGCAAGGCTCAGAAACGGCGGAACGCTGATGTTTGCGTTACTGGCGCTTGCAGGTGATCTGGGGTGCTGTGCCGGTCCGACGATCGCAGGAAAAGCGTCTGCCTTATTTGGGAGCGATCTGCACAGGGGTATCTTATGCGGTATTGTGTTTCCGTGTATCATGCTCTGTTGTGTTCTGCTGATGGATAAGGAATATCGGAAAGGAGAGGTCAGAAATGGAAGCAAATAAGAAAAGAGGTCATAAGACATTGAAGATCATCGGTATTATACTGCTGATACTTTTCTCTGTTGGACTGATATTCTTCATCAAAGGCAAGATACACGAACGCCGTCCGTGTACGATTATGACTATTTCGATGATCTCAAGACAGATGCTGTGCTTGACAGGATCTCAGTGATCGTCTGTATTTCACACTGAGCACTCGCAGTCTAATTCCTCCAGCCTGTGCCGACTGCACGTTTAGTCACCATTGAGCGATATATGCCGTCCTTAGCCATAAGGCTGCCGTGGTCACCCGCTTCCGCTATCTGACCATCCTTTACTACCATTATCCTGTCTGCGTCAGCGATAGTGTTCAGTCTGTGGGCGATAACAAGGAGCGTTTTTCCCTTGCACAGCTCGGAAATAGCCTGCTGGATATAGCTTTCATTGTCAGCGTCCACACTTGCGGTAGCTTCGTCAAGAATGACGATAGGCGAATTTTTCAGTATGCACCTTGCGATTGAAAGTCGCTGTGCCTGACCGCCTGAAAGTGACGCTCCGCCTTCACCGATAACAGTGTCAAAACCTTCCGGCAATTCCATGATAAAGTCGTAGCACCTTGCCTTTTTCGCAGCCTCTATGACCTCCTCACGGCTTGCATCAGGCCGTCCAAGTGCGATATTGTTGTACACCGTATCCCGGAACAGATACACTCTTTGGAACACCATGCTGATGTTGTCCATAAGCACAGAAAGCGGTATCTTTCGTATATCCGTGCCGTGCAGAAGTATCTCTCCCGACTGTATATCCCAGAAGCGGGCGAAAAGGCTTGCAATTGTGGATTTACCGCCGCCTGACGGTCCCACAAGGGCAGTCATTGTTCCCTTTTCCGCACTGAACGAAACGTCCTTCAGAACGTCTTTTTTGTCGTAGGCAAAGGTGACGTTTCTGTATTCTATCTCGGGAGAATCATTCTCCGTAAGAGTCTGAGTACCGCTGTCATCAAGCTCGTTCTCCGCAAAAAGCGCATCTATCCTGTCCATGCAGGCATTCATGACCGTAAGTCTTGTTCCCTGATCGTAGAATGTGCGGATAGGAACGAACATATCAAACAGGAACAGCAGCATTCCGATGAAGTAATCCAGCGGCAGATCCCCGTTTCTGTACATCACCGCCGACACTGCCAGCACCGCCGCAGTTGCCAGTCCGTAGACTATGTACACAGAGGTTTTCCACGGCATATGAGCTTCCTCAAATCCGAGATTAACACGGCAGTTTGTGTCAAAGCTGTCGGTCAGTTCCTTTGAACGCTCACCAAGGAGATTATAAGTCTTGATTATGCCGATCCCCTCTGTGAAATCAAGCACAGCTTTTGTCTGCACCTCTGAGGCTTCCTGACGGGCATCAGAGTGCTTCAGATCGCTTTTCTGCATTGGTATACCGATAGCGACGATGATACCCGTAAACAGCAGTGAGACCAGTCCCAGCCGCCAGTCAAATGCGAACATAAAAATTATCATTATCGCCTGCGAGAACAGATAGCTCATCATGTCCGCAATTACCATCATGCAGTTTTCCTCAATGAAAACCATGTCTGTTGAAAGCACGGAGCTTATCCTGCCGATGTTGCCCTCAGTGAAAAATCCCATAGGCAGGCGGCGGAGGTGTTCACCCAGCTTCATTCGCATATCCGCAAATATCATATATCCTGCCGCACTTTGCAGACGATCGGCAAGGTACTGGAAAAGTGCCTGCACACCAACGCTTACCACCAGTGCGACCGCCGCATAAATGCAGGCTCGCTTTGAAATATTTCCGTCGATGAATGCCGCCGCTATGAAGTACATCACGATTATGGGCACTTTCATCAGCATTCCTTTCAGAAACGAAAGCACGAATGCACCGTAAATTCTGCCCTTGTATTTCCCCGAAATGCCGAGGATACGCCTTATCATTCCTATCATGCCCTCACCTCATTTCCGATAGTCCAGTTTGCTCTCGCTTCGCTGCTGTTCCACAGCTTTATGTACTCATCACAGCTTTCCAGCAGCTTTTCATGTGTATCCGCAGCGATTATGTTTCCGTCCTTCATCACGCAAATTTTGTCCGCATTCACGACAGTCTGCAAACGATGAGCGATGACGAGAACAGTTTTTCCCTTGATTATCTCTGCAATTGCCGCATTCATTTTCTCCTCGTTTTCGGGGTCTATGAAGGCAGTTGCCTCGTCAAGTACAATTACGGGAGCATTTTTCAGTATTGCTCTTGCAAGTGAGATCCGCTGACGCTCGCCGCCGGAAAGCTGCTTGCCTCCGTCGCCTGCCATAGTGTCTATGCCGTCAGGCAAACGCTCAAGAAATTCCCTGCACTGAGCCTTTTCCGCAGCTTCAAGCACCTGTTCACGGGTAGCCTTCGGGTCGCCCATAAGGATATTCTCATACAGAGTTGTATTGAACAGAAACTGCTCCTGCGAAACGTAGGAAATGCGGTCATTCAGAGCCTCGATGCTCATATCGGTTATGTCCTGTCCGCCGAGAGTTATCTTTCCGCCATTTATGTCATAGTAATGCACCAACAGCTTTGCCAGCGTGGATTTGCCGCTTCCCGATTCACCAACAAGAGCTGTGAGTGAGCCCTCCTGCAATTCCAGTGAAACACCGTGAAGGACTTCCTGTTCCTTATAAGCAAAGTGAACGTCCTCGAACTCAACGATATTTGAGTTACCGATAAATGAATTATCCTTAGTTTTTAAAGGCTCACTGTCCATAGCCTTTTCTATCTCGTCAATCTTGTAGTTGAGCTGCGGGAATTTGCCTGCGAAGTTCAGCGCTTTCAGTATTGGAACTCCCACAGATAGTGAAAGACAGAACACCAGCACAAGGTCCGCTAAGGTCGAACTACCGTTGATGACCAGCAGCGTTCCCACAGGAAGCATCACAAGTGCCACACAAGGCAGGATAGCGCTGTACAGAGCCATCCACGGCCAGCATATCTTGTACCATTCAAGAGTGAAGTCACGGTAGCTTTTGATGTCCTTTTCGTACCGCTGATAGGACTCGCCGTCACGTCCGAAGACCTTGACTACCTCCATACCGTTGATGTACTCGATAATGGTTGCGTTCATCTTCGCAGATGCCGCATAATAGTCGTTCATGCGCTCCATGCCAGCCTTGAACATCATGCCCATCGCAAACATTCCAATAGGCAGCGAGCAGAGCGAAAGAAGCGCCAGTTTCCAGTCTGCAAAGAACATACAGATAATAGCTATGGCTGCCATTGCAAGGTTCGAGATACCCTCGGGAATTGCGTGTGCAAGGAGCATTTCCACCTGTTCGATATCATCGGTGAACAGCTTTTTTATCCTGCCGTTCCCCATATCCTGTATCGTTCCGAGAGGCTGTCGCTCCAGCTTTTTCTGTAATGATATGCGGATATTTTTCAGCGTATTGAATGCGGATATGTGGGAGAATTTAAGTCCCAGCACATATAAGATAGCATATGCTAACAAGCATATAAAAATAAAAGCAATATGACCGATATAATAGCCTGCGGAGAGCTTTTCGCCCTCCAGAAGCGGTTTTATTATGCGGTACACCAGAAAAAACGGCACCGCTGACGCTATCAGTGCGACAAACATGACCGCCAGCGCTCCGTAGGTGTATTTTATGTATTTGCCCATGTAGGGCTTGACTTTCTTAAACATCATCTTCTCCTTTCAGCAGAATGACATCTCTCCAGTTGAAAAATCTGCACATGACTCTGCAATGCTCCTCTATTTTTTTCCATGACATATTATGGATAAACGGCTCGCACACACAGGTCCAGTACGATGAGATAAGGACATGGAACTCCTCTCTTGTGACATCAGCTTTGGCAAGACCGCGCTTTTTCGCCTCGTCGTAGAACTTCTCGTAGGCATAACTCAGCTTCGTCACAAACTCATGATCAAAGTTCTCATACCTTGTCCCTGCGGCTTTGTCAATAAGCAGGACAAATGTGATCCTGTTGTCGTAAAGCAGCCTGAACATAGGGATAAACGACTCATAAGTCATGGTCCATGATGCAATGATCTCATCATTGCTAAGTGCAGAAAAATCAATATCAGATCTGTTTTCTACAAAGTCAGTCAGTTCAGAAACTATGCCGTCAACAACAGCACAGAAGAGCTCCTCCTTGCCCTTATATCGCTTATACAGCGCACCTGTGGTAATGCCTGCGTTCTCGCAGATAGTTTTAAGTTCAGCCTTTATGAAGCCGTTTTTATTGAACTCAGCTTCCGCACTCGCAAGCAGTCTCGGATCAATGCTTTTATCAGGTGTAGACATCAGCTCACTCCTTTGATATTTGTATTATCGATAATCCAATTATCATAATATCACATCTTCTGCTGATTGTCAAGAGGGATGTTACATTTTTTAAGCGATGCTTATTTCTGAATAGTTATCTGTTTTCTGTCTCATTTAAGGGCGCTCATGATCACGCTTCTTTTACCATTCTGTCAATATCTTTTCGATCTTGTTTTTTATGTCGATCCGCACTTTTTGGCATTGCCTGCGATGCTTTCTGCCCTCAGAATGCATCATTGAGAGTATAGTCAGACATGGGATGACCTCAGGCAAGGTAAGATGCGTTCCTCTTTTGTATTGGATAACGTCAATTGGGTACTTAAAGCCGTTTTCGAGCATTCTTTTTTTCATTCTCACAGCCGCATTGCAGGTATCCCACTCGGTATCGGGACGGCATCCGATAAACACAACTCTGCCGCAGATGTTTTCAACGGGTATATAGCATTCCGCAGCAGGAGTATGACTTAGACTGTGTTCAAAAACTGCTCTGCCCATTGCTTCACCATACTTTTTCTTTGCATTGCGATAGGTCTGCATAAAGCTCTGCCTGTCGAGATAATATGGCTGATACGGCAATTCCTTTCCGTTCCAAGTATACGCAGAATGACCTGCAGGCCACTCGGAAAAGCCCTCATTTTCTACTCCTTCAAATACAAGCTCATATCCCGAAAGAGAGATAACTAACGATATATCCGGAACTCTTGCCGCTGCGGACAGTGCATAGGTCGCACCGAATGAAAGGCCCATAATGCCTATTTTCTCATATCCCTTTTTCCGAAGCCACTTTGCTGCTGCTTCAACATAATTAAGGGACATCCTTTCCTGTCCGTGACGCATTCCCTCTGCGCCGAATGTAGTTAGTCCGATAACTGCTATATTGTTTTTATTCAGCCATTTTGCCAGGTGTTTACAGAAAAAGCTGCCGCCGCTGTATACAATAGTCAGTATAACAGCTTTATCTCCGTCAACGCCATCATCATAAAAACAGCCTTCAAATCCGCATTCCTTTAGTTTATGTTTTTCCATTTTTACTCCAGATCCTGTTTCCGAATGAATTATTTCTTATGACCCATAACTAAAAACAGGTTTTCCTTTTTATTTATTGATATATCAGAAAATCCTGCTGCTTTCAGCATATCAGCGATCTGCTCTGCCGTATATCTGGTCATGAAGATGCTCCTTATCCATGCTGACAAGCATCAATCGGCCAAGAAGTCCTTTGGGATTTCCGAAATTGTCTGTAAAACTCATATTTTTGCTTCTTTTCCGAAATAATTCCTTATCAACTGCATCACTTCATTAAATGCCGGTTTACAGCCGGGAATAAAATATTGCATAGCATAGCAGTGGTGCATTCCCTTCCCCACATGGATAATGCACTTTGCACCTGCTTTCCGATAGCTCTCCGCATAGCTCGGAGCAAAGGCGTACAGAGTCTCCGCTGTTCCGTAATAAAAGTGTGTCATGGGAGCATTTCTGAAATCACCATGAGCGGTTGCAAGGTATTTTTCTGGCACTTCCCTGCCGTGGCACATGATCTCACGGGCGGTGTACATATACTCCGCAGGTATCATTATGTCTCTTTTGTCAAGTCTGGCAATTGCAGCTTTCTCGTCATCTGTGACAGGCACGCTTCCCGGAGAGATCGGTATCAGCAGTCCGGGCATCGGTAAGTTTTCTCCGCCGTCATTCAGTTCGTTTATGTATGTGATAACGTCGAGAAGAAGTGCCGCACCGGAAGAAAACCCAAGAAATACAATGTTTTCCGGCTTGTAGTATCTGAGCATCTTCTTATAGCACTCAAATACCATTTTTACGTTTTCCAGCATATCATGTTCGTGGCACATGGGATAGTACGGGAACCACACATCAGAGCCCGTTATTCCGCCAATTTTTCCGGAAAGTCCCACATCTCCGCTGTCAGAGCCGAGTATCATTCCTCCGCCGAAGACGAACAGCACAGCATTCCTCCGCCTTTTCTTTTCAATGTTGATCTCAAGGCAGTGATACTGTCCCTGTATCAGATGATCGGTGTAGTGAGCCTTGTTGTCAGTCGGCATGGAGAAATGTCGGTTTTTCGCATTCATTTTCGCTGCCTTTGCAAGGACTTCCTCCTTTGTTCCAACAAGGCTTTCCTTCATTTTCATCGCCTTTACGACCTTTTTTGTCAGCCTGTACAGCGGACTTTCAAGGCCGTCAGGTGCTTTCACAACTTTGTCACGTTTATCAAATCTCAATATCATAACCTCCATTTCAAGATCTCAGCTGTACATCTCAGAACAGCACCGTGCATATGAACGCGCTCAGGTTTTGGCAGAACTGTCTCCTGTATCTCTTTCGGAGCGGTAGTGAAAAATCGTTTATCCTGCACAAATCCAACTGCTCCCCAGAGCAGCAGAAACAGCCCTGCCATCATCACAAGAGTCAGAATAAATGTTGTCATACCGTCACCTTATTTCTTAGCGATCACAGTTATCCACGGCTTTGACGGGTGGTGGTCGGAACTGACCTCAGAAAAGCCTGCTTTTTTAAGTGTTTCTGTGATCTCAGCGGGAGTATAGCAGTGCATACCGTCGATTATAGACTCGAATTTCTTACTGGTCTTATCAGTTCCGTCAGACTCATTGCATATCATAAAATATCCGCCGTCTTTCACGATACCTGCGACCTGTGAGAAGCATTTTTCCAGTCCCGGCCAGAAATAGACAGTCTCGAAAGCGGTAACAAGTTCAAAGCTGTTCTTTTCAAGAGGCAGCTTTGAAACATCTCCCTGTATCACCCTGCACCTGCCCGCGTCTATCATTGCCTGATTATATTCTTTGGCTTTCTGTACTGATAGCGCGGAATAGTCCATAGCTGTGACCTTTGCGTTCGGATATTTTTTCAGCAGCTCTCCTGCATTTCTGCCTGCACCGCAGCCAAGGTCTGCGGCCTGTTTTGGGGAAAGCTTCGGCAGATGTTCAAATCCCCAGTCCGCAAGCTTTGCGTGTCCTGAGTTCATTCCGGAAAGCATCATCTTACCAAGTGCACCTTCCGGCTTTCTTGTCTGGCTGAAAAAGTTTTTCATAAGTCCCATAATAATTACCTCTTTCTTTTTTATTCGTTGCAGCACTCTATCCACTTTATTATAGAATCCAGCACAAGTTTGGAGTTGCCTACATTGCAGTGAGCACCTGCGTCCTGTTTGTCAGTGAGAAGTCTCAGAGTCAGTGAACGGGCATTCTGAAGCATATCATATTCCTCATGGAACAGATACGGCATTATGAAATGATCCTTGTTTGCACCGATTATCAGCACGTCCTGATCTATCCTGTCAGCAATGCCTTTCAGTGTGAATTTGCGTATCTTCCGTACATAATCGCTGGGAGTCTTTGCGTCGTAAGCGTACATACCATGCAGGAGATTCCACTTGACGATCTCCTCCTTCTCCATCATTTTCGTGTACAGCTTATTCATAGCTGAGTCCATTCCCAAGCGGAACATGAAGTCTATGGCATCACGCACAGGCTTCGGGTGATCACAGATAACAACGTCGAAGAAATCGGGGAATATTGACCAGCCCACCACTCGCTTTATACGCTTGTCAAAAGCTGCCGCACGGGGTGCAAGGTATCCGCCGAGAGATGCACCAACTATGGTCACATCTTTCAGTTTAAAGAAATTCAGCACAGCTTTAGTCGGTCTTTCCCATTTATGTGTGAATTTCATATTCTGCAAACGGAGAACTCCGCCCTGTCCGGGACCTTCATACAGATACACATCAAAGCAGTTTTCGGCAAGGTACAGCATCGGAAAGAAAAGCTCTTCGAAATAGCTGTCATTACCTCCGTGAAGCAGGATATTCCCCTTGCTTCTGCCATTTGCCTTTGTCACCATAACAGGCAGATATCCGCCCTCATATGGCACTTCATATCTCTTTACTATCCCCTTGTCGAAGTAGTCGGAGTAGAATTCATAAAACAGCTCACGAGCTTCCTCATAGCGCTGTTTTTTCTTCGGGTCGGTGTCGTAGATGAAGAATTCCGACATTCGCAGATAGGCTATCTCGTTTTCCGTCCTACCCTCTGCGTGAGCCTTTTCCGCCAGTTTTTCCATAGCGTTTACCCAGTCTGAGCTTGTCCTTATGCTATGTGATACTGCCGAAACCTCATCTGCATCTCCGCCGTCCCACATAATGACACGGTTGAGCTGATAATTGAAGTTTGCATCGCTGTTCAGCTCATATGTACCTGTTTTGAAATTGATTTTCTGCGAAATATCGTATTTTTTCATTATTGTCTGCTCCTTTCGTCATATAAGGTTGAGTATCCCTATCAGTCCGAACATGGAAAGTCCGAAGCTGGGCATGATAATACCGGGAAGATCCTGAAACTTCACAGGATCTATTTTACGGCAGGTAATACCAATTATCAGGAATACTATCGGGTTAAGTATCACGCATATTTTCGGCACATCAAGTGCACCGTTCAGAATGGCGATAATTACCAGAACTGTCGGCACTAACAGCGAAATATAGCCGGTTGCAAATGTGGGCATTATCTGCTTGTACAGCTTTTCAAGAATGTCATCGGCAATTTGCAGGCTGCCGTTTATCAGTGCTCCCTTGTAAATAAGTGCCTGTATGCACACAAAGGAATGAATGAAGATCCCTGCCATTGAGCCGAAATATCCAAAGCCTATGGTCAGATAGCCAAGCAGCGAATGAGTTTTGGCGATCTGCATTCCGATAGAATAAAATCCAAGCCCCACCATCGCGTCGCCGACAAGTGCAAGGGCTATGGAAAGTCCAAATCTCCAGTCAGCCATTTTCACCCAATTGCTGTCGATATTCTTTGACGTTCCCAGCTTTTCGTTGCCCTTGCCTTTCAGGTCAAATAGAACATCTCCCACACAGCAGAGCAGACCTCCGATAAGTCCTAAAATTGAGAAAACCAGATACATAAAAACTCCCTTCATATTATGAAAAATAGGGCAAGAAACATCAGCCCGTTGGCTATATTTCCGCTTCCTGCGATCTTAAACGGCGACAATACCAGAAAGAGCGGAAGTGTGTTGAAAACACACGCCCACCGCGGAAGTGAAGTCGTTCCCGTAACTACTGCGATGAAAAATGAAACCGAGAAAAGCAGCAGTCCCAGATAACATATCACCATTGTTGCAGAGGTTTTACGAAAGAATTCAAGCACCGATTTTCGTGCTTCATCAGTTCGTCCGAGACGTATGTAAAACCACTCCACAAGTCCGCATATCACATGATGAGGTATAACGCAGGTAGTGAACGCTACCGCACCTATAAGCATAAGAGCCGCATATGCTCCCGAAAACTGCCGCATCCACTCACAAAGCGATAGAAAGCCGCAAAATGACATAATAAGCGCAAATATACCAAGCACTATGGATAGCATCGGGCGTTTCAGCGGCATTCTTTTCATAAGTTCCGATAACCGAGTGTTGTCCTCCAGCATTTTTGCAGAGAATCTGCCGTCGGGTGTGTATGTGATGAGGCAGTCGCAGTACCAGCAGAGCAGATGTCCGATAAATGCGGTAAGCAAGCATATTTTCAGCATAATTCACCTTCTTCGTACTTTTGATATAACATCTTCATCCAAATAACGCTCCGATCCCTGCAACGATAAGTCCGGTCCCATAAAATGTGAAGCCTATACCCATTGCTCCGCCGACTTTGATGTTCAGCTTCCTTGCAATGAGCAGTATGGGCAGAGCACCAACGGGATTCAGCAGTACAAACCATTTCGGAACTTCGAGAGCGCCGGTCAGTATCGCAATTATCATGATAACCGTTTCCACAAGAAACAGCACTATGCCGCTGACCGCAGACGGAATTTTCGGGTATCTGTCGATCTGATCCATTGCTTTCTGAGCAGTCTCAGCCGAAACTTCTTTTGCTATGGCACGATAAACAACAGGCTTTATGCAGGCTGCCGCATGGAACAGAAGACCCGTATATGCACCGATGAACGTGCATATTTTCAGTAATGTTCCAAGCGCTGAGCTCTTGTCTGAGATAAGCTCCGCAAGGAACCATGTAGTCAGATATGTTCCCGGCTGACCTATGCAGGAAAGCCAGAATGCCTTGTCAAAATGCCGCTGACTTGTTTGAGTCCACCAGGGCGAGATGCGTCCCACCGCTTTTGAGTCCAGAGAGTCTTCTTTCCTGCCCGACCAGGCAAGCGTTACATCTGCCTGAGCACAAAGGATCCCGCTGATAATGCCGATCACTCCAATTATAACGTAAATATTCATCGCTGTTCACCTACATTTTATTGCTGATGCTTTGATACTCAATGAATTTAAAGCATATATATGTTAGAGTTTACTAACATATTATAGCACAGTTTATTCCGTTTTGCAAGATATTTCGTTATATTGTGCCCTTTCTTTTATGTACCTCAATAATTTTTTCCGATGTCTTTATAGAATCATCTATGCTATCTTCTTCCAATTCCGCTGCATTTTCTACTCTGTATACTCTTTATTACATATTATTTTATATTTTCACAAAAATATAACCCCTGATTCGCCTTGAATCAGGGGTTTAGGGACAGACTGAGCTTAACTCTTCTGAGTTCAGCTTTTATTTTATTCGCTTTTAAGGAAAATAATCCTTCTTACATATAAAACACTTAAAGAGTTTCCCAAAGAAGCGGTTCACCTGCTGCCTTTAACGGCCTTTGTATTACAGCTGGAGATTTAGTTATCGGAGTTGGTGATGAAGCGATAACATTTGTAAGGAATCTACCTTCATCTTTATAGCTATAAGTCATAGTTTTAACATCGAACTCGAGAATAGAACAGCATATATAGCCCTGATACAAAAATGCTTTTGAATTTGCAGGAACTGTATATGAGATGGTTTCGGTTTGACTTTCATTCCATTGCTCGGTAAATGAGATTCATCACCTTCATATATATTAATATCCTTTATTGAAGAAGCAAAATTAATATAATTATTTCTAAGATAATCAAAATGTTCAGGAAATGCAATAACTGCAAGTTCAGTTTTATAAGGGCAAATATCTTGTGGCTGCCAATTGGCGTGAATCGATGTATCAGTTACAACATCTGAAAAACTTTTTCTTAAGCCGCCCGACTTTAGATAATCATTAATCTCTCCGGCATTAGTATTGAAGATTTTATATCCTTCAAGCGTACCATCTGGAAGTGTAGCAATTGTCTCTTTTATGTATGTCTCAAGTCGGTCTATTCTTGTATAACCACAATTCAAACCTATATCATAGAGTTCTTTTTGAAGTGCTTCTGCTGTTATCAAAGTTGGATCGTCAGTTGCTAGAGGATATTCAAGCTTGATCTTTGGAATTGGAATTGCGTTTAAGCTGGATTTGTCGTTCATATTTTATTACACCTCTTATTATTGATATTACATCGATGCAACATCTTTATACACTACAGAACACTAAACGTCAATATCCACCAAAAGATTTTAACAATTATCGAGTAATAATCTACATATAGAATATCTGATTGTTTAATTCGCATCGCTGTGTTGTTGATCATGTACAATACATTAAACAATCTTATGACGAATCATGTTATATAATATATGTAAATGCTGACTTGCTAAAGAAATTACAGACCTTGCAAATAAATTTATCGCCAGAAACTTTAACGGAAATCCAAAGCAAATGCTTACTAATCGAAATAAAGGTTGCATCACAGAGGTTATTACTTACAAAAATCGTGCTGAAGAATATGAGATGATTACAGATGACAAGAGGTTTAGGAGCAGACTTATGCGTGACCCCCCACGCCATTGGAAATACAGCCTTGTTTCCATATTTGTTCGGAGCAAGAACAGGTGCTATATCTGACGGATAAAGGTCTCCGGACATGATAAGGCTTTTTCCGGGCTTAATGGACATATCTTGGGCCAAAGCCATTTTTCTTATCTTTATGAGGACCTCGGCCATTTCTCTCGGTTCTATTCGTAAGGACATACATATGAAGATCACCTCCCAGCACAGCAGATAGAATATATGTTCTGTTTTATAATACCATATGAAGATACATTTGTCAAGATAAAAGAAGAACCGCCCGTGAAGGGCGGTTATAACATTAAGGCATTTTCTTAATTCTTTTTCATATATTCTTCCATTGACATCGGAGTTTCTTTTGTAGTCGATACATATGCATAGTACGCAAGAATATTTGATGCATCAACTGCATTTATCCTTCCATCATGATCAACATCGGCAGCAAGCTTTTGCTCCTCGGTATATCCGCCTTCCTGATTTGTAGATATGCGGGCATAATATGCAAGAACATTTGAAGCGTCGACCGCATTGATCTTTCCGTCATTATTCACATCTCCGAGAGTATAATCCGGTTGAGTTACTGGCGATGTAGTTGTTGAAGTAGTTTCATTTATGTCTGTAACAGTTGTTGTGGTGGTTTTGTCATTGGAAGTAGTCGTTGTAGTGGTAGTTGATGATGTTGTAGTGGTTTTATCCTTGGTTGTTGTAGTGGTAGTTGTGGTAGTAGAAGTGGTCGATGTTGTGGTAGTCTTGTTTGTAGTGGTGGTTGTTGTGGTTGAAGTGGTCGATGTTGTGGTAGTCTTGTTTGTAGTTGTGGTGGTAGTAGTTGAAGTAGTTGACGTTGTCGTTGGCTTGTTTGTAGTTGTGGTGGTAGTAGTTGAAGTGGTCGATGTTGTAGTCGGTTTGTTTGTAGTGGTAGTTGTCGTAGTTGAAGTGGTCGATGTTGTGGTAGTTTTGTTTGTAGTGGTAGTTGTCTTAGTTGAAGTTGTCGATGTTGTAGTCGGTTTGTTTGTAGTGGTAGTTGTCGTAGTTGAAGTGGTCGACGTTGTCGTTGGCTTATTTGTAGTGGTAGTTGTCTTAGTTGATGTGGTCGATGTTGTTGTAGGCTTGTTTGTAGTGGTAGTTGAAGTAGTTGATGTTGTAGTCGCAATATGCTCAGCAAGGGTGATCTTACCTGACTTGACGGTCGCCGGTACAGATGCCTCTGCAAAGTTTTCTACCTGCAGATTGCCAAGCATGATCTCATATACTCCTGCTGCAGCACTTTCATTCACCGTAAATACCAGTGTGAACATATCGCCGGTCTCAGCATAATTCTTCGCTGCGGTAAAATTTCCGAATGCAATACGATACCAGCCGCTGTTATTGATCGCCGCAGAACCGGCATTTGGTACTTTGTCGGCATACACGATCTTCGAGAGCGTCAGTACTTCTGGATCCCAGGTCAGATCAGCAAAGCCAACGATATACCCCGGATTCTGAACCGCCTTGACAGGTACGCTGACTTCAGTATCCTCGCCGAGTGCTGCTTCTGCGCTGCCGATTTCCATAGTCAGTGCTGCAGGATTTACCGCGTCGCCGGTGAGTGAGACAACACCTGCTGTCTGAGTAACATCGATACGCTTGATGTCCTTATCGATAACATCTGCCTGATCGAGGAAGATCATATAATCACCTGCGCCTGCGCTTGCAGCGACTTCAAAAGTCAGCGTGAAGAAAGTACCGGTGCCGATGAAATTCTCCGTAGCGTAGTCATCGCCGAAGGACAGGCAATAGCTGCCGTCGCTGACGATCTCCGCAGAGCCGTTGTCGGGAGCGCGTTCAGCACTGAACTCCACATTTGTGAGTGTCAGCGCATCGCTGTCCCAGTTTACATTGATGACACCCGAGCCGTAGCCGGGATTTGTTTTAGCGGTGACAGGCACCTTGACCGTTTCACCGGCTTTAGCTTCGGCGGAGGCGCGCCCGATCTCAAAATCGAGCGCCGCTGCCGCGTGGACCCGCTGCGGCAGGCAGCAGAACACAAGTGCTGTTGCCGTGAAAAGGGCTGTAATTCTTTGTATTCTCATAGTTCGCCTCACTTATAAATGACTTTAATACCCGATGAAGCAAGTGCGGTATTCAGCGCGTCGGTCAGACTGATAGCCTGCGCTTTTGTGAGTCCTTCCTTGATGACTGACGGAGCGGAATTGAGCATCGTCCTCGCTTCTGCGAGAGAGGGCACGGGTTCGCCGCAATCCTCCAATGCCGTCCTCAGCGCCTTGACGGAATCAAGCTCACGCTCGGTGTCATAGCTTTCGAGGATCACCGTCCATGTCTTTGCTTTCTCAGCGCCGTCTAATGACACATCTACCTCAAGGCCGAGCTTTTTCAGCTTTTCGGCGGCGAGGAGTGCGCTGTATGAATCCATGCCGGTTCTGAGCTTATAGGGCAGCGCTTTTTTGGCGTCTTCAAGGGAGAAATCGTCCAGATCGAGGATCTGTGCGATCGGGTCCGCGCCATCGGAAACACTGGCTTTGTAGGTACCCATGCCGTTCAGCGTGACCGTACAGCCGATGTCGAGCGGCGTGCTGTGGTAATACTCCTTTGTGCCGTCCGAATATTCGCAGACGCAGTAAATATGACCGCCTGTTTTGGTGAACAGTGAATCGATCCAGCCGTCGCTATTCATATTTTGCCAGCTATCACGGTTTCCGCCATCTAATCTTATCGGAAGCATGGCATGAATCTCCTCGGCGGAGAGATCCTTGTATTTGGTGTATCCTTTGAGGAGGGTAACAATGTTGTTCGGGTCGCCGCTCTCAGCCTGTTCGAGGTCTATATCGTCAACAATGACCATATAGCTTTCGGGGTTTTTAACGGTGACGGGGTGGTCTCCGTAGGCGTAGAGATAACGCACCTTTTCGGTATACCACGGAGCATAGATAGGCTCACTGAAATACAGCCACCAATAAGAGGCACCCATGTCATAAAACTGAACAGGCGTATACACTTTTAATCTTTCATTGATAATATCAGTTCCGAACCAAATTCGCTTATCATGCGGTTTTCTGCAATCGGGTTCATGCATATTGTACTGATACAGATTCAGGGCAACTGCGGGAAGATATTTTCCGTCCTTTCGGCAGATCTCATATTTGTCACTTCCTATATCGCTGCGTGGGATAATACCAGAAGGTATTCCCTTATCCGCGTCATCGAGATTCCGCCAATCATAATATTTACAGCAGTCGTATTCCGACGGTTTTCTTCCGCAAACGCCATTGTCATTAATTTCGCCAAATTGATAGGAATCCGTGCTTGTGAAGGCCTCCGCGAAGCCGGTGGGATTTCCGTCTTTATCCAGCTTCAGATAACCGCAATTCCACATTGCATCTCTCGTGCCGATTATCTCCCCCGAATAATCAGTATCTACGATCGGTGCAGTCGGCACATCAGCAAGAGGATTCAGCGGCAGTTCAGCACCCGAAACAGTCTCTTCGGGCAATTCCTTAAAGGTCGGCGCTTTACAGCCCCAGAGAGCCAGCTCCTGCGCGCCGTCGCGATACCAGAAGTGCGATTCTGACCTAATGCCGCCTCTCCGCGTTTCGTAATTTATTAATTGCTGAGTAGGTCCTCCACCTGCATATTCAAGGAGATTCGGGGTTGTAAAATAAGTGTCGTGGTCAAAGTTCCAAGGATTGCCAAAGACAGCAGTTTTGGAATTCCCGTTCCGGTCGGTGACGATACAGCGCACATAACCGTAGCAGTGGACAATATCCTCATTCTCCTGCATCGGGAAGCGGAGATGCTCCGTACCGAGACCGAGCGCGCCGGATTTCTCCGAAATCGACACAAAGCCCTTGCCGGCAAGTGCCTGCTCGAAGGTCGGAGAGAGCTGCCAGTCAAAGAACAGCGGTCCTTCACCGGTTGCATCCACATAGAGGTCAAGGTAGTCGCCGTAAAGTCCGCTTGCAGCATAAGGCGAACAAACCGGGACATTATAGTCATAAATGTAGCTCCAACGCATGGGTGTGTGATCACGAATTATTAATTCAGAAAATTCAGCACCTTCCGGATATTGACCGGAAAGAAGTTCCTCAAGAGTTACACGATGTTCTTCGCGGCCTATCCAGTAAATATAAGGATAACGGAAATGTTCAAACTTTTGGTGCGTAAAGTCGATCGTCAGTCCGTAGTTTGCGTCCTCGTCCGGGTCAAGGTAAATATCGCTGACCGTCAGCTCGCCCTTGCCGTACCAGCGCACCACATTGGAGGTCAGCTCATAGCCGTCAAAATCGGTAATGACACAGCGGTACTTTCCGACGCTCGTTGCGCCGTAGCCCGCACCGTAGCTCTCGCGCTGAACGCGCCATTCGCCAAGCACTTCTTTCTCCCAGTGATAAGTGAGATTTGTACCGCCCGCTACCTCCACATGGAAGGTGTCGGCACCGTCGACCGGCTGCGTCTTGATGATCGGGTGGATCGCGCATTTTGCCGTCTGTGAGTTGATGACAGCACCGTCATCATCTGTGATAATACAGCGGTAGTTGCCGCCCTTATCGGGGACATATTCCGCCTTTGTCGCCCCTGATATGTCCTCACCGTTGTACGACCACTGGTAGGTGTAGGGAGCTGTGCCGCCTGCCGCCTTGACGGAAAGCTTTGCGTCCTCGCCGTAGTCGATCGAAAACGGCTCCGGTTGTGCGTCAATGCGCAGAGGGTCCTCCTCGGCAAGGGATATGGGCTTGATGTACTTGTCGTAGCCGTCCCAGCCTACGAGATAGCGCAAGAGGATCGTGACGTCCTCTTTTTTGATCTCGCCGTCCTGATTGAGGTCGGCAGCGTCCTTGTCGATCGTGATACCGTCCCATTTAGCGACATAGCGAGAGAGCGCCACACCGTCCGATATATTCACGTTACCGTCGGCGTTGACGTCTCCCAGCGTCTTGACCTTTGCTGCTGATGCCGGCATTGAGAATTGCAGCATCGCAGGAAGCATCAACACGGCTGAGAGAATTGCAGATAGTCGTTTGTGTTTCATACACAGCACCTCCTGAATTTTATGTAAATATTTTGATCTTAATCTGTTTCTTGATCGTATATTTTACCATTTTAATTATACCAGTCAAACGCTATTTTGTCAATGATGATGGTTAGAATCCGTCATCTTGTTAAGGATGAATACTAAATGCTACACTTGACTTTGGGCGATAGTGCAGTGTATAATATGGATAGTAAGCAGGTTAATATGATAAACACGGGATTTATCAGCTATCTGCTAAAGAAAGGATGCGGTAGTGACTATGATCGAGATTTCCTATCTACAGATGTTTATTTTTATAACTCTCATTTGGATACTTGTGCGATTCATAATTGCGATCAGATTCAAGAAGTTTTCGGTAAAACGCGAACTTCAGATGCTTCTTGTATACATATGCCTTGTAGTTATTGCAAGATTTGTATACTTCCCGTTACATTTTGTTGACGGGAAAATAGGTACTCTAACGATTGGATTTTCAACTACATTGTCTGACATGATAAGTTTAATCCCGTTCTTTTTTCTCTTTGACAGATATGATGGATGGCTCATCAATATTATCGGGAACATAGCAATGTTTATACCGGTAGGAATAGTATGGCCTATCTGTTTTAGAAAGCTTGATAATATCAAAAAAACTGTGTTTGCCGGTATTTGTTTTATTATCTTTATTGAGCTGTCCCAACTGCTATGTCCCGAAAGGCATACAGATATTGATGACGTGATACTAAATACAAGCGGTGTTTTGATCGGAGCGTGTATTTTATTTGCTATACGAAAAAGTCGTAATGATGTGCCTTAGTGTAAAATATCTGAATGCCGCCCCGATGTGCGGCATTCTATTTATCTTACATTGCAATGAATTTAGTTGGTGATCTATGATACTCCACTGCCTTTTCGAATACCATATTAGTCAGTGCTTTTCCAACTATAACACTGGGATCTCCGTCAGGGCGTATCCATCCCTTTACGTCTTCCCTTTTTTGTGAGGAACGCGGTCAGCAGTTCGTCGCGTATATGTGCATTTCGTCGCGTATATGTGCATTTCGTCGCGTATATGTGCATTTCGTCCTAAAAAAACGACCTTCTGTCGAAAAGTGTTGATTTCAGATTTTCAATGTGCTAATATAAAGTTGCACTGAAAAAGTACAACGTCGACGTTACAAACGAGCAAACAAACTATCAATAAAACTGAATAAAAAACATGGAGGGAATCACTATGAAAAAAATTACAAAAGCTATCGCAGCTTTATCAGCTGCCGCAATGATACCGTTATCTTCAGGCATGACCGCATTTGCTTATAAAGTCGATGAAACAAATTACAGCGACTACTATAAGAATGACAATACCTATCATTTCGATTATGACACCAGAAAATATACACCAAACGGTCCATCAAACGGTTCATCGGGATATGGGTGGAACAAGGAATATTATCAGAAGAAAATGCCTATACTTACAAAGGATTTCTTTGACACACAAACGACTATCCCACTGTCTCTGCCGAATGTGGACGGTTCTGCCAACACCGGTGCCAACCATGTTCTCGGTCTTCTTTCAAAGAGTGCAGCAATATCCCCTGCAATAGCAGATACAAAGAAATATGTGGATAAGTTATATTTCAAAAATGCTAAGTGCGGAATAATGCTTGAGTATCATAACAACTCATGGGATGATATTGATGTGGAAGATGAAGAAATGGATCCTTACCTTTCATGGGATGATATTATTGAGGAAGATGAAAATGAAAACGATGGATTTGATCCTTTATATGACTATTGTCTCAAAATGATCGATGAGCAATCTATAAAAGACGATGTGCTTAAAAATTTCTCTATGGGTACCTATAAGCTTGACAGCACAAAGATGTACATCACAGGCGATATATACCTGAAGAATTACTACATAGCAGGTATGTACCTCAGTAGTAACGACGGCTCAGCATCCTTTGATACTCCTGTCCTTGAAAGAAATCCCGATGGCATCGGTTTCCGTACAAGGATAAGATTCCGCGCTGAAAATCCTTACTATGACAGGTATGTTTCATTCGGATACGCGCCGGGAAAGAGAAGCTTCAACATTTTAAACAATGTAAATATCAACTACGTCTGCGGCGGGATCAAAACACTGGAGACTAAACTGTTTGCAAGAAGCGTGACTTTGGATCTGGACAAGACTGTTGATCACAGAAACTTCTACACCTGCATTATCACCGGCTCTTCTCCATATCATATAACCCTTCTGGAGGGAAATACAAAGAAGGATTTCCTGAATAATAAATTCTTTGCTGCTAAGTTAGACGGAAATGTACTCAACATCTGCCTCGGAAAGAATAACACAGGTATTTCTGCACCGGGCTGGACTTCCAGCAGCAAAAACCAGCAGCTTGATGCAATGCTGAAGTGCGGTTATGGATATACACTGAAAAGAAGTACATGGGTATCAGATCAGCTTGATCAGGTTGTAAAGGTACGCTTCTACCGTGATGCCAATACATCATCTATGGGTACATTATTAGCTGAGTACAGTCCCGATCAGGTAAAAGAGCTGCTCAAATCGGGAAAGTATTGATTCTCTGAGCTTTGAGAATGTGTTTTCATATTGATTTATAATCGTCATAGCCCCCGCATTTGCGTAATGTCATTAAGCTAAGAAAAAGTAAAATAGTCACAGGGATCAGAAACGCCCCTGTGACTATTTTATGTATATAATGCAATATTCAAAAAAAGTATTGACAAAAAGCCAAAAATCTGCGACTGCGCCAATTTGATTTATCCTATTTCCTGTCGGATAAGCAACTAAAATCAAAGTGGCTTGAGGAATGGAAGCAATACATTAGCATGGGATTTGGGGATTTCATAGGATGTAAAGACGCTGAGTTGCATTGGTATATATCTACGCCATACATAGATTTCAATCCACTCCCTCCATGTGGAGGGAGACACCGAGCAAGGCAGCATTGATACAATGCCTGATGTATTTCAATCCACTCCCTCCATGTGGAGGGAGACGCTTTTCTTTATGATGTTCTAAAATGGCATAAGATGAT
>JAFWTA010000016.1 GCA_017519145.1 Ruminococcus sp.
TCCTTTTCTTTGTCAATACCTTTTTGAAAATTTTCTGCAATTTATTTTTTGTCATCCTCTTCTTCGTTCCGCTCCCACGCTGCGCCAGCAGGCTTACTGTTTGCGTCCCCTCGAGGCGACTTAATTATTATAGCACGATGATGAGCTTTTGTCAACTAAAAAAGAAGCGGTTGAATACTCTGCTTTTTATCTAATATGACTCCATATGCTTCCTCATATAACGCACGCTGCTGCCTTACATTACTCCGTTCCTTACTGATCCCTTTGCAGTCTCCGGGCGAAGGCTTCTGAGATGATCATAGAGCACGAACAGCTCCGCCGACTCTTATCTCTTTCATTCCCATTACTTCACCAGCAGAAATCTCAGCGCAAATATGACTGCCATGACCACCAGCGCTGCCGTAATAGTTATATGCCTGCTGACATCTGCCTCAAATTTGAACTTTTTCGGGTCCTTGGGATCGCAGAGTATCAGGTGGGTGGAGCCTATTTTCAAAGGCTGGGTATAGGCTGCACTGTCCTTCTCCTCATATACCCTGCCATTCACCTCATAGTGCAGAGTATGGGTATAATGGCTGACCCGCTTGGCAGTCACTATAATATAGCTGAAAACACCTGCTCTTTTCGTGACTGCCGCTGCGTCAGTCACCTCAGCCTTTGCTATCACGCCGAACTTCTTATAATACAGAAGCCGCGCAAGATAAACTCCTCCTGCAAGAGCGATAATGCCGCCAACGCAGGCAAGTATGATGTCTCTCATGTTTCACCTCATTTATCAGAATATGCCTTCATCACTTTCCACCATGCCCCTTGCCTTGTTCGGGTACATCGCTTCGGCATATCTGTATATTTTCATCAGATCAATATTCTCGGTATCGCCGCTTATCAGCTTATTGAGCGTTTTCACATCGACGTTGACATTTAATCCTGTCTCGTCTTTCCAGTCGTCTTTCATGACCACAAACAGAATATCAAGGGTATATACCGTACCCCCTCTTGCACGGTGAGGCCGTACACTGTAACAGAAGCTCTCAGTCTTTGCAAGGTCTATCTCCCAGCTGTAAAACAGCCATATACACCTGATAACGCCGTCGTCCCCAAGCTTTACCAGTGTTTTTGTCGAGCCCACCGCCACCAGCAGCACTACACCGACTGCCATTCCCGCTAAACTGCCCACCAGTGCATAGTCCGTCATCTTTTCATTGTAAGAAAGACACATCGGCAGCAGCCACAGTCCGAAAAACAGCACCACCGTTATCGCCATTATCATTGGCGGTATGTATTTTATCCTTAATGTTTTCATAAATGATACCCCCATATCATCAGTTAAAGCCCCTATGCTTACCTCATATTCAGCATACCGCCTGCCTTTTCGGGATATTTCTCCTCAAGGAATCGGTATACATCCGCAAGGGGAAGGCTCCCCTTGTAGTCGCCGTGCTTTATATCCAGCTGACTCACATTCAGTACATCGTTTATACGCTTTCTGCGCCTGATACCGAAAAGTCCCGTCTGCTCAAAGCTCAGCTCCATGGCAGAAGCTCTGCCATCAAGGCTGCGTTCAAGATTTTCCGTGAAGTATATCATTTCGCAGCGGAATTGTGTGACTTTTTCCATTCTTACCCTGTTGTGCCTGCAAAAGCCCCACCAGTCCACTTCGTTTTCGTCGTATCGGACAGTCCTTTTGAAGTACAGATTTATTCCGCGGCGTCCCAGCGCCACTATGAGCACCACGGGCATGAACACCGCAAACAGCAGTATCATCGGCAGAACGGGTATATCCATCATTATAGACAATATCAGCACAGCTATCAGCGGAAGCTCCAGCCCAAACATTTTCCATACAAAGCCTGTTATCACAGACTCAACTTTAACTTTTTTCATTTTTCTCCTATATCATTTGCAAAAAGCGGACAGCCCGTAAACTGTCCGCTTGAATTTACCCCTTTGCGCAGGATGTACCCTGCATATATACGTCTTTGGCGGCTCAGTCTGCCATGAGCTTTACCATTACAGCCTTCTGAGCGTGGAGACGGTTCTCGGCTTCCTCGAAGATCTCGTTTGCGTGAGACTCGAATACCTTCTCTGTGATCTCCTCCTCGCGGTGGGCAGGGAGGCAGTGGAGCACCATAGCGTCTGCATGAGCCTGAGCCATGAGCTCGTCGTTGATCTGGTAGCCTGCGAAAGCCTTCTTACGCTTCTCAGCTTCACCCTCCTGACCCATGGAAGCCCATACGTCCGTGATGAGAACGTCTGCATCCTTTGCAGCGACCACAGGAGAATTTGTCATCTCGAACTTGTCGCCGTACTTAGCAGCAAACTCCAGTATCTCAACAGGGGGCTGATAGTCGTCGGGGCAGGCGATGGAAACGCTCATGCCCACCTTCAGGCAGCCTACGATAAGAGAATTAGCCATATTGTTTCCGTCACCGATGAAGCACATCTTCAGTCCGTCAAAGCTTCCCTTGAACTCGCGGATAGTCATAAGGTCAGCCAGTACCTGACAGGGGTGA
Source organism: Ruminococcus sp. (assembly GCA_017519145.1). Classification (GTDB taxonomy): domain Bacteria; phylum Bacillota; class Clostridia; order Oscillospirales; family Ruminococcaceae; genus Ruminococcus. The sequence continues at coordinate 2,514 of JAFWTA010000016.1, forward strand.
CAGAAATCGGTAAGTCCGTTGATTATCGGGATAGAGCCGTACTGAGCGAGGTCCTCAACTTCCTTCTGCTCAAAGGTACGGATCATGATTCCGTCAAGGTAGCGCGAGAGAACTCGTGCTGTGTCCTGAACGGGCTCTCCGCGTCCGATCTGGAGATCGTTTGAGGAGAGGAACAGCGGATATCCGCCCAGCTGATACATACCTGTCTCGAATGAGACACGGGTACGGGTAGAAGCCTTCTGGAATATCATTCCGAGGGTCTTGCCCTTGAGGTGGGGATGTGGGATACCGTGCTTCAGCTCGTACTTGAGCTGATCTGCAAGATTGAGTATGTCTATGATCTCGTCTGTGCTGAGATCCAGCATTTTAAGTAAGTGTTTCATAATATTTATCCTTTCAAGAATTCGGTCTGTTTACTTGTTCATCTCTCCGAAGGCTTTGTCGATAGCCACGGCAAAAAGAGGGATGTAATCGTCAAAGGCGGTGTTCTCTATCTCTATACTGTACTGGAACTCGCCGTTCACACCAGAAAGAGTATGGATATGACCGACGCTGGTGCCGTTTCTGAATATCTCAAATTCCTTTCTGTCCTTGCTTCTGAGCTCAAATGAGAACTCCTTGCCTCTTGCCACGATGGTGGGGTCGAGGAAGAGCGACTTGCACTCCATGGAAAGGAACACATTATCGTTGAGTATTATGGTAAAGCCCGGCTTTTTGTCGTCGCCTGTCTGAACGAGAGTATAAAGGTTATAATAGTTGCTTGCGTCCATGAGATTATATCTCGAACCGAAGCCTTTTTTCTTGACGCTGTATAAGACTTTGCCCGTCTTGTCAGTGGCTACATATTTGTTGCCCTTGCCTGTTACCTGCAGCTCCATAATCATTCCTCCAGTATCTCTATCAGAATTTTCAGTCCGTCCTTCAGTTCATCGTAGGAAATAGTCAGCGGCGGGAGGAGCCTTACCTTCTCCTTTGCGGTGAGTATGAGCAGTCCCTTTTCAAGAGCCTTTGCAGCCACATCGTGAGCATCCTTGGTCTTCAGCGTAATGCCTATCATGAGACCAAGCCCGCTTATGCCTGCGACCTCGCTGCACTTCTCAAGCTCGCTCTTTATGAACTCTGCCTTTTTGCCGACCTCATCGAGGAAGCCGTCGCTCTCTACCCTGTCAAGAACAGCCAGACCGCCTGCACAGGCAATGGGGTTGCCGCCGAATGTTGAGCCGTGAGTACCTGCTGTCAGGACTCCGCTGCACTTTTCGTTCACAAGGCAGGCACCCATGGGGACGCCGCCTGCGATACCCTTTGCAAGTGTGGTGATATCAGCCTTTTTGCCGAAGTGGTCTCCTGCGAGGAATTTACCTGTACGTCCCACACCTGTCTGCACCTCATCGGCGATGACTAAGATATCCTTGGGAGCGCAGAGGTCATAGACCGCATCAACGAACTCCTTATCGAGGGTATTGACGCCGCCCTCGCCCTGAATGTACTCCAGCATCACCGCACATACCGACTTGTCCTCAAGCTTGGCTTTAAGGTCGCCGATGTCATTTGCGGTAACATTCACGAAGCCTTCTACGAACGGAAAGAAGTAATTGTGGAACACATCCTGTCCCGTAGCGGAAAGGGTAGCGATAGTCCTGCCGTGGAAGGAATTTACAAGGGTTATTATAGTATGTCTGCCCTTGCCGTATTTATCGAAGCTGTATTTCCTTGCCACCTTGATAGCGCACTCATTTGCCTCGGCACCGCTGTTACAGAAGAATACCGACTTATAGCCCGATACATTGCAGAGCCTGTCGGCGAAATCCGCCTGAACCGCCGTATAGTAGTAGTTTGAACTGTGCTGGAGGGTACGGACCTGAGCACATACCGCATCAGCCCATTTATCGTCGCAGTAACCGAGGGAATTAGTACCGATGCCGCTTCCGAAGTCGATGTATTCCCTGCCGTTTTCGTCCTTGCAGCGCCTTCCGCTTCCCTTTTCCATTACCAGCGGATAGCGTCCGTAGGACTGCATAACGTGCGAATTGAATTTATCTATGGTATTCATAAAGTCCTCCTTATGGCAGACTGCCTATCGGACTTTTTCAGACACACTATTATTATAACGCTGAAAGGCAGTCAAAATCAATCTTTGAAGTTTTATTATAAGTAAATTTTTTGTATACAAGTAAATTATTTTATGAGAAGCAATCCTCACACGAACTGTGTGCCGATGCCCTCGTTGGAAAGTATCTCGATAAGGATAGAGTGAGGAACTCTTCCGTCGATGATGACTGTCTTGCTCACGCCGCGTCTGACAGCCTCAACACAGCAGTCTATCTTGGGTATCATGCCGCCCGAGATTATGCCCTGTCTCTTCAGGAAGGGCACCTCGCTGACATTTACCTCGGGGATAAGTGTGGACGGGTCGTCCTTATCGCGGAGAAGTCCGGCGATATCGGTCATGAGGATGAGGTTCTCCGCACCCAGCTCAGCGGCAATTCTTGCAGCAGCCGTATCCGCATTGATATTATATGTGTTGCCCTCCTCATCGGTGGCAACTGTTGCGATAACGGGGATATTTCCGTTTGCAAGAGCGTCTGTGATGGGCTTGGTGTTGACCTTTGTTATCTCGCCGACCCAGCCGAGGTCCTGACCGCCGTCGGTCTTTTTCTTTTCAGCCATGAGCATCTCGCCGTCGATACCGCAGAGTCCCACAGCACTGCCCTTGTGCTGAGCCAGAAGCTGTACCAGCTCCTTGTTGACCTTGCCGGAGAGCACCATCTTTACCACATCAACAGTGGCGTCATCGGTATATCTGAGACCGTTGACAAATCTGCTCTCGATATTGAGCTTTTTGAGCATATCGCTTATCTCCGGGCCGCCGCCGTGTACAAGAACTACCTTTACGCCGACCAGTGAAAGGAGGACGATATCTGTCATTACAGCGTCCTTGAGCTCCTTGTTGGTCATGGCGTTTCCGCCGTACTTGATAACGAGTATCTTGTTGTTATACTTCTGTATATACGGCAGGGCGTCTATAAGCACCTGTGACTTCTCGTTATTTGATATCTTTTCCATTTTCCTTTACTCCCTTTATGTGAATTTAAGCCTGTCCCGACTTATATTTTATGAAAGCCTGATCTATCAGATACTTCAGCTTTTGCGGATCATCGGACTCCAGCCAATAATTTGCTATTATCCCACGAGGATAATGCTCCTCTGTCCTGATCTGTACTCCGCCTTTATTGTCCTTGCCTATCGTATAGGTAACATTTGTGATATTGTCATAAGATATCTGTTCAAATTTGCCGTAAATAAGAGTCATGATCCGTCTGCTTGTAACAGCAACATCTTTGCCGGGGAAATTCTTTACAAGCTTTACTACGATAAATACACCGAACGTTATTACTATCACAGGGATTATCCAGATCAAAACCGAACCATCCCAGACAGCATCCGGCGATATTACTTCTTTGTATCCAAGAAAGAATGTAAATCCTACCGCGGCTACAATGAGCGTGATCACGATCTCCGCTGCCTTGAAAATACCTTTCCTGTGCATACCTTCTATTGGAAGAGGCGCATTTCCCTTGCCCTTGCCCTGAACGTACAATATCTGCTCGCCCTCTTCAAGATAGGGAGCAAACTCCTCCTCAAGGAACTCACGGCTCGCATAAGCCTCGTCAGAACTATTATAATAATCTTTTTCCGACATAGCGTTGCCTCTCTTTCACAGAGCGTTTGTGGTCATTATCTTCTCGGGGCATTTGCGCCGCGTATGGCATCCGTGAGTATCCTGCTGACTCTTTCAGGATCGTGGATCTTGCCGATACGCACGGGCACAGAGTCTCCGTACCGGCTCCTCATGTTGTTATTTTCAAACTGAACATATCCGACACCATTCCTCTGCGAGGTATAACTGACATTTCCCAGCGCCCTCAGATGAAAATTGGTAGGTCTTCCGCCGTGGAGCACTATCACTCTTATATCGGTAATGGCAAAGAGCGCGTCAAATGTTCCCGCAAGGGCGAGCGCCGAAATAACGATGATGATTATGCCTATAACCGAAAGTACACAGGTCAGTACACCCACTATAGTCAAGATGATCCCGACGATGAGTCCTATGACTGCACCTTTCTTTGAAGACGTGGGATCACCCTTAGGCGCAGGACAGTTCTTATCGTGACCGCCTACCCAGAGAATATGCTCATTTGCCGTAAGGAACGGCATGAACTGTCTTTCTATGGCAGCATAGTTGTCGTAGGGCAGCTGCTCGTAGTCAGCGTCTGCATAGGTCTGTTCATGGCTGTGATCGCACTCTCTTACGTCGTTGATATTGCCGTAAGACTGTTCGTGACTGTGGTCACATTCCGTTCTGTATTCATGAGAGGGAGCTACATAATCGTCATCGTATTTCGAGGCATACTGTTCGTTATATTCATCGTAGTCCTCAGTTTTCTTCCTTCCGAACACGCTGACACCGCCTTTCGCTACATTTTATTGATACGGGCTCCAACAGAGGCGTCCTCGATTATACGCTGTACTCTGGGAGCGTCACTGATCTTGTACATTGTGAAGATCCTCGTTTTATCTCTGCTGCACGGGGAACTGTTTACGGGAAAATCCAGATTCAGCTTCAGCAAGCCGTCTGACGTGCCGAGCCTGCTGACATATTGTATCCAGCCGAGCGGGATGGAGATGTTTTTGCCGCCCTGCACGGCTATTACCCTGATATCGGTAACAGCGTAGGCATAGCGCTTTTCCAGTACCATCAAGCATATCCCCAATGTCAGGATCAAGACACCAAGCATACTCATCCACATTGTGATAAAATCGCCGAACAGGAACATCACCAATCCTGCCACAAGCAGTTTCGTTCCCATGCCGCTTCTTCGACTGAAGGCTTTGATGGTGCCGCCTGCCCAGAGCAGGTGCTCATTGGGAGCCAGCAGTTTTTCCATGCTGTTTTCGAGGCTGACACGCTTATCGTAGGGCTTCTGCTCCGTGTCTGCGTCCTCGTAGGTCTGTTCGTGACTGTGATCGCACTCTCTGACCTCGTTTATATCGCTGTATGACTGCTCGTGACTGTGGTCACATTCCTCCCTGTATTCATGAGAGGGAGCTACATAATCGTCATCGTATTTCGAGGCATACTTCTCGTTATAGTCTTCGTAGTCCTCGTTGTTTTTTTTGCCGAACATCTGCTCACCTGCCCCAATTCTTTTATACGATCACCTGACGGAATTTCTCAGAAAGCTCATAGCTATCGGCATAATATCACCACTGCTGCCAGCGCTCGATCTCTTCCTGCTTTTTACGGGTCTTTGCCACAACATCTGTCTTCTCTTTCAATATATCCCTGACCGTTTCAGCGTCTTCCACATCATACATGGTCTGGGACTGCATCTCCGGCTTATTGGTTTTTCTTAAATTAAGGACCACATCAGCCTTGCCGCTTTTTTTCTTCTTCGTGACATACACGCTGCTTACAGCGCCGTAATCCAGTATCTTGTATGTGGAGCGATGGAATAAAAGTATCCTCTTATCAGTAAGTATATAGCTCTTCGGCCACTCCAGCGAAACAGCTGCCGCCAGCAGCCATGAGCCCAGTATTGTCAGGACAATGATAATATTTTCATTGATCCTGAAGTCAACAAATCTCAGCAGACCTATTCCAAGCAGAGGGAACACCACAGCAAACGGAAGCAGTAATTCCAGCCTCAGATGAGGGCTTTTGCTGCCATTTGTATTGCTCCAGAGAACTCTTTCATCGTCATCAAGGTATTGCTCATACTCTGTTTCGATGATATCGCCGTTAGCTGCCATACATATCACCCTGTTTCCCGAAAGAAATGTATCAGCTTCTGTAATCGCCGTTTATCTTGACATAGTCATAGGTAAGGTCGCAGCCCCATGTGATAGCCTTGCCTTTGCCGTCGCCCATTGAGATGAGGATCTTGATCTCCTCCTCCTTGAGTATCCTCTTGGCGATCTCCTCGGAGAACTCGATAACGCAGCCCTTGCGTCCCAGCGGGATAACTCCGCCCTCAGAAGCCATTTCCACGTCTACCTTATTGATATCAAAATCGGCATCGGAATAGCCCAGTGCGCAGTAGATACGTCCTGCGTTGGCGTCCTCGCCGAAGATCATAGCCTTTATGAGGCTGGATGTAACGACTGACTTTGCTACCTTTTCTGCGATCTCATCGGTCTCTGCACCTCTTACAGCGCACTCGATGAGCTTTGTAGCGCCCTCGCCGTCCCTTGCCATCATTCTTGCAAGGTTCATCATTATAGCGTAGAGAGCGTGTCTGAACTTCTCATACTCTCCGTCCTCTGAGGTAACAGGCTTGTTGCCTGCCTCGCCCGAAGCCATAATGCATACCATATCGTTTGTGGAGGTGTCTCCGTCAACGCTTGCACGGTTGAGAGTTACCTTGACGATGTCGCTGAGAGCCAGCTGTATCATCTCGGGAGAGATATCGGCGTCTGTGGTAAGGAAGGTAAGAGTGGTAGCCATATTGGGGTGGATCATTCCGCTTCCCTTGAGCATACCGCCCATGGTGCAGATCTTTCCGCCCAGCTCGAACTGAACAGCTATCTCCTTCTCGCGGGTATCGGTGGTCATGATAGCCTCAAGAGCTCTCTTGTTGCCGTCGTAGGTAAGACCTCCTGCAAGGTCGTCCATAGCGTTTGCGATGGGCTCGATGGGGAGCACCTGACCGATAACGCCTGTGGAAGCCACGATAACGTCGTTCTCGTCGATGCCCAGAGCCTTTGCAGCCAGCTGACACATCTTTGTTGCCTTCTCAACGCCGTCGGGGTTGCAGGTGTTTGCATTTACCGAGTTAACGATAACAGCCTTAGCCTTTCCGTCCTTGATATGCTCCTTTGTTACAAGTATGGGAGCTCCCTTCACCTTGTTTGTGGTATATACGGCAGCAGCGCTGCACATCTTGTCTGCAACTATAAGCGCAAGGTCGTTTTTCTTCTTGGCTGAGGGAAGTGCGTTGTTTGCAGCGGCATTTGCCTCATCCATATCATTCAGGGGCTTGTGAGCAAGACCGCACTGTACGCCGTTGGCTCTGAAGCCCTTTGCAGCGCACACGCCTCCCTCAACAAAAGTGATACCCTTTACATCAACAAGCTTCATGCTCTGTTTCCTCCTTGATCTTCTTTGCGAATTTCGCAACTATGTCCATATATTCCTCTTTTGCCTGCTCGCAGTCCCAGCAGTGGGACTTTGCCAAGAGGGCAGCGTTCTCAAGAACGGGCTCTACCTGATGATAGTAGAGCTTCAGATATTTCTCCTTGCCCATAAAGAGGTTGTACATCAGCTGTCCCTCGAACATCTCGCCGATGAAGGGGTCATCGCTGAGCATTTCGATGGCTCTCTTTATCGCCACCTTCGAGCATATCTTCTGGCGCAGCATACGGCTTACGTCAGAAACATTGAGCTGATCCTTTGTTTTTTCCATGATAGTGTTGAACCACTCATCCACGGTATAGTCGATACCGTCATCCTCAATAAGATCATATTCATAGATCTCTCTAAGTTTTTTACTCATTTTTATTCCCCCCGATATGAAAACATATCATATTAAACCTGTTGTCTCGTCGATACCCATCATTATGTTGAGGCACTGAACGGCAGCGCCGCTTGCGCCCTTGCCAAGATTGTCAAGACGCGAGCAGAGGAGTATCTGCTCATCGTTTCCGAAAACGAATACCTGCATTTTGTTCTGTCCGCTGAGAGTATTTGATGCAAGGAAGAAGCTCTTCTGCTCATCTGCGGACATAAGAGGCATTACCTCTATCATGTTTGCGCCTGAGTAATGTTTCTTATACATCTCATGTACCTGCCGGGCAGTGACCTTTTTGTCAAGCATTCTCGTCTGGAGTGGAACGCTTACCACCATGCCGCTGTAATAGTCGCAGACCATGGGATTGAACATGGGAGTGTAGGTGAGTCCCGAAACAGCCTTCATCTCGGGCAGGTGCTTATGCTGCTGAGAGAGTGCGTACTGACGGGGGCTGTTGAACTCATAGGGCTTATCATCGCCCTCGTATACTGCGATAGCCTTCTTGCCTGCTCCGCTGTAGCCCGATGTGGCATAGGCGAATACGGGGAAGTCCGCAGGGATCATGCCGCTGCTTACCAGAGGATAAACTATGGAAGCAAAGCCGCTTGCATAGCAGCCCGGAACAGCAACTCTGTTTGAGGTCTCTATCTTTGCTCTGTGAGCGGCAGAGAGTTCCGGGAAGCCGTAAGCCCAGTCGGGATTGGTGCGGTGAGCCGTAGATGCGTCGATGATGCGGACATGGTCGTTATCCTTGTCAATAAAGGACACAGCCTCTATGGAAGCAGCATCGGGCAGGCAGAGGAAAACATAGTCTGCACTGTTTATAAGTCTTGCACGCTCGGCAGGGTCCTTTCTCAGCTCCTCGCTGATCTTCATGATCTCAACGTCGTTTCTTCCCTTGAAACGCTCCTGTATCTTGAGACCTGTGGTACCTTCCTGACCGTCTATATATACTTTAACTGACATTGTTTTTTCCTCCGTTTTCATGTCTTTCATAGTGGGCGTCTTTATTTGCGAAGCGCCTGTAGTATTCGGGTAGGCTGTCCCCCTGATCGGGTACGCCGCGCTCATCAGGCTTCTAACAGCTAAGGGCTAAAAAGCTCACTTCCTGCGCTTGCTGACCTTTCTGTCATACTTTGCCTGCTTGGGATCCTTGGTGTCGGACTTGTCCTCTATCATGGAGTGCCATACACTGACTCCGAGGGTAATAATAACTATAAGAGCGAACCAGAATATATGGGCACTGGGTATAACTGCCACCCACAGTCCCATTACCAGCTCACCTATCCCCCAGATAACGCCCATGAGGATAGTGAGACCGATAGTAAAGGTTATATCCTTTTTCTTCATATCAGAGACCCAGTGCCTTCTCCGCCAGAGCTATCTGCTCCTTTACAGCGTCAGGTGAGGGACCTCCCTCTGACTTTCGCTCGCGGACGCAGGTATCAAGGCTTATAGCCTCGTAAACGTCCTCGGTAAAGAGTTCTGTCATAGCCTGATAGTCCTCAAGAGGAAGTGTCTCGAGAGTGAGTCCCTTTTCGATGCACTGAGCAACGAGGGTTCCTGTTATCTTGTAAGCGTCACGGAAGGGCATACCCTTCTTTACGAGGTAGTCTGCGCAGTCCGTAGCGTTTATGAAGCCCTTTGCGGCAGCGTGTCTCATGTTGTCCTTGAGTACGCGCATAGTTGCCAGCATGGGAGTGAATGTCTTTACGCAGAGCTTCACGTTGTCAACGGCGTCGAATATAGCCTCCTTGTCCTCCTGCATATCCTTGTTGTAAGCAAGGGGAAGTCCCTTCATCATGGTGAGGAGGGTCATGAGGTCGCCGTTCACTCTGCCTGTTTTTCCGCGGATAAGCTCCGTAACATCGGGGTTCTTCTTCTGGGGCATTATGGAGGAGCCTGTTGCAAAGGCATCGTCAAGCTCCACGAACTTGAACTCCCATGAGCACCAGAGGATTATTTCCTCGGAAAAACGTGAGAGATGTGTCATCAGCAGTGACAGAGCGCAGCCCAGCTCAACGCAGTAGTCCCTGTCGGAAACGCCGTCAAGGCTGTTGGGCATGGGAGCCGTAAAGCCGAGGAGCTCCGAGGTCTGCTTTCTGTTGGTCTTATATGTAGTACCTGCAAGAGCGCCGCTGCCAAGGGGGCAGTAATTCATTCTCTTTGCGGTATCCTGAAGTCTTTCCATATCGCGGAGGAGCATCCACACATACGCCATGAGGTGATGAGCGAGTGTGATGGGCTGAGCGCGCTGTAAATGAGTATATCCGGGCATTATGGTCTCGGTGTGATCCTTAGCCATATTCACCAGAGTAACAGCAAGCTCCTTCACCATAGCATATATCTCGTCTATCTCATCGCGGAGGTAGAGTCTCAGGTCAACTGCCACCTGATCGTTTCTTGAACGTGAGGTGTGGAGTCTCTTTCCAACGTCACCGAGACGCTTTGTAAGCTCAGCCTCAACGAACATATGGATATCCTCGGCGTTGGGGTCAAGCTCCAGCTTGCCGCTGTCGATATCGGCGAGGATGCCCTTGAGCCCCTCGATGATAGTGAGACTGTCCTCCTTGGTGATAATGCCGCAGTCTCCCAGCATTGTTGCGTGGGCTATACTGCCCTGTATATCGTGACGGTACATACGTCCGTCAAAGGCTATTGAAGAATTGAAAGCGTTGACGCCTGCGTCCACCTGCTTTGAAAATCTTCCTGCCCACATCATATCTGCCATTGCTTTTACTCCTTTATGTATCTATTCTCACGATATCTGCGAGAGAAATGTTTCTGTATGTAAGGTCATCTCTTACAGTGAATCCGACCTTTTCCCAGAATGCGTTGCCGTTCTCATTTCTTGAAAATACCACCAGTGCGACCTTGTTTATACCGAGCGACTTCAGCGCATTCAATGCCTTGTCAACAAGCTCGGAGCCTATCCCACGGCGTCTGTAGTCAGGGTTTACAGCCGTATGATAGATGTAGCCTCTTCTTCCGTCATTGCCGGCAATGATAACTCCGGCTATGCTGCCGTCTTCTTCTGCAACGAAACAGGTCTCCGGATTTCTTGCGAGGTACTTCTCTATACCCTCTCTTGAATCGTCAAGATTGTTCAGTCCCATTCCGGCACAGGAAAGCCACAGTGCGCAGACCTTATCGTAGTCGTCGATAGTCATGAGCCTTACGTTCACCATGTTATCCCCGCCCTTTTCAATTCATAATTCATAATGCTCAATTCATAATTATTCGTTCAGCAATGCTTTAATTATGCATTATGCATTATGAATTATGCATTCTATTAAATCGTAACAGGCAGGAGAAGGCTCCCCTGCCTGAAACTGATATATACTTATATTGCGGCTGAAAGAGAATTACTTGTTGTTTCTCTTCTTGTCCAGCTGAGCTCTAACCTTGATCGGGAGACCGAAGAGGTTGATGAAGCCTGCTGCGTCAGCCTGATTGTAAACCTCATCCTCATCGAATGTGGCAACTTCCTCATCGTAGAGAGTATAGGGTGAAGTAACGCCTGCATTGATGATGTTGCCCTTGTAGAGCTTGAGCTTAACGTCGCCTGTAACTCTCTCCTGAGTCTTGTCAACGAAAGCTGTGAGAGCTTCACGGAGAGGTGTGTACCACTGACCGTTGTAAACGATGTCAGCGAACTTGATTCCGAGGTACTGCTTTATTCTTGCAGTCTCCTTGTCGAGAGTGATGGTCTCGAGAACCTCGTGTGCATGGTAAAGGATAGCACCGCCGGGAGTCTCATAAACGCCTCTTGACTTCATACCAACGAGACGGTTCTCAACGAGATCAGCAAGACCGATACCGTTCTCGCCGCCAAGCTTGTTGAGAGCTGATACCATCTCAACGCCGTTGAGTGTCTTGCCGTCCAGCATTGTGGGAACGCCCTTCTCGAAGTGGAGAGTGATGTATGTGGGCTTGTCGGGAGCGTCGATAGGTGAAACGCCCATTTCAAGGAAGCCCTTCTTCTCGTACTGAGGCTCGTTTGCAGGATCCTCAAGGTCGAGACCCTCGTGTGAGAGGTGCCAGATGTTCTTGTCCTTGGAGTAGTTTGTCTCTCTGTTTATCTTCAGGGGGATGTTGTGAGCCTCTGCGTAGTCGATCTCCTCGTCACGGCTCTTGATGTCCCATTCTCTCCAGGGAGCGATGATAGCCATTTCGGGAGCGAACGCCTTGATAGCCAGTTCAAATCTTACCTGATCGTTGCCCTTACCTGTGCAGCCGTGGCAGATAGCGTCAGCGCCCTCAGCCAGAGCGATCTCAGCGATGCGCTTAGCGATGATGGGACGAGCGAATGATGTACCCAGCATATATCTGTTCTCATAGATAGCGCCTGCCTGAACTGTGGGGTAAACGTAGTCCTGAATGAACTCCTCCTTGAGGTCTGCGATGATGAGCTTGGAAGCGCCTGTCTTGATAGCCTTCTCCTCGAGACCGTCAAGCTCTGTGCCCTGTCCTACGTCACCTGAAACAGCGATAACTTCGCAGTTGTTGTAGTTTTCCTTGAGCCACGGGATGATGATAGATGTATCAAGACCGCCGGAATATGCGAGAACTACCTTTTTGATATCCTTCTTATTAGCCATGGTTATTACCTCCTGAATATTGAGCGCCGCGTACACAGCGCGTATTTGCGATATAACTCTATTATACTACATAAGAAGATAATGTCAAGAGCATTTGCATAAATATTCATTTTTGCAGCAAATATTCACATTTTAGTGAATATTATTCATTTTGTAAGCCCGACGCAATCAGGTAGTGCCAATTTTCATTTTCATTAGTCTCGGAGTGAAAAAGCTTTGTTAAATCCTGAAGTGTTTTGTATGAAATTACGATTTTTCCGCAGAAGAAGTGATTTAACTTGATATTTTCACGCTTTACGATTATAATTATGTTGTATATAGCTCTGCAAAGTGCTGAAGATTAAAGAGAAAAAGGCAGAGTATCCCTAATTTAAGTATGGAGGTCTATATTATGGCTGAAAAGAACGGAACGAAGATAACTATACTCGGCGCAGGCAATGTAGGCGCTTCTGTGGCATTCACATTCGCAGTGGCAGGCACCTGTTCTGATATCGTCCTCGTTGACATAAACAAGGCAAAGGCAAAGGGCGAGGCAATGGATATCCGTCAGGGCGTATCCTTCGGCGAGAACGTCGAGGTATTCGACGGCGGCTATGAGGATGCTAAGGATTCCGATATCGTTGTAGTTACTCTCGGACTTGCAAGAAAGCCCGGTCAGACTCGTCTTGACCTTGCTCAGACCAATGTCAATATCATCAAGGAAGTTATGCCTCAGGTGGCTAAGTATGCTCCCGACGCTATCTACGTCGTTGTCAGCAACCCTGTTGATATACTTACATATACCATACTCAAGTGTACAGACTTAAAGCCCAGTCAGGTAATCGGCTCGGGTACAGCTCTCGACACCTCACGTCTCCGCTCAATCATCGCAGATCATGTGGGACTCTCTCCCAACAGTATCCACGCTTATGTTTTCGGTGAGCACGGCGACTCCTCATTCATTCCGTGGTCCATCATGAACATCGCAGGTGTTCCCGTTGATGAGTACTGCGCCGATCAGGATCATGCCGATCTTGACGAGGACGAGATCATCGATGAGGTTCGCAAGGCAGGCGCCGAGGTCATCAAGAGAAAGGGCGCTACATTCTACGCTATCGCAATGAGCGTAAACAAGATCTGTGACACTGTTCTCCGTGACTCAAAGAACATCATCACAGTATCTACAATGATAAATGACAGATACGGTATCAACGACGTATGTCTCAGCCTTCCCTGCGTTATCGGAAGCAACGGCATCGAGAGAGAGGTCTCTCCCAAGCTGACAGACGCAGAGGTAGAGAAGCTTCAGGCAAGTGCAAAGGCACTCAGAAGCGTTATCGACCAGCTCGAATTCTGATCACCGCCTGTATACGCAAATCATCGGCGGAGGGCTTAGGTTCTCCGCCTTTAAACTGTTATAACGAAAGGAATATCTATATGAATTACGCAGAAGAATCACTTAAAAAGCACTATGAATGGCAGGGCAAGATCGAAGTTATCTGCCGTGCTCCCCTTGAGACAAGAGACGACCTCTCACTGGCTTACACTCCCGGTGTTGCACAGCCCTGTCTCGAGATACAGAAGGACGTAGACAAGAGCTATGAGCTCACACGCCGCTCAAACCTTGTTGCAGTTGTTACCGACGGTACTGCTGTGCTCGGTCTCGGTGACATCGGACCCGAGGCAGGTATGCCCGTTATGGAGGGCAAGTGCGCTCTGTTCAAGGCATTCGGCGACGTTGACGCAGTTCCGCTGTGTGTACGCTCCAAGGAAGTTGACGACATCGTCAACACAGTCCGCCTCCTTGCAGGCTCATTCGGCGGCGTAAATCTTGAGGACATCTCCGCTCCCCGCTGCTTCGAGATCGAGAAGAAGCTGAAGGAGTGCTGTGATATCCCGATATTCCACGATGACCAGCACGGTACAGCAGTAGTTACCCTCGCAGCTATGCTCAACGCCCTCAAGGTAGTAGGCAAGAAGCTGGACGAGATCAGAGTAGTTACCAGCGGCGCAGGTGCAGCAGGTATCGCTATCATCAAGCTCCTCATCTCCATGGGTCTCAAGGACGTTGTTCTCTGTGACAGAAACGGAGCTATCTACAAGGGACGTCCCGAGGGCATGAACCCCATGAAGGACGAAATGGCTGAGATCACAAACCAGCAGATGAGAAAGGGCAGCCTTGAAGAAGTTATCAAGGGCGCAGATGTGTTCATCGGCGTATCAGCTCCCGGCTGCGTAACTCCCGAGATGGTAAAGAGCATGGCTCCCGACCCCATCCTCTTCCCCATGGCTAACCCCACTCCCGAGATCATGCCCGAGGAGGCAAAGGCAGCAGGTGCCGCAGTAGTGGGCACAGGAAGAAGCGACTTCCCCAACCAGATAAACAACGTACTTGCATTCCCCGGAATTTTCCGCGGAGCTCTTGACGTCCGTGCAAGCGACATCAACGACGCTATGAAGATAGCTGCTGCAAAGGCTATCGCTTCATTCGTAACAGATGACAAGCTCAGCGCAGACTACATCATCCCCAGCGCACTGGACAAGACCGTAGCACAGGCTGTTGCCAAGGCAGTTGCACAGGCTGCAAAGGACACAGGCGTAGCAAGAATATAAGCGGCGAGCCGCCGCTCCCTGTTTCGCGGTCAAGTTATGTCAGATATGAGCTTTGACTCCGCGTATCCTGTTCTCTGCAAGCGGCACTATATAGTTAGTGAGCCGCCGCTCCCTGTTTCGCGGTCGAGTTATGTCAGATATGAGCTTTGACCCCGCGTATCCTGCTCTCTGCAAGCGGCACTATATAGTTGGCGAGCCGCCGCAGGCTGTTTCACGGTATAATTACAGTAAACAGGTACTTTTATGCCGCGCTGCTTGCTATTTGCAAAAAGATGTGTTATAATTGAGCCGTGGAGCGTATTGCTCCGCGGCTTTTGTTAAATGATATAAAGGATCAAGGAGAAACAAATGAGTAAGATAATTTTTGAATCAAGGTCGCCTATATGCGACATCGACGCAGTTATCGAAGAAGACGACAGCACATACTATATGTACCTTATGACTGCCCCCGAGACAGGAGTAAAGCTGCTGAAGGCGCTGTGGGTGTGCAACCGCCGCCCGGCTCCCGAAGTGTTCGATCCTCAGTGTATGAAGGACGGAAAGGCTCCCATGCTCGCAAAGGAGAACCTCTCGCCCATACACCCTGCGGCAGGCATAACTCTCAATCCCGATAAGCTCTCCTGCTATTGGTACGACAGCGGCGACTCCGCAGCCATATTCTACGGTGGCAAGCTGCTCTGTGCGATACCGCCCTATGCAGGACTTCACGACTTCCCCGGATTTTCCGTTTTTGCCAAGGGTCAGACCCGTTATGCGTGGGGAATGCCACAGACTCCCGATTTTACAGAGCGTGCAAAGGGTCTGAAGACTTTCTGGGAGAATATCGAGGCTGACGACTCATGGCCCGAGATACAGGACGAGTGCCTGAGAGTCATCGAGGAGTTCTACGGCAGCCGGCACGAGAAGTATTACGCCATAGACGGCGGAAATTTTCCGCCAAAGGCTCTTGCTCAGGGCAGAAAGAACGGAGTTGTTTACGGTATCACTCTCGGCGTCAGCCAGTTCGCAATGCCCCGTTCCGAGATGGTATTCGGCAGCCACTATAACGACTGCAACCGTATAGAGCTGGGATTTGCCGCACAGGAGCGCCATGAGCCCCTGACACAGATGATGTTCTCGGTAATGTCCGATGTTGCAAATATGCCGTGGAACGAGCATGACTTTCTCTGGCACGGACACACCTTCGATTTTCCCAATATAAAGGGATTTTCGCAGATCTTACTCATCAATCCCGCATACATAGAGGGCATGGAGTGCCCACAGTGGAGAAGATTTCTGGGCAACCGCGTAAATCTTCTGTGGCTGGTGCCCATAACCGCAGAGGAGTTCAAGGCTCTCAGCGAAAACGGCATCGCGGAAATGATAAAGATATGTGCCGAGCCTCAGAAGCTCCACATATTCGACGGCAGGCCCAAATTCTTACTGAGATAACTCAGCCAGCAGTGGCGGCAAGTCTGCCGCCACTGCTTCTTAATTCTGTATACAGGCGCACTGCCTGAGATCACGCATTGCAGCAAAGGGTGATATATTATGAGTCTTAACGACACACCGTCCTCGGAGAGAGTCCACATCGGCTTCTTCGGACGGAGAAATGCAGGAAAATCCAGCGTAGTCAACGCTGTTACGGGGCAGGAGCTGTCTGTGGTATCCGATGTGAAGGGCACCACCACCGACCCCGTCACCAAGGCGATGGAGCTGCTCCCAATAGGCCCCGTGGTGATAATCGACACTCCGGGCTTTGACGACGAGGGAGAGCTGGGCGAGCTGAGAGTCCGCAGGACAAAACAGATACTCAACAGAACAGACCTTGCGGTGCTGATAGTTGACGGCACCGTGGGGCTCACTGACACCGAGCGCCAGCTCATCGGCATTTTCACGGAAAAGGATATCCCATATCTGACCGTCTACAACAAATCGGATATCGCTCAGAAGCGCGTCTGTCAGGACAGCGAATTTGAAGTCAGCGCACTTACCGGAGAGAATATCTATGAGCTGAAGGAGCGCATTGCCGCTCTTGCGAAGCTTCCCTCCGCGGAAAAGCGCATAGTGGGCGACCTGCTCGGTCCCTGTGACATGGTGGTGCTGGTAACGCCCATAGACGCAGCCGCTCCCAAGGGCAGAATGATACTGCCTCAGGTGCAGACTCTCCGCGACGTCCTCGACGCCGACGCAATGGCAGTATTCACCAAGGAGCACCAGCTGGCGGAAACTCTCGGAAAGCTTTCCGCGCCGCCGAAAATGGTCATAACCGACAGTCAGGCTTTCGCCATGGTCAGCAGAATAGTCCCCGAGGACATTCCCCTGACCTCATTCTCCATACTCATGGCGCGGTACAAGGGCTTCCTTGAGACCGCCATTAAGGGCGCAGCTGCCATAAGATCCCTTGAGGACGGGGCAAAGGTGCTCATATCCGAGGGCTGTACCCATCACCGCCAGTGCGGTGATATCGGCAGCGTAAAGCTGCCTGCGCTGCTGAAAAAGTACACGGGCAGAAATATCGATATCGCCCTCAGCTCGGGACGGGATTTCCCCGAGGACCTGTCTCCATACAGCCTTGTGATACACTGCGGCGGCTGTATGCTGGGCGAGCGCGAGATGACCTATCGGCGCAAGACCGCCGAGGATCAGAACGTGCCTTTCACCAACTACGGTATCGCCATTGCCATGATGAACGGCATACTCAGACGCAGTCTGGGCGTGTTCCCCGACCTTGCAAAGGAGATAGAATGAAAGCGCGGCTCCCTTATATCATCGGATTTTTCCTGCTTTTGGGAGTTGAGGTCTGTATCGGAGTTTTCCGCTTCAACCACTTTATCCGCTCCTACATCGGCGATGTCATAGTGGTATGGGTCATATACTGCCTGCTCAGGAGCTTTGTTCCCAAGAGGTTCAATTCCTGCGCAGTCGCCGTGGGGATACTGATATTCTCCTTTGTGGTGGAGTTCCTCCAGAAGGCACATATCGCCGATATCCTCGGCGTTGAAAATCCGCTGCTCCGCACGCTCATCGGCACCAGCTTTGCCGTGGAGGACCTGTGGAGCTACGCCGCAGGAACACTTGTAACTATCATCGAGATATGGATATACAGACGGCTCACTGAAAGGAGCAGACATGATACCAAAAAAGACTGACAAAAGGGACAGCCGACTTACTGCCATTGACGGCATGAAGGGCATCGGCGCCTGTATCATAGCATTTTTCTGGCACTATCAGCACTTCAGGCCGCAGAACGGCTCTCCCTTTTTCTCGATATTTCCTGTTTCCTACAAAAACGGCTACCTCATGGTGGAGCTGTTCTTCATGCTGTCGGGCTTCGGCATGATGCTGGGCTACTCCGAAAGAGTCACGGGACACCTCATAAGCTTCCGCGAGTTCATAACAAAGCGGCTCAAAAAGATATACCCGCCGTTCCTGTTCTTCACGGCGCTGACCATAGTATTGGAGCTGATATACCGTCATCGCTGCGGCGAGACCTTTGTCTACGGGAACTTCGACCTGCAGCATCTGTTCCAGAACCTGCTGCTCATGCAGGACGGAGTTTTCGGCACAGACTGGTCCTTTGACGCGCCCTCATGGTGCATAAGCATTTGTATGCTGTGCTATCTGCTGTTCTACCTGATACTCTATCACGCTAAAAATGAGCGCCGCGCCTGCTATGTTTTCTTCGGGACCTTTCTCCTCGGCATGGCGATGATACTCTCGAAAAAGGAGCTTCCCCTTTGGAACAGCCTTGTTGGCAGAGGAGCCGCCTGCTTCTCGGTGGGAGCCATACTCTTTGAGGTCTACAAATACCGTGAGAAATTCAGGTCACAGCGACTTGGCTATATCTGCCTCGGCATAGCTGTGCTGTCATATATTTCGGCAAGGTTCAGACCCGAATTTACAGGCGATGTCACCACAGCCTTTATCCTTGGCACAGCGCCCTCGCTGATACTTGCAGTGCTGCTCATACCGTGGCTCCGCGCAGTACTGGGCTTCCGCCCCCTTGCAATACTGGGCGAGCTCTCCATCGTGATATACCTTGTACACTTCCCCGTACAGTGCGCCATAGCGGTGCTGAACGAGTATATGTCCCTCGGACTCGACTTCTCCACCAAGGCGGTATGGCTCAGCTATGCCGCGGCAGTTCTCATATCAGCCGCAGTTTACAGATACCTCATCTCCTCGCCTGCGGAAAAGCTCATATGCGGATTCTTCGCAAAGAAAAAGACCGCAGACAGCAAAAAGACGGCATAAGCAAAAGCGCTCCCATAAGCATATAATGAAAAGAAGCTGTATAAACTCAGCCTCAAAGGCAATACTAAGAACATCAGCTGAAATTCATAATATATCGGGAGAATTGATATGCCAGTCAGAAGAGGAGAAATATATTACGCCGACCTGAGCCCCGTAGTAGGCTCGGAACAGGGCGGCATCAGACCTGTACTTATAGTCCAGAACGACGTGGGCAACAGGCACAGTCCCACGGTCATCGCGGCTGCAATAACCAGTCAGCGCGACAAGAACCGACTGCCCACACATATAGAGGTGCAGGCGGATAAATGCGGTCTCGCCAAGGACAGCATAGTGCTGCTGGAGCAGATCCGCACTATCGACAAGAAGCGGCTCAAGGACAAAATGGGCGAGCTGGACCTTAACTCCATGAACAAGGTGGACACTGCCCTGTCCATAAGCTTCGGACTTGAAATATGATGAAAAACCGGGATCTTGCTTTGCAAGGTCCCGATTTAGTTTATAGCTGAGAGTTCAGAGTTGAAAGCTGTGGAGCCGCCTGCGGCGGCAATATTTAAATACTGTGAACGAAGCGAACACATTGACTCTCCACTCTCAACTTCCAACTCTCAACTTAATTAATTCAGATCACCCCGCAGATAACAGGCACGGCAACACTGAAGCCCAGTGCGGTCAGGAGCTGCATCATATCGGGAGTCACTGTGCTGAACACCACCTGAAGCTGCGGCACCATGACGGCTGCCGCAAGGACAGCCGCGGACAGTGCCGCAGCTCCCACAAGCTTCATATTGCCGAAGGGATTGAGCCTGAACAGCGACCGCTTCTCGGAGCGGCACTCGAAAACGTGTATCAGCTGTGATACCACAAGGGTGATGAGTGCAGCGGTGCGGCAGGCTTCAATGGAGCCGCCCATGCGCATGACGGTGCCGAAGCTTCCAAGTGTGGAAAGTCCGATAAGAATACCGCGGAACACTATCCGACGCATGAGTCCCCCCGAGAAAAAGCCCTCGTCGGAGCGCCTCGGCGGTCGGGACATTATGTCCTTCTCGGGAGGCTCCATGCCGAGGGCGACCGCAGGGAGCCCGTCGGTGACAAGGTTCACCAGCAGTATCTGCACGGGCAGCAGCACCACGGGCATTCCCATGAGCAGTCCCAGAAACATGGTCAGCACCTCACCGATATTGCAGGACAGCAGGTACCGCACGAACTTCCGTATATTGGCATAAACGCAGCGTCCCTGCTCCACGGCGTTCACCAGTGTGGCAAGGTTGTCATCCATGAGGATAACGTCAGCCGCCTGCTTGGTGACGTCGGTGCCCGTAACTCCCATAGCCACGCCCACATCGGCTTCCTTGACCGCAGGAGCGTCATTGACGCCGTCCCCCGTCATAGTGACTATCTCGCCGCGGCGGCGGAAGCTGCGGACAATGCGGAGCTTATGCACGGGCTCCACCCTCGCAAACACCGTATATTCGCCGATACAGCGGTCCAGCTCCTCGTCGGAGAGACAGTCCAGCTCCGCCCCCGTCATAGCCTTGCCGCCTTTGAGCAGTCCTGCCTTTTTAGCAACTGCCACGGCGGTATTTTTATGGTCTCCCGTTATCATCACCGTCTTTACGGAAGCCGCACTGCACTTGCGGATAGCGGTCTTTGCCTCCTCACGGGGCGGGTCGGTCATGCCTGCAAAGCCGAGAAATACAAGATCACGGCGCTGAGGGTCAAGTCCCTCCGAGGTGCAGACCGCCAGCGCGAGGACTCTCAAGGCCCTCTGTGACATATCCTCCGCCCTTTCCGCAAGGCTCCTCCTCATGGCAGCAGTCATAGGCACAGCCTTTCCGCTGCTATCCAGATACATTGAGCACCTCGGCAGCAGCACCTCCTCCGCACCCTTGAAATAGATACGCTTTTCGCTGCCGCAGACAACGTGTACCGCCATGAAACGGGTCTCGCTGTCAAAGGGGAATTCCCCTATGCTGCGGTATCCTGCGGAAAGAGACTGCCTTGTGATGCCTGCCTTTGCCGCCGCGATGAGGAGAGCCGCTTCGGTTGGGTCTCCGGTTACGCTCCACTCGCCCTTGCCTGCGAGAGTACCTCTGTTGCGGCTTTTGGGCGGCTCCTGAGCGCTTATCTCCGCGGTGGAGCACAGGACTCCGCAGCGCAGAGCCGCCGACAGAGCCTTTTCCGTCACGGGATTTACTGCGATCTCGCCCTTGGTGACGGCTCCGCTGACCCGATAGCCCATGCCGCTGAAAAGGTATGTATCTTCAGCCGTGGAAAGCTCCGTGACGGTCATGCGGTTCTCGGTGATGGTGCCTGTTTTGTCGGAGCATATCACCGAGGTGCAGCCCAGAGTCTCAACGCTGTGGAGCTTGTTCACCAGCGCCTTCTGCTTCAGCATACGGCTCACTGCCAGTGCAAGGGCGATAGTCACCGTTGCAGGCAGTCCCTCGGGGATAGCGGCAATGGCTATGGTTATGCCCGTCATGAGCATATCAAAGACGTTCTCGCCCCGAAGCACACCTGCTCCGAAGACAGCGATGCAGACCACAAGGCAGATGATGGCGACCACCTTGCCCAGCTCACCGAGGCGCTTCTGTAAGGGAGTGGGCTCCTTGTCGATATCGCGGAGCATCTCCGATATCCTGCCCATCTGGGTAGCCATGCCCGTAGCTATGACCCTTGCGCGGCAGGTACCCTTGGTGGCAGAGGCTCCGCAGTAGACGATATTGCTCTTGTTGAGGGAGTTGTCGGTGTCGGACTCATCTCCTGCGGACTTCCCCACCGCCACGGACTCGCCTGTCAGCAGCGCCTCATCGGAAAAGAAGCCTGCCGCCTTCAGCACAGCGCAGTCCGCAGGGATACGGTCACCTGCTTCGAGCTCGATAACATCACCCGTCACAAGCTGCGAGGCGTCTATCTCTTTAAGCTTCCCGTCCCTCCAGCATTTTGCGGTGGGCGAGGTCATGGAGCGCAGGGCTTCCAGTGTATTCTCCGTGCGGTACTCCTGCACGAAGCCCAGTATGGCATTGAGGAGAACAATGAGGATTATAGTCACCGCGTCGGATATCTCCCCGAGGAGCACCGATATCACCGTAGCTCCCAGAAGTATCATCACCATAACGTCCCTGAACTGCCCGAGGAATATCCTCATGGGACCCGTTCTCCTGCTCTCCCCGAGAGTATTCTCCCCCTGTGCTTTCAGTCTTTCGGCAGCTTCCTTTTCTGTAAGACCCATATTTTCACCCTTTCGCAAGCTTTGTCCTTAAAGGATATGCCTGCCCCTTCGGAATTATTCTATGAGCGGGGAGCCCCCGCCGGCTGTTTCGCGGCAAAGTTCTTGTGCAGGGCAGCTTTTTCTCCGCGTTTCTTGCTATTTCTTCACTAATGTGCTATAAGCGGGGAGCCCCCGCTGCCCTTTTCGCGGCAGAGTTCTTATACACGGCAGTTTTTTCGCCGCGTTTCTTGCTATTAATAAAATAATGTGCTATAATTAATCATATTTTATCGGTTATGCAGCTGCACCGTACTTTATCAGAAAAGGAAGGGATCCGGAAAAATGGAAAATATCGTCAGCTTAAAGGATATCATCGTGGAATTTGAGGAGGGCGAGCGTATCCTCAAAAACATCAGTCTCGACATCAAGGATAAGGAGTTCGTTACCTTTCTCGGGCCTTCGGGCTGCGGAAAGACCACCACTCTCCGCATAATCGCAGGATTTCTCGAGCCCACCAGCGGAGATGTGTTCTTCGACGGCAAGCGCATAAACGGAGTTCCGCCCCACAAGCGCAACGTCAACACCGTATTCCAGCGCTATGCACTTTTCCCCCACCTCAACGTCTATGAGAACATTGCTTTCGGACTCAGAGTCAAGAACACTCCCGAAAAGGAAATAGTGAAACGCGTAGGAGAAATGCTTGAGCTGGTGAACCTTATGGGCTTTGAGAAGCGCTCCATAAACCGTCTTTCCGGCGGTCAGCAGCAGCGTGTCGCCATTGCCCGTGCTCTGGTGAACCACCCCAAGGTGCTCCTCCTTGACGAGCCTCTGGGAGCTCTTGACCTGAAGCTGAGGAAGGAGATGCAGATAGAGCTCCGCCGCATTCAGCAGGAGCTGGAGCTGACTTTCGTCTACGTTACCCACGATCAGGAGGAAGCTCTCACCATGAGCGACAGCATCGTTGTCATGAACAACGGCTATATCCAGCAGATAGGCTCCCCTACGGACATTTACAACGAGCCTGTCAACGCATTCGTTGCCGACTTCATCGGCGAGAGCAACATCGTCAACGGCTGTATGCCCGAGGACTGCGTGGTAGAGTTCACGGGACGCCGCTTTGAATGCGTGGACAAGGGCTTTGACCCCAACGAGACCGTTGACGTCGTTATCCGTCCCGAGGACGTTAAGGTGATCCCTGCGGAAAAAGCCAAGCTGACGGGCATAGTTGAGTCCGTGGTGTTCAAGGGCGTTCACTACGAGATGATAGTTGACGGCGTTGACCACAAGTGGGTGATACACTCCACAAAGGCTGAGCCCGTGGGACAGATGATAGGCATGACCTTTGACCCCTTCGATATACATATCATGAAGAAAACGGAGGACAGTGCAGAATGAAGCTGAAATATTTCTCCGCTCCCTATCTGGTGTGGATGATCATATTCATACTGGTCCCACTGCTGATGATAGGATTTTTCGCCCTCACCGACGACAACGGATTTACGCTGAAGTACATCTCCGACGTGGGACAGTATGCAAACATATTCGTCCGCTCAATATGGCTGTCACTTATCGCCACGGCTATCTGCCTTGTGGTGGCATATCCCGTTTCATTCATACTCTCCCGTATGGAGAAGCACAAGCAGGGCACCATGCTCATGATAGTAATGCTGCCCATGTGGATGAACTTCCTCCTGCGAACCTACGCATGGATGACTCTCCTCGGCAACAACGGCATAATCAACCACCTGCTCGGACTTGCGGGACTGGGATCCTACAAGCTCATAAACACCTCGGGAGCGGTAGTCCTCGGCATGGTCTACAACTACCTGCCCTTTATGATACTGCCGCTGTACTCGGTGATGGTGAAGATAGACCGGTCACTGTTTGAAGCGGCGTCCGATCTTGGATGCAGCTCGGGACAGACTCTTTTCCGCGTCATAATCCCACTGAGCGTTCCCGGTATCACCTCCGGCGTCACCATGGTATTCGTGCCTGCCATCTCCACATTCATTATTTCCCGTATGCTGGGCGGCGGCTCGAACCTCCTCATAGGCGACCTCATCGAGATGCAGTTCCTCGGAAACGCCTATAATCCTCACCTTGGCGCAGCTATCTCGCTGGTGCTCATGGTGATAATCCTCGTTATCATGACCGTCATGAATCAGTTCGATCCCGACGATCAGGTACTTATGTAAGGAGGCGGCACTATGAAAAAACTCGGAAAACTCTATCTGGTACTGGTGCTGCTGTTCCTGTATGTGCCCATATTCGTGCTCATCGTGTTCTCATTCAACGAGACCAAGAGCAGAAGCGTTTTCAGCGGCTTTACGCTGGACTGGTACAAGCGCCTGTTCCACAACAGGATAATCATTTCCTCACTGATAAACACTATCATAATCGCCTCCATCGCCAGCGTGGTCTCAACAGTTCTGGGAACCCTTGCGGCTATCGGCATAAACAGCATGAGAAAGGTGCCGAAGGCTGTGGTAATGAACATCACCAATATGCCTATCATCAATCCCGAGATCGTAACGGGTGTTTCACTCATGCTCCTGTTCGTATTCTTCGCCGCAAGAATGAATCTGGAATTCGGCTTCGTGACCCTGCTCATCGCCCATATAACCTTTGATGTGCCCTATGTCATACTCAATGTAATGCCGAAATTCAATCAGATGGATCCCCATCTCTATGAAGCCGCACAGGACCTTGGATGCAGTCCCTTCAAGGCATTCCGCAAGGTCGTTCTCCCCGAGATAATGCCCGGCGTTGTCAGCGGCTTCCTCATGTCATTCACCTACTCGCTGGACGACTTCGTGGTCAGCTACTTCACCACAGGCTCAACCTCACAGACCCTGCCCATAACCATATACTCCATGACCCGAAGAAAGGTATCCCCCGAGATCAATGCACTTTCCACCCTTATCTTCATCGCTGTCATCATAGTCCTCATAGTTAAGAACGCCATCGAGAACAGAGCGGCTAAAAAGAGCGGCACAAAGGAGGACTGAACATGAAAAAGAAGGTATTTTCACTGCTTCTGGCTTCCCTTGTGGGCGTTTCGGCTCTATGGAGCTGTGCATCCGACACTGCCGAGGAGGAGGACACCGAGGAGGAGAGCTCCGCTCAGACCCTCACTGTCTCCGACCCCGATTACTACACCCGATTCAAGGGACAGAATATCTCCATTAACGTCTATAACTGGGGAGAATACATCTCCACAGGCGCCGACGAGGGAACTCTCGACGTAAACGGCGAATTTGAAAAGCTGACGGGCATAAAGGTCAACTACACCAACTATGCCACCAACGAGGAACTCTACGCCAAGCTCAAGGGCGGAGCGGCTTCCTATGACGTCATAATCCCCTCCGATTACATGATAAGCAAGATGATAAAGGAGGGCATGGTGCAGAAGCTGGACATGGACAACATCCCCAACTTCAGCTACATCATGGACAATTTCCGAAATCAGGCATACGACCCCGCAAATGAGTACTCCGTCCCCTATACATGGGGAACCGTGGGAATAATCTACGATACCACAATGGTGGATATACCCAAGGAGGAAATAGACTGGGACCTGCTCTGGAACGAGGACTACGCCGACCAGATACTCATGTTCGACAATCCCCGTGACGCCTTCGCCATTGCGGAGATAATGCAGGGCTACTCTCTCAACACCGAGAACTTCGACGAGCTGGAGGACGCCGCAAACAAGCTGAAAAAGCAGAAGCGCATCGTTCAGGGCTACGTCATGGACGAGGTATTCGACAAAATGGAGGCAGGCGACGCTCTTATCGCGCCCTACTATGCAGGCGACGCCCTGACTATACTTGAGGGCAACGACTCCCTCGACTTCGTAGTGCCGAAAAGCGGTACCAACCTCTTTGTGGACGCCATGTGCATACCCGCTGCCGCAAGACAGAAAGAAGCGGCTGAGATGTACATAAACTTCATGTGCGAGCCCGATATAGCCTTTGCAAATATCGACTATATCTGCTATTCTACACCTCATCAGGCGGCTTATGATATGCTGGACGACGATGTGAAGAACAGTCCCGTATCCTATCCCGACAGTCAGTTCATCGCCGACAAGACCACTGTTTTCGTAAACCTGTCCGACGAGGCAAACCTGAAAATGCAGAACCTGTGGACGGACATGAAGTCCGCCGAGGACGAGAACTCCAACCGCTGGATAGTCCCCGTATTCCTCATATTCTGCGTCCTGCTCATGATATTCGTCCTCGTAAGGCGCTATATCAGGCGCAAAAAGGATATATTCTGAGGGAGAGCGGTCTCTCCCCCGTCAAGGTAGTGATAACTTTTGTTTCTTAAAAATCTGATGTTCAGCCTCAACGCCACCGTCCCCGTATTCCTGATGATGGTGTTCGGCTGGTTCGTCCACAGGATAAAGCTTCTGGACGACAACGCAACATCGCAGATAAATAAATTCGTGTTCCGCACACTGCTCCCTGCCCTGCTTTTCATGGACCTGTCCACCGCGGACTTCCGCAGGGTATGGGACGGTAAATTCGTCCTTTTCTGTATGGGTGCCACCCTCCTCAGCGTGGGCGTGGCAGTGGTCTATTCCCTCATTGTGGGAAAGGGCTGCGAAAGGGGCGAGATAATACAGGCGAGCTACCGCAGCAGCGCTGCTGTGCTGGGCATAGCCTTCGTCAACAACATCTACGGTCACTCCACTATGGCGGCGCTGATGATAGTGGGAACTGTTCCCCTTTACAACGTCATTGCCGTCACCGCTCTGGCTGTGACCTCTCCCGACAAGGACAAGAGCCGCGGAAAGTCAGCTGTGGCACTGAACACGCTGAAAAGCATAGTCACCAACCCCATTATCCTCGGCATTGCCGTGGGAATGATATGGTCACTGCTGAAAATACCGCAGCCCGTTATACTGTCAAAGTCCGTGACCTATCTGGGGAACATGGCGACTCCCCTGTCCCTTATCGCTCTCGGAGCTTCCTTCAAATTCGGCGAGGCAAAAGGAAAACTGCCTGTTACATTGGGCATCGCCGCTCTGAAGCTGGTGATGTTCTGCGCCGTATTCCTGCCCGTGGCTGTAAAGCTGGGCTTCCGCGGCGAAAAGCTCATAGCCATACTGGTAATGCTGGGAAGCGCCACCACGGGAAGCTGCTTCGTCATGGCAAAAAATCTCGGACACAAGGGCACCATCACCGCCTTTGCGGTCATGCTTACCACCCTGCTCAGCGCCTTTACACTGACGGGCTGGCTGTTCGTGCTGAAAACTCTGGGATACATCTGACGGCAGCACTTGCATTCCGCGCCGGAAAGGTGTATAGTTATATTAAGATATATGGTTTAAAGGAGGACTAATCATGCCATTCTGTACTCAGTGCGGAAGACCTCTCGCTGAGGGCGAGACCTGCTCATGCAGGAACAATTCCGCCAATACCACACCACCACCGCCGCAGTCTCAGTATAACAGCTACGGCTATCAGCCCTATCAGCAAGGCTATCCGCAGGATCCCTACGGCTACGGTCAGCCCTATCCGCCCTACGCTCAGCAGAAAAAGAGCAATGGCTGGATAATAGGACTGGTCATCGGAATAGTTCTGCTGTTCGCACTCATAGGCGCAGCCATATTCGTTCCCGCAATGCTGGGATATACCCACAAGTCAAAGCTGATGGAAATAAGAAATGACGCAAGGACTCTGGCAAATACAGCAAATATGGTCTTGGTGGAAATGGACGAAAAAGGCGCCGACCTGAAGGGGGTATACATAATCAGCTCCGATGAAAAGGACAACGTGGCTGTTTCGCTTGATACGGACAAATTCTATACGGAACTCAACAAGTACTTTTCAGACGCGGATAAGTACAAATACTTCATCGTTATCAGGAACGGTGCTGTGGAGTACGCTGCAATAGCTGAAAGCTGGACGAAAAAGACCGAGATGATCGGCACATATCCCGTCAACTATAACGATAAGATTCGTCTGTACACAAAGGACAATACCCTAAAATTCGGCGATGAGAAAACTACTCTGGACAGTATCTACTGGGCGGCATACGACGAGATATTCAAGTGATGAACGGCTCCCGCAACATACTGCCATAAATAAAGCCCCGAAGCGGTAATAAAACTGCTTCGGGGCTGTTTTTGTCTCATTTATTTGTCAAGCTCTTTCATAAGCCCGGGCAGGTCGCTGAAACGTTCAAGCTCGGGAACAGGCTGGTCTATAGTGCCGAAACCGTAGGCAGCATGGATAAAGTCTATACCTGCCTCCATGGTGGAGTCATAGTCGCCCTGTATGTCGCCCACATACCACGCCCTGTCAAGTCCGTTCCTGCTGACGATGAGAGCGATATTGCCGCCCTTGCCTTTTAGATTGTTGCCGTAGCACTCTATATCGTCGAAATATTTCCCGAAGCCGTAATGCTCCAGAAATGTTTCTATATAGCCGCTCTGGCAGTTGCTTACGATGTAGAGATGATACTTTTTCTTCAGTCTCGCGAGTGTAGCCTCAAGGTCGGGATAGAGCACTCCGCCGTGCCTGAGGAGATACTGCTGCTCGTTATCGCAGCAGCGGTCGAGAAGCTCCCTGCGCTCCTCAAGGGGAAGGCTTCCGAAAAGGATATCCGCTATCCTGTCCATGGTAAGTCCCATAACGCCCATAACGTCCTGCTGAGTGATATCGGGGAAGTCATAGCCCAGCTCTCTTACCTTTTCTGTCCATGATATCGCCACATTCTCCGAGGAGTCCCAGAGTGTACCGTCCATATCGAAAATAATACCTTTTTTCATTTTCTCTCCTCCATTCTGCTGTATATCTCATCCAGCTGTACTTTATCCTGCTTTATCTCGTCCAGTATGGTTATCCTGCCCGTTCTTACGGTGCGTGCCTTCTCCCACATATCCGCGAACATATCCTTTGTTATTCCGTAGCTCGCAGGGCTTACGTCCAGACCGTAGGTGCGGAAGAAATCAAGGAGCCCGTCGGGAGACTGTCCCTGAAAGATGCAGGCAGGTATGCTTCCCAGCGCAACTGCCATACCGTGGGAGATCTTCACCTCGGGGTAATACTCCTCGATGGCGTGGGCAAAGAGGTGCTCACTGCCGCTGCACGGACGCGATGAGCCTGCTATCTCCATGGCAAGTCCTCCCATTACCAGAGCACGGGAGAGTATCCTTATGAATACGCGGCTCTTCATGTTTTTCTCGTCGCAGTGATAGACCGAATCGTAGCTCATTCTGCTCAGTGCATATGCAAAGTCGTTCACACGGGTATTGGTCTTTCTTGCGGAGAGCTTCCAGTCGTAGAGTGCCGTATGCTTTGCGATGGTGTCGCCTATGCCCGAGAGAGTCTGTCCCTCGGGAGCATTTATTATCATGTTGGTATCAACGATTATCGCCGTGGGAATGTTGCACTCTATGGTCTTGCGCGCCTTGCCGTAGGTCTCCAGCACCGCAAAGGGCGACGCAAGGGAATCGTTGCTCAGCGAGGTGGGCATACAGATGTATACCGCCTTGCTGATGTGTGCGGCATACTTGGCGGTGTCGAGGACTCTTCCGCCGCCTATGCCGATTATGACCTTTACGTCCTCCACACAGACCTTCTTGGCAATGGCAACGGCTTCGTCAAAGCTTGCCTCCTTCATGGCGACTATCTCGGCATTGCCGAAATCGCTGCTTATATCGTTTATCTTCTCGCTGTATATGCCTATGAGGAACTCCTCGGAGATAATGATGGTCTTCTGTCCTGTTATCTCGGGGATGTACCGCTGTATTATCTCGTCGGAGCGAAAAAAAGCGTCCTCCTCCACTGCAAGACATATTGGCAGGTCAAAGCTTGTGTGCAGATTCATGATATCATATCCCTTCTTATTTTTTTACGAGCCTGTACCGTTGTATTTCATCGCGCCCCTCATCCACAGCTTGTAGCTTAGCCAGAAGAATACCACCGCAATGAGCGGCGACAGCCACGACAGCAGGGGCACCTCGTCGGGACGAAGCACCACAAGACTGGGATAATAGGCTATAAAGGCTATGGGCAGGAAGAATGTGAATATAAAGCGGAACACAGGACTGAATATGGTTATGGGGTATTTCGCATAGTCCTTGAAACGTGTCACAAGGTCAAGGATGTAGAATGAATTCTGTATCCAGAAACAGGTTGCAGCCGCAGCATTCTGCATAGCCGCCATGACCAGCGACGCCGTAATGAGAAACACTGTCATCTTCAGCAGTATCAGCGGCGTAAAGCCGAGCCCTATCTTCGTCCATGAGTAAATGAGAGTTCCCAGACCGAAGGCAAGCTGTCCCAGTCCCTTGATGTCAAAGACCTCGGACTGATAGTAGAAGAACAGGTTTATGGGGCGGAAGCAGTACTTTATGAAGTCCCCAGAATAGACGTACTGTCTCAGGCTCCAGTTGTTGTCAAAGAGGCACTGCACGGGCGTCAGCGCCACAAGTGAAAAGCCGTAGAGGAACAGCATCTCGTAATAGCCCCAGCCGTTTATGCTCGGGAAGCTGCGGAACAGTATCCAGAAGCTTACAAAACCCGATATATTGGTGAATATCATGCCGATGGTGGAGATGATGAAGTCCGCACGATAGCTCATTTTGCTCTTGAGGTCCTGTGCCAGTATCTTTCCGTAGATACGCAGGTAGAAGCCAAGTCCGTTTCTTTTCATGTCATCAGCCTCCGTTCACGGTTATCCTGCGCAGCGATGCCTTCCAGAAAAGCTTGCTTATGACCGTCATGACCACGCACCAGATAAGCTGTATGCCAAGTGTCGTGACCAGCTTTTTCGGCTCGGGGTCGGCGTCAAGCAGTATGGAAAGGGGCGCATTGTATATGGACTGGAATGGCAGGCACTCCACTGCGCGGCGGAAGCCATCGGGGAAAAATGCCAGCGGGATAGTAGCTCCCGACAGCAGGAGAACTATGACCTGCTTCATGATGTTTATTCCCCATATGGACTCGGTATAAAGGCAGATAGTACCCACGATGAAGTCTATGCTGTAGTTTATGATTATCGCCATGACCACCGAGATGACAAAGCAGAGCAGGTTCAGCCCAAGGTGTACCGCACCGTGAGTGACCGCGGTCACTACTATGAATGTGGGCAGGAAGGTCATGAAGAAGTTGGTGACAAATGAGCCCGAATATGACCAGAACAGATATGTCCTGTACTTCATGGGCTTCAGCAGGTCGAGAACTATCTTTCCCGACTGGATAGCGCGTCCTATCTCCCAGACGGCGTACATTTCCATAAAGTTGAACAGCGCCGTGGCAAGCACAAGATATATCAGAGTGTCGGAAAAGGTCATGCCGTTGACCACCTTGGTGCCTGCCGAGGCATATATAGCCTTCCACAGGAAGTAGACCACGATGAGGTAGAGCAGATTTCCCACAACAATTACAAAGGAGCCCAGCCTGAACTGGAGTGCCTCAATTATTCCCGCTCTTGTCAGGGCGAGATATCTTTTCAGCTTCATGACACGCCCTCCTCGTATATCTTCTTTATGACCTCCTCGGTGGATATCTCCTCAAGCTGCATATCCTTTATCTTGCAGGAGCTTTGCAGCCTGCCGAGAACGTCTATGACCTTTGCCTTTTCCTCGTCCACCAGCACCGATATCCACTCATCATCCGCTGATACGGAAAAATCGGGGAGCTCCTTCTGTATACTCTCCGCGATCTCCTTCATATCGCCGTCAATGCGTATCTTCAGCGTTCTGTATGAGCCGAAGAAGCCTTTCAGGTGCTCGATGTCGTTGTCATAGAGCATTTTTCCCTTGTCGATGATGACTATCCGCCTGCATAGCGCGTCAACGTCGCCCATATCGTGAGTGGTGAGTATCACGGTGGTATTCTTTTCCTTGTTGAGAGCGTGGATAAGAGTTCTTATCTTTGCCTTCATGGATACATCAAGTCCGATGGTGGGCTCGTCGAGGAAAACTATCTTAGGGTCATGGAGAAATGCCGCAAGGATATCGCTGAGAGTGCGCTGTCCCAGTGACATCTGGCGCACAGGCTTGTGCAGCAGGGGCTCTATGTCCACCAGCGAACCGTAGAGCTTCATCATGCCATCGTACTGCTCGTCGCTTATCCGGTAAATATCCTTCAGCAGCCGGAATGACTCTATCAGCGGCAGCGCCCACCACAGCTGGCTGCGCTGTCCGAACACGACGCCTATTTTCTGCGCGTTCCTCTCGCGGTTCTTATACGGTGCAGCGCCGTCCACCAGTATCTGTCCCTCAGTCGGCTCAAGAACACCCGTCATCATTTTTATGGTGGTGGATTTTCCTGCTCCGTTGGGCCCCAGATATCCGACTATCTCGCCCTGCTCAATGCTCATGCTGATGCTGTCCACTGCGCGGACCGTCTTGTAATCACGGGAAAACAGGTCCTTTATGCTTCCTTTCAGTCCCTCGCGGCGGTTGAGCACCTTGAATTCCTTGGTAACATCTTTTATCTCGATTATCGCCGGCATCTCTCTATCCTCTCTTTCATTATCCCTCTTTCCTGCCATATCAGGAAAGGAAAAAGATATTATAGCACAATCTTACGGGCTTGTCAAGATGTATTTCCCGTTATTACGCAATAAAAAGCCACTCCCGGGGGAGTGGCTTTTGTTTATGTATCAGCCTTCGTAACGAAGAATGTAGTATATACCCTGATTTACAAGCTGATCGAATGTATGAGGGCCGTTATTTCCGCTGAATCCTGAAGAGAACTTGATCCTTCCCGAAGATCCCCA
>JAFWTA010000017.1 GCA_017519145.1 Ruminococcus sp.
AGTGGGGGTTTAGCTCAGCTGGGAGAGCATCTGCCTTACAAGCAGAGGGTCACAGGTTCGAGCCCTGTAGTCCCCACCACATGGCCTCGTAGTTCAGTTGGTTAGAACGCCTGCCTGTCACGCAGGAGGTCGACAGTTCGAGTCTGTTCGGGGTCGCCAACACGCTTCTGTAGCTCAGTCGGTAGAGCAGGGGACTGAAAATCCCCGTGTCGTTGGTTCGATTCCGACCGGAAGCACCATATAGAACGCGGAAGCGTTCTATATACAATGCGGATTTAGCTCATCTGGTAGAGCGCCACCTTGCCAAGGTGGAGGTAGCGAGTTCGAGCCTCGTAATCCGCTCCATAGTACTGGGGTAATAACCTTGGTATTACAAAAATCCCGAAGCAATAGTTTCGGGATTTTTTATATCCTCATGAAGGTGACGCCCCCCCTGTGGCTTGCAATGGCAAAAATAACAATAGCTCTTTATATTCCGCACAAAGACCGCTCTTTGTCTTTGTGCGGAATTACTATATACAAAAATAAGTATAAATGTTATAATAAATATGTATCACTATATTACCACGAGGTGAAATATGGAAAAGGAAATGCGCTATGCCGTTCTTATCGATGCGGATAATGTTGCGGCGAAGTATACCAAGTATATTCTGGACGAGGTGTCCAACTACGGCATCGTTACCTATAAGAGAGTTTACGGCGACTGGACCCGCCCGAATCTTGCGGGCTGGAAGAACATGGCTCTTGACAACGCCATAACTCCCGTTCAGCAGTACAGCTATACCACGGGAAAGAACGCCACGGACTCTGCTATGATAATCGACGCCATGGACATCCTGTATTCCCATAATATAGACGGATTCTGCATAGTGTCCAGTGACAGTGACTTCACCAGACTGGCTATACGTCTGCGTGAGTCGGGTATGCACGTTATCGGCATGGGCGAGCAGAAGACTCCCAAGCCCTTCAGCACAGCCTGCAACGCTTTCAAGTACCTTGAGATACTCGCTGATGAGGAGCTCCAGAACACGGGCGAGAGCGAAAAGGTGGAGCTGAAGGCTCTTGAATCGGCGATAGTCCGCATAATAACCGAGAACGCCAACCTCAGGGACGAGATAAATATCGGCGAGCTGGGAAGCAGACTTCTCAACCGATATCCCGATTTTGATGTGAGAAACTACGGCTATTCCAAGTTCTCGCAGTTCCTCAAGGACTTCGACGGGCTCAGCTTCCGTCAGGAGGGCAGCAGCATACTTGTCTCCCAGAAAACAAGCATGACCGACCTTGAGCGCATTGAGTCGACTCTTGCGGCGATAGTCCGCACCAACGGCACAAAGGGCTACAACCTCGGTGAGCTGAAAAAGCAGCTCTGCGTTAAGATACCCGGCTTTGACGTAAAGTCATACGGCTATTCAAAGTTCAGCAAGTTCGTGGAGAACCTGCCCTCATTCAAGATAAAGAACAATACAGTTATGATATCGGAGAATTGAATTGGGAAAGAAAATAACTGCTGTCTTCCTTGTTATAATATGTGCAGGCTTTCTGCTCATAGGCTGGAAGTACATCAAAGACTCGGGTATACTGAGAGGCTACCCCGACAAGGGCTATCTCTCGTCGGTCGAGGCTAAATACAAGCCCGTGTACAGGCAGCTCGGCAGAGACGAACAGGCAGTGTATGCGGCACTGTACCGCGGTATCAGCGAGCAAAAGGAGGATATACCTCTTCCTGTTGAACTGGACGGTGAGGACTACTCCAGAGTGTACTGCATACTTGAAAAACAGGAAGCGCGCTTCTTCTACCTTGATTCTGTGTACTATACCGCATCAAAGGTCCGTGACGCTAAGATCGTGTACCGCAGGATGAACGATGTTCAGGGCAAGCAGCAGAAGCTGGAGGATGCGGTGGATGAAGCTGTCCGCGGAGCAGGTGATCTGTACGGAGAAGAATACAAGGTACGCTACATAAATGATTATATAGTAAGGAACTGCCGCTATGTCACAGGGGACGACGAGATGTTTGCATCTACGGCATACGGCTGTCTCGTGGAGGGCGAAGCCAACTGCGAGGGCTATGCCAAGGCGTTTGAGCTGTTGGCTGCCGAGATGGGGCTGGAAAGCGTTGTCGTCACAGGCAAGACTGATGAGGGCGAAAATCACGCATGGAATCAGGTGAATGTGGCAGGGGCGTGGTACAATATAGATGTCACATGGGCTGATACCGACGTTTCGGGAGAGATGAGACAGATGTATTATCTCTGCTCGGACAACGACTTCAGAAAGACTCATATTGCTGATACTACGCTGTTCAAGCCCTACGAGTGCGGCAGTGATGACAGGAATTACTATGTCCGGAGCGGCCTCTATGCGGAGTCTGTGGAGGATGCCGAGAAGATCGTCCGCCGTGAGCTTCAACGCGGAAACAGTACCATTGAGATAAGGTTTGCTTCACAGTTTGCCTACGACAGCTTTATGAGCGAATTCATAGACGAGCAGAATGTGTTTGATATCCTGCAGGAATCGGGATATGAGTACAGTGGAGAAGTGACGCTGTCCCTTAAAGAAAACCGCCCCGAGCTGTGTATGACGCTGACTTTTTCATAGTGGTTGTAATTATTGACACAATTCGACTTGAAATGATTATCAAGCTTGTTTATTATTCCGTGTTGACTTTGACCGTTCATCGTGCTATAATAATTAAGTCGCCTCGAGGGGACGCAAACAGTAAGCCTGCTGGCGCAGCGTGGGAGCGGAACGAAGAAGAGGATGACAAAAAATAAATTGCAGAAAATTTTCAAAAAGGTATTGACAAAGAAAAGGA
>JAFWTA010000018.1 GCA_017519145.1 Ruminococcus sp.
CACAGTCCCTTTGGAATCCCTTACATAGGCTCGGCGTACTTATTGCGCTGTAAGCGATGTACAAATATCATTTTTGATATTATTAAGCGAGTTTACGAGCGACAACGTGGCAAGCGGTCGAGCTGGCTCAGCTCGAAATTTTGATTTATACTATCAGAGCAGTGTTATGCCGTTTGCGGCACACTTCTCTATCATCTCGTCAGACCAGATGGAGGACTGTACCTCGCCGATATGCGCCTTTTCAAGAAGGAGCATACACAGTCTTGACTGTCCGATACCGCCGCCGATAGTCAGGGGAAGTGTTCCGTCGGCTATCATCCGGTGATACTTGTACTGCATCCTGTCCTCTGCTCCGCACTCGGCAAGCTGCTTTTTCAGCGACTCTGCGTCAACTCTGATACCCATTGAGGATATCTCCAGAGAATCGTTCAGCACCTCATCCCAGAACAGGATATCGCCGTTCAGTGACCAGTCATCATAGTCGGGAGCTCTGCCGTCGTGCTTCTCGCCGCTGGAGAGCTTTCCGCCGATACCCATAAGGAATACGGTGCCGTGCTCCTTGGTGATAAGACGCTCACGCTCGTGACCTGTCTTGTCGGGGTATCTGTCCTCAAGCTCCTGAGTGGTGATAAAGTAGGGCTCCTCGCAGATCTTGCCTGCTATCTGAGGATAGCGGAGACTCACCTTTCGCTTGGTGTAGGCTATTGCCTTTACCACTGACTTTACAGTGTCCTTCAGAAACTGAATGTTTCTCTGGTCGGCGGTTATTACCTTTTCCCAGTCCCACTGGTCAACGAAAATAGAGTGTGTGTTGTCTGTATCATCGTCGCGGCGGATCGCATTCATATCGGTGTAGATGCCCTCGCCTGCGTTATAGCCGTAGCGATAGAGCGCCATACGCTTCCACTTTGCAAGAGACTGAACCACCTCTGCCTCTGCGTCGATCTCCTTGATGTCAAAGTCCACCTTGCGCTCAACGCCGTTTAAGTCGTCGTTGATACCGCTTCCCTTTTTAACGATAAGGGGAGCCGATACTCTGTCCAGTGTCAGGGCAAACGAAAGCGCCTGCTGGAAGATGTCCTTGATGTACTTGATTGCGTGCTGAGTTTCTCTCAGCGTAAGGGCTGACTTATAGCCCTCGGGGATATACAGCGATCTTGACATAGTAATCACTTTCCTTTTCTTGATATTTTAACGGCAATCGGCGCCATTGACGACTGCCGTGCTGTACTTTAATAATCGTTATCGCATTTAATACCCGCCTCTGATGCGTACTTCTTCGCGTATGAGCCGTTGGGAGCGTGTATAGTGATCCCGTCTATCGCCCAGAATACAGAGTCGCCCATTTTATTTAGGCTCTGTGGAAGAAAGGCGTCCTCAAGCGCTGCGCAGCTCCAGAATGTGCTGCCTGCAATGGCTTCAAGACCTTCCTCTGCACGAACCGACTTCAGGGAAGCACAGCTCCAGAATGCGCACTGTCTTATGATCTTTACCGAGGACGGGATATACAATGTCTCAATATCATCGTTGCTCCAGCAAGCCCTTTCCGCGATCTCTGTGACGCTGTCGGGGATGACTACATCGTGCTCCTTGCCTACATAGTCGTACATTATACCGTCCTCTATAATGAAGCCGTCTGCGTCAGGGGCGATGTTTCTCTTTTTGTCCTCTACCTCCATTGTCTTTTCCGCGGACACATATCCCGTATCAAACTGATACTCGGGATCGTTCTCCTCATCATCGTTGGAGCTATCATCATATTCGTCCTCATCCGTGAGTCCGTATCCGGAAAGATCGTCTTCGGAGGCGGATTCGGCAGCTGTTACCTTTTCTGTGACAGACTCTGCCTTGTCTTTATTCTTTTCCGCAGGTGAGGCGGACTGTCCGCAGCCTGCTGTAAGTACCAGTGAAGCGATGACTGCTGTGAATAATGCTTTTTTCATATTTTTTTCATTACTCCTGTTTATATTGTTATCTGATAGAACCTACTGTTCTGGGGAAGAGTATAACGTCACGGATGTTTGCCATGCCTGTTGTATACATGATGAGTCTCTCAAAGCCCAGACCGAAGCCGCCGTGAGGCACTGTGCCGAACTTGCGGAGGTCGAGGTAGTCACTGTACAGGTCGAGGTTCATGTTTCTCTTGTTCATTGCCTCAATGAGCTTGTCGTAGTCAGCCTCACGCTCGCTGCCGCCGATGATCTCGCCGACACCGGGTACAAGGAGGTCTACCGCAGCAACTGTCTTGCCGTCGGGATTAAGCTTCATGTAGAAAGACTTTATCTCCTTGGGATAGTCTGTTACGAATACAGCCTTCTTGAACACCTTCTCGGAGAGATATCTCTCGTGCTCGGTCTGAAGGTCGCAGCCCCACTCTACGGGATATACGAAGTTCTCGCCCGAGTTCTTCAGAAGCTCGATAGCCTCTGTGTATGTTACTCTGCCGAAATCGTGGGAGATGAGCTCCTCAAGTCTTGCGCGGAGTCCCTTTTCAAAGTGAGCATCGAAGAATGCGATCTCATCGGGGCACTTGTCAAGAAGTGTGCGGATAACGTGCTTGAGCATATCCTCGGCTATCTCGATAACGTCGTCAAGCTCCGCAAAAGCTATCTCGGGCTCAACGTGCCAGAACTCGGCAAGGTGCTTGGGAGTGTTGGAGTTCTCTGCACGGAATGAGGGACCGAATGTGTAGATCTTGCCCATTGCTGTGGCTGCCATTTCGCCCTCAAGCTGTCCGGATACGGAAAGACCTGCGCGCTTGCCGAAGAAATCGTTTGCGTAGTAGTCCTCCTCGCTCTTGTAATCGCTGCTGTAGCCGATAGTCGTTACCTGAAACATCTCGCCTGCGCCCTCACAGTCGCTGCCTGTGATAAGGGGAGTGTTTACATATATATAGTTGTTGCTCTGGAAGTATTCATGGATAGCAGCTGCAAGTACGGAACGTACACGCCATACTGCGTTGAATGTGTTCGTTCTGCCTCTGAGGTGGGGTATGGTGCGGAGGAACTCAAGGGTGTGACCTTTCTTCTGGAGGGGATAGTCTGTGGGAGCGTCGCCCAGTACGGTTATTCCCTCGGGAACTGCGTTTATCTCTACTGTGTTGTTTCTGCCCTCTACGGCTGTACCTGTTACCTTGAGAGCCATGCCGACTCTGGGCTCCTTGTAGTCGCCCTCGCCCTTTTCAACGACCACCTGCACGTTCTTCAGTGATGTACCGTCGTTGAGCTCTACGAATGCTACGCTCTTGGAGTTGCGTGAGGTGCGTACCCAGCCGCATACAGTTACCTGCTTGCCTACATATTCCTTTGCGGAGATTATCTCCTTGACATCGATGTGTTTCATAATGACCATACCTTTCATATTAATGTATCATGCAGGACGAGCAAAAATACAAAAAGCCCCGTCCTGAAACTACAGGACGGGGCATAATACCCGTGGTGCCACCTGAATTACCGCAAAAGCGATCACTTTTGAGCCGCTGTAACGTGCGGAATACGTCGCCCCTACTCGAAGTGCATTGAAAAACAGGAACTCACAGCGCTTATCACAAACGCGCCGCCCCGTCAGAAACCTGCCGTCCCTGTCACAGCCGCGCTGCCCTCCTGAACTGCGCTGTCCGCCCGAACTGCTTTCACAAACAGCCCCTTGACGCCGCCTTACGGCAAGCCGCTGAACTCAGCACCCTTTGGGTTTGATGCTCGGGAGTGTTATTCACACAGACTCTGATATGCGGCTCTCACCTGCCCCGCACTCTCTGGGAACGATATTCTGCGCTACTTGTCTCCGTCTTCGCATTTAGTTGTCTGTATTATAACACTTTTGCGGAGATATGTCAAGTGGTAAGGTGAGAAAAATTTCACGTTTTTTCACAGGGCTTTCATTTATCATGCCGATTTATCCACATTTCTTTGTGCGCCAACACAAATCTTTCCCGACGATTTCACATTCCAATACGCTGTTTCACAAAAAAGGGGTGTATATTATAACCATAGAAACAAAACACTCCCAAATAAATACGAAAGGGTGCGTAATTATGATGAAAAACACTTGGAAAAGAACAATAGCAGGTCTGGCAGTGCTTACAATGGCTCTCAGCGCATTCACAGGCTGCGGCGATAACAACAAAAAAGACATCTCCGACTCGGAGAGCAGCTTCAAGGTAACAAGAGAAGCCGAGGAGCTCTCCTCAAAGGCTGAGGAAGATACTACGGAAACGACTTCCGAAAAGGCTTCAAAAACTTCATACAGTGCAAATACGGGCGGCGTTATCGACACGACAGATATGTTCACGGACCGTGACCTTGAGCAGACTGCCGACCTGTCAGGGGCTAAGTCCCTGACAGCTGCCGACGGCAAGACCCTCGATATCACCGAGGAGGGCGTTTACCTCATCAGCGGCAGCGCAAAGAACTGCACTATAAAGGTGGATGCCGACGATACGGCAAAGGTACAGCTGGTGCTGGACGGCGTAAGGATAGAGAACGAGGACTTCCCTGCTATCTATGTGGTATCGGCGGATAAGGTCTTCGTGACTACCACCGACAGCGAGAACATCCTGTCAGTCAGCGAGGAATTTACCGCCGACGGCGATACAAATACCGACGCTGTTATCTTCTCAAAGGACGACCTTGTGTTCAACGGTACCGGAACTCTGTCCGTATACTCCGCTTATGGCAACGGTATCTCCTGCAAGGACGACCTGAAGTTCACAGGCGGCACTTACAACATTACCTCTGCGGCAGACGCTGTTGAAGCTAACGACTCCATCGCCATCTGCGGCGGAAGCTTCACCATAAACACCAACAAGGACGGCTTCCACTGCGAAAACGACGAGGACGACACCCTCGGCTGCATCTACATCGCTGACGGCAGCTTCGATATAACCTCCGTAAGCGATGGCATTCAGGGAACAACCTACGTTCAGATAGACGGCGGCACCTTCGATATCACCTCTGCCGAGGGCATCGAGGCTACCTACGTTCAGATAAACGGCGGTGATATCACCATTGACGCTTCCGACGACGGCATAAATGCAACGAGCAAGAGCACAGCCTGCGACATCGCTGCAGAGTTCAACGGCGGAAATATCACCATCACTATGGGTCAGGGCGACACTGACGCTGTTGACTCTAACGGCAGCGTCTATGTGAACGGCGGCACCCTCAACATCACCGCTCAGATGTCATCCTTCGACTACGACCGCACAGCCGAGTTCAACGGCGGCACTATCATCATCAACGGCTCGGAGGTTTCCGAGATCCCACAGTCCATGATGGGCGGATTTGGCGGCGGCTTCGGCGGACAGGGCGGCTTCACTCCGCCTGAGGGAGACTTCGGCGGCGAGGGCGGATTAACTCCTCCCGACGGCGGCTTCGGCGGACAGGGCGGCTTCGGCGGTCACGGCGGCGGACGCGGCAATCGCAGCTTCACCGACAGCGGAATGTAAAAAAAGTTCATTTCATATCCTTCTTCAGATAGAAAAACGGGAGCTGAGTAAGCTCCCGTTTTTGTTGTTATACAGTTATATGAACAGCGTGCTGAAGCCGTGCTCTCTTGCGTAGCGCTCGGCTTTTTTGCGGTTTATCTGTTTCAGTATCCTTATGGTCTGCTTGTGACCCTTCTTTATGCTGTCGAGGGGGATATTCTCGTCCTCGAACTCTGTGATGTTGATGTTGTAAAGGGTCTCGCAGCCGCAGAATGCGTCCTCTTTGATGTCCTTTGTGTTCATGCTGATGCGGAGATCTGTAAGGTTCTGGCAGCCGTAAAATGCCCAGTTGCCAATAGTCTTGACAGTGTTGGGAATAGTGATCTTCTCCAGCGATCTGCACCATGAGAAGGCGCTCTCGCCGATGACTGCCACAGAATTTGAGATTATTACCTTCTTCAGGCTATAGCACTCGGAGAATGCAGCATTGCCGATAGCCTCAACAGAGCCCGAAATGACTATTCTCCTCAGCTTCTTGCAGGAGAAGAACATCAGGTCGCTGATCCTCTGGAGGTATGCCGGCAGAACTACGTTCTCAAGACTGTTGCAGCGTCCGAAGGCTCCCTTTCCTATCCTTTTCAGGGATTCGGGGAAGTTTACCTCCTTCAGGCGCAGGCACTTCAGGAAAGCGTTCTCGCCGATGGCTTCAAGGTTCTTGGAGAAAACTACCTCCTGAAGATTGAAGCAGTGACAGAAAGCAAATTTGTCAATGATACGCACGCTGTCGGAGATGACCACCTTCTTGACGGTCTCGTTTCCGCGGAATGCGTACTTTCCTATTACCTTGACCTTTTCGGGGATGACTATGGATTCGGTGGTTCCCACATACTTCACAAGGACACCGTTCTTGTCGATAGCCATGTTGTTTTCATCGTCGATCTCGATATTCTCATCGTTTATGAGGTCGCCGTATTTATCGTAGTTGTCGGGCTCGTCAAGCTTGGGTGTCTCGGGCTTCTTCTCCTCAGCCTTTTCAGCTTTGGGTGTCTCGGGCTTTTTCTCCTCTGCCTTTTCAGCCTTGGGAGTCTCGGGCTTTTTCTCCTCTGCCTTTTCAGCCTTGGGAGCCTCGGGCTTCTTCTCCTCTGCCTTTTCAGCCTTGGGAGCCTCGGGCTTTTTCTCCTCAGCCTTTTCAGCCTTGGGAACCTCGGACTTCTTCTCAGCCTTATGGGACTCGGGTGTCTTCTCAACTGCCTTGGGCATATCAGCCTTTTTCTCGGACTTGCCCTCCCCGACAGACTTGACAACTATCTCCTCCTCAAGACGCACCTTGTCAGTCTGCGGCTTTTCAGGAGACTTCTTGTCTTCCGCCTTCTTTTCGCCCAGCTTATCGAGCTTCACAGGAGCAGGAGTAGTGTCGGTCTTCTTCCTGCCGCTGAATATATCTTCTCTGCGTTCAGCCTTGAATTCTGCCTTTTCGGACTTGGGGATAGAATCGAGTATCTCCATTGCTATCTCTGCACCGTCGTCAGTGCGCACGGGCTTTTTGTCCTTCTTGTCAGCAGGCTTCTTCTCCTCTGCCTTGGGAGCTGCCTGCGCCTCGGCAGGCTTTTTCTCCTCGACCTTGGGAGCTGCCTGCGCCTCAGCAGGCTTTTTCTCCTCTGCCTTGGGAGCTGCCTGCGCCTCGGCAGGCTTCTTCTCCTCTGCCTTGGGAGCTGCCTGTGCCTCGGCAGGCTTCTTCTCCTCTGCCTTGGGAGCAGTCTTTGCCTCAACAGGCTTTTTCTCCTCTGCCTTGGGAGCTGCCTGCGCCTCAGCAGGCTTTTTCTCCTCTGCCTTGGGAGCTGCCTGTGCCTCAACAGGCTTCTTCTCCGTAATATCGGCGCTTCGGTGAGCCTTCACAGCTCTTACCTTTACTACCTTGCCTTTTCGCGGCGCTTTGCCCTGCCCGGAAGCCTCCTTGAGCTCACCCGAACAGTAAGGACAAGTCTTATATTCATCAGCATCATACAGATGCTTTTCGGGACACCTTGTCATTTTCATTTTGTTATCACTCCAACTATTTATCTGGATATCGTTTCGTACGGAAAATGAATTCAATACCATAATTATAGCATTTCATCGACTAAAAATCAATAAACCGAGTCGTTCAGCTCGGAAATTTGTGAAAATTAACAGGATAACTGATTTATATGGTCTGCAAATGCGGATTTTTCGCTTGCCAAATGGGTTCGATTTATACAAAATGCACAAAGCAAAAAATCCGCAGTTCAACATGAACTGTCAGCGCGTTAAGAAAACAGTCCTGTGGACTGTTTTCAGCGATGACCGCAGCAGCTATGCTGCGAGGACTCCTCAGCAGGAAAAACAAAAAGTACCTCTGCATGAGCAAAGGTACTTTGAAGAATAATAATGAACTTATCTCTTCGAGAACTGCGGATAATTTCACACTATAAGCCGGGCACTGCTGCCGCCGTTTTTGTCCTTGG
Organism: Ruminococcus sp.; assembly: GCA_017519145.1. Lineage (GTDB taxonomy): Bacteria > Bacillota > Clostridia > Oscillospirales > Ruminococcaceae > Ruminococcus. The sequence goes on from JAFWTA010000018.1 coordinate 7,909, forward strand.
TGACAACTATCTGCTTGTCGATGCGCTGCTTCAATGCCTGTACATGGGAGATGATGCCCACAAGGCGGCTGCCCTCGGAAAGTCCCGAAAGCGCTCTTATCGCCTGCTCTATGGAGTTTTCATCAAGGGAGCCGAAGCCCTCGTCCACAAACATGGTGTCAAGCTGAATGCCTCCCGCAGAACACTGTATCTCGTCGGAAAGTCCCAGTGCCAGCGCCAGCGAAGCCTTGAAGGACTCGCCGCCCGACAGCGTCTTTACGCTTCTCTCGGAGCCGTTGTAATGGTCGATAACATCAAGGTCAAGTCCTACCTGCGCTTTTTTGTCCGCATATTCGGTACGGCGCTTCAAAGTGTACTGCCCGTCAGACATTACCCTCAGGCGCTGATTTGCGCGGGCGATTATCCTGTCAAAATAAGCGGTCTGGATATAGGTCTCCAGCATGAATTTGCTCTGGTCGGAAAGCTTTCCGTTGGCGGTATCGGACAGGTTTTTCAGCCATTTATAGCGCTGCTCCAGCTCTGTCAGCTCCTCCGAGCCGTTCTTTATATTCTCAAGAGCTGTCCCGTTCAAAGTTATCCTCGTGTGCAGGGCGCGAAGCTGTTGGGCACAGCGGCTCTTTTCGGCAGTGAGCCGCGTTCTCTCCGCTGTCTCCTCAGCCATATCAAGCTCGCCGAGAGCATCCACCTGCTCTGTCAGCTGTTTCAGTCTGCCCTCCTGCGCTGCACATACCTTCTCAGCGTCACCTACTGCCCTGACTGCCGCTTCATAGGCTGTCCTTATCTCTGCGCTCTCCTTCTCGGCTGCTTCACAGCGAAGCTGCGCTTTTTCTCCACTTTCAAACCTCAGTTTTACGCGAAGCTCCTCAAGCTGTGCCGAGACTGAATCTGCTCTGGTCTCAGCGGCTGTTTTCTCCTCGGAAAGCTTGGAAGCTGTCTCGGATACGCCTTTCAGCTTCTCCTCTGTCTCGGGAATGAGCTTTTCTATTTCGGCTCTGCGCTGCTCACGCTTCTCCTCCTGACGCAGACTCTCATCATTGTCCGCAAGCCGCGCCTTTATGTTCAGATTTTCCGTTACTATCCTGCCGCGGGTCTCCTCAAAGGGGCACTCCCCTATCATTGCGGCAGCTGCCTTTTCAGCGGCACTGCGAAGCTGAACACTGCTTCCCTCCGCTGTGTCTCTTGCGCTGCGAAGCTCCGCTATCCGCCTGTCGATCTCAGCCACTGCCTCCATTATGCCGCTGAGCTGCTTCTCCTTTGAAGCAAGCTCAGCTGTGAGCCGCCCGTGCTCCGCTATACGCTCGCCTGCCTCCGTCAGCTGCTTTTCAATGCCGCCGCGCTCGACTGCAAGGCTGTCAAGCGCTTCCTTACAGCGCACCGCACCCTCAGCGGCTTTGCAGCTGAGGAGCTCTGAAAGCCTGCCGCCGATATTCTTTTCCAGCTCCTCCGCAGAGGCTTTCAGAGCTGACGCCTCGGCGCTCAGCGCCGAGGCTGCGGTGCGCCTGCTGTCCAGTTCAGCCTTCATGGTGTCCAGTTCCGCCTCGGAGGGGGCTTTGCCACCCCTTTTCGCGGGAGAAGGATGCTCCCGCGAACCGCAGACGGGACAGGGACTTCCCTCCGCAAGACCTGCCGCAAGCACACCTGCCTGATCGTCAAGGAACAGCCTGTACCCATGCTCGTACCGCTCCGCCGCAGATGCGGCGGAATCAGCGGCTTCGCTGTAACGCTCAGCCGCCTTTCTGTGCTTATCGCGGCGCTTTTCAAGCTCGGAGAGGTCTGCGGAGAGCTTTTTCAGCTCATCTGTACGCTTGTCCGTATTCTCGGCAAGCCGCAGCAGCTTTTCACGTTCCGCCTCAGCTGTTCCCAGCTCCTCGCGGCGGAGCTTCCGCTCTCCTATCAGAGTTTTGAGCGCTTCAGCCTGCTTGACAAGATTGTCATGCTCAGACTGCTCATCCTTCAGCGCAGCGGCAGCTTCCCTGAGCTTTTCCGCACTGTTCTCCCAATCGGTCAGCTGCTTTGACAGCTTGTCCAGCTCGCTGCGTCTGCGCTCCAGCTCCGTGCGCTCAGCCTCCAGCTTTGCGGCGCTTCCGCTTGTTTCCGAAAGCTGTGACAGCTCCTCTTTAAGCCGCGAAAGCTTCTTGTCGCATTCCGCCTTATCGGCTGCACACTTCTCCAGTGCAGACTTTTTTTCGTAAACAGTCTGCCTCTCCTTCATGAGCGCTTCATTGAGCCTGCTTATCTTGTCATATTCGGGCATTTCTGCTTTTATCATCGCTATTTCGCCGCCCAGCTCTTTCAGCTTCGGCTGACGGGACTTTTCTGCCTCCAGCGCTGCTTCCAGCTCCTGCCTGTTCTGTCTTGTGCGCTCCAGCTCCTTTGCTGTCTTATCCCTGTCCGCAGCAGCCTTCGCTTTCTCCTCAGCCTTTGCTATCCTCGCGCTGACTTCTTCCAGCTTTCTGTCATTCTCCTCGGACTCGCGGGTGAATATCTCCGCTCTGGCACGGTCGCGGATAAGCAGCCTGTTTATCAGCTCCTCCACATATTCAACAGGGGGAAGCTCCGACTTTACGCGCTCTGTCTCCTCGGTGTACTCGTCCTCCTCACCGCAGACAATACCGCTCACATACTGCCTTATGCCCTCGCGGCGGCTGTCGCACAGCGTCCTGAGGCTGCTGCACTCCGACTTCAATTTCTCCTGAAGTATACGATAGTTGTCCGTTCTGAATATATGGCGGAGTATCTCTCGGCGCTGCACTGTGTCCTCGGTGATGAGCTTCATGAAGTCGCCCTGCGCTATCATGGCTATCTGCTTGAACTGCTTCTCCGTAAGTCCTATGAGGTCCGCAACAGCAGGCTCAACGTCCTTTTTGCCCGAGAGCTGACGTCCGTCGGGATAGGTAAACTCCACATTGGCAGGCTGTGTTGCCACTCCGCTGCCGCGCTTTGCCTGTCTGGTGTAGGCAGGATTTCTCCTGATAACGTACCGCTTTCCTGCATAGTCGAAGGTGAGCTCCACATATGTCGGAGTGTCAAGAGTGGAGTACTTTGAGCGCAGCAGGCTGTCGTCAGCGCGGTTATCACCGCTGGCACTTCCGTAAAGGGCATAGGTTATGGCATCGAATATGGTGGTCTTGCCCGAGCCTGTGTCTCCTGTTATGAGGTAAAGACCGCTGTCACCGAGGGCTTCGAGGTCAAGCACCGTCTTCCCCGAATAGGGTCCGAATCCCGATATCTCAAGTTTTATGGGTCTCATTCTTCTCCCTCCCATATATTCTCTATGAGCGCCTGTATATACTCATGCTGCTGCTCCGACATCTCTCCGCCGTTGCTGAAGCTGTAAAACTCCTCGAACAGCTCGATGGGAAGCTTGTTCTCCGCTTCTGCAGCCGCCATTACGCTGTGGTCGCTCCTTGTGCGGCGGTTGTCGTACTCAAGGCTCATGATGTTGGGATAGACACTGCGGAGCCTTCCCATTGCCTCGGGGATTTCCTCCTCATCAGTGAGCACTGCATGGATATAATCCGTCCTGTCACCTGCGCTGCTGCACTCAGGTGATGCGATATAATCAAATCCTCCGCGAAGCACACGCATATCTCTCCGCGGCATTATTGGAACCGTCCTGATGTCAAGAGTCCCCTTTTCCCTTATCTCAGCCACAGTGACAGACTTCTCCTGCGATGCCTCGGAAAATGAGTATTTCAGCGGAGTTCCGCAGTAGCGTATGCGCGGACTGCCCACGTTCTGGGGACTGTGGATATGTCCCAGAGCCACATAGTCAAAGCCGTCAAAGGCGGAACTGTCCACATTGTCGCTGCCGCCCACGGATATCTCCTCGGAGTCGCTTTTCAGAGCTCCCGTTACGAACTGGTGTGTGATGATGATATTTCTCTTGTCAAAGTCCGCATTCATGGCTTCCACAGCCGCATTTACCGCATCGGTGTAGGACTCCACGGCTGTATCGGGAAAAAAACGCCTTACCGTCACAGGCTTTATAAAGGGCAGCATATACACATTGAATTCCCCATAGCTGTCAGTCAGCACCGTGGGGACTATATTTCCGTCGTAGACAGGCGACATATGTATGCCGCTCTTTTCCATTATATGCGAACCGAAGGCTATCCTCTCCGCAGAATCGTGATTTCCGCTGATGACGAAGATATGCTCCGTGCGCTCAGACACCCTTGTGAGGAAGCCGTCAAACAGCTTCACCGCCTCCGCTGAGGGAACGGGCTTGTCATAGATATCACCTGCGATGATGACGAAATCGGGCTTCTCCTCGGATATTATGCTGTATATCTCCTGCAATACGAACTCCTGATCCTCTATGAGGGAAAACTCGTTGAGCCGCTTTCCGAGGTGAAGATCGGAGAGATGTATGAATTTCATAGCTTGCCTCCTTATTGCATACTGACGGTAGTATATATTTAATTATATCCCCTTTCCGCAGCGATGTCAACGAGGCAAAAAAAGTCCCTGTCCGAGTGCTGCGGACAGGGTAATTATGGAGAAAAAACTTATTGTCTGAACACAGGACGCACAAGTCAATGCGCCTGCGTATGGCGATGTCTTATTTATTATGCCGCTTTGTGCTGCCTGCCATTCACCGTCCCTGTGACGGATCGCAGGCAAATTCCCCCGAAAGACTGTGTATGCTCTCTCTTATGCTTCAGCGGCATTCACCCAGCTTGCGGAGCTGCTTCCCGACCCTTTCTCCGATCTGCCCGTGCAGATAGGCTTTTCGGAGCCTTAGTCTTGTTCGCAGCCGCAGCATTGATGTTCTGCATTATGCGCTTTGTTCTGATCGTCCCCCTTACAGGATCTGTTTTTGCATTTATATAACGGGATCAGCTCCGCTTGGGTCTCTTGCTGTGAAGGAATAGTGCAACAGCTCCTGCGCTGCAAAGCGCTGTGAACTCCATAACAGGCAGGCTGTCACCCGTCTTGGGCGAGCTGCTCTGCGCTGCCGGGGCAGCAGTGGTCTGCGAAGCCTTTGCTGTGGTCTTGGCAGTTGTCTCAGTCCCTGTGCCCGAGGTGCTCTTTGCACCGTTTACGGAAGCGGCTGTTATCCTGCCCTGAGCAGATGTCCCCCATGCTGACGGAGATGTAGTTCTTGTTGCTGTTGTCCTTGCAGCAGATGAGGTAGTCCTCCTTGCTGCGGTAGTGGATGTTGTGGTCACACGCTTTGATGTGGTCCTTGTGGTGGTTGTTGTTGTCGAAGTGGTAGTCCTTCTTGCTGTCGTTGTAGTAACGGGCCGTGGCTTTGGCTGCACCCATTCTGACGCTGATGTCTGTACCACTGTCTGTATCCTGTCTGAGCCCTCTCTTGCGTAATGAACAACGGATACTCTGTAATATCCGCCGCCCTTTACCTCGACTCTGCGGCTGTCAAGACTGTAATATCTTGCGTTGCTCTTTGTAAGGTCTCCCAGTGAGATCTCATCGCTCCAGTTCTGACCGTCGCTGCTGTACTGCACCACGACGTTCCTGAAGCCGACCTCGCTGATCTTTCCCGAGACCTGTGTCTTTGCTGTTATCTCAATTGCTCCGTCGTCTGCGGGTGTTACCCTGATGGAGCATTTCTCTATAAGTCCTATTGCTCTTTCGTACTGTTCATATGTGCTGTTATCCACCGCGTTCACAGTCATCTGTGCAGGTGAATTCAGAAGAAGTATTCCGAGAAAGGCAGCTGTGATGTATTTCATTTTCATGCCGCTGCCCTCACTTCTCTGATGATCCCGTGAAGAAGGGAACGAAATTCTCGGCTACTTCCGTGATATCCAAGCGGCCAAAGCCTCTTGCATGGAGAGTATATACCGTGTTTCCGTACACGAAAAGTGCAGTACTGCTCTCATCCTCAAAGATAATGAAGCCGTTGTAATCCGCGCTTTCCAAGAGATAGTAATCCATATTGTCGCTGGGGATCACTGCCTCAGGCATAAGCTCCTTGGAATTGTACTCCTCGATTATCAGATCAAGTATCTGTTCGCCGTTTGAGAATGTGAAGTAAAGATCCTTTGAGTCTGTCAGCTGTTCAAAGCTTGAATCCGTCAGCTCAAGTTCTCTGACATCATAAGGCATAAATGTCGGATAGCAGGCTTCCATGCCGTTCTGTGAGGCTGCCTCCCAGATGGCTCTTACAACAGGCTGAGCAGGTGCACCGCAGTTATCAAGTGCTTCCGACAGCGGATCTGCCGTTACCGAAGGCGGATCGCCTCCTGCCGACCGTGTCGTTGTTGTTGGCTCAGTAGTTTCTGCCGCTGTAGTCCCCAGTGTTCCATGTGCCTTTGTGGTCGTGACTGTCAAAGTGGTCATGCTCTGTAAATCCCCTGTGGTGGTAGTAGTCTCAGTTGTCGCAGGTGACAGCGGCAGCGGATCATCAAAACGGGACAGGTCAACACTGAATCCCGAGCTTACAGCCTTGATCAATGTCTCAACGACGTTGTAGCCGTAGGTCCTGAGGGTGTAGAAGTTGACTCCGATGCAGACTGCGAAGCAGGCGCTGAGAACTGCTGCCCACCTGCGGAGCTGCACGATGCGTCCGCGCTTTTTCCGTGCGCTGACTTCTGCGATGATGTCCTCCGCGCATACAGGCTTCGGAACATCTTCATCATTAATGCCGACAATTGCGTCGGTAATGTCCTTAACGGCATCAAGATCACGCTCCTCCAAGGGCTTTGCAAGCTCCTCATCGAGAAGCCGCTGCAGATCGTATAGCATATTCTTATCCGAAAGCTTATCGGTGATAGATATATCCTTCAAATTAAACCACTCCTTGTTCATGATAACGTCCGCCTCACTTTTCAGCGGCACGAAGCTTCTTTTTCAGCTTGTGTATCTTTCTGTAAAGCGTAGGCAGGGATAGTCCCAGCCGTTTTGCAGCTTCGTTTCGTTGTCCGTAATCGCTGTTATAGTACAGTTCGAGGAGCTGTCTCTCCTCAGGTGACAGCAGGTCAAGGGGACTGTCTTCATTTTCGGCAAAGCCTCCGCTGTCTGCGATATTCATTGCTTCGGGGCTGTCCTCGAGACTCATTGCAGGAGGCGGCGCCTTCCGCAGGAACGCCTTTATGACGTTGTCTGCCGTCCGGTACAGCCACAGCCTTATATTGTCGGTCTCGTCAAGCTTCTCATGCTTTGAGAAGAACACCACGAAGACCTCCTGTGTGCAGTCCTCTGCGGAGTGATGACTGTAGCCGAGCTTAGCATAGCAATAGCTGAATATCTCGCTATAGTACTTTTCGATTATCAGCGTGCAATGTTCGGGCTCTATCAACAGTCTCACATCCTTCCGTCGATAAGCTTCTGTAATATAAATGTCGCAAAAACGTCTACTTTTTCTCATGAAGCCTGATCTTTGTACGCCTGCACAAAAACTGCGGCACTAATTTAGGTATTATTGCCGCAGTTTCCAAGCATATTATATTTTATCACCTTGCGGGACTTTTGTCAATCATACCGTTGAATGCGAGGCTGCGAATACGAAGTCCTCACAGGATCTATGACATTATTCGTCAAAGTTTTCCGGGTGCTTAGGCTTGCGCTTATAGCGCTTCTTATCAGTCTCCACAACCTTTGTGGCAGGATCGACACCGTTCCAGCTCCCCCTTTTTGAGGAGTCTATCTTCTTTTTCTCCTTTTTGCTCATTTTATCATATGACACGAATTTTTCCATATTCCCTCCCGCAGGTCATTCCTCGCCTGCCTTGAAATTGTAAATGGGTGTGATGACTTCGTTTATCTCCACCGTATCGCCGATATTTTCAACGATATCCTCCATCGACTTGTACGCCATGGGGCACTCGTCAAGCGTCTGAGCGTTTACGGAGGTGGTGTAGATGCCTGCCATCTGCTTTTTGAACTCCGACACAGTGAAGCTCTGCTTAGCCTGTGACCTTGACATAAGGCGTCCTGCACCGTGGGGAGCGGAACAGTTCCAGTCCGCATTGCCCTTGCCTGTGCAGATAAGGCTTCCGTCGCGCATATTGATGGGTATGAGGAGCTTCTCCCCTGCCTGTGCAGAAACAGCGCCCTTGCGGAGTATCATGGTATCGGTGTCTATATAATTGTGTATAGTCGTGAACTGCTCCTCAACATGGAGGTGCATACCCTTGATGATCTCGTCCATCATTGCCTGTCGGTTGAGCATGGCGAACTTCTGAACTATCTTCATATCGTGGACGTACTGCTCGAAGAGCTCTCCCTCGCAGTAGGCAAGGTGCTTGGGAACGTCTGTGGTCTTGGTATTTGCCAGCTTTTTCAGCTCCGACTGTATCTGCTTTTCCCTGCCCTCTGCCTTCAGCCTTGCAATCAGCTCCGCAGCCTCCTTGTCGCTGCTCTTGTTAAGTCTCCTGTAAGCCTCGTTCTGGTAGAACTTTGCAGTCTCAACGCCGAGGTGGCGGGAGCCCGAGTGGATAACGATGTAAATGCTGCCGTCCTCGCCCTTGTCGGCTTCGATGAAATGGTTGCCGCCGCCAAGAGTGCCGATGCTCTTTTCCGCGCGGAGAGGGTCGATGTGCTTATAGCAGTAAAGCTCTGTCAGGTCTATCTTTTCGCCGTAGCGGTGGGGCTTTTCCCTGATGGCAAAGCCCGAGGGTATCTTCTCGTAGATGAGCTTATCAAGCTTTTGCAGCTCGATGTGTTTCTCCTTCAGCCTTACGGTCTCCATGCCGCAGCCGATATCAACTCCCACAAGATTGGGGATGACCTTGTCGGTGATGGTCATGGTGGTACCGATGGTACAGCCTGAGCCTGCGTGAACATCAGGCATGATGCGGATCTGTGCTCCCTCGCTCATGGGCTGGCTACAAAAGGCGATGATCTGAGCAATTGCGTCCTGTTCGATGTTATCGGTAAAGACCTTGGCTGAGTTGTATTTTCCGTTTAAAATTATCATATTTTTCCTTTCCGAAGCTGCCCGAACGCATAAAAAAAGCACTCCCACAGGAGTGCACAATGCTCAAATATGCGCAAAGCTTCAGCACATGGCTGAATATATCGGGCAAACTCCATGCTTATCAATTATATTTTGTTTTGCTGTGAATATGTAATATATGCTTATTGTCATGGTGTTCACCATCCTTTCGCAGAATATGGCATAATTATAATCAGTGATGCGGCTAAAGTCAATAACGGCATCCAAACTTTAATCGAACTGTAACCAAACTGTAATAATCGATGTTTAGAGCAAGTTTTGTACGCTGCGGAACGGTTAAAGTTCTCGAAACTGTATAAAAGGTTCATATGAACTTATTATTTCAGTGCTTTCTTCTGTATATCCTGCACAATTCCATATTTTAATGTATACGCTCCGTAATTATTTTGTCGCATATTGACAAAGAGAAGGAATTGTTGTATAATACTGTCATACGGCAGAAACAAGTCTGCCGTAAAACTATTGGCGCTCCGCATAAGCGCCATCATGTGATATGGAGGTTTATATGTTTGACAACATCAACTGGGGACTCGTTATCCCGATCGCAATAGGAGTTATATTACTCCTCCTTATAATCATTACCGGCTACATAAAGGCTCCCCCGGACACCGCGTACATCATCTCGGGTCTCAGGAGAAAAATAATCATCGGTAAGGCAAGCATCCGCATACCCTTCTTTGAGCGTGTGGATAAGCTGAAGCTCCAGCTCATCGCTGTTGACGTAAAGACTTCAAGCGCCGTTCCTACCGCAGACTACATCAATATCAATGTTGACGCAAACGTAAACGTAAAGGTCAGCAGCGATCCTCAGCTCATAAAGCTGGGTGCTGAGAACTTCCTCAACAAGGACACAGCTTATGTGGCTAAGGTCGCAAGAGAAGTTCTCGAAGGTAATATGCGTGAGATCGTTGGTCAGATGTCCCTTGAGGCTATGGTCAACGACCGTAAGGCTTTCGCTGAGAAGGTTCAGGAAAACGCCGCTCCCGACCTCAACAGAATGGGTCTTGAGATCGTTTCATTCAATGTTCAGAACTTCACCGACGATCAGAACCTGATCGAAAACCTCGGTATCGACAACACCACAAAGATCCAGAAAAAGGCTGCTATCGCACGGGCTGAGTCCGAAAAGGAGATCGAGATCGCCAAGGCTCAGGCTAAGAAAGAAGCCAACGATGCTAAGATACTCGCAGAGACCGAGATCGCTCAGAAAAACAACGAGCTGGCTATCCGTCAGGCCGAACTCAAAAAGGAAGCCGACACCCAGCTGGCTATCGCAGATGCTGCTTACGAGATACAGCGCGAAAATCAGCGTAAGACTATTGAGGTATCAAAGGCTAACGCTAACATCGCCGCTTCCGAAAAGGACGTTGAGCTGAAGGCTCGTGAGGCAGAGGTCACAGAAAAGGCTCTCGAAGCTCAGATCAAGAAGAAGGCTGAGGCTGACCGCTATAAGGCTCAGCAGGAAGCCGACGCTAAGCTCTATCAGCTCAAGAAAGAGGCTGAAGCCGATCGTTTCCAGCGTGAGCAGGAGGCTGAGGCTCAGAAGGCTGAGGCTGAAGCTCAGAAATTCGCCAAGATGCAGGAGGCTGAGGGTATCGCTGCCGTAGGTAAGGCCGAGGCGGACGCTATCCGCGCTAAGGGTCTTGCTGAGGCTGAGGGTATCAATGCCAAGGCTGAGGCTATGAAGAAGTACGGCGAGGCTGCTGTTCTCGAAATGTACTTCAAGGCTCTCCCCGAGGTCGTAAAGAACGCCGCTATTCCCCTGTCGCAGGTCGACAAGATCACTATGTACGGCGAAGGCAACTCCAGCAAGCTTGTTGGTGACATCATCGGCTCTACCACAAAGATCACCGACGGTCTCACTGAGGCTACCGGCGTTGACATCAGATCGCTTCTTGCAGGCTTCTTAGGCGGCAAGATGGCAGCTCCCAAGGCTGCTGCTGCTGTTGAGGCTGCTGCTCCCGCTCAGGAGAAGGACTCTCCCAAGGAATCCACTCTCCCCGACGACGGCGGAAGCTTCTTCTATGACAGCGACAACATTCCCGAATTATAATTTTACCACAGGCTCCCCTGACGATATGCGGTCGTCGGGGGAGCTTTTTGTCTCTTTTTTGTTGCACGGCTGTAATCACTCTGTAAAAATCGCCTGTTTTTTGCGGTTGACCACAATTCATTTTGCGCAAAAATTGGTTAGTCCATTTGTATAGTTTTCACAAAGTTGCACAAAAAGCATTTACAAAAAACGTCATATAGATTATAATGATATTAGTAATTAAGTTGAGACGCAACCAAATGATAGCAATATTTGGTCACGACCTCTGTAAGTGCAGTTCAGAGGGGGGGTATTAAAATGATAAAACATCTCTCGGGCGACTTCGAGACTGTGGAGTATGACACCCAAAAATATGCCATGCTCTACGACAATAACGATAATGAGGCTTATCCCGTTCACTGGCATAACGCCGTTGAACTCCTCATGCCGCTGAAAAATGAATACACAGTCACTGTGAACGGTATCGACTATATTATTCCCGAAAACGATGTTCTCATCGTTCCTCCGGGCGAGCTTCACAGTATGCCTGCCATTCCGGGAAGGCGTATAATCTTTCAGTGCGATAACAGTATCCTCGGCGAGATATCTGCTCTCGAGCCTGTTATGCGTTCACTGAATTCGGCTGTTCTCATCAATGCGGATATGGATAAGGAGCTCCACGTTCTGGCGAAAAAGACCATGCTGGATATCCTTTCTCTCTATAACTCAAAGTCGGAGCTTGCCGACGTCAAGATCTACGTCAAGGTCATCGAGCTGTTCATGGCTCTCCGCGAATATCAGCTGGAGCAGCAGAAGATAGTTATGGACTGCGACGACGAGAAGATAGACGAGTACAGCGAAAAGTTCGGTACCGTACTAAAGTATATCGACAATAACTATATGTACGATATCACACTTGAACAGCTTGCCGATGTTGCAGGCTACAGCAAGTACCACTTCTCGCGTATATTCAAGCAGTATAACGCTATGTCCTATCTCCAGTACATAAACGCAAGACGTACCAAGGCGGCGGAGCTTCTCCTCCTTGATCCAAGCATTCCCATCACGGAAGTGGCTATGCGCTCGGGCTTCAAGAGCCTTACTACCTTCAACCGTATCTTCAAAGAAATCAAGCACTGCACTCCAACAGACTTCAAGAAGCTGTATTCACTGAGATAAAAGCAAGACCGCACATCATACGATGTGCGGTCTTTTTATTTTATCTTTCGTTTGTTCTGTTTTTATGTCTTACTTTTCAATATTTACGCCGAATTTTCCAAGGAAAGGCTCAAACTCATTGAAGTCCACAGAGTAGCTTGCGGTCGTTATCGGCTCCTCACCCGCAGGAGTCACTTCATATTCGTACAGCACTACACAGCCGTTTTCGTGAACATAATACGTCCTTCTGATGGTCTTGTCATTATCCTTGTACATCAGAACAGCAGAATATCTCAGATCCTCCTGACTTTCAGGGATAATATTATCCTTCAGCATATCAATGAACATACCGGAAAGGAATTCCTCAACATATTGCTTGTCTCCCTCCGAAGTGGGCGTAATATTTTCGTTTTTGCCTTCGCTTATATCATACAGCTCCGCAGAAATAAGTTCACCGCTCGTGAGGTAATCTATTTCTTCCTGTGTTATATATTCAGCCTCGGAAATACATTCATAGATACCTTCATCAAATGAATTTACCTCTATATTATAGTACTTTCTGCATATCTCCTCGGAATTCAGATAATTCAGATAATCCTCATCGTATCTGTCGCCCGAATAGATGACATATCCGTCCTCAGCGATCTTGAGCCAGTAAACGTCATGGTCTATCTCCCATGAGATCTCGTATTCCGAGTCAGTTACTGCAAAGGGATCCTCTCTGCCGGGCTGTGCCTCTGTTTCCTCGCCCCAATCCCATCTGTTGAGCATATCGGCTACCAGCTCGTATGATCTGCCATTGTTCTTATTGATCATCACGGTGCCGTTCTGAAGTTCAAAGTCAAATGCGGTGAAATCGCCGAAAGGTGATATTCCGGCTTCGGCAGCTGACTCTGATCCGTCGTTGCCGATTATTTCCTTTATCCCCTTATCGAAGGCTTCAAAGTCTATCATGTAGTACTTGGTGAAGGCAAGATCCATTGATAGATTTTCAGTTTCTCCACTCAAAATGTACCTCTTATAGCTGATAAAACCGTCCGTTTCTATGGTGATGGAATTCTTGCCCTTGTCATCGTCCCAGTTTATCGCGCCGTATCTGGTCAGAGAATCCTGTTGAAACTCTCTGCCCTCTGCATTCTCATACTCTTCGCCCCAGTCGAAACTATTGAAAAAATCGGCAAGTTTTGCGTAGGTCTCGTCTGAGAATCCGTCGTAGTTTTCGTCAAAAAGATATAAATTGAAATCCACCTTGGTAAAGTCTCCGAAAGGACTGGACAGCTGTTCATTACTATCAACGACGTCACTTTCTGCCAGCTGGCTTCTGTGATTCTTATGGAGAAGCACTCCCGTAGTTCCTATACCCGCAGCAAGCACCGAACAGGCTGCAATGGCGCTGACTACGCGGATAATGTTGTTCTTTCTGCTGATGCGCTCGGTACCGCTTACGACTTCGGTATAGCCGTCATTATCGGTACGCTCTATGTTCGTTTTGTCTATGTTTTCGCAGGCTTTTATGATACGCTCTTTCATATCCTCGGGCATTGTTATCTTTTCAGCCGCTTTTCTGAGCTTTTTATCCATACTACATATACTCCTTTCTGTATTTTTCCTCCAGCAGCTTCCTGCCCCTTGACAGGCGCATTTTGACTGCCGAAACGCTTACTCCTGTTATATCCGCGATCTCGTCTATCTTGTACTGTTCAACATAGAACAGTATCATTATTATCCTGTATTTGTCGGAGAGCTCCATAAGAGCCTCAAGTATTCCGCTGTCACTTTTCTCAACAGCGTATGTATTCAGGACCTCCTCGCTCTCGGTCTCATGTCTTGAACGATATCTGAGCATATCGCGGCACCTGTTTGTGGCTACGGTAATGAGCCATGCCTTTTCGTGATCTGCATCTGTGAACTCAGGCGCCTTTGTGAAGTACTTTATGAAGGTCTCCTGCACAGCGTCCTCTGCGTCGGCAGTGTTTTTCAGTATAAGCAGGCTTATCCTGTATAGCATATCGCCGTATTTCTCGACCGCCTCGCGAGCGCAGCCGCATTTTTGCATCTTCATCAGCTCCTTTCACTATATACACGTTTGGAGTAATACAAAAAGTCACATAATATTATAGCATTTTTCTGAAAAAATGAAAAGACAGCCGATTTACACCGACTGCCTTTCAGGGGATATTAAAATTTGGAGAAATCTTAATTAGTGTGCCGACCACCGAAATGATCGGCACATTTGAAACTCTGATAAGATTTATTACTTATCAAACGCGCTTGTAGATAACGCCGCCCTGGAGAGTCTTGCCCTTTGCAGCTGCCATATCAGAGATGTTTACGTTCTGGTAACCATTCTGTGCGAGCCAAGGAAGAACTTCTTCCATAGCTGCTGCTGTTGTAGCATAGTTCTCGTGGCAAAGTACGATAGCACCCTGCAGTGATCCGTCGTTAGCTGCGTTCTTGATTGTCTGAACGATCTGATCCTTAGAAGCATTGCTCCAGTCTCTTGTATCGATTGCACAGTCAATAAGGGGTACATCATAGAGAGCTGTTGTAACCTGTCCGCCGCCATCGAGATAAGGAAGTCTCATGAGGTGTGAAGGCTCTGCGCCGATAATGCTCTTGAGCTTGCTGTTACACTCAGACCACTGATATCTGATCTGGTCACTGCTGAGCTTGCTGAGGCCTCCCTCGGGATGTGACTTAGTGTGGTTTGCAACTTCCATACCATTCTGGTATGCGAACTTAACCTGCTCGTTTGTCTTGATCCAGTCACTTACATAGAAGAATGTAGCTGTCATGTTGTTCTTGATGAGAGCGTCCATAATTCTGTAAGCCGGGTCTGATCTGCTTGTAGCTGATGCACCGTCGTCGAATGCGATAGCGCAGAGCTTCTTGGAAGTATCAACACCGGGTGTTGTTACTGTCTTGGGCTCGGGTACCTTACCCTGACCGCCTGTTGTTACTGAAGACTTTGTGCCCTCAGCTGCAACTACTACGTTGTCGATATAGAAGTCCATGAGATCACCTGAATCCTGAACTGTCTCAACGTAGAGGATCATATCGCCTGAGTTATCAGGAATTGTGAATGAAGTATTCTCGATCTTTGTCCATGTGCCCTTCTTGCACTCAGCCTTAGCGATAGATGTGTATGAAGCACTGTCACCCTCGCCCTGCTGGAGTGAGATCTGGATGGTTGCATTGTCCTTAGCGACCTGAAGAGCTGCTAAGCTTACGCTGTATGTCTCGCCAACCTTGAAGTCAGAACCGAGTGAGATAGCTGCGCCGTTCCACTCCTGAGATCTGCCTGATACTTCAAGAGCCTTACCGGATGAACCGTAGTAAGCATCGGATGTTGCTGCAACTGAAGCACTTCTTGCTGACCAGCTGCCTGCGCCGCTGTCAAAATTGCTGTTTATCGAACCCTTACCTGATGATGAGGGGATATTTGTTACAACAGGCTGCTGGCTCTTGGTTGTTGTTGTCTGAACCGCAGGTGTGTTGCCGGTAACTGTAACAACCTTTGTAGAAAGCTTGCTTGAATAGCTCTCGGGAAGTGTATTGATAATACCGAGGAGCTTCTTCTGGATAGCAAGAGCATCGTTAGCTGTTATACCTTCGCCTGCTTCATAAACGTCACCGTTGAGCTTGCCCTGAGCTGTGAGAGAGTACTTGTTGGGGTTAGCAAGTGCCTGCATGATGAAGATAGCATCTGCCAGCTCTGTTGTGCCGTCGCCGTTAGCGTCGCCCCACTTGGTAACCTTCTTGTTGAGCTCTTCCTTCTCATCGATAACCTGAGTAACGATCGTAGGAGTTGCAGAAGTTGTCGTTGTAGTTGTTACAGGAGTCTGTCCGCCTGCTGTTGTTACAGGGGGTGTCTTATCGAGAATGTTGAGGATCTCGTTGTAGAAGGACTTAGGCTGATAGTTGCTGAAAGGAAGCGGTGAACCACCGTTCTGGTTAGCTCTCCAGCTTCTCTCGTCTGTTGTACCCCAGAGGGTTACAGATGAGATATTGTTAGCGTGATCAGCGATCTTCTGGAATATCTGAGGATATGCCTTATCGTTTCCGCCTAACTCGTTTGTTATATCAAGCTCTGTTACCTGAACGTCAAGACCGAGGCTTGCGAAGAGCTCGATTGCTTCCTCATACTCAGAAGCTGAAGGATATCTGTCAGAAAGGTGTGACTGCATACCGATACCGTCGATATAGTCGCCCTCTGCCATGATCTTCTTAGCCATGTTGTAGAGGTCCATTCTCTTCTTGGGCATATACTCGTTGAAGTCGTTCATGTAAAGCTTACAAGTAGGAGGTGCATACTTTCTTGCATACTTGAATGCATTGATGATGTACTCGGGGTTATCCTTACCGTAGATACTTACCCAGCGTGAACCCTGCTTGGTTCCCCACATCTCGCCGCCGTCCTCGAGAGTATCTCTCATTCCGCCGCCGTCGTTGATGAAGAGCTCGTTACAAACATCATATGCATAAAGCTTGAGGTTAGGATACTGAGAATTGAGAGCAGAGAATGTATTCTTGATCATGTTCTCAAGACGCTTATCCATTGTAGCCTTTGAAGCGTAGCCGTTTCCGTCCTTGAAGAAGAACTCAGGAGTCTGCTGATACCATACGAAGGTATGACCGCGGACGCCGAGGCCGTTCTTGCTTGCGAAATCAAGAGCAGGCTTTGCATCGTTGAGGCTGATGGTAACATCTGTACCGTTTACGCCCTTAACTGTTGAATCAGGCTTCATCTCGTTCTCACAAGTGATGGAGTTGTAGTTCTTGAGGATGAAGTCCTTACCTGTATTGCCTGAATTGAGCTCGTACTGGCTTACGGAAGTACCGAGTCTGAAGAGGTGACCTGCGTGATCCTTGAAGCCTGAGCCGCCCTTTGTGTATGTGTAATCACGGTTTGCGTGACCTGTTGAGCCGCTGCTTACGGTAGGGATAGGATCTGATGTGCCGGGATCTGTTGTGCCGGGGTCAACTACGGGTGTGGAAGATGAACCAACCTTGCCCTGACCTGTTACAACAGAGGACTTAACGCCTGACTTTGAGCCCTGAGCAACGTCTATATAGAAGTCTGTGAGCTCGCCGGAATCCTGGGGAGTCTCAACATAAAGAGTCATTGTGCCTGAATTCGAGGGGATCTTGAATGAAGTATTCTCAAGCTTTGTCCACTCGCCGCTCTTAGCGTCTACCTTAGCGATAGATGTGTAAGAAGCGCTGTCACCCTCGCCCTGCTGGAGTGAGAGCTGCATAGGAACAGTGCCGCCTGACTTCTGGAGCACGCCTACGCTGAAGCTGTATGTCTCACCGGGAACGAATGCTGCTGAGTCAAGCTCGATAGCTGCGCCGTTCCACTCCTGAGTTCTGCCTGTAACTGCGAGAGCCTTGCTTCCGCTGTAGCTTACATCGGATGTTGTAGCAACAGAAGCGCCGCCTCTGCCTGTCCAGCCATCTGAACCGCTCTCGAATGTGCTCTGGAAGTAGTTTCCGTTTGTATCAGGCTCTACTGTGGGAGTAGTGATGATAGGATCCGGAACAGGCTCCTTGCCAAGAGTAATGGTATTCTTATTTACGCTTGCCTCACCGTTGCTC
The DNA here is from genome assembly GCA_017519145.1 of Ruminococcus sp. GTDB lineage: Bacteria > Bacillota > Clostridia > Oscillospirales > Ruminococcaceae > Ruminococcus. Next base: position 25,623 of record JAFWTA010000018.1, read on the forward strand.
TCCCAACCTTCTACGTTGAAAGCAACCTCGTACATTTTACCCATCTGGAGACCCTTGGACTCCCAAGCCTCAAAGTGCTTTGAAACGCTGATGGTACCCTTTGTTCTTCCGCTGCTGCGGACACTGAAGTACTGTACGAAAGGCTTGTTACCCTCGATAGTATAGGAGTTACGATTCTCCTTGTAGATGTAGTACTTTGCACCGTCAAGGTCAACTGTACCTACGGGGCTTCCTGCTCCGGGTGATCCGTTAGGAGGACACCAGTTCTTCCAGTCCTCAACTATATAGTACTCTACGAGAGGATTCTGTGTCCAGCCGTAGATACAAAGACGTGAGTTACCTGAAGAGCTTGCTGACCAGTTTACATCGAAATCGCAAGTGATTCCGCCGTAATCCTGGAACTTCTTTGTGCTGCCCATATCGATACCGCGGCGGGCAAGGAAGTTTCCGTTGGGTCCTGCACAGTTCCACTTTGTAGTGAAAGTACCGTTGTCGCCAAGTGTCATTGATGACGGCTGGCTTGTATCAGCAGCCCAGATCTCATAGCTGTATCCGTCGGGGCCCTTTCCCTTGTGCTGTCCTGCACCGTTCAGAGTATATGTCTGACCGGCAGCAGCATTGAACGCTGTGAAAGGTACTGATGAAACGCATACGATGCTGGCTACGAATCCGAGTGCAGCTCTTTTAACACCTCTGAATTTCATGTTTAATCATTCCTCACTTTCATTTCGTGATATATGTTTTCTTCGTGACACTAAGAAAAAGCGCAAAAGCACAATACCTGCTTTTGTGTCCCTCCTTTTCCTCAGCTTCTGACTTAATTTTATTACATTTCTGTGAACTATTCAAGTCAAATGTTGCTAACAATTTTTGGGCTTGCTCATTTTTTGCTCTTTTTGCACATTTTAGCTTCCACTTGTTGCGTTTTTTTATACATTTCACGGTTCTGCGTTGTTTTTCCGTTGTTTTGACAGCACAAAATGATAAGTGGCATTGCACTTTTGCGCTACATCCGACCTACCGATATTTGCGGTGAAATCACGGTATATGCGTATATTCTGTATATTTGATAAAATTTAAACTAAAATAACCTGAAGCTCCCTGCGGTATCGTCTGAATCTGTGCCGTTTTTATTTATTATTCTCCGCAAAACAACTGACCGTATATTTTCTTTTGTGCTTTTGCACAAAGTCATAACTGTTATAATGTAACTTTCTCCAAAAAGCTCTTTAAATCCTTTATTTTTTCTTCAGAAGTGGTATAATTATATCAAGCATAAACTCCATTCACAAGAGGGGATAACATGGATTCCGAAAGAATAATCAACATCGCCGTCGTAGTCTCGGGACTCGACGAGGAGTATCAGTACAACACTATACGCGGGATCAACAGTTTCGCACTTGAACACAACATAAATGTGTCTTATTTTGCTGCCTTCGGTGGAATGGTCGGAAGCAGGACATTCGATATAGGTGAAGTCAGCATCTACAATTTGATCGACTATACCCGTTTCGACGGAGCACTTCTTATGACGAACACATTCGGTGACAAGGAGATACGCACGCGCATACTCGAAAGAGTCAGGAACGCCCATATCCCCACAGTAATATTCGAGAGCCATGAGTTCCCGGAGTTTTACGACATCCGCATCGATAACTTTTCCGTCATGAAGAAGCTTGTTGAGCATATCATACAGTTCCACGGCGCTAAGGTCATAAACTTCGTTTCGGGTCCCCTGCCCAATCCCGAGGGCAAAGCCCGCTATGACGCGTTCAGAGCCGCCATGGAGGAAAACGGCGTCCCCATCGACGAGGAACGCATCTACTACGGCGACTTCAAGAGCTATGACGGCAAGCTCGCTGTCGATGACTTTGTCGCCTCGAAAAAAGAACTCCCCGATGCCTTTATCTGCGCTAACGACAGCATGGCGCTGACAGTTGTATCTTCTCTGGAAAAGCTGGGCTACAAGGTACCCGACGATGTTATGGTAACAGGCTTCGACAATACCTTCAACGCAAGGAACAGCAGTCCCGCCGTGACCTCGGTCAAGCGTCCCCTTTATAAGGCAGGATATCAGGCGGCGGAGGTGCTTCTCAATGTCATAAACGGCATAGAACAGCCTCACAGCATCACTCTGGAAGCCGCTCCCGTATTCAGCGAGAGCTGCGGATGCAGGAGCGAGGAACACGATGACCTTATCGCTTACAAAAAGGTGACCTACCGCAGGACAGAGGTTACCAACAGGAATATCCTCATGATAAACCGCCTGACCGCAGGGCTTGCCGAGACCGAAACAGCTTCGGAATGCTATGACGTTATCGAAAAAGTCATCGGCGAGATCGACTGCGAAAAGTTCCAGCTCTGTCTCAGCGAGGACTGGCAGGATGCCTTCAACTCGGCACCTATCATCTCCGAGCCCGATGCCTATAAGAGCTATATGACAGCTCCCCTTATCTGGGACAAGGGACAGCGCAGGAGCGTAGGCTATTACCCCAGCAGCAATATGTTCCCCGAGGGATTTGAGGAGAGGAGCTGCATCAACTACTTCCTCCCCCTCCATTTCGGCGACCGCTGTCTGGGCTATTACATAATCACAAACGGAGACTTCCCTATTTACAGCCTCCTCTGCCATACTCTCACCATGACCCTGAGCAACTCCATTGAGAATATCCGCAAGCTCTTCCACCTGAACAAGGCAATGGACGAGCTCAACCGGCTCTATGTCATCGACCCTCTCTGCAACATCTACAACCGCAACGGCTTTATCAATATCGCCGACGATATGTTCAGGGAGTGTGTTGCCCACGATCGGGAAATGCTGCTCAGCTTCATAGATATGGACGGTCTGAAGTTCATCAACGACAACTACGGACATAACGAAGGCGATTTCGCTATACAGCGCCTCGCCAATATCATCAGCAACTGCTGCGGACGCGGAAGCATCTGTGCAAGATTCGGCGGTGACGAGTTCGTGATCTTCAGCACCAATGCCTCTCAGGGAGCCGCTGAAGCTCTGGAGCACAGATTCAGCACCGAGCTGGAGAATATCAATAAACTGGTAAAGAAGCCCTATGAGATATCAGCAAGCATCGGAAGCATAATCACCAGAGCTCATGAAAATGATACCCTCTACAGTATCATCAAAATGGCTGACGAGAAGATGTATGAGATAAAGAAGCAGAAAAAGCTGGCAAGAAAGTCCGAAAAGGTCTGAATAAACAATAAAGCCATAGTATTTCCGATACGGAAGTACTATGGCTATTTTTATTGACAATGCCGATTTGAGTTTAGAGTTTAGAGTTGAAAGTTGAAAGTTGTGGAGTCGCCTGCGGCGACAATATTTAAATATTGTGAGCGAAGCGAACACATTAACTCTCAACTCTCAACTTTCAACTATCAACTTAGCGCATACGCGCTAAATTCTGATTTTTAAGTGAGAGTTATCAGCTCTTACGGAAGCCTACACACTGGACAGCGGCAACAGGATTGCCCTGCTCGTCCCTTATGTCAACATTGTAGCAGCATATGGTCCTGCCGTCCTTGATGAGCTTTGCTTCGGCGATTATGCGCTCTGTCTTTGGAACTCCGATGAAAGATGCGTCGCAGTTGAGTCCCACCACTCCTGCCTGCTGCCAGTTTGAAGCAACTGCAAAGGCAAAATCCGCAAGGGTGAAGTAAACTCCGCCCATGATACCGCCGACAGCGTTCCTGTGGTGTTCATTAAGGACAAGGCTGCACTTTGAATAGTGGTCGCCTAACTCGTCGATCACCGCTCCCATCTCAGTAGCAAAGCGGTCGCCGCGGAAAGTCTCGCGGACTCTTTCAAGTGTTTCGTTATCGGTCATTTTATTACCTCCTGTTTTCATATTCATCGCGCAGTATGGAGAAGTAATGTCTGCCCACATACTGACCGTCCATGCAGAAATAGTCCCTGAGAGTGCCCTCAAAGGTCAGTCCGCACTTCTCTATGACCTTTCGGGACGGAGCGTTTATGGTCTTGCAGCATATCTGTACCTTGTGCAGGTTCATTCTGTCAAATCCGTAGGCTATCACAGCCTTTGCCGCCTCGGTGGCATAGCCTCTGCGCTGGAACTGTGAGCCTATGCAGTACTCTATCTCAGCAAAGTGGTTCTTGCTGTCCACAAGGAAATAGGCTATCTGTCCGATGCACTCGCCGCACTCCCTGTCGATGACTGCCCAGCGGTAGTAGTCCTCACGGGCATAGCCGCCGATGTACTTGTCAAGGAGCCCCTTTACCTCCTCCTTGGTGGAGTAAACAGGCTCTGAATACATGGACTGCACCTTTTCGTCAGCGACCCAGTACTTCAGCATAGCCTCGTCATCGGAATATTCAAACCGCCTGAGGATAAGTCTCTCGGTCTCTATTGTCTGTGTACCAATATGTGTAAGCATACTTGCCTCCTTTTGCCGCTTTCAAAATACATTCGCTGAAATTGAGGATCAATGCGGCAGCAAACATCGCTCAGCTGTCGGCTCTGCCGCGTATCTTATCATTGAGTTTGTCCAGTTCGTCTGTATTGTCAAGAACATATTGTTTATTGTTCTCTCTGTCCATAACGTATGTACTCAGATCAGTACCGAAGCCGGTCTTTGTTCCATCCTCCATTATAAAATTATAGTCCTCGATACCATCATTCACCAAAAACATATCTTCTTCATCCGTAATGACCTTTTTTATTCTGACTGCTCTGAGTGCTTCGATATAAGCGCTTATCATCTCCGGGTCCTTGGTCGAAAACTGCTCATAGCCGCTCTCGCCGCCCATACCGAACTTTATTTCAACAGGTACCAGTTCGCCCTCGATCACACTGCTGAATGTTTCGTCCGATACTGCATCTTCGATCTCGTATTTGTATTTTGTGATACTTTCGTCCTTTTTATCATTACAGCCTGCAAGAAGAAGTGCACAACTAAATACGGGAATAAATAATAACTGAAACGTTTTTTTCATCTTTTTTCTCCTTACTGAAAATATGATCTGTTTTCACATACGATGTAAAAAGCTTCCCCCTCTTTCTTCAAGAGGGGGATCACGTCTTATACTAAAAATGACATATCATAAAGTCCCGCAGGCTGATCCTTGAGGAATACCGCTGCATTAACAGCTCCCGCTGCGAAGACAGCCTTTGAAGCTGCCGAGTGGGAAAGGGTTATGACCTCATCATGGCCTGCAAAGATAACGTCGTGCTCACCTACGATAGTGCCGCCGCGAATCGCGTGCATTCCTATCTCGGACTTCTCACGCTTCTGACGGCGTGAGTGACGGTCGTAAACGTAATGCTTGGAATTGTCAAGTGTCTCGTTTATTGCATTTGCCAGCATTATTGCGGTTCCGCTGGGAGCGTCTATCTTCTGATTGTGGTGCTTCTCCACGATCTCGATATCAAAGCTGTCGCCCAGTACCTCAGCCGCCTTCTTTGCCAGCTGTACCAGCAGGTTTATACCCAGCGACATATTGAATGTAAAGAACACGGGGATCTGCTGTGCAGCTGCCTTTATCTTTGCGGTCTGCTCGTCTGTGTAGCCTGTTGCGCCGATAACTATGGGAGTTCCCGAAGACAGACAGTAGTCAAGAAGTCCGTCCAGAGAAGCAGGATTAGAGAAATCTATGATAACATCGGGCTTGACGGGCAGCTGCGCGGGAGTCTCCACAATGGGAAAATCCGCATACTGCTTGGTGTAGAGGTCGATGCCTGCAACTACTGTGCAGTCCTCTCTCTCGACGGCACAATTGAAGATATTGTGTCCCATCTTTCCGTTAGCGCCGCAGATAGCTATATTTGTCATTTTTTACACTTCCTTTTCGGTGGATGTTTTACTTGATGAGTCCGTGCTTTTCAAGGGTAGCTCTCAGCTTAGCCTTATGCTCGTCTGTCATCTCGCACAGGGGCAGACGGCAGGGACCTGCGTTCCAGCCCAGCATATTCATTGCTTCCTTTACGGGAATGGGGTTTACCTCTAAGAACAGGTCGTTGCAGATGTCAAGGTTCTCTATCTGGAGCTTCATAGCCTCTGCGAAGTTGTTATCGAGACAGAGCTGCACCATGTCATGCATCTCCTTGGGGATAACGTGGGAAGCTACGGAGATGACTCCCTTTCCGCCCAGTGACATTACAGGTACCACCATATCGTCATTGCCGCTGTATATGTCGATATCGCTGCCGCAGGCAGCTGCCAGCTTTGCAACATAGCTGATGTTGCCGCTGGCTTCCTTGATAGCAGCAATGTTCTTGTGCTTTGCAAGCTCCTTTACAGTAGCCACATCAAAGCCGCAGCCTGTTCTGCTGGGAACATTGTAAAGGATGATGGGAATGTTCACGGCGTCGGCGATAGCAGTGAAGTGAGCAACGAGCCCCTTCTGTGTTGCCTTATTATAATAAGGTGTAACGTGGAGGAGAGCATCTGCGCCTGCTGCCTCAGCCTCCTTGGAGAGCTCTACGGCATAGCGTGTATCGTTGCTGCCCGCACCTGCGATAACAGGAACTCTGCCTGCAACGTGCTTTACAGCGAACCTGATGCAGTCGCGGTGCTCGTCGTCTGTCATAGTTGCTGACTCACCTGTGGTGCCGCAGATAACTACAGCATCGGTGCCTCTTTCGATCTGGTCGTCGATGATGCGTCCCAGCTCGTCATAATTTATAGAACCGTCGGCGTTCATAGGCGTGATAATAGCCACAGCTGCGCCGGTAAAAATAGTGTTCTTCATTACACTCAATCCTTTCGTTCAATTCAGAATTCGGAATGCGGAATTCGGAATTATGGTGTCTGCTGCGCAGACTTATCAAAGCTTTCCAAAACCGCAGCCTATCCGTTTAATCTTTCTGATGCTTGGTTATAGATACAAGAATACTTATCAATTCCTGACATTCACGATAAATACCGCTAAAATACTTGTCTTCTATATAGCCGCATTCATTTAATAATTCCAGCCAGTATTCAGTTTCACTCGCTTCTTTAAGGGAAATGTTCAATTTGGAATAAAAATCTGCTTTACTTTGCCCTCGGAGCGCTTCTTTAACATTTGCCCCTATGCTCGTTCCGCTTCTTAAAAGCTGTTTCGACATTACAAATTCTTTTTTCTCTTTTACGAGATACTGATATAATCTAACGCATCTTATGGCAAATAACTTGCTTTTTGATACGATAACATTATCCTTCATTATAATAATTCCGAATTACGAATTCCTAATTCCGAATTAGTCGAAGTAGCCCTTTGCAGCAAGGAGTTCAGCAAGGAGGACACCGCCGCCTGCTGCACCTCTCAGTGTATTGTGTGAGAGGCATACGAACTTGTAATCGTACTGTGTATCCTCTCTGAGACGTCCTGTTGATACTGCCATACCGCCCTCAAGGTTTCTGTCAAGCTTAGCCTGAGGACGATCATCCTCCTCGAAGTAGTGGATGAACTGCTTGGGAGCGCTGGGGAGCTCAAGCTCCTGAGGAACGCCCTTGAAGTCCTTCCAGAGCCGGAGGATCTCCTCCTTGGAGGGCTTGTTCTCAAAGCTTACGAATACAGCGGCTGTGTGTCCGTCAGATACGGGAACACGGAGACACTGTGTCGTGATGTTGGGAGCTGCTGCCTTTACGATCTCGTTGCCCTTGATCTCGCCCCATACCTTCAGAGGCTCCTGCTCGGACTTCTCCTCCTCGCCGCCGATGAAGGGGATGAGGTTATCCACCATCTCGGGCCATGTCTCGAAATTCTTGCCTGCACCCGAGATAGCCTGATAAGTACAAGCCAGCACGTTCTTCAGACCGAACTTTCTCAGGGGGTGGAGTGCGGGAACATAGCTCTGGATAGAGCAGTTTGACTTGACTGCGATGAAGCCTCTCTTTGTGCCGAGACGCTCCCTCTGAGCCTTGATGATCTCGATGTGGTCGGGATTTATCTCCGGAACTACCATGGGAACGTCGGGAGTAAATCTGTGTGCGGAGTTATTTGAAACGATGGGGCACTCTGCCTTGGCATAAGCCTCCTCCAGAGCCTTTATCTCGTCCTTCTTCATATCTACTGCGCAGAAGCAGAAATCAACCATGCCTGCGATCTTCTCGATATCGGATGTTGCGTCCATGAGGACCATATCCTTCATAGCTGCGGGCATGGGCACTGCCATCTTCCAGCGGCTGCCTGCTGCCTGCTCATATGTCTGACCTGCGCTTCTGGGCGAAGCTGCAAGCACCTTGACATTGAACCACGGGTGGTTCTCCAGAAGTGTCGCAAAACGCTGTCCTACCATACCCGTTGCGCCTATAATACCTACGTTGTACTGTTTCATATTGACCTCTCCTTGATAAAAATTTACAAAAAATAATAAAAACCGGTTGCAAACCGGCTCATCATGCGTTATAATAGAAATGTTGACATATTACATGAACATATGCCGATAGCTCTCCATCACACATGATGACAGCTGCATACCTGTTTGACATACAGCCAGAGCTGAATTTACCAAAGACAGCTCTTCGGCGGCATTGCCTTTCGCTGTCCACCATCGGACGGGTCGTCCCGTGAACAGGTACTTTTCGCAGCCGCGCCTCTACCTTGTTTACATAATAGCACTTTAGCGTTCCATTGTCAACAGTTTTTGACGATTTTACAAAAAATTATTTTTCACAGAAAGGTGTGTCATATGAGCATATTTACCCATATCGTTGAGGCTCTCGGCAGCCTCGGCGACGAAAAATATGCCCTTTCCCAGAGAAAGATCATTCCCGAGCTCGGGGCTGACCGCTTTCTCGGAGTCCGCACCCCTGCCCTGCGCAGTCTGGCAAAGGAGCTGCGGAAACGTGAGGATACGGGCGATTTCCTGTCGGCTCTTCCCCACGAAAGCTTCGAGGAGAACCAGCTCCATGCATTCATCATTGCCGATGAGAAGGACTTTTCAAAATGTCTGGCTCTGACCGAGGCATTTCTTCCTTATATCGACAACTGGGCGACCTGTGACCAGTTTTCCCCCAAGGTGTTCGCAAAGCACCGCGAGGAGCTGCTGCCCTGCATACGCCGCTGGACAGCCTCCGACCGCACATATACGGTCAGATTCGGCATATGTATGCTGATGAAGCACTTCCTCGGTGAGCACTTCCGCAGGGAATATGCCGATATGGCGGCAGATATCCGCTCGGAGGAATACTACATCAATATGGCAAGAGCGTGGTACTTTGCTACGGCACTTGCCTCCAACTATGCCGAGATACTTCCCTATATCGAGGAAAAGCGCCTTGATGTATGGACTCACAACAAGACTATACAGAAGGCGGTGGAAAGCTTCCGCATCACGGCGGAGCAGAAACAGTACCTCCGTACTCTGAAAATAAAAGGAGAATGAAATTGGAATTACTGAAATCCGATTTTTATTATGAGCTTCCCGAGGAGCTCATCGCGCAGACTCCCATAGAGCCGCGAAATGCCTCGCGTATGATGTGCGTTGACCGCGCTACGGGAGCCATTACCCACGACCACTTCTATAATCTATGCGACCACCTCAAAGAAGGTGACCTGCTGGTCATGAACGACTCCCGTGTTATCCCTGCAAGGCTCTACGGCGAGAAGATAGGAAACGGTACCTTTATCGAGTTCCTGCTTCTTGAGCAGAAGGGAGACAAGCTCTGGGAGATAATCTGCCGCCCCGGCAAGAAAGCCAAGGTGGGAACGGAGTTCTCATTCGGCGGCGGAAGGCTCACCGCAAAGGTGGTGGAGGTCAAGGACGACGGCAACCGTATCGTGCAGTTTCAGTGCGAGGGCAACTTCTTCACCGCGCTGGAGGATGTGGGACAGATGCCCCTCCCTCCTTATATAAAGGAGAAACTGGAGAACCGCGAGCGCTATCAGACGGTGTACTCAAAGGAGCTTGGCTCCGCTGCGGCTCCCACGGCAGGTCTGCACTTCACGCCCGAAATGCTGGACGACCTGCGGTCAAGGGGTATAAAGACCGCCTTTGTAACTCTCCATGTGGGTCTGGGAACTTTCCGCCCCGTCAAGGAGGATAACGTGCTGGATCACAAAATGCACAGCGAGCACTACTTCCTGCCGCAGGAGACTGCCGATCTCATCAACGAGACCAAGCGCAATGGCGGCAGAGTCATCGCAGTGGGCACCACCACCTGCCGCACTCTGGAAAGCGTGGCGACTTTCTATAAGGATATTTCCGAACATGAGGGGTATACGGATATATTCATCTATCCTTCCTATGAATTCAAGTGCATAGACGGACTTATCACAAACTTTCATCTTCCCGAAAGTACACTGATAATGCTGGTCTCTGCATTCATGGGATACGATAACACTATGAATGCCTACAAGACCGCTGTTGAGGAGCGCTACCGCTTCTTCAGCTTCGGCGACAGTATGTGCATTCTCTGAGCTACTTATTATAGGAATGAGGGGAACAAATGAACACTGACATTTCCGATTTTTTCTTCAGCTACGCAGAGACAGAGGATTTTCCGCTGGTAATGTGCGATCTTGACTACAGGATCGTATACATAAACCCTGCCGCAGCCAGCGCATATGACAGCTACGGCGGCAGAGATCTTGTGGGCAGGTCTCTTTCGGTCTTTATGGACGAGGAGGCTAAGAGCAAGGTGGATATGGTCATAGAGTGGTTCAAGGAGGACAGGAAGCATAACTGCCTTCTTGCAGTTCAGGACAACCGCTCGGGCAAGGATATCTATATGTGTGCACTGAGAAACGGGAACGGAGAACTCATCGGTTTCTGCAGCAGACACAGGTCCCGTATCAAGGACAGCGCAGAACCGTATACTACTATTGACTGACTAAGGAGAAAAACAATGACAGAATTTGATCTTACTGACTTTTTTAAGGGGATCGTCGATTCGGAGGAGGGACCGATCGTCATCTGCAATATGGATTACAGGATAATCTATCTCAACCCGTCCGCAATGGATTACTACAGATCGGGACACGATATGCAGGGCAAGCTCCTTGAGAGCTTCATGAACGAGGAACTCATGAGCATGGTGCGTATGTCCGTGGAATGGTTCAAGGAGGGCAGGGACAACAACCGCGTCTTTGCTTTCCATGACAATAAAAAGAACCTGGATATGTATATCCTCGCCATCAGAAACGGCAGCGGTGACCTCATCGGCTTCTACGGCCGCGAGGAAAGCAGGACTCCCGACCAGAGCCGCCCCTTTGACCTTGACTGACAAAGAGGGAGCGCCTCTGCGGCGTCACTGTAAGCGATACACAGGGGTAATATAATTATAAAGGAGAAGCTATGTTCAAACTTCTTAAAACCGACAACAAGGCTCGCCGCGGCACCTTTGAGACCGTTCACGGCACCTTCCAGACACCGTGCTTCATGAATGTGGGCACTGCCGCTGCCATAAAGGGCGGTATCTCATCAGTTGACCTGAAGGGACTCAAAACTCAGGTGGAGCTGTGCAATACCTACCACCTGCACCTCCGTCCCGGAGACCATGTGGTAAAACAGATGGGCGGTCTCCACAAGTTCATGAACTGGGATAAGCCCATCCTCACAGACAGCGGCGGATTTCAGGTGTTCTCGCTGGCTCAGCTGAGAAAAATAAAGGAGGAGGGCGTGTATTTCGCCTCCCATATCGACGGTCACCGTATTTTTATGGGCCCCGAGGAGAGTATGCAGATACAGTCCAATCTGGGCTCCACCATCGCCATGGCGTTTGACGAATGTATCGAAAATCCTTCTCCTTATAAGTATGTTGCCGCCTCAATAGAGAGAACTACACGCTGGCTCATACGCTGCAAGGAGGAGATGGCAAGGCTCAACAGCCTTCCCGACACCATAAACAAAAACCAGCTGCTTTTCGGCATCAATCAGGGCTCCACCTTTGACGACCTCCGCATAAAGCATATGGAGGATATCGCAAAGCTTGACCTTGACGGCTACGCTATCGGCGGTCTCGCCGTGGGCGAAGCAACTGAGGAAATGTACCGTATAATCGACGTTGTAGAACCTTATATGCCCGTGGAGAAGCCCCGCTACCTCATGGGCGTGGGAACTCCCTCAAATATAATCGAAGCCGTGGCAAGAGGCGTGGATATGTTTGACTGCGTAATGCCCAGCAGAAACGCCCGTCATGCCACCGTGTTCACATGGAGCGGCATCATGCACCTTAACAACAAGTGCTATGAGACAGACCCCCGCCCTGTGGACGAGCAGTGCGAATGCCCTACCTGCAAAAACTTCACCAGAGCCTACATACGTCACCTTTTCAAGGCGAATGAACAGCTGGCAGGCAGACTGGCGGTACAGCACAACCTTTATTTCTACAACACCCTTACAGAAAGAATAAGAGAAGCCATAGACGAAGACCGCTTCGAGCAGTTCCGCGGCAAATATTCGCAGCTTCTTGCGACAAGAATATAATTTTTACGGAGTTTTTATGAGTACTTTCCTGTTTTTGTTATTACTGGCGGTCTCCGGCACTGTGACCGCTGTTTCCCTTCACGAGATAAAATGCGATATCAGGCGCGAGGGATCAGACAATAAAAAGCTGAAAACCTTACGCGCTCTCTCAAGAGGCGCCGCTGTGCTTCTGGCTTTCATCGCCGCTGCGGAAGCCTTCGGACTTATCCGCCCTCAGGTATATAAGGGCGCCTATATCCTCCTCGGAGGCGCGGCAGCTCTTTCCATGCTGGTCTGTACCCTCAACAAAAAGCGCAGATACCATGCGGCAGCTGCCCTTGTAAAGGCTGTCCTCATCGCGGCAGTCCTTGAGGCTACGGTGTTCAATATCCCCACATTCCGCCTCTGGTTCGGCAGCTACGGTCAGATGGACTTCACCGCCGAGGACTGTGCAAAAAGCGGCGGCGCGGAGCTCCGCCCCGTCACAAACGATATCGCCGTTACAAAGTCTCATGTGTCCACCTTCACATTTGACGGCATGGACGAGGAGATTGCCGATGTATATGTGGATATCGGCTTTGAGAACGGCTCAAAGTCCGCCATACTCAAGGTTGACTCAATGGACGAGACCACTCCCGTGGATTACCGTGATTACGTTGCAGAGGGCATACTTATAAAAGGCAAGCCCCACTCCCACTACACACAGCTCCACCTGTCGGGCAAGGTCAGCAGCCTCAGACTCACCATCACTCCCGAGAACGGCGCCACCGTCTACATAAAAGGCATCAGCTTCAACAAGCAGATACCCATGAGCATATCTTGGATAAGAGTTTTCCTCATTATCTTCGCAATGTGCTTCTGGCACCTGCTCATGCACAGCAAGACCATGCAGAAAAGCTACTCCAAGAGCAAAAATATCTGCCGTACAGCAGCTATCTTCATCACGGACCTCGCCTGTCTTGCAGTTATACTCACCACCTTCGCAAAGCTGGACAACTACTCAATCCTCGATATCATGAAATGCGAGCAGGGCAACCAGATGACTCAGGAGCTGGTAGACGCTTTCGAGAGCGGCAGCACCAGCCTCCTCGAAAAGCCCTCAGCAGAGCTCAATGTCTCTTTTGACCCCTATTCCACCGACCTGCTCAACAGCAAGGGCATCTCATACAGCTGGGATCACGTTTACTATAAGGGCAGCTATTACAGCTATTACGGCATAGCTCCCGTTGTGCTCGTATTCCTCCCCTACCACCTCATTACGGGCTATTACTTCCCCGAATCCATGGCGGTAATGCTGTTCGCCCTCATCGGTCTCATAGGTCTGACCAAGCTTTACATGGAGTTCATCGCCAAGCTGTTCCCCAAAGCTCCCGCAGGTCACGTTATAGCAGGACTGATCATGCTTCAGGTGGTATGCGGCATCTGGTTCAGCGTGGGACGTCCCGAATTCTATGAGATAGCCCTTTCCGCAGGCTTTGCGGTGCTGACATGGGCGGTGTACTTCTTCTTCTCCGCAAACATCATCGGTGACAAGAAGATATCCCTCCCCAGAACAGCCATTGCATCGACCCTTTTTGCCCTTGCCGTGCTCAGCAGACCTACTCTGGTGCTGTACTGCATAGCCGCAGCCGTTTTCCTGCTCATGGCACTTCCTAAAGCAGCTTCCGACGGCAAGGCTGACAAAAAGACAAAGCTTTTCAATGCCGCAGGCGTGAGATACCTCCTCTGTGCTATGCTCCCCATGGTCTGCATAGGTCTTGTACAGATGTGGTACAACTACGACCGCTTTGGCAACCCCTTTGAATTCGGCATACAGTATTCACTTACCATAAACAACTTCACAAAGACACAGTTCCACCCCCGTCTGTCGCTGGTGGCTATATACAACTATTTCTTCAATCCGCCTGTTTTCGTACCGGGCGCCCCCGGAGTAAAGACAGAATTCCAGCAGCTCAACAACGGCGGCTTCTTCTACTCCGATGATATCTGCACAGGCAATACCTCGGGCATATTCTTCATCGCCCTCCCAATGTTTGCATATCTGTTCTCCGGCAAGGCTCTCAAGCTGATACGCGGCAGGAGGAACAAACTCAAAAAGGCAGTCTATGTAGGTCTGCCCTGTGTCATCATCCCCTTTGTCATAGTTGCTTCCGTCTGGGAGAGCGGCTACGCCGCCCGCTATATGAGCGATATCGCATGGCAGGCACTCCTCGGAGCATTCGCAATATTCTTCTTCCTCTACGGCAAGATCAACGACCCCACTAAGAAAAAGCTGGCAAACGGCTTCATGTGGTTCGCCATGATGTGGGCTATCATAGTGGGAGGAGTTCAGGAGTTCAACCAGATGTTCAGATACGATTACTTCTATAAGGACTTCCCCGAGATGTCATTCGAGATACAGCGTCTGTTCGCCTTCTGGACCTGATAAACCGCAATATGTATTACATCTATATCTTAAAATGCGAGGGAGACCTGCTTTATACAGGCATCACTACCGATGTCGGACGACGTATGGAGGAGCATTTCGGCAGGACCGAAAAATGCGCCCGCTTCACGAGGTCACATAAAGCTGTCGCCCTCGAAGCTTTATGGAGCTGCGAGAACCGCAGCATAGCCTCAAAGCTGGAATACCGCATAAAGCAGCTGACAAAGCCGCAGAAGCTGGCTCTCATAGCTGATAACGGCTTGTTTCCAAAGCTTTTCGGCAGCGATATGGCGGAGCTCTACCGCCGCGAGACTATTTGATAAGGAGTCACTATGTACGAGAATAAAACGGAAGACCTCCCCGTAAAAGCGGTCCTCGCCTGTGTGGACACGGGAGAATTCGATGCGGAGGTCTCTATAAACGAGCTGGCTGAGCTGGCTGACACGGCAAACGCCAAGGTAGTAGGCACCATCATTCAGAAGCGCCCTGCCTATGACCCTGCCACCTGTATGGGTGCAGGCAGACTGGAGGAGCTGAAGGAGCAGCTGGACGCCCTTGAGGCGGAGCTGGTCATCTTCGACCACGAGCTGACAGGCGTTCAGGTGCGTAATATCGAGCAGATACTGGACGTCCGCGTCATCGACAGAACTACCCTTATACTGGATATCTTCGCTCAGCGCGCAAGGACCAAGGAGGGTAAATTGCAGGTCGAGCTTGCACAGCAGAAGTACCGCCTCCCCCGTCTTACGGGCATGGGCACGGCTCTGTCACGACTGGGCGGCGGTATCGGCACAAGAGGTCCCGGTGAGACTAAGCTGGAGACCGACAAGCGCCACATCCGCAAGCGTATAAGCTACCTCGAAGCGGAGCTGGAGGAGCTGAAAAAGCACAGAAGCTTCTCACGCTCGCGCCGCAAAAAGGACGGAGTGCTCTGTGCGGCTATCGTGGGCTACACAAACGTGGGCAAGTCCACCCTGCTCAATGCCCTCACCGACGCAGGAGTACTTGCCGAGAACAAGCTGTTTGCCACACTGGATATAACCTCACGCGCCATCGAGCTCCCCGACGGAAGAAGCGTCATGCTGGTGGACACAGTCGGTCTTATCAGGCGGCTGCCCCACAATCTGGTGGAAGCATTCAAGTCCACACTGGAGGAGGCTGCGGCTGCGGATCTGATCCTCAATGTGCAGGACCTCTCTTCACCCGAGATAAAGGAGCAGGCTGAGGTCACGGAGAAGCTGCTCAGCGAGCTGGGCTGCGAGGGTATCCCCCGTATCTACGTCATGAACAAGGCGGACGCCGCTCCCTTTACGGATACGGTGTTCGAGGACGACAACACCGTAATGATAAGCGCAAAGGAGCGCACGGGCTTTGACAGACTGCTGGAGTGTATCGTGAAGAACCTGCCCGAGACTGCCAAGCGCATGAAGCTCCTGATCCCCTACGACAAGGGAGCATTCATCGGCAGGATACGTCAGGAGGGCAAGATATTCTCCGAGGAGTACGCCGAGAACGGCACTTTGCTGGACGCCCTTGTGGACGTAAAGCTCATAAAGGAGGCGGAAAATTACTCCGTCTGAGGTGTTTCGTCGGCAACACGTTGACATCGGCTTTTAAAAGCGATATAATCTAAATATACATACAAATCATAATTTAGCGCGTATGCGCTAAGTTGATAGTTGAAAGTTGAGAGTTGAGAGTTAATGTGTTCGCTTCGCTCACAGTATTTAAATATTGTCGCCGCAGGCGACTCCACAACTTTCAACTCTAAACTTTCAACTCTAAACTCAAATCAAAATTTAGCAAAGCTAAATTTTGATTTACAAGAAAGGATAACCAATGAACAGTAAGATAAATGAATTATACGGCTTCAATGAGAAGCTCTCGGAGCTTGCCGCTCAGGCTGAAAAGAACTGCGCGGAAGCCTTCGCAAGAATAGACGCAAACGCCGAGTACTGCGGTGCTAAGGTGCTCAAAGCCTTCTCCGACAACAAGGTCAGCGAGCCCTGCTTCTACGGCTCAACAGGCTACGGCTACGGAGACATGGGACGCGAGGTCATCGACAAGGTATTCGCTCAGGCTCTCGGTGCTGAGGACGCTCTGGTGCGCTTCAACTTCGTATCGGGCACTCACGCCCTGTCTGTTGCACTCTTCGGCGTACTCAGAACAGGCGACAAGATAGTTTCGATCACAGGCAAGCCCTATGACACCCTTGAGGAGGTCATAGGCATAAGCGGCGAAAAGGGAAACGGCTCCCTTATGGACTACGGCGTGGAATACGGTCAGGTAGACCTTAACGCAGACGGTACTCCCGACCTTGATGGCATCACAGAAGCCGTAAAGGGCGCCAAGGTGGCTTATATCCAGCGCTCAAGAGGATATTCACTCCGCGGAGCCTTCACCATCGCCGATATCGAAAAAATGGTAAAGGCTGCCAAGAAAGGCAACCCCGACGTTATTATCATGGTGGACAACTGCTACGGCGAGTTCGTTGAGGACCGAGAGCCTACTGCTGTGGGCGCTGATGTCATCATCGGCTCACTCATCAAAAACGCAGGCGGCGGTATCGCCCGTACAGGCGGCTATATCGCAGGCAGAGCTGACCTTGTGGAGCTGTGCTCCTATCGCCTCACCTGCGTGGGCATGGGCAAGGAAGTCGGCTGCACTCTCGGCATGAACCGCGAGATGCTTCTGGGTATATTCTTCGCTCCTGATGTAGTTGCCAACGCAATCAAGACCTGCACCTTTGCCAGTGAGCTTTTCACCCTCCTCGGCTTTGAGTGCTCTCCCCGCAAGGACGACCCCAGAGGCGACATCATCACCGCTGTAAAGCTGGGCGATGAGGAACACCTGTGCGCTTTCTGCCGCGGCATTCAGAAGGGCGCTCCCGTGGACTCTTTCGTAACTCCCGAGCCGTGGGATATGCCGGGCTATTCAAGTCAGGTCATCATGGCGGCAGGTGCTTTCACCAACGGCGCATCTATTGAGCTCTCCGCAGACGCTCCCCTCCGCGAGCCCTATGCTGTATGGATGCAGGGCGGCATTACCTACACCAGCGGCAAACTGGGCGTAATGCTGGCGGCACAGGAAATGCTGTCGGAAGGACTCATAAATATATAAAAACGTAAAATTACAATGAGGAGGTAATCATCATGCCATTCATCAATGTCAAGACCAATGTTTCTGTTTCAAACGAGCAGAAAACAAGTATCAAATCCGCTCTGGGCAGAGCTATCACTGCTATCCCCGGAAAGTCCGAGGGCTGGCTCATGGTGGGCATCGAGCCCGAGTACGACCTGTGGTTCAAGGGCGAGGAGGCTCCTGCCGCTATGGTAGAGGTGTCCATCTTCGGAAGCGCTTCTTCAAATGCGCTCACTACCCTCACAAGCCACATCACAGGCATTCTTACCGACAACATAGGCGTTCCGTCAGACCGCATCTACGTCAAGTACACAGGCACAAACGACTGGGGCTGGAACGGCTCTAATTTCTGAGGTGATATCTATGATACTCAAAAGAATAATAGGCGCTGCTGCAGCTGCGGCACTGTGCTTCTCCGTATATGCTCCCACAGCCACCGGAAAAAGCGATACAGTTCTCAATGCTTCCGCTGAAGAATGGTGCTTTGCAGGAACCACCTGCGAGCCTCTCCACGATACTTCACGGGACGTTCAGGCAGAGGGCGTGGGAAATCCCCTGAACTTCGGCGAGAGAAATACTCCCGCAGACGCATCAGCTGAGGAGATACGCGCTATCAACCACAAAATGACCGTTCAGGAGGTAAAGTACGCTCTCTATAAGGAGATAGACGAGCACTGGGACCTTATCTCGACCCGTCTGGGTCAGCCCGACCGTGAGAAGATGTACGCACTGTTCCTCGGTCTCGGTTCAAGAGAGTCAACGTTGGGTGAGGGCAAGATAGGCTCAGACCACGAGACCGCATACGAGGACGGCTGGGGCGTGAACTCCGCCCATGCCTACGGCACATTGCAGACCGCCGTTACTGCCTTTGCGGACTGCGACCCCAAGTTCATGCCCGAGGACAACGTCCCCGAGATGTTCCAGTATTCATTTACCCCGCAGAACTTCTATGACTGCATAATCTCCAACCACATGGGTATCAGAAAGATACTCCACTTCGCTGAGATATGCATGAACGAGCAGGGCATGACCGACTATCAGGTAGTAAGGAACAGCCTCAAGGGCTTTAACACAGGCTGGTGCAATATGGCTGAGGACGACGGCGCTTATGCCACCTACGCCGACGAGATCTGCACTATGGCTCAGTTCTACTACTATGAGGGACACCTATACGATAACGTGTTCACATGGACATCTGCAAACGGTGAAGCTATCAACAAATACCGCACTCCCGACCGCTGGAAATGGTGGGGCGATACTCCTCCGAGCATGGCTCCCATAACAGAAAGACCTGTTATCACTACCACGACTTCAACAACAACAACAACTACTACTACTGCCACTACGACTTCAACTACTACAACAGTTACAGCACCGCCTCAGAAGATCGTCTACGGCGACACCAACTGCGACGGCACTGTCGAGCTGGCAGACGCTATTCTCATAATGCAGAGCCTTGCAAATCCCGACAAATACGTTGTTACCGAGGAGGGCAAGACTAACGGCGACGTGGATAAATCCACTGTGGGACTTACCTCCAATGACGCACTTCGCATACAGGAGTTCCTGCTCCATAAAATAGAAAGTCTGGATATAAACTCAGACTGACATTAATAAAGGTTTTGCCCCTGAGCGTTTTGTAACGCTCAGGGGCAATGTGTTTTATTCCGATTTAGTTTATATTTGAAAGCTGCGCAGTCGCCTGCTGTGACGATTTTTAAATAATTTCCGCGAACACATTCATTCTCGATCCTTGCGTTTTCGCTGATCGACGGGCACCGTAAAAGTGACCCTTGTCAGATCACTGTCGGGATAGCCCAGAATATAGCGCTGGAGCTTTATAAGGTCGGCAATATTCAGAACGCGGTCACCGTTGAGGTCTGTGGTGATGTCGGGCACTTCATTTCTGCCCCCCGTCAGGATAAGCTTCCTCAGTGCGGCAACATCGAAAACATCGATAACATCATCGCGGTTTATATCGCCGAGAACAGTCTCTATCTCCTCTGTGGGAACGGTGGTAGTTGTTGCAGCCGTTGTCGTTGTCGTGGTAGTAGTGGTGGTTGTCACCTTGGTCTGCTGTGGGAAGATGTTAAGGAACAGGTCAAGAGACTCCAGCGGCTTGCCGTGGAAGTCGAAAAGCGCCTGATTGTCAAATGAAGAACCACCCGTAGCGTCAACGCCCTCGTCATAGCCCTTGGCATAGATGGTAGCCCAGCCTGTGCCGTACTTCTCCCAGTTGTTCTTCTGGTCGTTCCACGAAAGGTCGGGTATGCCCAGCCAAGCAGGCTCCCAGTAGAAAACGCCTATGCCGTGACCGTTGCAGTCGGCAACTGCCTGAAAGACGTCGGTAACGGCTTTTATCTGACCGTCAACGGATACGGGATAGCGCAGCTCGCAGTCCTCATAGCTTGAGGTAACGTTGTTGCGGAAGTGGTCGCCGTCCATATCGGTGTAGGGGTAGGCAGTCTCGGCAACCATGACGTACTTATTGTAGGTGTTGCCGATATCCGTCAGCACCTTTGTCAGATTCTCGGTGGAGCCGTGCCAGTAGGAGTAATAGGAAGTCGCGAACACATCATAATCCAGCTTGCACTCGTTCATTATCTTGGCATACCAGCCGAAGTGACCGTTTCCGGGATTTGCGAAGTGATGGGCGATGAGGATATCCCTGTCGAAATCACGGACAGCCTTCTCGCCGCTGGAGAACAGGTCGCATATCTTGTACATATCCTTCTCGCCGCAGAAGAAGCACTCTGTCTCGTTGCCCACCTGCACCATGCCGATATCGCTGCCGTTTTCGGTGAGGTACCTGAGCACCCACGATGTCCAGTTGTATATCTCGCTCTTGAGCTTTTCATGGGAGTGGGGCTGCCAGTACTTGGGACGGGTCTGCTTTGCAGGGTCTGCCCAGAAGTCGGAGTACTGTATATCCGCAAGGAGCTTCATGCCGTGATCGGCAGCCCGTTTTCCTATTTTTGCGGCAGTTTCCAGATCGGAGTGACCGCCGCCGTAGCTGTTGCCATTGTCGTCATGGGGCTCGTTCCATATCCTTACACGGATGTAGTTGACGCCGTGATCGGCGAGGACGGTGAACAGGTCAGCCTCATTGCCGTTGTCGTCATAGAACTTCATGCCCGCTTCCTCTAAGGAGATCACGGAGGAGATATCCACGCCGCGGATAGGTTCTCCGCCATTGATACGGCTGTCGAAGTTGTTGAATGTGACGGCAGGTATATTTGCGGCGTCAGTGACATTGACGGTTCTTCCGCAGCTGCCTGCGACGGGAAATGCAATTACCGCAGCGATAACAGCTGCGAGGACTCTCCTTGTGCTCATAATGACCTCCTTTGTATCAGTCGTTTTTCTTCCTTGTTCTTATCCACATCTTCTTCATAGGGTTCTTTACCTGCATATCCGAGAAGTAGTGATACAGCACGTCCTGATTGCAGCCTGCATCGGGAAGTGACTTGTAGAACTTCTCCAGACCCTTGATATCCATGCCTATCTCAGAGGGGAACTCGATATCGTTTGCGGTGAATACGACTGCACCGTTTACGGGAGTGGTATCGAAGCCGCCTTTTTTCAGGTGATGGATGACATTATCAATATGGGTCTTGTTCTGGAGCTGGGGGTTATAGAACTTATGGGTCTTGCTGCCGATGGAGTGGGTGAGGTTCTTGCCGCTGCCTGTGACCTTGCCCGAGATGCCCTTGGTCTCCACCACGAGAACGCCGAAGCGGCCGAATACAAGGTGATCCACCTCGCAGGCCTTGTTGTAGAGGGGGAGGTAGGCGTTGTTGATGATACGGATATGGTCAGCTTTTCCCATTTTCTTCAGCTTTTTTGCCACCTTGCGCTCGGCAGCTCTGCCCTTGCGCTTACCCTTGCTGAAGTGAACGGAAATATAGAGAATGAGCAGAAGTACAGCCACCGCTATGACAGCGATGAGTATCCATGTTTTTTTGTCAAATATTATCGAAGCAGAAATATCAGGTACCATAATTTTCTCCTTAAAAAATGAATAATCATAATATATGCGGTGATAATAGTCATGTACCGTTGAAGCGCGGCATATCCGTCATCAGCGGTCTTACAAATCCCGAATAAAGAGGTGTTCTCAATATGTGGGACAAAATAGCTCTTATTCTTCTGATAATCGGAGGAATAAACTGGGGACTTGTCGGTATATTCGAGTTTGATATGGTCGCATGGCTCTTCGGAGGCGCAGGCAGCGTCATCAGCCGTGCGGTATATATACTCGTAGCCATTTCGGCAGTCTGGTGCATATCACTTCTCTTCCGCAAAGACGAGGAGCTTGCAGTGCAGAATATCGACAGATAGACCCGTTCACACGCTCCTTCAACGATGCCGTAAGGAGCGCTACATACGGATATGCAAAAAGGGAGGCGTAATGCCTCCCTTGAATTTTATGAATTAGTCGCTGATATAAGGAAGCAGAGCGATGTGTCTTGCTCTCTTGATAGCAACTGTGAGCTCACGCTGATGGTAAGCGCAAGTGCCTGTTACACGTCTCGGAAGAATCTTAGCTCTCTCGGTCATGCACTTTCTGAGCTTAGCGAGATCCTTATAGTCGATCTTCTCGATCCTGTCAGCACAGAACATACAAACCTTCTTGCGGGGCTTCTTCGAGGGACGGGAATTTCTTTCCTTTTCCATGACTTTTCCTCCTATCGTAATAAAGTAAAGTTAACGATCTCAGAACGGAACGTCGCCGTCGCTGAGAATCTCCTCAAAATCGCTGAGGTTGCCGTAAGACATACTGTCATTTGCAGCGGGCTGCTGTGGAGCTGCCTGCTGAGGAGGAGCGGAATAATTGTTATTGTAGTTGTTCTGGGGAGCGCCGTAGCCGCCGCCGTTCTGATAACCGCCGCCGCTGCCGCCGTTATCGCCCTTGCCGCCCACGAATTCTACGTTATCCACCTGCACATCCATAGTGTAGTGAGTAACATCGGGGTGATTCCTGTCCTGATAGTTGTTATTTCTGAGAGAGCCCTCGATAGCGATGAGCTTGCCCTTATTGAAATAACGTGACACGAACTCGGCTGTCTGTCTCCATGCTGTGCAGCTGATGAAATCAGCCTGTCTCTCGCCTGTAGTCTTATCGGCAAAACGCCTGTCTACAGCAACAGTAAATCTGCATGAAGCAATACCGCTCTGAGTCTGTCTCAGTTCGGGATCAGCAGTAAGTCTGCCGACTAAAATAACCTTATTCATCTGACCGCCTCCTGATAAATGAAGTAGAATTATTCAACAACTGTAACGAGTGAACGAAGAACGCCGTCTGTGATGTTGAGACGTCTTGAAAGCTCAGCGGGATAATCGGGCTGTGACTGGAATGTGTAGATCACATAGTAGCCCTCTGTCTCGTCCTCGATAGGATATGCAAGCTTGCGCTTACCC
>JAFWTA010000019.1 GCA_017519145.1 Ruminococcus sp.
AAGCCTGCAAGTGAGAACACAGTAGTAATGATCGATGAGCGTATAGTTACAACAACAACTACTACGACAACAACAACGACCACAACTACTACAACCACCACAAGCACAACTACCACGACAACATCGACCACTACCACAACAACTTCAACTACAACAACTACGACCACAACTACGACCACTACAACATCGACAACCACAACTACATCGACCACCACAACAACGACCACGACCACAACTCTGGCTGTTGTCAAGATCGATAAGCAGGATGTTTACGGTGCAGAGGTTCCCGGCGCTCAGCTGACTCTCACAGGCGTAGACAAGGACGGCAGAGACATCGAATTTGAAGAGGGCAGAATTGTCATCGGCGATGGTGCATCTGTTGAAAAGGGTTCAGGAAATTCACTCATCTGGATCTCCGGCAACTCTGCTACAACTGTAACACTTGAGGACGGCAAGTACGTTCTTGAGGAGATCGCAGCTCCTACAGGATATGCAGTTGCTACAAGCATCACATTCACTGTGGATGACGGCAAGCTGATAACCATTGACAACGTAAGAACAGACAGCGACACAGTAGTAATGATCGATGAAAGGATCGTGACCACCACAGTAACAGATCAGCAGGGTATGGAGATAACAACTTCTACCACAAGAGTTACTGATGGCGGCGGTGAAGTTGAGAGAACAACAACTTCTACAACTTCAACCACAACTACCACAACCACAACTACTACAACGACCACTACTACATCTACAACAACTACAACAACAACCACAACTACATCTTCTGAAACAACTTCAGAAGAGACAACCACAAGCACAACAACAACCACAGGCACAGCTAAGACAACTGTGACCACAACAACTAAGGCTAAGACCTCTACAACTACCAAGAAGGTAACAACGAATTCTCCTAAGACGGGCGTCAAGGGCATAAGCGCAGCATTTGCGGTATTCACACTTGCAGCAGCAGCAGCCTTCGCAGCTCGTTCAAGAAAGCGTGACGACCAGTAAGGTAACTCGGAAGAGGAACAGGTCATAAGTCAGTGAGAGCTGTCGGACATAAAGTCCGGCAGCTCTTTTTTTGAGAATAATTCTTG
This sequence comes from Ruminococcus sp., assembly GCA_017519145.1. Lineage (GTDB taxonomy): Bacteria > Bacillota > Clostridia > Oscillospirales > Ruminococcaceae > Ruminococcus. The sequence continues at coordinate 1,101 of JAFWTA010000019.1, forward strand.
CGCAGGTGAAATATTCCCGATGATAATTCAAATATATAGGTAAGAGGGAAACTTACCTCTGGAAAGGAGGCTCAGCCATGGATGACGCTTCGATAACAGAGCTTTTTCGCAAAAGGGACGAAAGGGCGATAGCGGAACTTAAAAAGAAATACGACAAGCTATGCTTTTATATCGCAGGGAATATCCTTTCCTGCCGCGAGGACATAGAGGAGTGCGTGAATTCCGCCTATTACGAGCTGTGGAACAAGATACCGCCCGATGAACCGCGTGACATAAAGACCTACCTCTGCCGCACGGTTAAGAACAAGGCGCTTGACAGGTACAAGTACAACTCCGCAGAAAAGCGCAGCAGCAATTTTACTGTTTCATTGGATGAGCTTTCCGAGTGCATACCCGACTTCAGAGAGGGAGGCGGCGAGGAAAAAGCTCTTGCGGAGGCGATAAGCCGATTTCTGAGGACTCAGGACGAGCTTCGCAGAAAGGTTTTCGTGAGGCGCTACTGGTACGGCGACAGCCTTGCAAAAATAGCGGAGTACTACGGCATAAAGGAACGCACCGCCGCCACCTATCTTTTCAGAACGCGGAAAAAGCTGAAGGAATTTTTGAAGAAGGAGGGCTATCAATATGAATAAGCAGAAGTTTTTCAGGGTCATCGACCTTATCGACGAGGATATAGTCAGAGAAGCCGAGATAAAAGCAGAAGCTCTGACGGACGCCGAAAACGAAAAAGCCATGACGGTCTCGGGCGTTGAAAAGTATCGGAAGATAACATGGCAGAGGACCGCAGCCATTGCCTCGGCGGTGCTGCTCATTGCAGGTGTCGGCACAGGCGGAGCCCTTATGCTGAAGAACCGTCCGCCCCTGCTTGATGAGGTGAGCAACGTGGCTGTCACGGAGACTACCGAGGACATGGGCACAAAGGCAAAGGGCAGCGGCGAGACCGCGGAGGTGACTTCCGTGGGCAGGACTGCTGCAACAGAAACAGATACAAAAGAAAGCAAAAATACAACTGCTGCGGAGAAAGATAAAAACAGTGCAGTCCGTGACCATTGCTACCCGGAGGACAGCACGGAAGCTCCCCGGGAGGAGAACAACAGTGAGCCGCAGGAGGAGAATAACGAGCCCGAGGGCAGGGAAAATGTGACCACAGGGGCTAAGACCACACAGCTCCCCGTTCTCAGGACTACCGTCACCAAGGCACAGACTACTCAGAAGCCCACAACAGTCACTACAAAGGCGCCTGTTGTATATGAACCTACTGAGCCTGTTACCGAGCGCCCGACACCCGAACATGATCCCGGATATATACCCTACCTCACATGGTATCCCGAGGACGGCGCATGGATCATGAGCACCCTTAGCGGACTTTCGTATACGCCATGGAGCTATGATGTTACCGTGGGCGGACGTCCTCCCGAGGGCTATATCAACGGCAGCGACGGAAACGCCTATGCTTTGTGCTTCTCGGAAAGATGGGTGCGCAGGAACTGGAACGAGCAGGCATATATGCCCGATGAGATATACAATTACTTCAACATATAAATCAGAGACAAGCCCTCTGTCCTTCGGGACGGAGGGCTTCCTTTTTGCAGGCGAAAACAGAGGGCAGAAATTCTTTTTCAAAAAATACTTGTAATCACCGTGGAAATTTGCTATAATAAAGATATATTGTGATTAGGAGGTGCAATAATGAACCCTGACCCTTATGGGAACGCGGATAATATCCCACGCTTCGGCGGGCAGCTTTGATGCGGCGATCAGATCCTGAAAGCAATCAGAGGTCAAGACCTGATCGGCACATCAAGGCATCATCTCCCACCTGCTGAAGTGAATTTCGGCGAAAGGAGAGAGCTGTCCGTGCTTGCGGACAGCGGTGAAAATATGATAAACTTTTACGGCTACATCAACGGCGTGCTGACACAGTGCGACGCTCCGTCGGTAGGCTGCTGGGTATCGGTGGTGGACCCCACTCCTCAGGAGGTAAGGGAGCTCATCGAGGACTACGGACTGGACAGCGGTTTCGTAAAGTCCGCTCTCGATGAGGAGGAGTCTTCCCGTATTGAGCGCGAGGACGATCAGACCCTCGTTATAATCGACACCCCTGTCTCAGCCATCGACGATGACAAGACCAAGAACTTCTACACACTGCCTATGGGCATAATCATCACGGACGAGTATGTGTTCACCATATCCATCCGCGAGACACAGATAATCAGCGAGGCGACAAGAGGCGGCATCCGCAACCTCCGCCCCGACTTCAAGACCAGATTCGTGCTTCAGCTGCTGCTGAGGATATCGGCACTGTTTCTTACCTACCTGAAACAGATAGACAAGATATCATCGGCTGCCGAGCAGGAGCTCCACGACGCCATGAAGAACGAGCTTCTCATGCAGCTCCTTGCATTGGAGAAGTCACTGGTATACTTCTCAACGTCACTGAAAGCCAACGAAGCCACCATCGAGAAGATATTCCGCGGCAGAGTCATAAAGCTCTACGACGAGGATCAGGACCTCCTTGAGGACGTACTCATCGAGATGAAGCAGGCTATCGAGATGGCGAGCATCTACACGGGCATCCTGTCCAGTATGATGGACGGCTTTTCATCTATCATCTCCAATAACCAGAGTATAGTTATGTGGAGACTGACCATCGTCACTATCATATTGCAGATACCCAATATCATGTTTGCGTTCTACGGTATCAATACCAATGACATTCCATTCAACCACACATGGGTGGCACTCAGTCTGACGGCGCTGCTGACAGGCGTGACTGCATTCGCTCTGCTGAAGTGGAAGAAAAAGAACAAGTGAACTGCCGCAGAAGCGGTGCCATATGAAGCCTTGTGCCATAGAGTTTCTGATAAAGCTGTCAGATACACTATGGCACTTTGTAATGTCAGGACTGCGGAAAACCGCGCCGTTGCGGCAATGTTAACATACGTTGCTTGCCTTAGCGGCGGTATAGGTGTATGATAAATGCGAAAGGAGGTTTTCGCAATGCTGAACGAAAACATAAAAAATCTGAGAAAACAAAAAGGACTTTCGCAGGAGGAGTTTGCCATAAAGCTCAACGTGGTTCGCCAGACCGTATCCAAATGGGAGAGGGGACTTTCCGTTCCCGACTCGGATATGCTGTTATCCATTTCGGAGGTGCTGCAAACTCCCGTCAGCGTTCTGCTGGGTGAGACAGTACAGGAAAAGGAAGCGGAGGACCTGAAAGCCATAGCCGAAAAGCTGGAGGTGATAAACCTGCAGCTTGCACGGAAAAATGACGCAGGCAGAAAGCGGCTGCGGTGGTTTTTCATTCTGGTATGCATTTTTATAGCAGTGGGATTTATCATAGCCGCTGCGGCAGGAAGTCCCTATCAGGACTGGGACTACAATGATCCCGAGCTTGCTGCTGCGGGGACCATACTCCACGGTATGGAATTTGTATTTGTCAGAGTCGCACCCTTTGTCCTTATAGGCTCAATAGTGGGTATAGTCCTTACCTGCAAGCGAAAAAGATAAACAGTATTAACCGCCCCGGGGTGCAGTGAAAGGCGCTTCGGGGCGAAGCTTTTTCGCGGCTGAGCTTTCCCGACAGCGGCTTTTTCTCCGCGCATCTTGCTATTTTCAGACTGATATGCTATAAGCGGGGAGCCCCCGCAGGCTTTTTCGCGGCTGAGCTTTCCCGACAGCGGCTTTTTCTCCGCGCATCTTGCTATTTTCAGACTGATATGCTATAAGCGTGGAGCCCCCGCAGGCTTTTTCGCGGCTAAGTATTCCCGACAGCGGCTTTTTCTCCGCGTATCTTGCTATTTAAAAAATTGTATGATATAATATAGGTGTAAAGATCTTTTTGTAAAGGACGGTCCTTATCATGTCGAAAAATTATGATGTTATTATAGCAGGCTGCGGAGCCGCAGGACTCTATGCAGCTATCAATCTTCCGAAGGAGCTCAATATACTCATCATCTGCAAGAGAGACCTGCCGCTGTGCAATTCTTCCCTTGCTCAGGGCGGTATCGCAGGAGTTTACAACTCTCCCACGGACAATATCCAGTACCACCAGAATGATACTCTTATCGCAGGAAGCTTCAAGAACAACGTTGAGGCTGTCCACACTCTTGTCAGCGAGGCTGCACAGGATATCGAGCATATTATCGAGCTGGGAGTTGACTTTGACAAGAACCCCGACGGTACATACCACCGTACCCTTGAGGGCGGTCACAGCCACCACCGTATCTTCCACCACGCAGACGCTACGGGCAAGGAGATAACCTCCACGCTTCTGGAGAACGTACAGCAGCTCAGCAACGTCACCATCATGGAGAACACCATGATGTGCAGCGTCAAGCAGACAAAGACAGGCTACTCCGCACTGCTAAAGCTTGCTGACGACTCATATGAGACCTGCAACTGCCACTTCATGATAATGGCAACAGGCGGTATAGGACGTGTATACCAGTTCACCACAAACTCCGCCATCGCAACAGGCGACGGCATAACCTTCGCCTACGAAATGGGCGCAAAGATAAAGAACCTGAGCTATGTTCAGTTCCATCCCACAGCCTTCAACAACCGCGCTACCAGAGAGTGCTTCCTTATTTCCGAGGCAGTGCGCGGCGAGGGCGCTTACCTGCTGAACTGCCACAAGGAGCGTTTCATGCACAACTACGACGAGCGTCTGGAGCTTGCTCCCAGAGATGTAGTTTCCCACGCCATAATCCTTGAGTCACGGAAGCAGAACTCCACGGACTTCTACCTTGATATAAGCTACAAGGACAGCGAGTTCCTCAAGAAGCGCTTCCCCATGATATATCAGAACCTGCTTGAGCAGGGCTACGATATGACCAAGGAGCCCGTGCCGATTTTTCCGTGTCAGCACTATCTCATGGGCGGTATCGACGTTGACAACAACTCCGAGACCAGCCTGCCAAATCTCTATGCCTGCGGTGAGTGCTCACATACAGGAGTTCACGGCAGCAACCGTCTCGCCAGCAACTCTCTGCTGGAGGCTCTGGTGTTCTCACGCCACGCTGCAAACAGCATAGCTTCAAGACTGGCAGACGCACCCAAGGACTTTGAGGAGGCAGAGTTCGATCCCCATATCGGAGCTCCCCGTATACCAAAGGGCGTAAGGACAGAGACAAGAAAGATACTCCAGAACTGCTACTTCGTCATCCCCGACAAGAAGGCAGCGGCAGAAGGCTTCAAGAGAGTAAAAGAGATAAGAGAGGACCTGCTCAGCGGCGGATACTTCGTTGACGCCGACTTCGTTCTGGCAAAGTCCATCGTTACTGTGGCATACATCATCCTCGGAGAGGTAATGCAGTAAGGAACTGCATACAGATATATAAAGACAGCAAAATGGAAAAAAATGAAAAGAAACAAAAACAGAAGAAAGTTCACCGAAGGAAAAGGTGTCGGTGAGGTCCGGGGGGGACGCACCGACGCTGCATACATATGCAAAGGGGGGATATGTATGAAAAAAGCGAAAAAACTCATGGCTGTAACAATAGCGGCAGCTGCCGCTTCGGTACAGCTCACCTGCATGGGCGCAAAGGCTGCTCCCATGCTCATCAGAGGCGACCTCAACAGAGACGACAGAGTAAACATCAGCGACATAGTCATAATGAAGAACTACCTGCTGGGACGCTACGGTCTCAACGAGACACAGTACATCGCATCAGACATCAACGAGGACGGCGAAACAGACTCCCTTGACCTGACAGCCCTTCAGGAGATGATAATAAACAGCACCAACAGGCTGCCCTCGGGCACATGGATCGGTGACTGCATGGGCGGCAAGAGATATTTCAGCTTCGGCGACGGCATCGGCACTGTCATTGACCCGTCGGCAGGCATCACCGATGACTTCGATATCACCTCCGATGAGGACATAGCCGTTTTCTCAATGAAAAAGTCGGGAGCAGAGCTCTCTGCCTTCATCACATGGCTGGACGACGAGTCCTTCGTGCTGAAATGGGACAGCGGCGAGGCTGAGACATTCAGGTATTTCTGCGAAAGCCCCATAAGTTCATCGGAGCTTCTCACGGGACACTGGGTGACCTCTCAGGGACGAACCTTTGACATAAACGGCCTCAGCGGAAAGCTCACCGACAAGAGCGGATATGTCAGCCGTTTCGAGTATGCTCCCTCGGGAGAGGATGTGGTATTCCACTTCGGCAGCACCGAGGACAATACCGGGGGCAGGCTTGTTCATACAGATTCCATGCACTTTGCGGTGGCATGGGCAGACGGCACAAGCGAGACCTTTACCCGTCAGGAGATAGAGGTCAGAAACGGCATAACCTACGTCAACGGCATACTCATTGCCAACAAGACCTACGGACTGCCCTCCGACTACAACCCGGGGAAGATACTCCCCGACGCCCAGAGCGCATTCAATTCGATGCAGGCAGATGCCAAGAAGGCAGGACTGTCCCTGTGGATATGCTCGGGCTTCCGCTCATACACCTATCAGAACACACTTTACAACAACTATGTAGCCCGTGACGGCAAGGCAATGGCGGACACCTATTCCGCAAGGCCAGGGCACTCCGAGCACCAGACAGGACTGGCAATGGACATAAACAACGCCAGCGACTCCTTCAACAACACAAAGGAAGCAAAGTGGATAGCGGAGAACTGCTATAAGTACGGCTTTATCCTGAGATATCCGCAGGGCAAGCAGGATATAACGGGATATAAATATGAGTCGTGGCACGTTCGCTATCTGGGCAGGGAGCTTGCAAAGGAGGTCCATGATTCGGGACTTACCCTTGAGGAGTTCCTGTGCATAGACTCGAAGTATAAATCATAATTTACATTTGTAGGGAACGCCGCCCTCGGCGTTCCGTTGGGCATGTAATACATTTTGCGGAACGGCGAGGGCGCCGTTCCCTACATTATGCTAATGGCTATGGGCTAACGGCTCAAATCAAAATTTAGCAAAGCTAAATTATGATTTAAAACAGAAAGGAAGATTACCATGAAGCTTTTACAATGCTATGTTGACAATATAATCACTACCGCACTTATGGAGGACATAAACTACATCGACGCCGCTGCGGATAATCTCATCCCTGCGGACCACAGGAGCTCCGCATATTACGTTGCAAAGGATACGGGAGTTGTCTGCGGTATCGAGGTGGCAAAGAGAGTATTCGACCTTGCAGGCGGCGACGTTGACTTTAAGATACTTCTTCAGGACGGCACAAAGGTGCAGAAGGGCGACATCATCGCAGAGCTGGAGGGAAGCACTCTCACTCTCCTCAAGGGCGAGAGAACAGCTCTGAACCTCTTGCAGCATATGTCGGGTATCGCAACTGCCACGAACAAGTGCGTTGAGCTGGTAAAGGGCACAAAGGCAGCCGTTACCGACACGAGAAAGACTCTCCCGGGACTCCGCGCATTGCAGAAGTATGCGGTAACTGTGGGCGGCGGAAAGAACCACCGTTTCAACCTCTCCGACGCGGCTATGCTCAAGGACAACCACATTGACGCTTACGGCGGAATAACTGCGGCGGTAAATGCCCTCCGCGAGAAGATAGGACATACCGTCAAGATCGAGGTTGAAGTGCGCACACTTGACGAGCTCCGCGAGGCACTTGCAACAGGCGTAGAGATAATCATGCTTGACAACATGAGCTGTGACGAGATGAAGGAGGCTGTTGCCATTGCAGGCGGAAAGGCTCTGCTGGAGGCTTCGGGAAATGTGACTGCCGAGAACATCCGCTCCGTAGCTGAGACAGGCGTTGACATCATCTCTCTGGGAGCTCTTACCCACTCGGTCAAGTGCTTCGACATATCCATGAAGATAAAGAAATAAACATTAGGGCGCACATGGCATTCTGACTATGTGCGCCCTTTATGAAAGCAGGTTAACCATGATAAAAATGATACTCACCGACCTCGACCACACATTGCTGAAAACAGACGGGACAATATCCGAAAGAACACTTGAAACGCTGAAAAAGTGCAGAGAAAAGGGCTGTATCCTCGTCATAGCCACGGCGAGATACTGGATAGGTGCAGAGCGCTATATAGAGCTGCTCACCCCGGATTACGAGATAACCACCGACGGTACTCTCATACACTCGGGAGACGAATGTATATACAGCTGCTGTTTTACGGCTGAGGAGACCAACGGCATAGTAAGAGCGCTCCTTGAAGCAGCTCCGGATACCGAGATCACAGTGGCACAGGGTAAGACGGTGTACTGGAACAGCAGGCATATCGCGGAGTCGGAAAAGCTGCACAAGGCGGTCTATTGTGAGTACGACAAGCCCTTAAAGGAGGGCGGCAACAAGATAGTTACGGAACTTGCATCTGAGGATATGGCGCGGAGCATAGCGGAGAGCTTCGGCTGCAAGTTACAGTGCTACCGCGGTGAGAACTGGTACGGATTTCTTCCCAAGGGCGCAGGCAAGACTGCAGCCATAAGGACTCTTGCGGAGAAGTGCGGCATTGCGCTCCATGAGATCGCTGCATTCGGTGATGACAGGAATGATATGGAAATGCTGGAGATGTGCGGCACGGGAGTTGCAGTGTCCAACGCAGTAGGCGAGGTGCTGGATATTGCCGATGAGGTAACAGGCTCAAACGATGAGGACGGAGTAGCCGTGTGGCTTGAGGGCGAGCTGCTCGGCTGAAACTAAAACAAGAGAGGATAACTATGAACGACTGTATTTTCTGTAAGCTCATAAGCGGTGAATTTCAGCCCATGAAGGTTTACGAAGACGAGCATACACTTGTGTTTATGGACACGGCACAGGATGTTGACGGACATATCCTTGCAGTCCCGAAAAAGCACTGCATGAATATTCTGGACTGCGATGAAGAAACGCTGACAAGCCTTATGAGAACTGTGAAAAAGGTGTCGGAGCACCTTGTGGAGAAATGCGGCTATGATGGATTGAACCTACTCAATGCAAGCGGCGGGAGCGCAGGTCAGTCTGTGCCACACTTCCACATACATATCATACCGAGAAAGGGCGGCGACGGAATTGACGCATGGCCGCGCTTTGATGGAGCAAAAGAGAAAACAGAAGAAGTTTTCAAAAGGCTAACCATGCTTTAAAAGCTGCCTGCATTGTGGAACAACATTCACAGTGCAGGCGTTTTTTATTGTGTAGCGGGCGGTGTTTTCATCGCCCCGTTTTTTGCGGGACGTCGAGGACTCCGTCCTCTACAGGTATAATTTCGCAGTTTCAGCAGATAATACCGCTGAGGTGAGATAATGGAGAAAAAACAACTGCTGCCCTCACTTGACCGCAGTATCGACGAGATACGCCGCATTTCGGGAAACTCCTCTGATGTACTCATAAACCGCTTTGTCACGGGGGGAATACACTGCGCGCTGCTGTGCTGCGAGGGCATGGTGTCCACATCTGTCATCACGGAGCTGATATTCGAGCCCATAACGGATATACCGCAGCAAAAGGACTCCCACGGGCTGTTTCACTATATAAACGAGGAGCTGCTCCTCTCCACCGACCGACCGCAGGTGGAGGACTACCCCACACTTTTCCGACTGGTGAATTCGGGCTTTGCGGTGCTTATCGCCGAGGGCATGACCACGGGACTTGCATTCGGCGTTCAGGGCTACAACACAAGGGGAGTGCAGGAGCCGTCGGGCGAGGGCAACATCATGGGCGCTCACGAGGGCTTCACCGAGACCATACGCACCAATATGTCCCAGATACGCAGGAGGATGAAAACTCCCGAGCTTGTCATGGAGCTGTTCATCAAGGGCGAAAAGAGCAGCACCGACCTGTGTCTGTGCTACATGAAGGACAGGGTCCCCAAGGCGCTGATGGAAAAGATACGCCGTTCCCTTGAGGGGATAGAGCTGGAAGCCATACTCACCACGGGCTATATCCGTCCCTTTGTGGAGAACGGCAGCTTTGAGCTGTTCAGCTCCACAGGTACCACCGAGCGCCCCGATGTGCTGTGCTCAAAGCTGATAGAGGGCAGAGCAGCCATACTGGTGGACGGCGTTCCCTATGCCATAATCATACCGCGGCTGTTCTGCGAGAGCTTTCAGACCCTTGATGATTATGCGTACAAGCCCTACTATGCCACATTTATCCGCTGGCTGAAGTACGCCGCCTTCCTGACAGCAGTGCTGCTGCCTGCCTTTTATGCAGCCATAGTCATGTACCACCCCGAGCTGCTGAACAGCACACTTTTCATGCTCCTTGCAGAGGCTGAGAAGAAAGCGCCCCTGTCCATAGTAACGGAGTCCCTGTTTGCGCTGCTGATGTATGAGATGATACGGGAGGCAGGAGTGCGGCTGCCCAAGCCCACAGGGGGAGCGGTCAGCATAATCAGCGGACTCATCATTGGTGACGCGGCAGTGAACTCGGGACTGGTGAGCACTCCTCTGCTGACCATGACGGCACTGGCGGTACTGGGCGGACTGGTAGTTCCCGAGCTGGAGCCCCAGATAACGGTGCTGCGCCTTGCCTTCCTGATAGCAGGAGGAGCGCTGGGACTTTTCGGCATAAGCCTCCTTGCCTGCGCGGTGCTGGTGAACATCTGCGCCACCGAGGACTACGGCTTCCCCTACACAGCGCCCATATCGCCGTTCAAGGGCAGGGGCATGGGGGACACGGCAGTCCGCAGCGGTATAAAGAAGCTCCAGAGCCGCGGCTTCACAGTGGAGGAATATCATGAATAGCCTGTCGAAAAATCAGCTCTGCGCACTTCTGCTCATTACGGATATGTTCGGGCTGTGCTGCATGAGGGGGAGCATTTCCACAGCGACTTTATGGGGAGTTCTCGGCGGTACGGCGATACAGTTCCTCATAGCTCTTGCATTTGCGGTCAAGGGCGGGGGACTTTCAAGGGCGGCGGAGGTGTGCTTTCTTTTATATGCTGTATTCTGCGGAGGAACGGTTTTCTCGGAGCTTTGGCAGAGCAGCGCCGTCATCTATATCCCCTACGAGAGCAGCCGCGGCGTCTGGGGACGGCTTATGACCGCAGGACTTGCAGCGGCGGTCTGCCTTTATATCTCCTCAACGGGCATGAAGTCCGCAGGCAGGGCAGCCGTCATAGCGGCGGCGGTGGGGATATCATGTCTCGCCATCGACCTTGCCAGCGCAGCGGTAAACGCTGACTGGCAGAACCTGCTTCGCCCTGAGAGGAGAAGCACTTTCGCGGAGCTCATAAGGGGCTTTGCGGTAAGCGGAGGGCTTGGCAGCTTTGCGGTATTTCTCGGAGAGGTGCGCGGTGACGGAGTCAGGACAACTGTCCGCTATTTTGCGGCAAAGGCAGTGATATCCGCGGCGGTGCTGCTGACCGCACTTGCGGTGGCAGGAGGCGTAATGCCGGTGACGGACTTCCCCGTCATAACTGCGGCACAGCTTTCCCAGCCCTTCGAGGCGCAGCGCATAGACTCACTGTTTCTGGTGGTGTTCTCGGTGTTTGCGGTGTTCTCGGCGGCACTTCAGGTAATGACGGGAGCCTTTCTGCTTGAGCGCATCTTTCCCTCATTCAGGCATTGGAAAAGCACTGCCGTCATACTCTGCACAGTGGCAGCAGCCTGTCTGATGTGGGGGCGTGAGCTTACTTCTCTCCGCGGAGCAGGAGCAGCTGCGGCACTGATCCTTGCGGTGCTTTCGGGCAAAAAAATATCCGCTGCCAAAACAGCGGATAGGTAATATTCTTACTGAGCGTTGCCGCTCTTTTTTATGCGGAGCTGTCGGAAGAACTCCGAGAGTATCCCTGCGCACTCCTCCTCCATGATGCCTCCCGTCACCTCGGGACGGTAGTTGTAGGGGAGGGAAAACATCTTCTGCACCGACACGGCTGAGCCGCTTTTCAGGTCGTATGCGCCGAAGATAACATCGTCTATGCGGGCATTGATTATGGCGCCGCAGCACATGGGACAGGGCTCAAGGGTGACATAAATGGCACATTCGGGGAGCCTCCAGCCGCCGAGTCTGCGGCAGGCGCTGTCGATAGCCATAAGCTCTGCATGGGCAAGAGCATTTTTTGCTCCCTCGCGCATATTTCTGCCCTCGCCGACTATTTCGCCCGTGGTCTTTTTCACCACCACGGCTCCCACGGGGACTTCTCCCTCGTCGAAGGCTTCGCGGGCAAGCTCCAGCGCGCGCTTCATATATTTTTCCATCGTATCACCTAAAGAATGAGCTTGATAAGGGCTGCAAGAAGGCATATGCACACTGCCGCAGGAACAGGGAAGCTCTTGAATGCGATGAGCAGTCTCTCGGTCATAGTTACCTCTGAGGTGTATTTCGCGATGCGGTGGAGCTTTTTCTTCTTGTTGAACAGATAGAGCGCTATCACTCCCACGGCACCTATGATGAAGAATACCAGAATGAAGGTATTTCGCTTCAGAAAGACCTTGTCGGGAGAGGCGGCTTCAAGGAGCACCAGTGCAAGGCGGTACATCTTGAATATCATCTGTACGAAAATAGCCGTGAATATAGAGCCGCTCCTGAGCATTCCCACGGAGGCGACTGCCGATATCATAAGTGCGGCAGGCATCTCGCCGAGATCCTGAACGAGGAGGGCGGACATCACAGAAGTGATGATAACGGCGAAAACATCGCCGAACTGTCTGAGAGCGCCGAAGATAGCACCGCGGAAGAACAGCTCTGACAGTACAGAGATGATGATGATATCGAAGATGGTATACATCACGAACTGTTCCTGATCCCAGACGGAAATATCCGCGTTTATATTGCGGAAATAATCGAACACCTGACGGGTGCGGTTGGTGTAGATGTTGGGGAGGCTGAATACCGCGCTGACTGCCATAGCCATACAGATGGAGCCCAGCAGATCGGAGGCGTGGTTCAGAGAAGTCATGAACTCAAGGCGCCGCGGCATCCTGAGTTTAAAGTGGATATAGGTGGCAGGAAGGAGTATCCTTACTATGCCTATAACGATAAGGGAAGTGATTATCTGGTTGCTGCCGCCATAGGGGACGGAGCTGAAAAATGATGTGTGGATATCAAATCCGAGAGCGTCGAATACCGAAATAATAAGCTTGCTGAGGATATTGTCGGTGACTATCCATATGAGCATAGCGATACCGGCGATGTTCATTATCCTGCTGATGATGCTTTGTTCGGTAGCGGAAGCAGACTTTGTCTCGAAGCCCTTGCCCTCGACGAAGACGCTTTCCTTTCTGTTGAGCTTGAAGTTGAAGGCGTATGGATTCTCTTTATTCTTACGCCACGCTCTGAATTTTGTATTGTAGTTGTCATTCTGGGTAGAGTAGTCGAACTGATCCACCACATTGATTATAGTTTCAGCTGAGGTGTCAGTGAGATCCATGTGCTCACCTCCTACAATTTCTCAATATAATCTTACCATATTTCAGGGGAAACAGTGTAGATATTTTAAAGCATTTATGTGAATAAATTGTTAATTAATTAAAATAGAATAAGGAGTGCGCTATGAGAAGAAAAATATGTCTTGCGGCTTTATCAGCCATATTGCTTGGGAACGCGGGCTGTGCCGCAGGAAAGATACATGAAAGGAGCTATCTGAGAGCTGTTTCCGTCTCGGAAAAGGACAGTATCGGACTGACCATGAGACTGTTCTCCGCCGAGGAGACTGTGACCGCTTCGGGGAGCAGTATCGACGAGGCGAAAAATAATGCCGAGCTGCTTACGGGAGAGCCGATGTTCACGGGCTATACCGAGCTGCTGGTGGTGGACGGCACAGACTGCCGTGATATCCTCGGTCATATGCTCAACAAGTGGAAGGTGTCGCCGTCCTGCATGGTGGTTTGCAGCAGCGACGGCAGAGCTCTCCTTGAGCAGAATGACGCGGAGCATCTCATTGGAATGACAGAGCAGGCTGTGAAGCAGGGGATAGCTCCCGAATGTGACGTCATAACCGTACTCACCGAGCTGTGCAGCAGCGGCTGTGCCGAGGTGGCGGAGCTGTCCGCAGAGGGCTTCGTGAGCAGTGCGGTGATAACTTAATTCTGGTGCCTTACCACGCCGTACTCGTCGTCGAGACGGTAGTAGGGACAGGCATAATTTGTGCCTTGGAGGAACCTGTACATTTCGTCCTCGTCCAGATTTACCATACAGACATAGCAGTCGTAGTCCTCATCGTAGACGTAATTGGTGCAGGTCTCGCAGTTGGTGGCTTTTTTGTTTTCCATTGTTATACCTCCGCTTGTTATGGTCAGATATCTTCCATGGAAAGGGTAGCTATGGCGTTGAGGGTCTCGTCGGCAGTTATGCCTGCGAGGAGGTTGTAGCTTCCCTGACAGGCTATCATGGCGCCGTTGTCGCCGCAGAGCTTTTTCTCTGGCATATAGAACTCGAAGCCGCGCTTTGCACAGGCATCCGAGAGAGCCGCACGGACTCCCGTGTTTGCGGAAACTCCGCCTGCGAGAGCAACTTTTTTGTAGCCGAGGGCTTCTGCCGCAAGGATGGTCTTGTCGGTGAGTATCTCCGCGATAGTGCTCTGGAGACTTGCCGCGAGGTCGTTCCTGTTTATATCGGTTCCCTTCTGTTCAGCATTGTGGAGCAGGTTTATGACATTGGTCTTGAGTCCCGAGAAGCTGAAGTCAAATTCGCTTCCCGCAACAGCAGGGTGTGGAAGTCTGAACGCCTTGGGGTCGCCTTCCTTTGCGGCATTGTCGATATGTACTCCGCCGGGGTAGGGGAAGCCCATTGCACGGGCGCACTTGTCGAAGCATTCACCTGCGGCATCGTCGTGAGTTCTTCCCACAACGCGGAATTTTGTATAGCTCAGCACCTCGATGATATGGCTGTGACCGCCGCTTGCCACGAGGCAGAGATAGGGAGGTTCAAGTTCGGGGAATGTGAGGTAGTTTGTTGCGATGTGACCTGCGATGTGATGTACGGGTATAAGGGGCTTGCCCGAGGACATAGCCAGTGCCTTTGCGAAGCTTACTCCCACAAGGAGAGCGCCGATAAGTCCGGGGGCGTAGGTGACAGCGATGCCGTCGAGGTCGCTGAGCTTCACCTGAGCCTCATCGAGAGCCTGACGGACAACACCGAGGATATTCTCGCAGTGGCGGCGTGAGGCTATCTCGGGAACGACTCCGCCGTATTTCTTATGCTCCTCTATCTGTGTGGACACCACGGAGGAGAGGATAGTCCTCTGATCCTTTACCACGCTTGCGGCGGTCTCGTCGCAGGAGCTTTCAATTCCAAGTATAAGCATATCAAATCTTCTTTCATTTTTATTTACCTGAATGGCGGTCTGTAGGGGAGCCCGCCCTCGGGCTCCCGAAGGCAATGATATTGTCATCTCACGGGAGGGCGTCTGCCTGACAGCAGATAACGGCAATTGTCTTGCTGACGGACTGATAAGAGTATCAGCCCCTGCAATTGAGCACCATTATATCGGCGTCCTCCACAGGGTCGCGGTAGAACCGCTTCCGCACCCCTGCCTTTTCAAAGCCGAAGCTCTTGTACAGCCCTATGGCGGCAGCGTTGGACTGCCTTACCTCAAGGGCGATAGTCTCCACATCGTCGGGGACGAGTCGGAGGAACTCCGTCAGCAGAGCTTTTGCAGCGCCCTGCCTGCGGTACCGGGGAGCAGTTGCCACGGTGAGTATCTCGCCCGTGTCGGCGGCGGTGAAGCCTGCAATGAGACCTGCAAGACTTTCTCCGTCATAAGCGGCAAGGACTATGCCGTCCTGCTTTTCGGCTTCCGAGCGGAAGTCCTCGGCTGACCAGCCGTCACTGCCCACGCAGGACTTGTCCAGAGCGGACAGCGCCGCGTAGTTTAATTGAGAATTTAGAATTGAGAATTTAGAATTATTCATTGTTCTCACCTTGATACAAAATCGTTAATATGCGGACGGCGGAACGCCGCCCTACGATCAAACATCAGCCTTTAGCGTCGTACCATGATCTGCCCTGATGAACGTCCACCGCAAGGGGAACTCTCATATCGTAAACGCCCTGCATCTCCTCTTTGAGGAGCTCCGCACAGCGGTCTGCACAGGAGATATCTGACTCGATGATGAGCTCATCGTGTACCTGAAGAATGAGCTTCGCGTCGAGCTTTTCGGCTTTGAGGCGGTTGTACACGTTTATCATGGCTATTTTTATCAGGTCTGCGGCAGTGCCCTGAACGGGGGTGTTCATGGCGATGCGTCTGCCTGCCGCCTGTAACATCTTGTTCGAGGAGGAGAGCTCGGGGATGCGGCGCTTTCTTCCGAACATGGTGGTGACATAGCCATCCTTGAAAGCGTTATCCACGGTGGACTCCATGAACTCGTTTACCTTGGGGTATTTGGCAAGGTAGTCGGCGATGTATTTTTTCGCCTTGGCAACAGATGTGCCGATATCCTTTGCGAGTGAGAAGGCTCCGATACCGTAGATGATACCGAAGTTTACCGCCTTTGCGGCGCTTCTCATCTCGGGAGTCACCATGAACAGGGGCATATCGAACACCTGAGCAGCGGTGGAGGTGTGGATATCCTCACCGGAGTTGAATGCTTCTATCATATTCTCGTCGCCGCAGAGATGTGCCATTACTCTCAGCTCGATCTGGCTGTAGTCGGCGTCAATGAGGGTTTTACCCTCAGCGGCAGTGAAGAACTTTCTCATCTGTGCGCCCAGCTCGGTGCGGACGGGGATATTCTGCATATTGGGCTCCGTGGAGCTTATACGTCCCGTTCTGGTCTCGGTCTGGCGGAACCATGTGTGAATACGTCCGTCGGGAGCTATCTTGTCCAGAAGTCCCACGACGTAGGTGGAGTTGAGCTTGGTGTACTGGCGGTATTTCAGTACGTTGTCAACAATGGGAGCATAGCTTCTCAGCTCCTCCAGCACCTCGGCATTGGTGGAATAACCGCTCTTGGTCTTTTTCTTTGCAGGGAGCCCCATTTCTTCAAAAAGCACAGTACCCAGCTGCTTTGGCGAGGAGATATTGAACTCGTGACCTGCATCATCGTAGACCATCTGCTGTGTTTCTTCTATCATCTCCGAGAGGTATGTGCCGAAGTCCTCAACGCCCTTGCGGTCAATGAGAACGCCGCTGTCCTCCATTGAAGCGAGGACCTCTGTCAGGGGCAGCTCCACCTTTTCGAGGAGCTCAGTCATGCCCTCGGACTCTATCTCGGCGCGGAGCTTTTTTATAAGTCCGCGGAGGGAGAGGAGCTCCGCAAGGTCGAAGTTCTCACTGTAATAGTGAACGCCGTACTCGGCGCAGAGCTTATCCACAGCGTAATCGGAAGCCGATGTGTTAAGCAGATAGCCGCAGATAGCCGCATCGCTGCGGAGATTTTTCAGCTCGCCGCCGTGAGCCATAGCCCAGCGGTAGTGCGCCTTTGCATCGTCGGTCGCCTTGGAGCAGTCCGAGGCAAAGAACTGTAAGATAAGCTTTTCGTCGTCGGTATTGTAAACGCAGTCGCCGCTGCGGAGGGAAAGGCTTCCGTCACGGAAAAGGTACTCGCAGTCGGTGAGCTTTTCAATAACCTCGGCAGTGAGGGCAGCAAGCTCCGCATTTATTACGGGAGCTTCCTCCTCCTTTGCCGCAGGAGCAGCATTGGTGCCTTCGGTGGCACTGATGCCCAGCTTGTCCAGCAGCTTGAACATCTCAAGCTCGCTGAGCATAAGGCTGACTGCCGCCGTGTCGGGAGTGCCTAATTTGTAGTCCTCAAGGTCGGCGTCTATGGGAGCGTCGCGGACTATGGTCGCCAGCCACTTGCTCTCCTTTGCGGAGTCTGCGCCTGCGGCAAGCTTTGCCTTGACGCCCTTGGTGAGCGACGAGTCCTCATATTTTTCGTAGAGGTCCTCCACGGAGCCGTATTCCTTTATGAGGGTTGAGGCGGTCTTTTCACCGATGCCTGCAACGCCGGGGATATTGTCTGAGCTGTCGCCCATAAGTGCTTTCAGATCTATGAGCTTTATGGGCTCGAAGCCGTAGTCCTCCATAAACCTGTCGGGAGTATAATAAATGTTCTCCTTGTTTGTGGCAAGGACAACTGTGACCTTATCGTCGATGAGCTGGAGGCTGTCGCGGTCGCCTGTGAGCACGAAGCATTCATTGCCGCTGTCGGAGCAGAGCTTTGAGAGGGTGCCGAGGATATCGTCAGCCTCATAGCCCTCGCACTCTACCACCTTTACGCCCATAAGTCCGAGGAGCTCCTTTACTCTGGGGAGCTGTTCCGCCAGCTCCGGGGGCATACCCTTGCGGTTTGCCTTGTAGTAGGGCACAGCCTTGTGCCGGAAGGTAGGGGAGCGCAGGTCGAAGGCAACTGCCACGGCGTCGGGCTTTATGTCACCGATATTGCGGAGATATATGTTCATGAAGCCGAAAATGGCGTTGGTGAATTGACCTTTTTTATTGGTCAGCAGCTTGATGCCGTAGAATGCACGGTTGAGGATACTGTTGCCGTCGATAGCGAGAAGTTTCATAGCAGGCTCCTTTTCATAGGCTATAGCTTTCAGTCTCCCGTCATATCGGGAGCTGATGTGAAATGACTTGCGTTCATCATATCATAAAGCGAAGCGTTATGATATGATCGCCCGATATGCAGGAAGCTGATCTGTGATCAGCGTATCTGCAGGGGCATTCAGATTTATTATACCACATTTATAATGAAATAGCAAACCGATATCCGCGGTATTTGAAAAGAACATTGACAAAAATATAACAACGTGCATTTTTTTATATATCACCTCAACGGATCATCGCGGTTTCAGCGGGGTTGCAGGGGGCTAACCCCGAAAAATGCAATATTTTTCGGTAATATTGCTATTCCGAAAAAATACCGTCAAAATATAACATATGTCTATTGACACATTGACAAAAAACAGATATAATAGTATCAGAGGAACGTTTGGCTTTTGCCTGACGTCCCGTGCTGCGGTGTGTATTCACCGCTCTGACATGATAAATTTTTAGGAGGTATTATACAATGTCATTGACTAAGAACCCTAACGTATTAAAGTGGGTAGACGAGATGGTAGCTCTCTGTCAGCCTGATAAGGTAGTATGGATCGACGGCTCCAAGGAGCAGATCGACGCTCTTATCGAAGAGGTAACTTCTCTTCCCGATGACAGCTGGGACAAAATGTACAAGCTCAATCCCGAGAAGTATCCTAACTGTCTCTACCAC
>JAFWTA010000020.1 GCA_017519145.1 Ruminococcus sp.
CAAAACTTCAATAATATTTAGTCGGTGCTTATGGCAATGAGGTCACACCCGTTCCCATTCCGAACACGGAAGTTAAGCTCATTCACGTTGACGATACTTGGCTGGTGACGGCCCGGGAAACTAAATCAGTGCCGACACAAAAAGGACTACAAATGTAGTCCTTTTTTATTTGTCATAAAGTCTGCACCGAAGTCCCTTTCGTAGAGGCTCTGTGATGACGTATATCGCACAGAAGCACAGGGAGCTTATTTACTTATACAGCATCATCAGGGCGGCGTTTACGAGCATTCAGAGCACTTGTACAAGGTGTTGTTTTGTGTGAAAAACAGTTTCCGTATAGTTCTGCATAAAGAAAGATCTGAACTTTTCATGCAGCTTTATAATAGCAAAAAGAAGCTCCGCCGATATCCGACGGAGCTTTTCAGTTAATGTATTCGGTTTGTTATCAGAGCTTTACCCAGCCGGCGCCGCTCTTGAGTCTGCCATATTTTACGCTGTTTACGGTCTTTTCGCCTACGATGGTAAATGTTCCGGCTGCGGAGAGGTACTGATTGACTACGGATGAGCCTGCATCCTTATAGATGGCTGTTCCCTTAGCAAGCTGCTTGGGGTAATTTACAGCGATCTCATCTGTATTGACAGTGCCCGAACCGGATCCCGAACCTGATCCCGAGCTCGAGCCTGAGCCTGAGCCTCCGAGCTTTACCCAGCCGGCGCCGCTCTTGAGCTTACCGTATTTGGTGTTGTTGGCAGTCCTCTCTTCAACTATTGTGTAAAGAGTAGTTACTGTGATCTGACCGTTTGTAGCTGTTGACCCCGGAGTTTTATAGATAGGTGTTCCGCTTGTCAGATTAACTGTGTAAGGAAGCTCGGTATTTGAACCGCCGCCACCATTATTTCCGCCTGCGAACTTGTTGTAGAAGAATGCAGCCTCGCTCTTTCTTTCGCTGCAGTCTGCAATTACACTGTAGGATGCATTTGAGGGAACTGATACACCCCAGCCATAGTTCATTCTGAATGTGTAGACTGTGTTGCCTGCACCTGCTGCGCTGTTTGCTGCGCTGAGGATAGCATTTCTTGATATCTTGAAGTCATCGGAAGCGCAGGGGTCGTTATTATTGATCTCATCGATCAGGAACTGGAGCTGTACGTCGATACTTTCATAATTTCTTCTCTGCATCAGATATGTTTTTCTCTGTCCGAGCCACTGTGCAACACCGTATGCGCCTGATGACCTGTTTACTACTGTTGGCTTATATCTGCTCTCTGTATAGAGATGTGTGAGTATTCCGCAGATAGCGCCGTCGTTCCAGTTTGTGTGGCTCTTGAGGTAGCTGTAAATGTGCTGTCCTTTGTTAAACTCATCCTGTGTCATATTGATAGTTGCTGCACTTGCGGAGATCGCTGTGGGTGCTATGGGAGATACGTTGATAGCTGTGGGAGCGATAGCTGTGAAAGCCATAGCTGCTGCGGCTGCAAAGCCTGTGATCGTTCTTCTGAGATTTACCTTTTTCATTTTTTAGTTCCTCTTTTCTTTAATATTGTTATAATTTTCTTAATGCATATCAAGCTCTTGTTTTATGCGAACTGATTACATTTAAATACGTTTGTGTTTTCCGCTTCCTGCGGAGTGGTTTTTTGTTTCTCACTCTCCTTTGCTTTAGTGTGACTTTATTATATCTCCGCAAGAGGAACTTCGCTATAAAAACGGAGTGAAAGGTTGTTTTTCGGGAGTGAGCGGAAACGTCCATATTTTGTGAGATATAAGGAAACCGCGCAGGATAGCCCTGCGCGGCGTTCTTTTTTGCCTTATGAAAGCTTAATTTTCGTTTAAGTCATACCCGATCCAGTTCAGTTCCCTTGTTCCGTAGGATCTGTATAAGTCAAGGAATTGGCTGAATTTGTCCAGATCGCCGTCAGAGGTATATTCTTCTGACAGCTTTCCGTCCTTATAGGTTCTGTTAAAGGTATATTCGCAAATGGGAGTTATGGTGTTATCGGCGCCCATGTGAAGTATAAAGGACTGGCTTCCGCCCTGATGTCCCATCATACCTATGGTATTGTCTGCGCTCAGCGCATCAACAATTGACAGGACAGTCTCGTGTACTGTATCGTTTCCTTCTCTGTCATGGCCGTTGAAGCGGGCTGTAACATAGTCATTTCCGTCAAATACATACATATAGGAGTTTCCGAGTGAGTAATTATGACGTATAAACAGTTCGGGAACAGAGTCGCCGTTAACATCATAGAATGCATATCGCAGCATCACACCGAGTGTTGGATCAGGCTGAGCAACATTGGGAAAGCCATCGTAGTAATTGATAAGCTGCTTTACAGCTCTGACAGCTGCCGCATCGAGTTCCTCCTGAGTGATATCTGTGCGGTCTGTGTGAGGATTTGTGTATGCTGCTGATACAGTAGTGTCTGAGGGAGCGTTTCCAGCGGCAGTTTCTGTATCGTCACCTGTTTTGTCGGAAGCGTTCGCTGCTGATGTTGTGGTTGCCGTATTTTTTGTCGCAGCTGATGATGCAGAAGTCTCTGTTGCTGTTACAGTTACCGCTTCTTTTGATGAAGCTGCAGTCGTGGAGCTGCTTACAGAAGTAGTTGCGGCAGTAGAAGTTACCTGTGCAACGGGAGTCTGTATTTCGGGAGCATCAGGCTTGCGGCGGTTGAGCATGGTTATGCTGCCGATGGTCAGAGCGATGGCAGCTGCCGAGCACAGACCGATGTAGATAAAGTGGGGGAGCTTTTTGCGCTCATAGATCTCTACGCCGGTTACGGAATCGGCGTTCTCATTGTTTTCAGATGACGTATCCTGTGTTATTCCGAGTTTTTTCTTTTCTGCTTCGTATTTTTTCATAGTGTTCTTCAGCATCCTTTCGCGGGCGTTCTTATCAATATTCATTTTACCTGTACCTATCTCTTCGATCGTGTTTATATCTGAGTTTTCGAGGATATCGAATCCTATCTTTTTCTTGTCGTTCATATATTTCCCTCCTTCATTTCGTAGCCTTCATTTGCCAGCAGCTCTTTTAGCTTTTTCAGTGCTCTGCTGCACCTCATCCTCACCGATGCAGGCGACATCGAGTGCTTGTCCGCGATCTCCTTTGAGTTCATATTATAATAGAACTTCTGGATTATGATATCGGAATCGGGCTGACCGAGACTGTTTATGAGTTTCAGAAGCGTTTTTTTCAGAACACTGCGTTCTGCGTTTTCCTCTAAGTTATCCGTATCGGCGAGCTCAGTCGTTTCGTTGTCTATATAAACCGTATCGCTGTGACGGACCAGTTTTCTGTACATCTGTATAGCCGTGCGGTTGGCGATAGTGCCGATGAGACCTTTAAGATCACCGTCGAAGCTGCCGTTTCGGTCATAGCTTATAAAGACGGCTGAGAAAACATCTCCCACACATTCTTCTATGTCCTCGCGGCTTCCGCAGCTGCGCAGCTTGTTGTACACGATGGCGTATACATAGCCGAGGTATTCGTCAAACAGCGCGGTCTGCGCCTTGCGAGGATCTTTATCATACATTTTGCGGTATTCATTATCTGTCATAGGACCACCCCTTTTGTTGGATTTTTATATTTGTTGTAAGCGCTTTCATAACATATACTTGCTGCGGCTGTCCGAAGTGTAACAAGTTTTTGAAAATTTTTCCGAAAAATTTTTCGGGCGCGGTTACAGCGGCGGTTTTCCGATAGAATTATCCTGTTATATATTGTATCATATCCACTTGTAAAGCTCAACTGCAAGGAGAGCTTCATGTTTTCGGGATATCATAAAAAACAAAGCCTCACAGGATAGTCTGTGAGGCTTTGTTGTAAAGCATATATAATTATTTCTTTGGGATCATTCGTATATATATAGCCTCTGAACGGCGGCCTTCTCCTACTGTTCCTGCGACCTGACCGTTTTTACGGGTATGTCCCCAGCCAATACCTGCGGAATGTACCGAATACTCTACATCGTAATATTCTGCTATCTTTCCGTAAAGTTTTATCTTGAATGCTTCGATAGCAAGACCGCGGCCCGTAGTTCCTACTGTTACACTGCTGCCGCAAGGAGCAGTCTTATAACCCTGCCAGCCGATATGTGAGACATGAGCGTCTACCATGATACCGCCATATTTTTTCGAAATATTGCCGATACCTACTGTTAAGCTTTCTAATCTCAGAGATCTTCCTGTTGTTCCGACTCTGACATTTCTGTATTGATCACCGGTAGTCTTACCTGTTCTGATGTCAATATCCAATGGCAAGCTGATATCTTCTTCCATCCAGCCTATATTCTGAACGTGAGCCTGTGCGCTTAAAGTATGTCCCATATCTATTGACGCAGCGTTTACATCAGGCACAGCTCCTGTTAGTATTACGGCAGCTGTCAGAGCGGCTGTAATTGATGAGACCAGTTTCTTGAAGGGGGACCTTTTCTTTACAGTAGTATTCCTCATAACGATAATTCCTTTCACTTCAGATAAATATGCGGTTTGCCACCGCCTATATACACATTCTAACATAGTATCGTTCATATTGCAATAGTGATCGAAAAAATCCCTGCGAGGACTCCTCAGCAGGAAAAACAAAAAGTACCTCTGCATGAGCAAAGGTACTTTGAAGAACAATAATGAACTTATCTCTTTGAGAACTGTCAGCGCGTTAAGAAAACAGTCCTGTGGACTGTTTTCAGCGATGACCGCAGCAGCTGAGCTGCGAGGACTCCTCAGCAGGAAAAACAAAAAGTACCTCTGCATGAGCAAAGGCACTTTGAAGAACAATAATGAACTTATCTCTTTGAGAACTGAGGAGCACGACGTGCAGCCTTGAGACCGTACTTCTTTCTCTCCTTCATTCTGGGGTCACGAGTGAGGAATCCGGCCTTCTTGAGAGTGGGGCGGAGCTCAGCATCGAACTCGAGAAGAGCTCTTGAGATACCGTGTCTGATAGCACCGGCCTGACCTGTAACTCCGCCGCCTGCAACTGTGCAGATAACGTCGAACTTCTCTACATTGTCAGTGAGTGCGAGGGGCTGACGAACGATGAGCTTGAGAGTCTCAAGACCGAAGTAATCGTCGATGCCTCTGCCGTTGATGGTTACATTACCTGAACCGGGGTAAATTCTGACTCTTGCTACGGAGTGCTTTCTTCTGCCTGTGCCGTAGTAGTATTTAACTTTTGATTCGTACATTTAAAAGCACCTCCTATTAAAGCTCGTAAGCAACAGGCTTCTGAGCCTCCTGCTTGTGATTAGCGTCCTTGTAGGTTCTGAGTCTCTTGAGCTGAGCTCTGCCGAGGCTGTTGTTGGGAAGCATTCCGTTAACAGCGATCATCATAGCTCTGTCAGCCTGCTCAGCCATCATGTCCTTGTAAGAAATGGACTTGAGTCCGCCGATCCAGCCTGTGTGCCAGTAGTACTTCTTCTGCTCGAGCTTTCTGCCTGTGAGAACAGCCTTAGCGCAGTTGATAACGATAACGTGATCTCCGCAGTCTACGTTGGGAGTGTAAGTGGGCTTGTGCTTGCCTCTGAGGATATGAGCAGCCTTAGCAGCAACTCTACCAAGCGGCTTACCCTCGGCGTCGAGGATATACCATGTACGGCTTACTTCAGCCGGTTTTGTCAGTGTAGTTGACATAAAATTTTCCTCCTGTAAAAAATTTTCAGAACGGAAAGCGAGTACGGAAACAAGAGGCAGAACCTCTGACAACGGTCGGAAGCCGCTGCCTCTTGCTTCCCGAAAAAACGCCATTACCGTTTGCAGTGCAAGAATTATTATACACGATATAAAAGTGAAAGTCAAGAGTTTTTTGCGGATTTTTTTAATATATACCCTGTTTTCTCTCGCAAACGCTCTGTTTTTCTCTCAATCTCTCCGTTTCTCGCGTTTCATTTCAGTTTTGGAAGATAGAAAAACGGCGGAGCATTTCTCCGATTTATATGCAAATTCCCCATAGGACTGCCAACGGTCGTTTATTGCTGAGAACTGACCGATTTCCATAGAATATCACTGCTGTCTTGCCAATTATTGCTCATTATACCGTGGTCTCATTGACTTATTTGTGCAATTGTGCTACAATGAAGATACAAAAATTTATTTTTGGAGGAATTTACTATGAAAGGAAAAAACTTCAGCAAACTGATGGCAGGCGTTATGGGTGCAGCCATTGCGTTCACAGCATCAGTTCCGGCTGTACACGCAGTAGCACCTGCAGATGCACAGCTGACAAACAAAGTGACCGCTGCTAAGGAAGGAACCGTCGTTTACGAATGTGATTTCGAGAGCGACACCGATCTTCAGTACTGGGCAAACAGAGGCGGAGACGACACCACGGAGCTTTCCATCACATCGGATGCAGCAGACAGCGGAAAGAGCTCCATGCTGGCATCGGGCAGAAGCGAGACATGGAACGGTCCCTCGCTTCGTCTTGACAAATTCTTAAAGCCCGATACTCAGTATTACTTATCGGCTTCCGTAAAGGGTCAGTGGTACACCAACTGCACACTCAGCTCACAGTTCACTATTGACGGTGAGGATTCTTACAACAACATGGTCAAGGACATCAAGAGCGCTTCAGGCGGCGGCGACGGCTGGGGAAGAATAGAGAATGTAGCTATCAGCTATTCTTCGGGCATGGATGCTGCTTACATCTATTTTGAGTCCAACAACACCGAGAATATCCTTGTTGACAATGTAAAGATCGTAGAGGCTGCTCATGTTGATATCGAGAAGGATCTTCCCTCACTCAGCGAGATCTACAAGGACAAGTTCAAGATAGGAACTGCCCTTACTCCCGATAACCTTGCTTCACAGCCCTTTATGGACCTTGTACAGAAGCATTTCGGCGAGAGCATCACAGTCGGCAACCAGATGAAGCCCGACTACGTTCTCAACCAGAAAAGAACACTGGCTTATTTAGAGGAGACAGGCGATGATGAGCATCCTCAGATAAGCTTCTCACAGGCTAAGCCTATTCTCGATTACGCAAGAAAGTACGGTATCCCCGTAAGAGTACATACCCTCGTATGGTACAGCCAGACTCCCGAGTGGTTCTTCAAGGAGGACTATGACGCAGAGAAGCCTTATGTAACTCCCGAGAAGATGCTCAAGCGTATGGAGAACTATATAAAGAGCTATTTCGAGACTCTTACAGCACTCTATCCCGACATCGACTTCTATGCCTGCGACGTTGTAAACGAGGCATTTGACAACGACGGTAATCCCCGTAAGCCGGGTCACCCCGCACAGGAGAACCAGTATGCAGCTTCTGACTGGGTAGCTGTATTCGGCGACAACTCATTCATCGACTATGCTTTCAGATATGCAAGACAGTATGCTCCCGAGGGCTGTAAGCTCTACTACAACGACTTCAACGAGTACATGGGCAAGAAGGACGCTATCTGCGAGATGGCAGAGAGACTCAAGAAAGAAGGCGTTATCGACGGTATCGGTATGCAGTCTCACCTTGATGTAAGACAGAGCATGGATGCTGCTTTCCCCTCACTCGGTCAGTATGAGATCGCTCTCAAGCAGTTCACAGAGACAGGTCTTGACGTTCAGATCACAGAGCTTGACGTTACAGTTCAGGAGAATTCCGGCGACAAGTACTTCGACGTTCAGTCCACATATTATAAGGGACTCTTCGACATCTACGAGAAGTACAGCGACAAGATCTCGGCTGTTATCTTCTGGGGCGTTATTGATACAGAGAGCTGGAGAAAGTCACAGAATCCTCTTATCTTTGACGGCGACTTCATGGCTAAGCCCGCATTCAAGTCCATCGTCGGAAGCAAAACAGCTGCTGATCCCGTAAGAACTACTATCTCGGGCGGCAACGTAACTACCACAACTACAACAACGACTGCCACAACAACTACATCGACCACCACAAGCGGTATCACGGATATCACATGGGGCGATACAAACTGCGACGGCACTGTTGAGCTGGCTGACGCTATCCTCATCATGCAGACCCTCGCAAACCCCAACAAGTACAGTGTTACCGATCAGGGCAAGGAGAACGGCGACGTAGATAAGTCCACAGTGGGTCTTACTTCAAATGACGCTCTCTACATTCAGGAGTATCTTCTCCACCTGAGAGAAACACTCGTACCCGGCACAAGGTAATAAAGTTTATAGGCTGCACGGCTTTGCCGTGCAGCTTTTTACGTTATATTGACATATTTCCCGTTTTATGATATGATATTCCTATGATATTGCCCCGCTATCGGGAGGTATACTTACGAATTACTATTAAGGAGTTGTTGCCCCATGAAGAGATCAAATTATTCGGTCACACTGTTCTCGCTGGCGCTGATATTCCTTATAGGAGCCGCAGTGCCCGTATTGAGAAATCTGCCCTTTCTGCTGGAGGAGCCGCAGAACATCACAGAGGTGCTTGACAGCCCCGAAAAAGGACAGGCAGTGGAATGGGTGCCGATCGCAGGCATGAGCAATAAGATCACCACCACCAAGGGACTTTTCGGCACGGGACTGTTCAAGACCTATCTCTACGGCATTGCGGTAAAAAGCGGCGATACGAAAGATATGGTCATCGTCCGCGGCACAAAGCATCTGGGAGATATGTTCGACCCCGAGACCCATCTCAATACGCAGAACAAGACTGTCAGGGGGAATATGATGCCTATGGGAAGCAGCATGAAGACCGCAGTCGCTCCTATCGGCGATATGGTAAAGGAACACGGCTATTCCTTCGGCGGCGGCTGGTATGTGGACACCATGCTCAGATACAAGGCTTGGGCAAGGATCATCTCGGCAGGTATCTTCCTGATACTGTCAGCTGTCACCGCAGCGAGAGCCTTGGCAGAAAGAAGGCGCGAGAGAGCAGGAGAGTTCAGAGAACGTGGCTCACGAGCGGATCTGGTCGCTCTTGCTGTCGTTGTCCTCAATATCGTGGTGCTGTATATCGTCGGCAGAGTTATCTGAGCTAAATGGCATTGCCTGCCTGTTTTTTGCATTGACAACAGGCATAATAAATGATATAATAATTATATCTATGAAATCACAACAGAAAGAGGTCAATTTCTATGGCTAAGGATAAAAAAATGGTCACTGCCATTACCTCAATGGACGAGGATTTTGCGCAGTGGTATACAGATATCTGCAAGAAGGCAGAGCTGGTAGAGTACACAAGCGTCAAGGGCTGTCTCGTTATCAGACCCTACGGCTACGCTATCTGGGAGAATATCCAGCATATCCTTGACGGTATGTTCAAGGCAACAGGACACGAGAATGTATGTATGCCTATGTTCATTCCCGAGAGCCTTCTCCAGAAGGAAAAGGATCACGTTGAGGGCTTCGCTCCCGAAGTTGCATGGGTAACTCACGGCGGAAACGAAAAGCTTGAGGACAGACTCTGCGTCCGCCCCACTTCCGAGACCCTTTTCTGCGAGCACTACGCTAATATAGTTCACTCCTACCGCGATCTGCCCAAGCTGTACAACCAGTGGGTAAGCGTTGTTCGCTGGGAGAAGACCACACGTCCCTTCCTCCGTTCAAGAGAGTTCCTCTGGCAGGAGGGTCACACCATCCACGCCACAGCTGAGGAGGCTGTTGAGGAGACAGAGCGTATGCTGAACGTATATGCTCAGTTCTGCGAGGAAGCTCTTGCTATGCCTGTTGTAAAGGGCAAGAAGACAGAGAGCGACAAGTTCGCAGGAGCTGTTTCCACATATGCTATCGAGGCTCTTATGCACGACGGCAAGGCACTTCAGGCAGGTACCTCACACTACTTCGGCGACGGCTTCGCAAAGGCTTTCGGCATTGAGTATACAGACAAGGAAAACAAGAGAGTAAATCCCCACCAGACAAGCTGGGGCGTTTCCACCCGTCTTATCGGCGGTGTTATCATGACTCACGGCGACGACAACGGTCTTGTTCTTCCTCCTGCAGTAGCTCCCATTCAGGTAGTTATCGTTCCCATCGCTCAGCACAAGGAGGGCGTTCTCGAGAAGGCTTCCGAGCTGAAGGAGCGTCTTGCTGCTTCGGGGCTCCGCGTAAAGCTTGACGACAGCGAGAACTCACCCGGCTGGAAGTTTGCAGAGTACGAGATGAAGGGCGTTCCGCTGAGAGTGGAGATAGGTCCCAGAGATATCGAGGACAACCAGTGCGTTATCGTTTCACGCTGGAACGGCGAAAAGGCTACGGCTTCACTTGACGAGCTGGAGAGCGCTGTTGCAGCCAAGCTCAAGGAGGCTCACGACGGTATGTATCAGAAGGCTCTGGACAACCGCAACAGAAGAACATATGCCTGCACGACTCTCGACGAGATCACAAAGTCACTGGAGAACGGCGACGGCTTCGTAAAGGCAATGTGGTGCGGCGACGAGGCTTGTGAGGACGAGATAAAGGAAAAGACAGGCGTTGGCTCAAGATGTATCCCCTTCGAGCAGGAGAACCTCAGCGACAAGTGTATCTGCTGCGGCAAGCCTGCAAAGTGCATGGTATACTGGGGCAAGGCATATTGATTTTCCCCACAGCATAACGCCAAAAACAGAAATAGTGCCCCTGAGTTTTCATATGACAGCTTAGGGGCATTGCAATAAGGGCTGTTTGCTTATATATGACAGGTATGTTTGCAAGCACAAACATAAAACGGGTTTACTTCGGGTAACACCTACCCATTTTGTATATATAATATGTTATAATCAATTGACTTCGGTTTTCAGAGGTGAGACTTATCAAAACAGTTGAGATCTTCACAGACGGCGCCTGCAGCGGTAATCCCGGTCCCGGAGGATACGGCGTTGTGCTCCGCTATAACGGCGTGGAAAAGGAGCTTTCGGGCGGCGACAGCGCCACCACCAACAACAGGATGGAGCTCCTCGGCGTTATCACCGGACTTTCCGCACTCAAAGAGCCTTGCAGGGTGATACTTACCACCGACAGCAAATATGTAGTGGACAGCGTCACAAAGGGCTGGGTATACGGCTGGAAGAAAAAGGGCTGGATAAAATCCGACAAGAAGCCCGCACTCAATGTAGACCTCTGGGAGCAGCTCCTGCCCCTGCTTGAAAAGCATGAGGTGACCTTTAACTGGGTCAAGGGACACGCAGGTCATCCCGAAAATGAACGCTGCGACAGGCTTGCCGTGGAGCAGCGCGATATATATGCAAAATAGGAGGAATCTACCAATGGGAGAAAAAAGGTTCATATATGCCGATAATGCGGCTACTACGGCGGTATCCGAGGAAGTCCTCAACGCTATGCTGCCCTATTTCCGTACAGCCTACGGAAATGCTTCCAGTATATATAAGCTTGGACGCGACGCACAGCGCGATGTTGAGACAGCCCGCGAAAAGGTGGCAAAGGCTCTGGGCGCTGAGCCAAGAGAGATATTCTTTACCAGCTGCGGCTCGGAATCTGACAACTGGGCTATAAAGGGAACTGCCGAGATGATGGCAAAAAGAGGCAAGAAGCACATCGTTACCTCTGTGTTTGAGCATCATGCAGTTCTTCATACCTGCGAATACCTTGAAAAGCAGGGCTTTGAGGTGACATACGTCCCCGTAAGCGACAAGGGTCTCATCGACCCCGAGGACGTAAGAAAAGCTATCCGCGAGGATACAGCTCTTGTCACCATAATGTACGCAAACAACGAGATAGGCACTATCCAGCCTATTGACGAGATAGCTGCAATATGCAAGGAAAAGAAGGTTCTTTTCCACACCGACGCCGTTCAGGCTGTTGGTCATGTTGAGATAGACGTCCACAAGCAGGGCATTGATATGCTCTCGCTGTCGGGACACAAGATACACGCTCAGAAGGGTATCGGTGCTCTCTATATCCGCAAGGGCATAACCCTTCCCAACCTTATCCACGGCGGCGGACAGGAACGCGGAAAGCGCGCAGGCACAGAGAATGTTCCCGCTATCGTGGGACTGGGCGTGGCAATTGAAGCTGCCACACGCAATATTGCCGAAAAGGCAGCTGTCATAACTCCAAGAAGAAACCGCCTCATCGACGAGCTTCTGAAGATACCCTATACCCGCCTCAACGGCGACAGGGACAAGCGCCTCCCGGGAAATCTCAATATTTCCTTCGAGGGTCTTGAGGGAGAGTCACTCCTGCTCATGCTTGACCTCAACGGTATCTGCGGTTCATCGGGCTCAGCCTGCACATCGGGCTCACTTGACCCCTCACACGTTCTGCTGTCTATCGGTCTGGTACACGCCGTAGCTCACGGCTCACTGAGACTTTCCATAGAGGAGGACGTTACTGACGAGGATGTGGATTATATCCTCGAGGTCATTCCTAAGGTAGTTGAAAGGCTGCGTTCTATGTCACCCGTGTGGGAGCGCATGATGAAAGGCGAGAAATACGAGTAAATAATAATAACGGGGTGTAAGATTATGGGAATATTCGACAATCTGAAGGACAAGCTCCTCAACAGGGAGCCAAAAAACCATGAATTTCTTACAGACGATGAAAGGGAGCTCCGCGAGTATGAGGAGTATTATACTCCTCAGTCGGGAGTTGCCGACGGTACCTATGCCGAGTTCGTGGTGAGCGATGTGTTCACTGTAAGCGGCAGGGGAACTGTTGCGGTGGGGACCGTAACAGGCGGAGTTTTCAGTGTCGGGGACAGCGTTGTCATAGTCCGCGGCAGAGAGGACGAGATAGCTTCCGAGATAATAGGCATAGAGCAGTTCCGCAAGGTCTGCAATACCGTCTCGGAGGGTGCAAATGCTGCCTTTATGCTGAAGGACGTGGACAGAAAGCAGATAGGCAGGAATGACATCATCAAGAAGCAGTAAGCTTCGGGAATGTTTTCCCCGAATATTTACAAAGGAGTAATTGCTATGTTATACAGTGAAAAGGTAATGGATCATTTCTCAAATCCGAGAAATGTGGGTGAGATCGAGGACGCTGACGGCGTAGGAGAGATCGGCAATGCCAAGTGCGGCGACATCATGAAGATGTACCTGAAAATAGACAACGGTATCATCACAGACGCAAAGTTCAAGACATTCGGCTGCGGTGCGGCAGTTGCCACATCTTCAATGGCGACTGAGCTCATCAAGGGCAAGTCCATAGACGATGCGCTGAAGCTGACAAATCAGGCTGTTGTGGAGGCTCTTGACGGACTTCCCGCAGTAAAGATTCACTGCTCAGTACTGGCGGAGCAGGCAGTAAGGTCCGCACTTTCGGACTATTACACAAGACAGGGAATTGATCCCCTCCCCATCGTAGGCGAGATCAAGGAGCCCGAGGAATAAAAACAGAGTCCATCGGACGGTTATTCATATATAAATTTTGCCCCTTAGTGTTTCACAGCACTAAGGGGCATTGTGTTTATCTTTAATGTAAATCATAATTTAGCGCGTATGCGAAAAATTGGAAATGTAGGGGACGCCGCCCTCGGCGTCCCACGAAATGCATTACACGCCCAACGGGACGCCGAGGGCGGCGTCCCCTACACATATAAATTCTGATTTATGTTACC
>JAFWTA010000002.1 GCA_017519145.1 Ruminococcus sp.
CACAGTCCCTTTGGAATCCCTTACATAGGCTCGGCGTACTTATTGCGCTGTAAGCGATGTACAAATACCATTTTTGATATTATTAAGCGAGTTTACGAGCGACAACGTGGCAAGCGGTCGAGCTGGCTCAGCTCGAAATTATGATTTAGCTTAGAAGCCGAAAAATAAAAAAAGCTCCCGAGGGAGCTTTGATAAAAATATCTTCGGATCATTTGGGAAAGCCGTTGAGAATAACGTATATCACGAATGAGATAATATCGACGAGCATGACTGCTCCGAGAACTATGCCTGCAATTTTCAGACCCTTTCTGACTTTCTTTCCGTTATCTTCGGTGAGGAGCTTTTCTTTTATATCTGTGTACAGCTCCGACTTTGCCGACTGCGGGGCAGGGGCAGGCTCGGGAGCCTTGTCCAGCACCAGCTCGTCCAGAGAGATACCGAACAGGTCGCTGATGGCAATGAGCTTTTCCATATCGGGAGTTGAGTCGCCCACCTCCCACTTTGAGACGGTCTGCCTTGATACGTTAAGACGGTTTGCAAGCTCTTCCTGCGAAAAGCCTTTCTGCTTGCGAAGCTCGTAGAGCTTGTTGTTGAATTCCATATTTCACGCCTGCCTTTCTGTATTGTTTCTTTTATACATATGCCACAGCAGAACAGCTGCCGCAGCCAGTACCGCAGCGGTGATGATACTTGCCTCTATGCCGTATCTGCCGCCGTTGAAAAGGTTTTTGCCCGATGTACTCATATTTATAACAGCCCATGAGCCTTCACTTCCGCTGAGATCAAGTCCCAGAATGCAGCTGAGACAGAAATTCCACATGGAATGCAGTCCGCAGGCAGCCCAAATGCTCTTTGTACGGAGAGTCAGCAGAGAGAATACACATGAGATAAGGATGAGACAGAGCACACCCGGGAATATATACTCGGTTTCAAAGCTGCACAGCGTACCCATGTGGGGAAGTGCGAATGCGGCAGCACTTGCGCCCACAGCAGCAGGGAGAGATACCTTATCCTTCAGCGAGCAGAAAACCAGTCCTCGGGAAAGAAGCTCCTCGGCTGCTCCCTGAACGGTGTATCCTCCGAACATGAGCAGCATTGTTATATCGAAATTCGCGGAAAAGCCGCTGAATTTTATTGTTCCTGTAACCATTATAGCAGAAACCGCGGTGATAATCAATACAATTCCCATACCTGCGCCCATGAACCAGCCCGAGATCTTTTTGGTTATGCCCATTTCATTCAGCTTCCTTTTCACGACAAGCTTCCAATAGAGAATGCATACAGCAATGAGAACGATCATACCGTAAAGCTTTAATAGCATCATAACATTGTCGCTGAACATTTCTCCCTTTAAGAAGTTCCTGCCGCAGAGGAACAGTCCTCCGATGACAAGTCCCTCCGCAAGAAAAATCCCTGCCAGATAGCACAGGAAAAATGCCAGCAGCTTTTTTGTGATGAGCAAAGCCGACGGCATATCATCTTTGCTGTTGAAAGGGCTTATATTTTTTATGAAGCCTTTCACGGGACACGATGATCTTTTCATAAATGATACCTCCTTCTGTCACAGTGTGACAGTTTTTTCTTATGCTTCCATGGTACCATTTCTGCCCCGAGGAGTCTACCAATCGCCGCAGGCAATCTGTCAACGGGGCTTAACATTTGTGTAAAAAGCCGTTGCACGCCCGATCTTTCGGGGATTTCTTCAAGGACTGCGGAGTTCGCTTTCAGACTCGTGTTCGGGGTTGACATATGAGCCGCAGGGGAGTATAATAAACAAAAGTGCAGTTGTCTGCACAAAAACGGGATATGATACCCTTGTTACATCTAAGCAAAAAACATACAAGTAAGGAGTGTTATTATGAAAAAGACTTCATCATTCATTTTATCATTTGCAATTGCAGGGGCATTTGCATCATTCAGCGCAGAAGCATACGACAGTTCAGCTATCAGGGCTGTCAAGATAGTTGAACACGGAGACTACGAGCTTGAAGACGGTTCATCGGTACACTATTCCATCGACGAATTTGACAACGTATCCATCGGACGCTATAATGGCAGCGGCGGTGACGTTGTGCTCCCGTCAGAGATAAACGGAAAAACAGTCAACGGGATATCATCAAATGCGTTTTACGGCTGTAAAGAACTGACCTCGGTCAAAGTACCCGACAGTGTAAAAACTATCTCAATGTATGCCTTTGAAGGCTGCAGCAGTCTGACTTCCGTAAATATCCCCGACGGCGTATCAGAGATCTCCCACAGTCTTTTCAAGGACTGCACAAGCTTACAGTCCGTTCAGCTTCCCGACAGTATCAGAGATATTGATTATGAAGCCTTTGAAAACTGTACCTCATTGACCGACATAAATATTCCCGACGGAGTTGAGTATGTCATGGGAAATGCTTTTGCCAACACAAAATGGTACGAAGAACAGCCTGACGGAATGGTCGTTATAGGAAAAACCGTGTATAAATTCAAGGGAACTATGCCTGATAATACATCTGTAACTGTCCCTGATGATATAAAGCTTATCAGCGGCTCAGCCTTTGCTGACTGTTCGGGCATGACAGAGGTAAAGCTCCCCGAGGGACTTGAGGTCATAGAAAACGATGCTTTCTCAGGCTGCAGCGGTCTTATCGCAGTGACTCTTCCTGATTCTCTCATGGATATGGGACACTATGTTTTTGAGGGCTGCACAGGACTTACCTCAATAACCATTCCCGAGAATGTCAAAGTTTTTGGCTACGGAATTTTCAGGAACTGTACGGGACTTACTTCCGTAAATCTCCCGAGCGAGCTGATCTCGATAACCGAGAGTACCTTTGAAGGCTGCACAGCTCTTGAATCGCTTACAGTGCCCGACACTGTGGAATACATTGGTGATAATGCTTTCAAGGGCTGTACAGAGCTTACGGAATTGATCGTGCCGGTAAGAAAAGAACTGTATTTTGGCGAGAATATATTTGAGGGCCGCACTGACAAGCTTACGATCTACGGATACAAGGATACGGATATCGAGAAGTACGCCAAGGATAACAATATCAGATTTGTGGTGCTGAACGACGACGGTTCAAAGCCTGCAGCAACAACTGCTACAACAACTGCTGCTGCAAAGACGACAGCTGCCACCACCGCAAATAATAACTCTCCCCAAACAGGTGACAGCGGTGCTGTGGGAATAGCTTTGACAGGCATAGCGGCAGTATTATTATCCGCAGCAGCATACAAAAAGAGAAAAGACTAAAATAATACAGCAAAAGTCCCCGGAGCCGCAGGGACTTTTCTTTGTGCCATAATAATTCAGAGCTTATGCTGAGAGCCTGACTTTGTGATGATATGGAAATATTTGCAGAGAAGGCAGATGAATTACGGAAAGATCTTTAACTTAGGAAAAATAATGTAAAAATGCCTATTGACAAACAGCGGATCATATGATATTATATGAATAGATGTTCATATGTTCATTTATGACAGAGCATATCTTACAGGAGGTTTTTCCATGAGCAAAAAAGTATTCTGGGACAGGATATCACCGATCTATGACCTGTTTGAAACGATCTACAACAGAAAGGTCTTTACGGGAACAGGAGCGAAGGTCGCTGAGATGATAGATACTTCGGATAATGTACTGGAATGTGCCTGCGGAACAGGTGCTATAACTGTTTATATAGCGCAAAAATGCCGAAAGCTTATTGCGACGGATTATGCTGTCGGAATGTTAAAGCAGGCTGAAAAAAAGTGCCGTATGTACCGTAATGTTACGTTCAGGAGAGCGGATATAACGAATTTGAAGTACAAAGACGAAAGCTTTGATAAGGTGATCGCAGGAAATGTTATACACCTGCTTCCCGATCCTGAAAAGGCTTTACACGAGCTTGAACGGGTAGTAAAGCATGGCGGCAGGATCGTTATCCCGACATACATAAATATGTCAAAAAAATCAGGCAGGCTGGCAGTAAGGCTCATTGAAATGCTGGGAGCTGATTTCAAAAAGCAGTTTGATATGGATTCCTACAAGAAGTTTTTTTCGGATATGGGATATAAAAATGTGAAATATCATGTTGTGAACGGAAGGATGCCATGTGCGATAGCTGTGATCGTGAAGGAATGATGGATATATAGAAGCCCTTAGCCTTTAGATTTTAGCCATAAGGAAGCGGCTTTGCCGCTTTATTATCGGGCGGATAATATCCGCCCCTGCTGACGGCTTAGTACCAAGATAGATTCAAAGATCAATGAAAATATGATACAGAAAGTCCCCGCATTTGCGGGGACTTTTATATTAGAAAAAATCTTAGAAAATCAACGAAAAAAGCACTTCTGAAAATTCAGAAGTGCCTGTTTCATGAGGGTGGGAGATGGGATTCGAACCCACGGTCTTCGGGACCACAATCCGACGCTTTAACCAGCTAAGCTACACCCACCATATTCAATAAATAAAAACGAAGCTCTCCATTAGATGGAGTCATATAACGGAGAGTTTCGATGTGGCGCGCCTTGCTGGATTCGAACCAGCGGCTTACTGCTTAGAAGGCAGTTACTCTATCCAGCTGAGTTAAAGGCGCACAGAAAACTTTAGCAGCCAAAGCTGCTAAGATTGGAGCGGGTGATGGGAATCGAACCCACGTAACCAGCTTGGAAGGCTGGAATTCTACCATTGAACTACACCCGCACGGCGTTTCAACAGAAAATATTGTATCATAATCAGAGCTGATTGTCAATAGCAGTTTTGAAAAACAGTCACATTGACTAAAATTTTGCGGGATACTGCCTTGACGAAAGTCAAAATGCTGATTATGGCTTGCAGAGCAGAAAAAAATTGAAAACTTTTGTCACAATTCGGGCTTTTGAAACGTCTAATTATATAGGAAGCCATCTCCCTGAAAAGTTAAGTGACAGATTTGTTATGAAAAAGTCACGTTAATGTCATCTTGACATTGTATGATATAAGAGAACTATGAAAAAGGACGCTGAGAGCGGTCATTAAAGACAGCTTTCGTCCCTGATGCATCTCTGTATCGCGGTGCTTATATATATTCCATATAGTAAAGAAAGTGTAAAAATCTACCGCGAGATATTGACAATGGTTTGTCAATGATGTATTATATTAAAATGAGGGGAAGTACCTCACGGCGGCTGCTCTTTTTTATAGTACACATAAAATTTGCGCCCGATGCACGAAAATGGACTTCTTAACTGTGTATATGGTGTGGTGTGTTCAGGAGTGGTACTGTGAAAATAATGAAGACCACAGCTTATCTGTGGATAGGAGCTGCAATGGGTATTGCAGGACAGTTCCTCGGGGAGCTGCACGGAAATGTTCCGCTGTGTGTGAGCAATCTCATCTCGGATATGACCATATGGCCGCTGGTGATACTGCTGATAATACACAGGGACGTTGATGCAAAGACAATGCTCCGCGATGTGTTCCTTACATTTCTCGGACTGGACATTGGCTACTACGGATATGCAGCGGTCAAGCATACGATAGAGTATGCAAAGTTCGGCGGAAGCCTTTCTTCTGCGATGTTCTCCGATGTCCCTGACCTTATAGCCTACACGGCTCTCGGTACTGCGGCGGCAGCATGGGGCTGGCTCATGGTAAAGCTGCTCCGCAAGAAGAAGGCTCTCCTTTATAATATAATGGTACTCCCTTTCATAGCAGTCCAGCTGCTGTTCATAGCAGGTGACATCATCTCATGGGAATACCGCTGGTCCATGGCACTGCTTGGTGCGGGATGCCTTGCGGTCATCATATACCTTTATACAGTAAAGTCTCCGCTGAGAAGGAGAAATGATACAGTTTTAAACTGCCCGGTGGCAGCATGATATAGTTAAAATAAAAAAATATGTCTGACCTTCGTCTTTTGGGGGTTCTCGGGACACTTATCTACAGAGAACGATGTGATGGAGGTCAGACAGAAAAACTCAGAACAAAAGACATTTTGTGAGGTTGTATTCAGATGAAAAACAAGACCCGAAATCAATGCGGAAGGAGGGGCGAGCGGGTATTCAGCAATATCTGCGTCATGCCCAGCCTTATAGGAGTGATGATATTCTTCTTCATTCCTTTCTGCATAGTAATTTACTACTCTCTTATCAACAACCCTGTTCTAAAAGAATTTGTAGGTATAGAGAACTACACAAAGCTCTTCCACAATGCGGCTTTCACCAAGGCTGCGAAGAACACAGCGTTCTTCTCACTGGTGTCGGTGCCGCTGTCGGTGATACTGGCTCTGGGACTGGCAATGCTCCTTGAGAGAAAGATCCCCGGAAAAAGCGTGTTCCGTACATTCTTCCTCAGCCCTCTCATGGTGCCTACGGCTTCCGTAGTCCTCGTGTGGCAGGTGCTGTTCCACAATCACGGTACCGTAAACCAGATCATCGAGCATTTCGGCGGTCACACCGTTGACTGGCTGAAATCCCCCTACGGACAGGTGGTCATCATCCTGATGTTCCTGTGGAAAAATCTGGGATACAATATGATACTTTTCATGTCGGCGCTGTGTGCGATACCCCGCGACATCATCGAGGTAGCAGACCTTGAGGGAGCAAGCGGCTGGTACAAGTTCGTACATATAAAGCTCAGATACCTTTCACCGACTATTCTTTTCGTGCTTATCCTTTCAATGATAAACTCCTTCAAGATATTCCGCGAGGTATACCTGCTGACGGGAAATTATCCTCAGGATAAGCTGTATATGCTCCAGCACTTCATGAACAATACCTTCAACAGTCTCGATTATCAGAAGCTGTCGGCGGCTGCGGTGCTGTTTGCACTTATTATGATAGTGATAATGGCTGTCCTCCTCATCGCGGAGAACATCTTCGGAAAGGATGTGGAGTGATATGAAGCCGAAAAAAATTGGTGTAAGGGAACGCCGGAAGGTATTCAACATCTTCGTGTTCCTGTTCATACTGGCGGCGGCAGTATTGTTCCTGTTCCCGACGGTGCTTACGATAGCAAACTCGTTTATGACCTCAAACGAGATATCCGCCAACTACGGCTCGATGTTCTCGAACATGACCGAGGAGAAAAAGACCTTCATCTCACAGAACGTGAACCTGAAGTTCATTCCCGACAAGGTCACCTTTGCTCAGTACAAGGCGGTGCTGGTACAGAATTCTGACTATCTCATGAAGTTCTGGAATTCAGTCATACTGACAGTTCCCATCACAGTGTTCCAGATGATAGTGGCAATACTCACTTCCTATGGTTTTGCAAGATATCCCAACAAATTCAAGAGCATCATCTTCTTTGCATATATCATACTGATGATAATGCCCTATCAGGTAACTCTTGTGCCGAACTTCCTTGTTGCTGAAAAGTTCAATATGCTCGACACAAGACGAGCCATAATCCTCCCCGCCATATTCTCACCCTTCAGCATATTCCTGCTGACAAAGGTAATGCGCCGTATACCCATCTCCTATGTGGAGGCGGCTAAGCTTGACGGCGCAGGCGAGCTGAAGATACTTACCAAGATATACGTTCCGCTGTGCAAGGGCGCCATCGCTTCCATCGCTATGCTGGTATTCATCGACTACTGGAACATGGTGGAGCAGCCTCTGGTCCTTATGAAGGACGCAGCTTATCACCCCCTTTCGGTATTCCTCTCCCAGATAAATACGGGAGATATCGGTCTCGCCTTTGCGGTGGGAGTGGTA
Source organism: Ruminococcus sp. (assembly GCA_017519145.1). Classification (GTDB taxonomy): domain Bacteria; phylum Bacillota; class Clostridia; order Oscillospirales; family Ruminococcaceae; genus Ruminococcus. The sequence continues at coordinate 7,666 of JAFWTA010000002.1, forward strand.
TACATGATACCGACGGTGCTGATGTTCCTCTACGGAGAGGATTACCTCATAGAGGGAATAACCTACTCGGGCGGCATCAAGGGTTGATGAAAAGTTGATAAATGCGGTCTACAATACAATTAACAGAGCTATTCTCTCAGAAGGAGTAATCATAATATGAACGAAACAAAAGAAGTCAAGGATATATCTGCGGACAGCGGCGATAAAGAGACAAAGTCGCCCGCAAAAAGGAGAGAGCTCATAAAGACTCTCATCATAGTCTTTCTTGCCATCATGCTGGTGCTGACATTCTTCTCAAACACCATCATGAACAGGTCTCTGCCTGAGATATCGACAGAGACAGTCGCTTCGGGAAAGCTTACCGAGCGTATCGAGAAGCGCGGCACCGTTGAAGCAAATCAGGCTTACAACGTCACCGTTGACGGCAACAGAGTCATCGAAAAGATACATATAAAGACAGGTCAGGAGGTAAAGAAGGACGACGTTCTCTTTACAGTTAATACAGTGGACAACGAAAAGCTGGAGACAGAAGAGACTGCGCTGGATACTCTCAAGCTTGAGTATGAGACAGCACTTCTCAAGGAGCCGCTGGATTATTCCTCCGAAAACCAGAAGATAAAGGCAGCCCGTGAAGAGCTCAACGATCTCATCGCAAAGCGCGACGCTGCAAGAGCAAATGACAGCAATGCAGCTTACGCAAAGGAAGAGTACAGACGCAACAAGTCAGAGCTTACAAGGCTTGAGGGCATACAGGAGAAGCTCCAGTCAACTATCAAGGCTATCGATGCCGATTCATATATGGATGCAGCTCCCGAGTACAGCGGCAACCTTGCTGCACTGTGCTCAGAGTACATGAATGCCGACGCCGACTACAAGTCCGCTTACGAGACCTATCAGATGGCTCTCGAGAGCGGCGAGAACGTGGAGAGCGCAAAGGCAGAAGCTGACGAAAAGGAAGCTGCAAGGAACTCCGCAAGAGAAAACTACATGAATGAGAAGAACAACATCCGCGGCGATCTTGTTTCACAGCTTGGCGATATCAGCGGTTCCATGGCTTCTCTCTCAGAGGCTGTTGAGAACTATACTGCCGAATACGGCGAGGGCGGCACAGATACATATGCTGCTCTGGCAGCTTCTGTTACCGAGAAGCAGAGCGCTCTTGAGGAACTTATCATAGAGCTGGAAAACACCAAGCGCAAGAACTCCATCACGGATAAGAAGGAAAACCTCGGCATAGAGTCCAAGAAAAAGGCTCTTGAAAAGCAGCAGGAAAAGGTGGATAAGCTGAAAAAGGAAGCAAAGTCCACTGAAGTCAAGTCAAAGTATTCGGGTGTCGTAAGCTCCATAAACGTACAGCCCGATGCCACCACAACTCCCGAAGAGACTCTTGCTGTCATAGACCTTGCGGATGAGGGCTTCACAGTTGAAATAACTGTTGAGAATGAAAACCTCAAGAAGATCAAGAAGGGCATCGAAGCAGAGATAGTCAACAACTGGAACGGCGATATCAAGGCTGTTCTCAAGGAAATAAAGAGCGACAGCTCAGCAGGCGCAAAGAACAAGACACTGGTGTTCAGCGTTACGGGCGACGTTCAGACAGGCGACAGCCTCGACCTTTCCATACCGCTGGGAAGCGGCACCTATGATGCCATCGTTCCCAAGAACGCAGTTTACCCCAGTGATAAGGGACACTACGTTTATACCGTCCGTTCAAAGAATACTCCTCTCGGAAACCGCTACTATGCAGAAAAGGTAGAGGTGAACGTAGAGGCTTCGGATACGGCATCATGTGCTGTATCGGGCGGATTGAACAGAGGTGACTATATCATCACTGCTTCAAGCAAGCCCCTGAAGTCAGGTGATCAGGTCCGCATGAAGGATAAATAAGGTGGTGGACCTTATGAGACCCTTAAAGAAAAAACTTACCATAGCAGCTGCTGCGGTCAACGCCGCCGCTATTATCGGAGCTGTGGTGCTGACGGCGCTGGGAAGCAGCGCTGCAAAGGCACAGAGCTACAATTATGCGGCAGACCGGTGGAGCAGCAGCGAAAAGAGCGAATACAGCCAGATAAGCTGTTTCTTCAGTCCCGATGCGGGGTTCAGTACCAACAGCGCAGGCGGTGTGAAGAACACGCTGCTCTCGGCACTGAAAACAGTTTCGGTGGAGCCCGTGGAGGGCGTTGATCTCGTCCCCGACGCTTACAGCGCCGTAGCAGGCACGGCAACGGTCTCGGGCGATGCCAGCGGCCGTTCGGAAGCAGAGCTTACCGCAGTGGGCGGGGATTACTTCTTTATGTTCCGCGACTTCAGGCTGCTGAGCGGCTCCTTCTTCGGCGAAAAAGACCTTATGCAGACAGGAGCGGTCATCGACAGACAGCTTGCGTGGAATCTTTACGGTTCCGATGAAGTCGCAGGCATGAACATCTATATAAACAATGTCAAACTCTTTATCTCGGGAGTAGTAGATACTCCTTCAACAAAGCCTGAGAAGCAAAGCGCAGACAAAACTCCGAAGGCTTATATATCCTACTATGCTGCGGGACTCATCTTCGGCAGCGCCTCCGAACAGGGCGGCGTATCCGATACGGATACTGCGGTCCCCGAGTTCAGAAAGGTTACCTGCTATGAGTGCGTAGTCCCCGAGCCTGTTGAGAATTTCGGATACAGCACCGTAAAGGAGCATCTGGCAACAGAGTACAAGGGAAAGATCAGCATAGTCAACAACACAGAGCGATTTACACCGAAAAAGAGGGTAAAGGCTCTGAAAAAGCTTGGCGATTCTGTCGTCGCAAAGGACGGCATCGTTTATCCCTTCTGGGAGAACGCATCAAGAATGGTGGAGGTCAAGCTATCACTCATCTACGGAGCACGAAGACTGCTCCTTATCATACCGCTGATAACGGCACTGTGCCTGATAGTAATGGGATACAGATTGTTCCAGCGGAAAAAAGAAGGTCTGAAGAAAGCTGCGGCGGATGGCATCGAGGCGAAATGGAGATCGCTGAAGAGCCATATGCCGAAAAAGGCTGAGCAGACCGCAGAAAAAGAAAGCTGAGGCACAGACCGAGGCAGCAAAAGAAAGTTCAATAAAAAATAAAAATCTGAAAAAAGAGGGATTATTATGGAAAAAACATTTCTCAAACGCATTACAGCATTCTCCGCAGCACTTACAGTTATCGCAGGATCAGCAGTATCCTGCTCTAAGAGTGACAAGCCATCAGAAGGCAAGGTGAAGGACGCAGCTCAGCTCATGGCCGGTTCATACAAGACCCAGCAGATCGACTGCGATATCGTCAACCCTACTTCTATTGCAAGGATCGGTGACGATAAGATCGTCATTACAGGATTTGATGAGAGTAGGAATATTCCTACATTATACCTTACCGATAATGGTTTTTCGGAATTCAAGGAAATAAAGACAGAGCTTCCCGAGGTAGTGGATCAGGAGGTAAGCTACGATCCCTGTGTTGCACCCGACGGAGATATCATGATACTTGCTACATTTACCGATTACGGCGACGGTGAGAAGCCCGATTTTGAGTCTCCCGACTTCAATCCCGACGAGTTCGATTATGAAGCGTACTATGAGAATATGTCATATTCATACAAGCTCTATGTTGTTGACATCGACGGAAAGGTAAAGTCCTCAGCCGATGTAACAGGTCTTGAGGAATTTCAGGACGACGAGAGCGGAAGCCTCAATATCGGCAGAGCTTCAGCTATAGGCGGCGGAAAGATGATCGCCACTGCATGGGGCGAGATGGAGGATTATAACATCATAATCAACTCCGACGGCAAGGTAGAAGGCGAGCTTGATCTCGGAAACAGCAACTACATCGACAGCTTCACCGCTATCGATGATGATACGATCGCAGTATGCGGCTATTTTGGCGGCAAGGAGTACGTCAAGTACCTCGATGCCGGAACTCTGAAGGAGACAGGCGAGCAGATCGACCTCTCGGAGGCAGGCCTTGAGGGTCAGATGGGAAGCGTGTTCAAGGGAACAGGCGACTATAAGCTCTATATAAACGGCTCATCGGGTCTCTTCGGAATCACTGAGGACGGAAAGTCCACAGAGATCGTAAACTGGCTCGACTCTGATCTCGGCGACGGCGGTATACAGTCACTTGTCATTCTCGATGACGGTGATTTCGTGATCTGCTATAACGACTACAGCGGCGGAGACTTCGGCAACAGCGGTGCTTCGCTTTACAAGCTCACAAAGCGTGATGCTTCCGAAATGGAGAACACAAAGGTCATCACTGTCGGCGTTCTCTATGACGACTGGGCTGTAAAGGAGAAGATTTCCGCATACAATAAGAAGAATGACGATATCCGCTTCAAGATGGTGGATTACAGCAAGTACGACAACTACGAGGAAGAGACAGGCAAGACACTGTCATCGGGCGCAGATCAGCTCAAGAAGGATATAGTTTCAGGCAATGCACCCGATATGATCGTTTCATATAACGGCGCTATCATCAGCAGCCTCTACAACAAGGGACTCTTTGTTGACCTCTATGAGTACATGGACAAGGACAGCGACATCAACAAGGACGACATCATGCCCAACGTGCTCAATGCCTGCGAGATCGACGGCAAGCTTCTCTCTATCGCACCGTCATTCAATGTAAGCACAATGATCGCCAAGAAGAAGTTTATTGATAAGGAAAACTGGACTCCCGATGACCTTATCGAGGCATATGAAAACCTTCCCGACGGTATGAGACTTACATCACTCGACTGCAAGGAGCAGATGCTCTCATTCATGATGGGTGTTCTCAATAACTGTATAGATTATCAGAAGGGCACCTGCAACTTTGATACTCCCGAGACAAGAAAGCTTCTTGCTTTCGTAGACCAGTTCCCGTCAAGCGAAGACCTTGTGGACTGGGAGGATCAGAGCGCTATGCAGGAGATGTTCTCCGAGGACAACTTCAAGGAGGACAAGGTACTTGTTCAGGAGCTGTACATCTCAGACTTCCGCGAGTACACAAGAGAGGTCAAGGGCAGATACAAGGGCGATGACATCGTATTCGTCGGCAACCCCACAACAGACGGCAGAGGCGCTGTTCTTTCACTTGACAAGCACTTTGCTATCCTTTCCAACGCAGAGGACAAGGACGTATGCTGGAACTTCATCAAGGAATTCCTGTTACCTGCTGAGGACGGCGAGGAGAGTATGTACAGCTACGGCTTCCCCTCACTGAAGTCGGAATTCGACAAGCTTGCTGACGAGAGCATGGAAAAGCCCAAGTACAAGGACGAGAACGGCAAGGAAGTAGAAGAAGATCTCACATACTATACGTCTTCCAAGGAGGTCAAGGTAGATCCTCTTACAAAGGAAGAGAGAGACTTCATCGTTGATTACATCGAGAGTGCTGACAACGTATCCGCTGACTTTGACCCTGAGGTCGAGTCCATCATAGAGGAAGAAATAATGGCATACATTGGCGGAGAAAAGACTGCCGATGAGGTCATCGATCTTATCCAGAGCAGAGTTTCAATACTCGTAAGCGAGCAGAGCTGATAACAGCACTGTATAATAATTCATGTTATTCACATATTTTCGTATATAAATACAACCTCCTTATTTTTGGCGCTGCCGCCCGAACAACGGCAGCGCCCTTTCCTTTATGTATGATCCTGCAATTGATTATACATATGAGCTTATAAAAAAATCAAATATTTTTTGTCTAACTATTGACAAATTTCTTTAAAGGTGGTATACTTTAGGTATTATAATACCTTTAGGGAGGATTTTATCATGGATAATAATTACAACAACGACAACAATCAGCAGAATATGTCTACTGATCCTTATGCACAGGGCGGCGGATATGTTCAGGATCCTTACAACAACGGCGGATTTCAGCCTCAGGGCAGCAAGGGCAAGGCTATTGCTTCAATGGTACTCGGTATCTGCGCAGTAGTTTTCGGCTGCTGTATATGGGCATGGCTCGGTCTTATCCTCGGCGCTATCGCTATCGTTCTTGGCGTAATGGTAATCAAAAACAACGAAGCAGGCAGAGGAATGGCTATTGCAGGTCTCGTTTGCGGTATCGTTGGTGCTGCAACAGGTATAGTTTCTATTATCCTCGTTGCAGTTGTAGGTAACTCACTCAAGGAGTGGGCAGAGGAGCTCCAGAACAGCGCTCTTTTCATCAAGTAAGATATGCCTAAACGTCTGAGAATAATAATAGGTGCAGCGGCGCCTCTGGCGGCGATCGTCCTATTCGCTCTCAGGGATCATATAATAGGGCTTGAGAAGCACTTCCCCGAATGTTATGTACATAGGGTCACGGGGTTCTGGTGTACAGGCTGCGGAAATACAAGGAGCGTCAACGATATGCTCCACCTTCATTTCATCACAGCCCTGCGCGACAATCCTGCAATGCCTTTTTTAGCGTTCCTGCTTTTTATGCTGTATCTGGAAACAGTTATCGGCATCAGCGGCAAAGAGGTAAAGCTGCTTCCCCGTAAAACAGCTGTATGGGTAACGGTTATCGTGGCTTTCGGCGTGTTTTATGTAGTCAGGAATATATTTCCCGTGCTGGGCCCTGTATCTTAAAGATGACACAAATAAGCTCCCGTATTTATGCGGGAGCTTATTTTTATATATTGACAATTTTCGCCGAAAATGGTATACTTTATTTATTAAATAGTACCTTTAGGAGGGTCATTTAAATGGATAATAATTACAACAACGGACAGCAGGAGGAAAATCAGAACCTGACCGATCCGCAGGAGGAGATAACGGGATATATTGACGGCCCCGATCCGAATGCTCCTCAGGGCGGCTATCCCAATAACAGTGCTCCTTACGGACAGCAGCAGGGCGGTTATCCCGGCGGCGGTGCTCCCTACGGACAGCAGCAGGGCGGCTATCCCAACAGCGGTGCTCCCTATGGACAGCAGCAGGGCGGTTACCCCAACGGCGGTGCTCCCTATGGACAGCAGGGTTATCAGAACAGACCTGCCCCCAATTACTACGGACCTCAGAATCCATATCAGCAGGGCTATCAGAATGGTCCCAATCCCAATTACTATGGCCCTCAGAATCCGTATCAGAATATTCAGAACCCCTATCAGGCACCTCCGGAGGGCAGCGTGGGAATGGCTGCGGCTTCGATGGTGCTGGGTATCATAGGACTGCTTATTTCGTGCTGCCTGTATCCTATCACTGTAATACTGGCTATTATCGGTCTTATTCTGGGTGCAGTCGCTATCAAGAAAGGCCCCGCAGGCAGGGGAATGGCTGTTGCAGGTGTCGTTCTTTCACTGATCTCACTGGCTTTCGCAGTACTGCTCATTATCCTTATGGCTATGGCAGGCACCTCATCTGTATGGGATGCTATTGAGTCGGTAAGCCTTATAATACACTAAGACAATAATTCATCCTCCCCGAGTGTTCAATGAGCGCTCGGGGCAGTTTTTTTCTGCGGACGTTGATTTATTTGAATTTATACGTTATAAGCGGCGAGCCGCCGTCCCCCTGTTTCGCAGCAATGCTTTGCGTAAAAGCACTTTTTCTGCGCGCATCTTGCTTTATATCAGATTATATGATATAAGCGGCGAGCCGCCGCCCCCCTGTTTCGCGGCAATGCTTTACATAAAAGCACTTTTTCTCCGCGGACGTTGATTTATTTAAATTTATATGATATAATAGTTTGTGTATAATACTATCATGTAAACTGTTCGGAGTGTGGAAAATGAATAAATACAAAAAGCTTGCTCTTAATACAGTCGTCTTTGCAATAGGAGTGTTCGGCTCAAAGATACTGGTCATCCTGCTGACAAGACTGTATGCACATAATATCGACGATGTAAACAGCGGCGTAAAGGACCTCCTTGAGACTACTCTGCTCCTCATACAGCCTGTGTTCACATTTGCGCTTCAGGAGTACCTTATCCGCTTCGGTCTCGATAAGGCCTACGACAAGAGAGAGGTATTCACCACCTCAAGCATGATAACTCTGGGAGGAATGGCGCTAATGGCAGTATGCGTCCCCATAATGCGAGGGCTGCCTGCGCTGAACTTCCTCAAGGGCTATACACTGCTGTTCATAGCCTATACCGCTATGTCGTCACTGCGTATGCTGTGCCAGAACTTTGTCCGCTCAAGGGATATGGTAAAGCTTTTCTCCCTTGACGGCATACTGACCACTCTGACCTTCTTCCTGTTCAACATCATGTTCATATCAAAGATGCACATGGGCGTCAAGGGCTTCCTCCTTGCGGTCATCCTCTCGGACAGCTGCTCCGTCGTCTTCCTGTTTGTTGCGGCAAAGCTCCGCGACTTCATGAACAGAGAGTACTTTAACCCCGACCTTGCAAAGGAAATGATGCGCTTTGCAGGTCCTCTTATCCCCACCATAGTAATGTGGGCGATAACCTCGCTTTCCGACAGGCTTTTCCTCAGAGTGATGCACAGCGACTACCATGAGCTGGGGGAGGGCGCTGTAGGTCTTTACGGCTATGCCAACAAGATACCCAACCTCATTTCCGTGGTCTCCACCATATTCTTTCAGGCGTGGAGTATGTCAGCCATAACAGAGAACGACTCCGCAGACAGGAACAAGTTCTATGAGAGGGTGTTCTCAGCCTATGAAGCCATAATGTTCATGGCAGGCGCAGGACTTCTCCTCATAATCAAGCCCGTTACTTCTTTCCTTGTTCCCTCGGACACGTTTGCGGTGTATGAAAATGTTTACATCTACACTCCCATACTTGTTGTGGCAGTAATATTCATGTGCTTCAACCAGTTCCTCGGCAGCATCTACACCGCCACCAAGCACCCGAAAAACGCCTGCTGGACAGCTCTTGTTGCCTGCGGCATAAATATTCCCATGAACTACTTCCTGATTCCGCTCTGGGGCATACAGGGCGCTGCTGTGGCAACTCTCCTCAGCTATCTCATCTGCTTCTGGGCGAGAATAATCGACGCGAGGTACTATGTACCCTTCAGGTTCAATGCCATAAAGAACCTCATCAATACGGGAGTGCTGATGGTAATGGCGGTGCTTATCATAGGAGCACCCAAGCTTTATCTGCTGTGGGTATTCCTGCTGTTCGCGTATATCATGTTCACAAACTATCAGGCAATAATCGACACAGCCAAGAAGCTTCTCAGGAGAAGCTGAAAACGGTCATGACGGGACACCGTCCCTTATAAACAACAAAGGAGGAATCATATCATGCCGACACCACATAACAATGCAAAGAAAGGCGACATCGCCAAAACAGTTCTCATGCCCGGAGACCCCCTGAGAGCAAAGTTCATCGCCGAAAATTACCTTGAGGACCCCGTCTGCTACAACGAGGTAAGAGGTATGCTGGGCTACACGGGCAAGTACAGGGGAGTTCCCGTATCCGTGCAGGGAAGCGGCATGGGTATGCCTTCCATAGGTATATACTCGTGGGAGCTTTTCAACGAGTACGGCGTTGAGAACATCATCAGAGTAGGCACCGCCGGAGCCATCGCGGACAATGTTCAGCTCCGCGACGTCGTTATCGGAATGAGCGCCAGCACCAACTCTGCCTACGCTTCACAGTACAGACTTCCCGGCACATATGCTCCCACAGCCTCATGGAGCCTTATCTCCGCAGCGGTAAAGGCTGCACAGGAGAAGGGCGGAAGCTTCCATGTGGGCAATATCTTCTCCAGCGACACCTTCTACGATGACGCCGACAGCCTTGCACAGTGGCAGAAAATGGGCGTGCTGGCTATCGAGATGGAGGCGGCTGCACTCTACATGAATGCCGCAAGGGCAGGGAAGAACGCTCTCTGCATACTGACTGTTTCGGACTGCCCGCTGAAAGGACTTTCCACAACTGCCGAGGAGAGACAGACCACCTTCCGCGACATGATGGAAATAGCTCTGGAGACCGCATATTCCGTAAAATGAAAATTTCAGAGTAATTTAAGGTAACTTTAAGATTATTTTAAGGTTGGATTGGTATATTATTAGTGGATTAAGTAATCCCCCAATTCCCCTTCTATATTTATTCATTTTATTTGTATAGCTATGCAGTGATGCATAGCTTTTTACTTTATACGGATATATGGGCATAAAAAGGCGCAGCAGCTCCCGAACGGAAACTGCTGCGCCTTTTCATGGGGAAAGGGAAGAGGAATCAATCCTCGATGGTTTTGCCTTTTTTCTTAAATCTGGACTTCTGTCCGAGGTTCAGCGACATGGTGAGTATCTTGTCTGACTTGAAAAGCTTCAGTGCGAAGAACATCACCACTGCGAATACTATTATCTGATACACCAGACCTATCCATAACTCGGTGGTATTGCCGAACATGAGATTGGGAATGGCGGTGAAAGTATGAGTAAAGGGGATAGCGTAAACTATGAACTTAGGTACCGTGGGGAGCGAGTTCACATCTGTGAACATGGTCACGAACCATGGTATCATTACCATCATCATTATTGGAAGGAGCATTGTCTGCGCCGACTTTGAATCGTTTACCAGTGCGCCAAGTATAATGGAGATCGCAAGGCAGATCATAATGGTGATGAAGAGCTGAACTCCCACAATGAGATAATCCGTAACGCCGAGATTAAGTCCCAGCTGCTTCATGGCATCTCCTGCAGAGAGGACTTTGCCGACCTTATCGGAAACACCGAGGTCGCTTGTTAAAGCTCCTGTCATGCCCTTTGAGTAAGCCGAGAAGCCGAACATCATAACGCCTGCATTGATGAGAGCTACGATAGCTGCTGCAAGCATCTTTGCTGTTATTACGGAGCCTCTTGAAACAGGTGCCGAGAGCAGTGTCTCAAGGGTCTTGTCTATCTTCTCATTTGATATTGATGCTATCAGTGACTGGGATGTCATGAGAATGAGCACCATTATTATAATGGGGAGTATCATGTTTGTTGTGGTGATCTTGCTGAGAATGATACCGCTTGATATCTTTGCGGACTTATCGGCGACTACCGTGTGGCTGACTACCGTAAGCTCCGACTCGATATGTTTGAGGTCCTCCTCAGAGACACCCTTCTGCTTCGATATCTCAATGGAAACATACTTGTTTATGAGAGCCTCGGTGTTATCGGTCCCGCCTGTGAGACCGCTGAATGTAGAAGCGGACTTCAGCTTTGATACCGAGATTATCTCCGGCTTTTCACCGTTTGCCAGCTGGTCTGCAAAGCCCTTTGGAAGAACAACGTAGCTCTTGAAGCTGTTATCCTTGAAGCCTGAGGCGTAATCCTCGCCGTTTACGGTGACCTTGTTTACCTTGGCACCGCTGCTCTCCATGTCCTTTATCAGTTCATGGGTGACGTCGCTGTCGTCCATATCGCAGATATAGACGTTGGTGCTCTTTGCGTCCTCAGCAAGCTCGCTGGTGACGGACTGCATAACATTTCCCATTAGCCAGAAAAGGGCGAGGGAAACCACCAGTCCCATTATCATCTGAGCGTTTATGAGCTCGGAGAGCTCTTTTTTCAGGAGGTTAATGAATTTCATTCTCTTTCACCACCCTTTCAAATACTTCCTCGAGGTTGGGAGCGTTGTAGCGCTCCTTCAGCTCGTCCGTGCGTCCCGTCACCATAAGGTGACCCTTGGCGATGATGCCTACACGGTCGGAAACGAACTCGATCTCGAGCATATTGTGTGATGAGAGAAGGAAAGACATTCCCTCTTCTGCGGCGAGCTTCTTGATGGTCTTTCGTATCTCGATGGCATTGAGAACGTCCAGACCGCTGGTGGGCTCGTCAAGTATTGCAAGCTTAGGCTTTGTCATAACAGCTCTCGCAAGGAGGAGCTTTCTTATCATGCCTCGGCTGTAGCTTCCTATCTTGTCATTGAGACGGTCGCCAAGTCCGCAGATGTTCTTTGCGCGGTCAACATAGCCGTTCAGTGTATCGATGTCCGATGTGAACAGTCCCGCCATGAATCTGAGGTACTTTATGCCCGTCATCTGTTTATAGGCGCCTGCCTCGTCGGGGAGGTAAGTAATGGACTCCCTTACTTTTTCGGGCGCTTTCAGGATGCTGTGTCCTGCAACAACTGCATCGCCTGAAGTAGGCTGGAGCAGTGTGGATATCATTCTGATTGTAGTAGTTTTGCCTGCACCGTTGGGACCGATGAGTGCGAATATCTCACCTTCGCCGATCTCGAATGAGACCTTGTCGGCGGCGAGGACTTTGGAGTACTGCTTAGACAGCTCTTTTACTTCGAGCACGTTTGCCAAGTCTATCGCTCCTTTTGTTATTAAGTTTTGTATCGGGATAATTGCTTTTTCCTCATTTTTATGATAACACAAAAAGCAACAAATGTCAATACAAAACGTAGAATGCAGCACAGATTTTACAGTTTTTTAATAATAGTAAATTTCGTACTGTCCGGCAGCAAGATCGGCAGAAAATACTTGGGAAAACTCACAGATATTCGGCAAGGTATTTGTGCAGTTCGATCAGAGAATACGTTATTTAGCTAAATTGTGTGATGTAAAATATATTATTTATAATACGGACACATTCCGTTTCTTGACATTGTACTATAAATTTGATATACTGACTATTAGATGGAAAATTGCAGTTTGGCAGAACTGCGGTCAGGCTGACTGTGCGCATGATCCCCGACCGAGGGAGCTTGCGCTTTTTTTGTTTATTCGTCCGATAAAAGGGGGTGGAGCGGAAGTGAACAGATTATTGCAGAGACTTTTTTCAGGGGCAGCAGCCCTTGTTTTCTGCGGCACGTCACAGATATTCCCTGTGGCTGCCGAGGACACATCTGCACAGGCGGCAATGGCGGCGGACTACTACGCTATGGCTTCCCCCGACAGTGAGATGCTCAGCTTCGGGGACTACTATGATCTTCATTCCGCAGAGCCCCGACCCGATACGGAAATAGTCATAGAGGGAGCGGACTATGCTTCTTCGGCAGGGGGAGAATTCCGCAAGGGCAGCTTCACCGACGACTTCGGCGAGGAGCGCGGCAATGTGCTGCTCTGGAACAGCGCCGACGGCGAGGTATCCTATCGCTTCACGGTGCCCGAGACCGGAAATTACTGCCTTTCGGCGGATTACTGCCCCATGATATCGAACAGCACCTACATAGAGCTGGGGCTGGAGATAGACGGACAGGCTCCCTATGATACCGCATCAAGGCTTACACTCGGCAGGGTATGGGTCAACGAAAAGGACATATACACGGATATACGCGGAAATCAGGTGCGTCCTGCTCAGGTGCAGAAGTCGGCGTGGAGGAGCTGCTTCTTCGGTGACGTTGACGGACTTTTCAGCGAGCCTCTGTTCTTTTATCTGGAAAAAGGCTCCCATGAGCTGAAGCTGACCTCGGAAAGGGCTCAGCTCGCCATAGAAAGGCTGTGCTTCTGCCAGCGTGAGGAGCTTCCCGATCACAGCAGCTATGCAGCTTCCGCAGGCGCGGATATCACCGTTGAGGGCACAGCCTCCGCACTTTTCAGGATAGAGGGGGAGAATGCGGCGTTCAAGTCCGACCCGACGCTCTATCCCACATACGACAACAGCAGCTACCTTGCCTCGCCCTCTGACCCGAGGAAAATGGTCTACAACACCCTCGGCAGCGGAAACTGGAAAAAAGCGCTCCAGTCCGTCACATGGGAGATACCTGCGGAGGAGACAGGTGTAGGGGGCTGGTATAAAATAGGCATAAAGGCACGGCAGGATCAGATAAGAGGCTTCGACTCCGAGCGCCGTATCTACATCGACGGCAAGGTGCCATGCAAAGAGCTTGACGGCGTGAAGTTCCACTACGATACGGACTGGTCTGTGACTACACCGAAAAGCGGCGGCGAGCCCGTGTATATCTGGCTGGAGGGCGGAATGAGCCATACCATTACAATGGAGGCTGTCCCCGGCGAGATAGGCGGCTGTCTCCGCAGGCTTGACAGTGCCGTAAAGGAGCTTAACACCTATTACCGCAGAGTTCTGATGATAACGGGACCCGCTCCCGATAAATACACGGATTATTACGTTCACGAGAAGATACCCGAGCTGGTGGACAAGTTCACCGGCATCTCCGCCGAGCTCAAGGACGTTCAGAAGGAGATAGAGTCTATTTCGGGCAGCAGCGGCACCGAGGCGGCTGCCATAGAGAATATGGCGGTTATTCTTGACAAGTGTACTGCCAAGCCCCTGAAGATACCCTCGTATCTTTCGCAGATAAAGACAGGTATCACCTCACTTTCAGCGTGGATGAGAGACAACCGCGACCAGCCCCTTGAGGTAGACTATATCGAGTTCGCGTCCGCGGACCGCAGCTTCACAAGCTGTAAGGAGAAGCTGGGCAAGTCGCTGAAATTCGGCTTTGAGGGCTTCATCGGTTCATTCTTCGAGGACTACACCACCCTCTCCGATGTTTCGGGCGAGGACGCCATCGACGTCTGGGTGGCTCTGGGCAGAGATCAGGCACAGGTGGTCAAGGAGATGACGGAGAACCAGTTCATGCAGGAAACAGGCATACCCGTTTCCGTTAACCTTGTTACAGGCGGCGTTGTGGAGGCCACTATTGCGGGAAAGGGGCCCGACGCGGCACTTTTCCTCGGGGGAGAGTTCCCCGTAAATCTGGCAGCCCGTGACCTTCTTGTGGATCTTTCTCAGTTTGACGACTTTGAGGAGGTAAAGGGACGCTTCCAGAAAAACGCCATGACGCAGTACACCTACAACGGCGGCTGCTACGGAATCCCCGTCAGTCAGACCTTCCCCATGATGTTCTACCGCACCGATATACTGACGGAGCTGGGCTTCACCTCTCCGCCCGAGACATGGAGCGGACTTATCGATATGCTGCCTGCGCTCCAGCGCAGATATATGTCGGTGGGACTTGTCCTGCCGCCCAATGATATATCTCCTGCCACGGAATGCGGCCATACCTTTGCAATGCTGCTGCTCCAGAAGGGGCAGAACTACTATAACCCTGAGCAGACCGCCTCCGCTCTGGACACCACCGCGGCGGTGCAGTCCTTTGAGGAGTGGACGGACTTCTACACCAAGTACAGCTTCGAGCAGGTCTACGACGGGTTCAGCAGGTTCAGGACAGGGGAGTACCCCATAGTTATCGCGAATTATACCTTCTTCAACCAGCTTACCGCCGCTTCTCCCGAGATAAACGGCCTGTGGGACTTCTGTCCCGTGCCCGGCACCGAGAGAGAGGACGGAACTGTTTCCCACGCGGCAAATTCAAGCGGCTCGGGAGCGGTCATCTTCAAAAAGGTGAAGAACAAGGAGAACGCATGGCGCTTTATCAAGTGGTTCACAGACACCGAAACACAGGTGAGGTATGCCGCTCAGATAGAGGGACTCATGGGAACTATGGGAAGATTTGACACGGCGAATACCGAGGCTCTCGGGCAGATGTCATGGTCGTCCGACGAGCTTGCAAGGCTCCGCGCCCAGCAGGAGGAGCTGACGGAGATACCCGTTACCCCTGCGTCCTACGCGGTTACCAGAAATATCATGAACGCCTTCCGCGAGACCATCAACGAGGGCGCAAATCCCCGTGATACCCTTATATGGTACAACAGGGACATAAACGACGAAATAACGCGAAAGCGTAAAAACTTAGGACTTGAATAAATAAGCCCTCAGCCCTTAGCCGTTAGCCATCAGGGGAGCGGCTGTGTTTCTTGCAGGGCTGAGTTCGGCTATCATATGTAGGGAACGCCGCCCTCGGCGTTCCGAAAAAATGCTGAAAGGAGTGTGAAAAAATGGCGGTCAAAACTCAGAAGCGTGAGAAAGGCGCTCTCTGGCGCGATATAAAGCGCAATAAAGCCTGCTACGGTATGCTTGCGCCCTTTATGATATTCTTCATACTCTTTACGGCTGTCCCCGTGCTGATGTCCCTGCCTATGGGCTTTACGGACTTCGATATGGCAAGGCCGCCCAAATTCGTGGGGCTTTCCAACTTCACCACCCTTTTCTTCTCCGACAAGATATTCATGCGCTCCATAAGGGTGACTATCGTATTCGCCCTGCTTACGGGACCTGTCAGCTATGTGCTGTGCTTCCTGCTGGCATGGCTCATAAACGAGATGCACCCGAAGCTCAAGACCTTCTTCACACTCATATTCTACGCCCCCTCAATGGCTAACGTGTATACGGTGTGGAAGCTTATTTTCAGCGGCGATATGAACGGTTATCTCAACTCCTTCCTCATTGACCTCGGCATCATCAACGCTCCCGTGCAGTGGCTCACCGACGGCAGATACGTCCTCGGAGTCACCATAGTGGTGCAGCTGTGGATATCCCTCGGAGCAGGCTTTCTTGCCCTCCGCGCGGGCTTCCAGAACATCGACCGCTCCATGTATGAGGCGGGAGCCATCGAGGGCATACGCACACGCTGGCAGGAGCTCATATACATCGTTATCCCATCAATGGGACCCCAGCTCATGTTCGCGGCGGTAATGCAGATAGTGAGCTCCTTTACCGCAGGCACAGTCGCCCAGAACCTTGTGGGCTTCCCCAGTACCGACTACAAAGCCCATACCATCATGACCCATGCCTTTGACTACGGCTGGCAGCGCTTTGAGATGGGCTATGCCTCGGCTATATGTATGATACTTTTCGCTGCCATGTTCCTGCTGAACAAGCTCATCAGCAAGGTGCTGGGCAAGTATATGGACTGAGGAGGCGAAGCTGTGGCAGAGATAAATACCGCGAAGCTTCGCGGCTCAAACAGACAGGCAGGCAGAAAGTACGGCGGCAGTGTGGTCATATTCCTTTTCCTTGCACTGCTGGGACTTTTCATGTTCCTGCCCATATATCTTACGGTCATAATGTCAATAAAGCCTGTGGAGGAGCTCTTTGTCTTTCCGCCCAAGCTCTATGCCGTAAGACCTACCCTTGATAATTTCAGGGATATGTTCAGGGTGCTCCACCAGAACAGGGTGCCCTTTTCGAGATATGTGTTCAACAGCATATTCGTAACCGTGACGGTAACGGTGCTTCAATGCGTGTTCTCGTCAATGGCGGCATTCGTGCTGGCAAAGTGCAGATTCCCGGGAAGCAAATTCATCAACGGCGTTATCGTCGTGGCGCTGCTGTACCAGAGCAGCGTAATATACATCATGCAGTACATCGTCATGGCAAAGCTCCACATGATAGACACCTACATGGCGCTGATATTCCCTGCCATAGCCTCGCCTATGGGACTTTTTCTCATGAGGCAGTCCATAAGTCAGGTGCCCGACTCCATGATAGAGGCGGCAAAGGTGGACGGAGCAGGACTTTTCCGCATATGCTGGCAGATAGTCATACCCAACCAGAAGCCTGCACTCATGACGCTGATAATATTCGCGTTTCAGGGCGCATGGAACATCCAGACAGGCTCCGTGGTGTTCAGGGAGCAGTACAAGACCCTGCCTACGGTGGTCACACAGGCGGCTTCCTCGGGACTTGCAAGAGCAGGCGTGGCAATGGCAGCGGCAGTTTTCCTGCTGATACCGCCCATAGTCATATTCATGCTGGCACAGAGACAGGTCATCGAGACCATGGCGCATTCGGGAATAAAGGAATAATATACGGTTCAACTGTCGGAAGGGAGTGAGGCAAGTGAAAAGATATACGGGCGTGTTTGCAGCGGCACTTGCCGCACTGACACTTTTGGCACCATGCTCCTCGGCGGCTTCGGGAGAGCCCTACGAGAGCTATAACTATGACAACTGGGGGGACGCCATACCCTCACAGGCAGGATATACCGCAGACCGCGCTGTTTCGGGATTTGATCTCGGTGTGGGAGCCTTCAGCGACCCCGGCGACATCTTCTTTGACGATGAGGGCGTGCTCTACATCACCGATACGGGCAACAACCGCATAATCGCTGCGGACAGCAGTCTCGAGAAGGTCATAAAGGTATATGACCGCTTCACCATGCCCGACGGCTCCGAGACCACCCTCAACAAGCCCATGGGTGTTTTCGTGTCGGCGGAGAACGGCTTCATATACATTGCCGACAGCGATAATTCCAGAGTCCTCATCTCCGACAAGGAGGGCAATGTTCAGAGCGAGATAACCAAGCCCGAGTCCGGGGTCTATGATCAGAAGCGTACATTCCTGCCCCAGCGTGTCATCGCCGACAAGGGCGGCAACGTCTATGTGGTGCTGGGAAATATAACCACGGGCGCAGCAATGTTCGCTCCCGACGGCAGCTTCTCGGGCTTTTACGGTGCAAACCGCGTGGAGCCTACTGCAAAGATAATCGGCAACTACATAAAGAGCATATTCATGTCCGACGAGAAGAAAGCCCACAGGACGAGAACTGTTCCCTCGGGCATAACCTCATTCGATATCGACGGGGACTTCATATTCACCTGCACAGCCTCGGGCACTCAGACCACCGATACGGTGAAGAAGCTCAACGCCGCAGGCAGGAACATCTTCGCCAACATGGAGCTTACCTTCGGGGACTACACTCCCATGTACGACACCTCGCGGAACAAGGTCCTCTCGCCGTCCATCGTGGATATCGACGTATCCGAGGACGGCTGCATAAACTGCCTTGACTTTACCACGGGCAGGGTGTTCCAGTACGATGAGGACTGCAATCTGCTGTTCATCACAGGCACCATCGCCAAGCAGACAGGCGGTTTTGACCATGTGGCGGCGGTGGAGTCCCGCGGCAGCGAGCTATATGTCCTCGACTCAATGAAGGACACCATAACCGTGTTCAGGGAGACATCCTTCGGCAGCATAGTCCATGAGGCGGCGGCTCTCCACAATGCAGGATATTATGAAGAAGCCCTCGGACCGTGGCAGGAGGTGCTGAAAAGAGACGGCAACTACAACAGAGCCTATGTGGGAGTGGCTTCCGCTCTGCTCAGGCAGGGGGACTACAAAGGCGCAATGAAATATGCAAAGCTTGCGGATGCAGGCGATATATACAACAAGGCTTTCGAGGGCAGGCGCAGGGAGTTCCTCAAGGAGAACTTCCCCGTCATCGCCGCAGTCATCGTCCTTGCCGCAGGGGCGCTCATAGTCCGCGGCAGGCTGAAAAAAAGGCACAGAGCAGTTACTCATAAGGGAGAGGAGGAGCAGCAGTCATGATGGATCTTACACAGAGACAGTGGGTGAAGTATGCTGTCATGCACCCTGTTGAGGGCTTCGAGGATATGCGCTGGAAGAAGTCGGGCTCGCTGAAGATAGCCGCCCTGATAATAGTGCTGCTCTTTTTCGGAGAGATAGCCTTCGGCAGGCTCTACGGCTTCCAGTTCTATATCGCCTACGACAAGACCTTCAATATAATCCCCTATATCGTTCGGAGCTTCGTGCTTTTCGGCGCGTGGACAGTGGGGAACTGGTCGGTGTGTACCCTCCTTGACGGCGAGGGTACGCTGAAAAATATCTGCATTTACAGTGCCTATGCACTCATACCATATACGGTACAGCTCTATATCAACGTCATACTCTCCCATTTTCTCATACGGGACGAGTATGTGTTCATGCAGATAATCGAGCTCATAGGCGTGGGATGGACGGTGATACTGCTGTTCTCGGCGATAAAGTCGGTTCATCAGTACTCCTTCGGCAAGACCGTCCTCGCCATAGTGCTGACCATAGCGGCAATGCTCATCATGCTGTTCCTGCTGGTGCTGCTGATGTCGCTGATACAGCAGATCTTCATATTCATATCCACCGTTTACACCGAGCTCTCATACAGGGCGCGTGTCTGAAAGGCGGTGCCCATGGGAATGATACCGAAAAAGATCCTGCTTTGTCTCCTTGCGGCTGCGGTCATGACCGTTCCATGCAGCGCCTATGCAGACGGGGAGGACAATGAGACTGCCCCCGAGCTGACAGAGGAGGACACCGAGGAGACTGCCGCCGCCGAGGAGAAAGCGAAGCGCTCCGAGGCAGTGGAGAAGGCAGAGCTGTCCCGCGAGGACGCGGAGCAGTATCTGAAAAAGATAGGCTCTGCCGACGGCTTTGATGTTTACTTTAAGGATAAGGACTTCGACGACGAGCTCTGGGAAAAGGCAGGCGGCAAGCCAAAGAGCAAAAAGGAATACACCGAGGAGCAGCAGCTCCTCTCAGACAAGATAGCCGAGCTGAAAAAGCTGGGCGAGCTTGTCATAATTGATACCAAGACAGGCAGGGCTGCGGCTTCATTCAAGAGCGGCAGCAAGTGCGATGAGGGCAGGCTCTGGGTCAGCGACGCAGGCAGGTTCTTCATCATCACCGACGAGGACACCACTAAAGTCGTAAGGCTGAGACAGGTGGTCTCCACTCTCGACAGCAGATATGCATTCATCTCCTCTGACGGAAAGACAGTGGAGCTTCTTAAAAAGGACTTGAGGGGGATCGACGAGATCTTCACCTACGACGGCATAGAGGACGGCAGACGGATATACACCTCGGGTGACAGCTTCGCATGGCTCACCGCCGACAGGAAGCACTTCCTCGGCGCATACCGCAGCGGCGCGGAGAATGAGAAGCTGCGCATGATAGTTGACGACAGGAGCGCTGTTTTCGGCATAGAGGTAAAGGACACAGGCTATATATGGTGGTCATCCCCCCTTGAAGCCACACAGGACAGGGCTGCCACAGCACTGCTTGCGGACGAGCTGCGCTCATCGAATGTGCTCCGCTACGGAGTGCCGCTGAAGCGCTCCGGCAACAACGTGCTTCGCTCGGGAAGCGAGAACGACTGCTCATTTACCGTCAGGGACATAAAGAACGGCATCCGCGTGGAGTATGACTACAAAAGTGCAGGCTTCAGGGTGCCTGTGGAGTACACCCTCGGTGAGGACTGCCTCATTGCGGCTGTTAAGGTGTCCGAGATACAGGAGACCAATGCCGCCAATGTGGCTACGGAGATGACCGTGCTGGGAAGTCTGGGAGCTGCCTCCGACAAGGAGGAGGGCTACTACGTTATCCCCGACGGCTGCGGAGCGCTGGTGCGCTTCAACAACAACCGCTCCTTCCAGAACAACATCTATCAGCAGAGAGTCTACGGTAATGATGTTACCGCCGTGCCCCGGAACAAGGGTGCGGTGACGGGACAGATATACCTGCCTGTCTATGGCGTGGTCAAGGAGGATAATGCCCTGCTGGCAGTTGCCGCAAAGGGCGACTCAAACGCATATCTCACTGCCAATGTATCAAGGCAGTCGGGCAGCAGCTACAACATCTGCAATCTCTCATTCATTCTCCGCAGCACCGACAGCTTCTATATGTCGGGCAGCAGCAACGAGAAATACACAGTATTTGAAAGCGGCAGCATAAAGTCCGACGATATCGAGATGAGATACTATCCCATTTCCAAAAAGGGCGCGGACTACACCGATATCGCCGAAAGATACCGCAGATACCTCATGGAGGAAAAGGGCGTAACAAAAAGGAGCACCGCAGGTGAGGCTCCCATGTATCTCACGCTCTACGGCGGAGTTATG
Organism: Ruminococcus sp.; assembly: GCA_017519145.1. Lineage (GTDB taxonomy): Bacteria > Bacillota > Clostridia > Oscillospirales > Ruminococcaceae > Ruminococcus. The sequence goes on from JAFWTA010000002.1 coordinate 29,048, forward strand.
AAGAAAAAGCCCGTTCTGGGCATACCCATATCCCTGAGGGCCTCCGTTACAGACTACGGTCAGGCAGCTGATATCATCAGCAGCCTCGGCAGCGGCGGCGTGGAGGATATGGTCATTTCCTACAAGAACTGGACCAATGACGGCATAAAGAACAAGGTGGACACCGATGGCAAGCCCTCGGGCAGGCTGGGCGGCAGGTCGGGCTTCGGAAAGCTCACCGACCTTATGAACGACAAGGGATACAGCTTCTATCCCGTGTCCGACAACAGGGATTTCTATTCGGGCAACGGCTACTATTCCTTTACGGATACAGCAGTCCGTGTTTCGGGCTCATATTCGAGGATAGTCAGCTACGACAGAGCCTACGGCATACCCAATAAGTTCAGGAAGAATATGTCACTGCTCTCACCGAGCTATTTTGGCGAGGTGCTGGGGGATATCTCCGAGAACTACCCGAAAAACGGCATTGAGGGAGTTTCTCTCGGCGACCTTACAAGCTCACTGTACGGAGACTACGGCAAGAAGGGCATCTCACGCGCAAAGGCTGAGGACCTCCTTGAGGAGGGGTACGGCAGGCTGGATGACAGCCTTGAAAACGGCATACTTGCCGATACTGCCAATGCCTATGCACTGCCCTATGTCAGCAGAATCAAGGACGTTCCCCTGAGCTCGGGCAGGTCGGATATCTTCGACGAGGACGTCCCCTTCTATCAGATGGTGCTCCACGGAGTCCTGCCCTATTCCTCGGAAGCCATAAACGGCAGTGCCGACCCCGAGACCGCTGTGCTCATGGCGGCAGCAACGGGAAGCTGTCTCAGCTACGATATGATATACGAGGAGACAGGGGAGCTCAAAGACACTGAGCTGGATACGCTCTATTACGCGAATTATAAATACTGGACAGACACTGCCGCAAGGGAGCAGAGTCTCCTTGCACCCATGCTGGAGCAGGTGTCGGACAGCTTCATCACAGGCTATGAAAGGGACGGGGACATCATAACTACGGATTATTCCAATGGTATCACCGTCACCACCGACTTGGTTGAGCATACCGTGAGCTGGGACGGCGGAACCATAGAACTGAAATAATTACAGGGAAGGAGGAAAATATGAGCGGAAAGACTGCCCCTGCGGCAGAAAGCAGGAAAAAGCGCCGCGTAATGTCATATCAGCGGCGGAAATCAATGTACGGCTACGGCTTCATAAGCCTGTGGCTCATAGGAACAATACTGTTCTTCCTCATCCCTCTGGGAAAGTCGCTGTGGTACTCGTTCTGCGATGTTTCCGTAGAGCCCGGTGCGCTGAAAACGCAGTTCGTGGGACTGAAAAACTACAACGTCGTCCTCAATGAGGACCCCTACTATACGGACTACCTTATCGACACCCTGCTGGAGACCCTGTGGAAGACACCGCTGATACTGGTTTTCTCCCTGTTCATCGCGGTCATACTCAATCAGAAGTTCAGGGGAAGGACTCTGGCAAGAGCAGTTTTCTTCCTGCCCGTCATTATCGCCACGGGACCTGTTTTCAGAATAATCAGCGGCGATATGGAGTCCACGGGCAACGCAGGCGCCGAGCAGTTCTCCACCATGTTCTCCACGGACCTTGTGGGCGAGCTCATGGAGTTCCTCGGCATTTACGGCATAAGCGACAGGATGAACACCTTTATCACTGCTGTGGCGGACAACGTCTTCGGCATAGTCTGGAGCTCGGGAATACAGATTCTTCTGTTCCTTGCAGGCCTTCAGAACATCTCCAAGGACGTCAGGGAAGCCGCACAGATGGAGGGAGCTACAGCATGGGAGTACTTCTGGAAGATAGTCTTCCCCTCGGTGAGCCCCTTCATACTGGCTAACCTTATATTCACCGTCATAGACTCCTTTACCAACCCCATGAACAGCGTCATGAACCGTATCGTGGCGATGAAGAATCAGTGGGAGTTCGGAGGAGCCTCCGCTATGGCGTGGGTGTACTTCGCCATAGTTCTGGGAGCCATAGGCGTTTTTGCATGGCTGACAGGCAAATTCATACAATACGAGACCGACTGAGGAGGTGAGAAGCATGGCTGATGAGACAGCTGCACCAAAGGTAAAGTCCGCCGAGGAGATAGGCGGAGGCATGAGCAGGCGTCAGCTGAAAAAGCTGCATATGCAGTCCATGACCCGTGAGGAGAGAGGCTATCTGCGCAGGAAGGCTGCCGCAGAGAAGGTCTGGCCCGTATTCAGGGCGGTCATACTCATCGGGCTGGGCTTCGTCATCATGTACCCTCTTATATATATGATAAGCTGCGCCTTCAGGGAGAGGGCGGACATGAGCGACCCCACCGTAATGTGGATCCCGCGGCACTACACGTTCAGGATAATAACCGAGACCATAGACGCCATGGACTACTGGAAGACGCTGGGGAATACCCTGCTGCTGAATATAGGCTGCTCGCTGGTGCAGGTCATATCCTGTGCCATAACGGGCTATGGCTTTGCACGTTTCGAGTTCAGAGGCAAGAAGCTGTTCTTTGCCATAGTCATAATGATGATACTGGTGCCAACGCAGGTAATATCCCTGCCGCTGTACACCCTTTTCCGCTACTTCGGCATAAAGGGGCTTTTCAGCGTGAACCTCATCGACAGCAGGCTTACCATGTACCTGCCTGCAATGACGGCAAACGGCATACGGGCGGGACTGATGATATTCATATTCAGGCAGTTCTTCAAGGGACTTCCCCGTGAGCTTGAGGATGCGGCGTACATAGACGGCTGCGGACCGTTCAGAACGTTCGTGAGCGTTATCGCGCCAAATGCGGCGCCTGCCTTTCTGACGGTGTTCCTGTTCTCGGTGGTGTGGTACTGGAACGACTACTATGTGAGCAACACCTTCTTCACCAACACAAAGACCATAGCCCTCATGCTGACAAATCTGGACAATGAGCTGAAGATAAGGCTGTTCAACGACCCCACTGTGCAGATAAGTCCGAGAGAGCAGATAGTCTGGAAGGAAGCAGGCTGCCTGCTGTCCATAGCGCCCGTGCTGCTGATGTATGTGTTCATGCAGAAGCATTTCACCGAGGGCATAGAGCGCTCCGGCATCGTCGGATGATAATAGTTGAGAGTTGAGAGTTATGGCAGCGCCCTGAGCGTATACATATACTCTCAGCTCTCTTTTTTATCGTATTTATAACAGCCGTGGGATCTTTCGGATAATGTGAGCGCAGCGAACACATTAACTCTCAACTTTCAACTTTCAACTTTCAACTTCAGTCTCCCGACTCTTAACTTTTTATTGACAAGTTGCCTGTAAGAGCGTATAATTTAAGTATATTCACTTGTCCGGAGTAAAACATATGAAAAAGATCCTGAAAAACACAGGTGTTTTCCTGAGAGCTGTCCCCCAATTTCTGATATTTGAACTTATTTTCAAGCTCCTGCTGCTGGCTATCGGTACCCCCGTGCTGACGCTGCTGCTGAAGCTGACCATGAAGCTCTCGGGCATAAATTACCTCAACGACGAAAACCTGCTTGTTTATCTGAAGCATCCCTCCACGATCATCGTTATCGTGATGATGCTCTTTTGTTATGCCTTTTTCTCCTTTGTGGAGCTGTCCGCACTTGCCGCCTGCTTCTCATGCTTCGGCAAGGGTGAGCGGATATACACGGGAGGTATGTTCAGGACGGGACTGTGCGCCTTCGGAAAAGCCTTCAAGGGCTCGGGCATAGTTTCCTTCCTTGCGTATATGGCTGTCATGCCTCTGGCACAGTTCTCGCTGTCCTCGGGTATGTTCATGGCACCGCTGATGCCTGTGCTGAGGAGGATATTCTATTCTGTCAGCGGCAGTATGGCTATCGCCTCATACATACTTATACAGCTATTGTTCATCATTCTGATGATAAGCGGAAGCTACAGTATACACTACCTCATACTGACAAAGTACTCCTTCCGCGGCTGTATCAGAAAGAGCCGCGAGAAGATGAGCGGTCAGCGCTTTAAAATGATAATTTCGCTGTTCCTGTGGAGCCTTGCCGTTGTGCTTATCATAGCGGCTGTCACATTCGGACTGAGCTTTATCATAGTATTCGTCATCAAGGGCTTTTCCGAGCCGAGAGCGGCTTTCGGAACGGCTCTGAAGGTGCTCCGCTACGCATGGAGCGTATTTACGGCAATATCTGCGTTCTTCTCCGCACCTGCGGTGATGTGGTGGCTCACGAACAGATTTCTCGCCGACAACAAGGACGAGGAGCTGGAGCTGCCAAACAAGAGCATAAAGAAGATGAAGCGCGGACACAGCGCTGTTCTTGTCACTGTCCTTATAGCGGCAGGACTTGTCATGAACCTGTCCTACTTCAGGGCACTGTATCGGGGAAATGTCAGCCTTAACGTGGGAGTACTCAGCAGGACTCAGGTCACGGCGCACAGAGGCTTCTCAAGGATAGCTCCCGAGAACACCCTGCCTGCCTTTGAGGCGGCTATGGACTGCGGCGCGGACTTCATAGAGCTGGATGTGCAGCTCACTGCCGATGATGTTCTCGTGGTCTGCCACGATGACAAGCTTGACCGCACCACCGACGGCACAGGCAAGCTGAGCAGCTATACCTACGATGAGCTGATGCAGTTCTCCGCAGGCTCATGGTTCGGCAAGGACGGCGAGTTCGACGATGTACGCATACCCGCCATGACAGAGGTGCTTGACCTTGTGGGGAAGGACATCATGCTGAATATAGAGATAAAGCGCTCGGGAGACCCCAAGCGCACTGCCGAAAAGGTGGTGGAGCTGGTGGAGGAGTACGGCATAGTCAATTCCTGCTATGTGACCTCGTTCTCATATCCTGCCCTGAAAAAGGTGAAGCAGCTCAATCCCAAGATAAAGACTGCCTTTATCGCCAACCTCGCCACGGCAACGTCCTATTCGCAGCTGCCCTATATAGACGCGGTGAGCATGAACTATCTCTTTGTCAACCAGAGCGTGGTCAACTCCGCCCACCATAACGGCAAGCGCATTTTTGTATGGACAGTTGACCGCCAGAGCGAGATGCAGAAGATGATGGCTCTCGGCGTGGACAATATCATCACCGACCGCCCCGACAGAGCTCTTGATGTGGTCAATTCCAAGTCGGTGGGCGACACTGTTCTGACTGTACTGAAATATATTTTCGGAAGCTGAGAGTTTTTTCGGAAGTATCCGTCTAAATAATATGAGCGGCTATTGACAGTATTATTGTGTGCTGATATAATTATAAATAATCGTGACGGAACGATACTGTGATCAATGAATATAAAACATGGAGGTAAACACAATGGAAAAGAAACAGAAGACTGCTGCCGAAAAGGAAGCGGTCAAAAAAGCAGCCGATACCAAGGGTAAAAAGCCCAAGGATACGGGCGCGGAGGTCAAGGCAGCCGAAGCGGAAGCACCCGCAGCTCCTGCTGTACCTATGAAGCCTTATTTCGCAGGAATAGACATTGTAAAGATACTTGCGGTAATGCTTGTTATCAGCGTACATTTCTTCCTGTATAACGGCTTCTACTACACACCTCTTACCAACACCTCGGCTGTGGGACCCATCGCTATGCGCTGGTTTGCCTACACCTGCGTCCCTCTGTTCATGATATCCACGGGATACCTCATGAAGAACAAGACCCTCAGTGCAAAATACTACACGGGAATTATCAAGATAATCGTAATTTACCTTGTCATCAGCGTCATATGTCTGAAGTTCAAGCAGGACATCCAGCACTATGAATTCAAGAACTGGGACATATTCAAGGGCTTCCTTGAGTACAGCAACGCACAGTACGGCTGGTACATCAACTACTACATCGCGCTCTTCCTTGCTATCCCGTTCATCAACCTTGCGTTCAACGGCTGCAAGAACAACAAGCAGAAGTTCATAATGACCTTTACTGTTTTTGCATTTACCATACTGGCAAGAAGCTTTTTCCTCGGCTTTGACAGAGATACCCAGATAAAGGCTCTGCCCGATTATCTCAACGGTGCATGGCCTCTGGCTTACTACTATGTGGGCGCCTTCATACGCGACTGTCCGCCCAAGAGAACTATCCTCAACAAGCTTATCATCTTTGCCTGCTTCTGTGGTTCACTGGGCTTCCTTACATGGAGTACATACAAGCAGAGCGTTGCAAATGTGGCGGAGGATCAGCGCTTCGTGTCATGGCACTTCAACGACTACGGAACATACCCCGTATTCCTTGTTGCGGTCTGCATATTCCTGCTGCTCTTTGATATCACCACCAAGAACAAGGGCGTCAAGTTCGTGCTCCGTCAGCTTTCGGGAGTTACTCTTGCCACATACCTTATCTCCTACATCTTTGACAATCTGTTCTACAACAGCTGGCAGAAGGACATGAATTCCGAGCGCCATATCGGCTTCAACGAGAAGTACACCGAGGTGGGCGACCGTCTTGGTCACTGGTACGAGGTCGTGCCCAAGATATTCATATGCTCACTTATCAGCGCTATCGTTATCCACAAGCTCTATGACCTCTGCGTATTCCTTCTGAAGAAGGGCGTCGAGGCAGCCAAGGCTGAGAAGGAAGCGACGGCTGTCGAGAAGTAAAACAACGCTCCCGAGGGCGAAAAAACGCTCTCGGGAGGTTCTTTTTCTTAGAAAAGCACATATTGTTAAAACAAAATTATCGTTCATTAAAAATTTACAAATACAATTTCTGCAAATTGTTGATTTATCCCTATATATGTGGTATAATAGGTTACGTTGAGTGCGCTGATATGCGCGCTGACTGCAGAAGATATGCGTTGAAGCGGAAGGTTGCTGCCGGTATGGCAGGTAATTTCCGTGGAGTATGTCCGATTTTAAACCGGGCGAATGGGATATCGAACACAGTTTGTGGTTATTCTTCACGCAGCTTGCGTATGCGTGGATTATGCTCTTTTTGTGCTCATATTTTGTTAAGACGGCTCGGAAAACAACGGTTTTTCGAGTTTTTTTATGAGATGAGGCATGAAACACACGGAAACGTGTGATATTCCAATCTGCGTCCCCGTAATTAATTCCAAGGAGGCGAAAATAATGGCAGTCAACGAAAAGATCAGATTCAAGATCAAGGGCTACGATCACGCTACTGTTGATATTGCAGCAGCTAAGATCGTTGAGGCAGCTAAGAGAAGCGGTGCAAGAGTTTCGGGTCCTATCCCGCTCCCTACCGACAAGGAAGTTGTTACAATTCTCCGTGCTGTACACAAGTACAAGGACAGCCGTGAGCAGTTCGAGATGAGAACTCACAAGAGACTCGTAGACGTTATCCGTCCCACTGAGAAGACTTCAGCTGCTCTTGAGAAGCTTGAGATCCCCGCAGGCGTAGACGTTGTTATGGAAGTCAAGTAATTGACCGAAATTACGCTTGAAACTACCGCTCGGGAAGCGGGATGGCGGTAGACCGCCGGTCATGTTGATGTGTAAATCATCAACCAATAACCTATAGGAGGAAAAGAAAATGCAGAAAGGCATTATCGGTAAGAAGATCGGTATGACTCAGATCTTCGACGAGACAGGAAAAGTTGTTCCTGTAACAGTAGTAGAAGCCGGCCCCTGTGTCGTTGTACAGAAGAAAACTGTTGAGAACGACGGCTATGCAGCTCTTCAGCTGGGCTACGGTGACGTAAAGGTACAGAGAGTTAACAAGCCTATGAAGGGGCACTTCGACAAGGCTGACGTAGCTTGCAAGAAGGAACTCAAGGAGTTCAGACTTGACGACTGCGACGCTCTTAACGTAGGCGACATCATCAAGGCTGATACATTTGCTGTAGGCGACGCTATCGACGTTGTCGGCACCAGCAAGGGTAAGGGATTCGCAGGTGCTATCAAGCGCCACAACCAGCACAGACTCAAGGAAACTCACGGTACCGGCCCTGTTCACAGACAGGCAGGTTCAATGGGTGCTTGCTCATCCCCCTCAAGAATCTATAAGGGCAAGGGCATGGCAGGTCACATGGGCGCAGAGCAGGTTACTGTTCAGAATCTCGAAATCGTTAAAATAGACACTGAGAACAATCTCATCGCTATCAAGGGCGCTATCCCCGGTCCTAAGGGCGGTATCGTTTATATCGTTGACAGCGTAAAGGCTTAAGGAAGGAGGAAGCGTAAATGTCTACAATTTCAGTTTTTGATATGACAGGTAAGCAGGTTTCCGAGACAGAGCTCAACGACGAAGTTTTCGGAATCACTCCCAACGAAGGCGTTATGCACGCTGCAGTTGTTAATTACCTTGCAAACCAGAGACAGGGTACACAGTCCACACTTACAAGAACAGAAGTAAGCGGCGGCGGAAGAAAGCCCTGGAGACAGAAGGGTACAGGCCATGCAAGACAGGGTTCGACCCGTGCTCCTCAGTGGGTACACGGCGGAATCGCTCTCGGCCCCAAGCCCAGAGATTACAGATATTCCCTTAACAAGAAGGTAAAGAGACTCGCAATGAAGTCTGCGCTTTCTGCTAAGGTTCTCGACAACAACATGATCGTTCTTGACGCTCTCACACTTGACGAGTACAAGACAAAGACAGTTGTTGAAATGCTCAAGGCTCTCGGCGTTGAGGGCAAGGCTCTCATCGTAACAGCAGAGGCTGATGCAAAGGTAGTAAAGAGCGCAGCTAACATCCCCGGTGTTAAGACTGCTGCTGTAAATACTCTTAATGTTTACGACATACTCAACTACGATAAGTTCATCGTTGTTAAGAATGCCGTTGGAAAGATCGAGGAGGTGTACGCATAATGAAAGCAGCTCAGGACATCATTCTGAAGCCCGTTATCACTGAGAAGTCAATGGATGAGCTCCAGAACGGAAAGTACACCTTTAAGGTTGCTAAGGACGCTAACAAGTCCGAGATAAAGAAGGCTGTAGAGCAGCTCTTCGGCGTAGAGGTTGCAAAGGTAAACACTATGAACTGCAACGGCCGCTCAAAGAGAGTCGGCAGATTCGCCGGCAAGACATCTGACTGGAAGAAGGCTATCATCACTCTTACAGAGGATTCAAAGTCTATCGAGTTCTTCGAGGGTATGGTTTGATCCCTACATTAGTATAAGTCAGAAAGTATGGGAGTAATGCTCCCGCGAAAAATGCATTAAAGGAGAAAGTTAAAATGGCTATTAAAACATATAAGCCTACGACACCTTCGAGACGTCAGATGACTGTAACTGACTACTCGGTTCTGTCAAAGGTTGAGCCGGAGAAGAGCCTTCTCGAACCCATGAAGAAGAAGTCGGGAAGAAACAGCTACGGCCGTATAACAGTTCGCCACAGAGGCGGCGGTAACAGAAGAAAGTACCGCGTTATCGACTTCAAGAGAGACAAGGACGATATGATCGCTGTTGTTCAGACTCTTGAGTACGATCCTAACAGAAGCGCATTCATCGCTCTCGTTCAGTACGAGGACGGAGAGAAGAGATACATCCTCGCTCCCAACGGCCTCAAGGTAGGCGACAAGATCGAGTCAGGCGCTGAGGCTGATATCAAGCCCGGCAACGCTCTCAAGCTCGCTGATATCCCCGTTGGTACATTCATCCACGCTATCGAGCTTTATCCCGGCAAGGGCGCTCAGCTCGTAAGAAGCGCAGGCAATCAGGCTCAGCTCATGGGCAAAGAGGACAACTACGCTCTTATCAGACTTCCTTCCGGCGAGATGAGAAAGGTTCCGATCGGATGCAAGGCTGCAATCGGTCAGGTTTCCAACATCGATCACGAGAACGTTAACTATGGTAAGGCTGGCCGTGTAAGAAACATGGGCTGGAGACCTACAGTTCGCGGTTCTGTAATGAACCCCTGCGATCACCCCCACGGTGGTGGTGAAGGTAAGTCACCTGTCGGCCGTCCCGGACCTGTTACCCCTTGGGGCAAGCCCGCACTCGGCTACAAGACTCGTAAGAAGCATCACAGAACTGATAAGTTCATCGTAAAGCGCCGCAACGGCAAGTAATCTGAAAGGAGGAACTGATTAAATGAGCAGAAGCATTAAGAAGGGACCTTATGTCCAGGAAGTTCTCCTGAAGAGGGTCGTTGCAATGAATGAAGCAGGTGAGAAGAAGGTCCTCAAGACATGGAGCCGTTCTTCAACAATATTCCCTGACTTTGTAGGTCACACATTTGCTGTACATGACGGTCGTAAGCACGTTCCGGTATATGTAACAGAGGATATGGTAGGTCACAAGCTCGGTGAGTTTGCTCCTACAAGAACTTACAAGGGCCACGCAGGCTCAAAGACATCCAACAACGGTAAGAAATAAGCGGAAGGAGGAGTTCAGAGATGGAAGCAAGAGCTTATTTAAGAAATGCTCGTATATCACCCAGAAAGGTGCAGATTGTTCTGGATCTTATCAGAAACAAGCCTGTTGATCTCGCTTTAGCTACTTTAGATCTTACTCCTAAGGCTGCAAGCCCTATCGTTGCAAAGCTTGTTAAGTCCGCTCAGGCAAACGCTGAAAACAACTTCAGCATGGATAAGGATAA
>JAFWTA010000021.1 GCA_017519145.1 Ruminococcus sp.
GGGTATGAAATTCCGAAATATAGATGTGTGGGCCCTGTGCAACAAGACCCCGTGAACCATGTCAGGCGGGAGACCGAGCAGCATTAAGCGGTGCGTGTTGTGTGCCGCAGCAAGCCTGCACATCTATGTTCCGGAATTTTTCTTTAACAGGGGGTGTGCCGTATGTTCCTCAATATGCTCGCCATAAGAGCTAAAAGAGTGCTGCTTTGTATAAAGCGCTCTCTGGTGAAAGCGGCTGCCTTCGCGTTTCTATGTGTTGCGGTACAGGCGGTGTACTACTTCATCACCGATGACGGCAGTGACGGCATGGACTGGTTCATGATATTCAATATCATCGTAACCTCCTTCATAGGCTCACTGGTGGGAGCTACTCTGCTCTCACTGAGAGACTACAAGGGCAAGCTCTACCACCGCGCTGACGAGGATATCATCGGCAATGCCTTTACGGGACTTGGAAAGAAGTCACTCATGTTTGAAAAGGGTCTGGAGCTGTTTGAAAAGAGCGATTTCCGCATGGCTCTCGAAGTCTTTACAGACCTCGGCAACAGCGACTTCAAATTCACTCAGCGGGAGACCGCTGTCAATGAATTCTACCGCGGACGCTGCTACCATATACTGGGAGCTCCGCCGAACGCTCTTATGTGCTATGACAAGGCTCAGGAAAATGGCTTCTATATCCCCGAGCTGCCCATCTTCATCGGAAGATGCATGGCTGCCAACGGCAGCACCGAACGTGCCTCCGAATACTTTCAGGAGCTGCTCCGGGAGGACTACCTCTTTCACGGCAGGATACGCTTCGAGATAGGCAGCATCTACCTGAAAGCCGAACAGGGCGAAAATGCCCTCAAATGGTTCACAGAATCCATCGCACACCACGAAAAGACCGCAGACTCTCTCGGAGGCGCTGCCCTCGCCAATGTCATGATAGGCAACTGCGAGGAGGGCGAGCGCTGCTTCCGACAGGCTCTGGTAAACAATATAAGCGACCCTGTGGAGTTCACAGCCTTCTTCAAGGAGATGCTGGAATCCGCAAAACGAAGCGCAGACAAATAACAGTGAAAGGAGAAAAGCTGTGTACAAGGCACTCTACCGCAAATGGCGCCCACTCACCTTTGATGACGTCATCTCTCAGGAATACACTACGGAAGCCCTGAAAAATCAGATAATCAGCGGAAAGACTGCCCACGCATACCTTTTCACGGGTTCAAGAGGCACGGGTAAGACCACCTGCGCCCGTATCCTTGCAAAAGCAGTGAACTGCCGCAATATGAAGGACGGCAATCCCTGCCTTGAATGTGACATCTGCCGTGACGCCGACAGCGGCGCACTTACCGATATAGTGGAGATCGATGCCGCTTCCAACAACGGCGTGGACAATATCCGCGACCTCCGCGACGCCGCAGTTTATACTCCCGAGCGCGGAGCCTACAAGATATACATTATAGATGAGGTGCATATGCTCTCTCAGGGAGCCTTCAATGCCCTCCTTAAAATAATGGAGGAGCCCCCTCCCTATGTGAAGTTCATCCTCGCTACCACCGAGATACACAAGGTGCCTGCGACCATAGTCTCACGCTGCCAGCGCTACGATTTCCGCAGGATAAAGGCAGAGGACATCGCTAAAAGGATAAGCTATATCGCTCAGCAGGAGGAGCTTAACCTCACCGAGGACGGCGCCGCCATGATAGCAAAGCTTGCCGACGGCGGTATGCGTGACGCTGTTTCGCTTCTGGACCAGTGCTCCGTATGCGCCGAGGTCATTAACGCCGAGTCCGTATCCGCTGCCGCAGGTATCGCAGGCAGGGACTACCTATATGATATGCTGGACGCCGTTTCCGACTCCGATGCCCCCAAGGCTCTGGGAGTTACGGCAGCCCTATACGATATGTCAAAGGACCTGACAAGGCTCTGTGAGGAGCTTATCACCCAGCTCCGCAACGTCATGCTCATAAAGGCTTCCCCCGATACCGCGGAAAAGCTCATTGTGTGTATGCCCGACGAGCTTGAGCGGCTGAGAGCCCTTGCGGAAAAGACCGACCTCCCCACCGTTATGGACAGACTGTCCGCACTTCAGGAGTGCCGCGAGCGTATGCAGAGAGCCATGAACAAGCGCGTGGAGTTCGAGATGGCACTGATAAAGCTGTGCTCGGGTCCCGCAAAAACCGTTCAGGGTATTGACAATTCAGAAATATATGATAAAATAAAACAGTTGGAGGACAAGATAGCTTCCGCACCGAGAGCCGCCGCAGGTCAGGCTCCCGAGCAGTCCGAGGTCCTTGAGGCAAGTGCCGCACCCTCAGATGAGAAGATAGTCCCCACTATTGATATCAAGAAGCTCAAACCCGAGGATATCGTTAATTGTGAACGCTGGGGAGAGATACTTGAGGAGTTCAAGAACATCAATCCTGCCGTTGCGGGAAGCCTTGACGGCTCCTTCGCAGGCACAGCAGGAAACTACATCTTTATCAAAGTCAAAAACCGCTTTTTCATGGATCTGTTCAAGGTCAAAGAGAACGCAAATTCCCTTGAAATAGCAATAGCAAAGGTGCTCGGCCAGCGATATATAATGAAGGCAAGCTGTGCTACCACCGTCAACGAGCAGAAAAACCTCGCCGAGAGCATCATCAAAAAGGCTATGGAGAGCAAGATAGAGACAGCTGTGGAAAAGGAAAACGCTTAAAAGCAAATACCATTTGCTTTATATAAATATGAAATCAAATTTTCAAAGGAGAATTTAAAATGAAAGCAAGAATACCAAGGAACGTAAACGGCGGCGGCGCCCAGAATATGAACCAGATGATCAAGCAGGCTCAGAAGATGCAGGATCAGATCACAGAGCTTCAGGAGGACATCGAGGCAAGAGAGTTCTCTGCAACCGCAGGCGGCGGTGCTGTTGAGGTAACCATCTCAGGCAAGAAGACCATCAAGTCCCTCACACTCAAGCCCGAGGTAGTTGACCCCGAGGACATCGATATGCTTCAGGATCTCATCATCAGCGCTGTCAACGAGGCTATCAACAATGTTGAGAACACAACAGAGACAGAGATGAGCAAGATCACAGGCGGAGTTTCTCTCCCCGGTCTTTTCTGATAGATAATGGCAGATCATAACGCGCTCCCGCTGGTCATACTGGCTGAGAAGTTCGCTTCTCTCCCCGGTATCGGCATGAAGTCCGCACAGAGGCTGGCTTATCACGTCATGTCAATGGACGAGGAAGCCGTGGAGGACTTCGCAAAGGCGCTTATCGACGCAAAGAAGAATGTTCACTGCTGCAAGTGCTGCCAGAATCTGACGGAAAGGGATATTTGCCCTATCTGCGACGATCCCCAGCGCGACAGGAGCGTTATCTGCGTGGTCGAGAACCCCAAGGACGTAACTGCCTTTGAGCGCACAAGAGAATACGGAGGAGTATATCATGTGCTCCACGGTCTCCTGTCACCAATGGACGGCATAACCCCTGACAAGCTCCGCGTAAAGGAGCTCCTTGCAAGGATAGCCGAGGGCGGTGTCGAGGAGGTCATCATGGCGACGAACCCCACTGTTGAGGGCGACGCCACCGCAATGTATATAGCAGGTCTGCTGAAGCCCATGGGCATAAAGGTGACCCGTCTTGCATTCGGACTTCCCGTAGGCGGTATTCTGGAATACGCCGATGAGGTGACGCTTTTCAAGGCGCTCGAAAACAGGAATGATATGTAAAAAACGGGCTTAATGCCCGTTTTTTTCTGAGTATTTTGTTTTAAAGCGGCTTTCTCTCAAAGAGCAGCACAGGATAGCCCTCGTAGTAGGGCTTGACTATCTCGGGATGGAGGTCGGCATAGGCGAAGATGGTATCCGCCAGCCCCTCCTTCAGAAAGTCCACAAGCTGAGAAAGAGGTCTGTGATATAGCTCGTCGCAGATGGACGCAAAGGTTATGGCGCGTCTGCCCCCTACCTCCATTATGCGGTAAGGCCAGATACGGCAGTCAAAGGGCTTGTCATCACCCAGCATACAGCCATTTTCCGTAAGTGCGGGACATGAGAACAGCTCATCCCCTTTCAGCTCGCCAACTCTGAATATGTAGCCCCCGTCCTTGGTGACGAACTCGGTCTGCGGACGGGCTGCCTTTATCCTCTCGCAGAGCTCCGCGGTGAAAATGGGAGTCTCCCAGACGTCATAGCGGTCGAATATACAGCACAGGCGGCACTTCGCACAGGCTTCGCCGCTGAGTATCTTTTTCAGCATGGCTCCTTCTCCTTTCATCAATAAAAAAGGGGCATTTCCGCAATGCCCCTTTCCCGATCACTTCTTGATCTTCTCAACGATATCCTCGACCTTGTCCTTGACCTTTTCGAGGTTCTCCTTGGTAGCCACCTTGCCGACTACATCCTTTACCTTGTCGATGTTTTCCTTTGTAGCGACTTTGGAAATTGTCTTCTCGATCTTCTCGTCGGGGAGGTCGATGCCTGTTTTCTTTTCAACTGCTTCTACTGCTTTTTTGATCTCCATAGGGGGATACCTTCTTTCGTAAAAATTTGTACTTATATTATACCACATCGGGCAGGAAAAATCAATATCTTTTTGCACTTTTGCTCACGCACCCGAAAAACTGCCGAAAAACAGGCAATTGCAACTGCCGTGCGACAAATTGTAAAGCGCGGTTGCTTGTATGTAACCACCGGAAATGATAGAATAAGACCATAGCCCACGGGAAATATCTCCCGAGGAGATCTTACAACGGAGGAAATAAATATGATACTTGCAGACAAGATAATCGAACTCAGAAAAAGGTCCGGTATGTCACAGGAGGAGCTGGCTGAGAAGCTTGGTGTCAGCCGCCAGTCTGTTTCAAAGTGGGAGGGCGCACAGTCCACTCCCGATATAAACCGCATACTTCAGCTCTCTGAGATATTCAGTGTGAGCACAGATACATTACTTAAAGATGAGGAAGATCTCCCCACAGGAGCAGCTCCGACTGCTGAGCCCTCGGTTGAGACCGAGCCCCCTCTCAGAAAGGTATCCATGGAGGAGGCAAACAGCTTCCTCGCCGTAAACAAAAAACGCTCTGTCCTCACGCCTCTTGGTGTTGCCCTGTGCATACTCGGCGCGGTTCCCACAATTCTCATCGAGTGTTTTGACAAAACGGAAAAGCTGGCTGATATGCTGGGAGCTCCCCTGCTTTTCATAATGGTCGCCATAGGCGTTGCCCTGTTTATTATCTCGGGACAGAAAATGAAGCCCTATGACTACCTCAGCAAAGAGGGCATCGACACGGAATACGGAGTTTCGGGCATGGCAGGCGACAAAAGGGCAAAATACGCGCCAAAGCACACCATATTCATCGTTATTGGCGTAATACTGCTCATCCTCTCCTTTATCCCCACCATCATCATCGACGCCGCATTCCCCGACAGCAGCGCTGCCGACTCCGTTTCGGGAGCACTGTTCTTCGGCATGGTGGCTCTGGGAGTCGCTTTGCTCACCCACACAGGCATTATCATGGGCGGCTATAAGAAGCTCCTTGAGGAGGAGGATTTCTCCCGCGAAAAGAAGCAGCACAGAGGCTTTACCTCACCTGCTATGATGATATACTGGTGTGTGATCACAGCCATATATCTGGGCTGGAGCTTCCTCGCCGACGCATGGCGCATCTCATGGATAGTATGGGTGCTGGGAGCTGTGCTCTGTCCCGTGGTCGCCATCCTGTTCAGAAATAAGGACGAATAATTGACAGTTCCCCTCTTTCGTGGTATAATCAGCACAAAGGAGGGGAATTTCCATGAAAAAATACGAAGACCAGCCCATGAACTACGACGAAAACGGTCTGTATCCCGACGAAAAGCCCGAGGACAGCAAAAGATTCAGGGTATTGGATAAGATCTCAGGCATTCTTGTGCTTATGCTTTTTGCAGTCGCCGTTATATATATATTTGTGATGGGAAGCCGCAGCGGAGAGCAGTACAAAGCCATATACGCATTTTTCGCCCTTTTCGGCGGCATCGGATTCATCGTCATTCTCACAGACCTTATCAAGGGGGAGAAGCTTCAGTCGGGCGCTTTCGTGGCGTTAGCCATTGGTATTGCAGGCTTCGTTTGTACCCGTATGGTGCTGACAGGCGGCGACAACATGAAAATGAAGCTGGTAAAGCTGTTCGCTTGCGGTATACCGCTGTTTTTCGCCTGTCTTGGCGCATACCACGCCTCAGCGGGCATAAAGCACGCCCTTGTATCAAAGGATAACTGCACAGTCAGTGTTTCCGCGGTCTGCAAGAGCGTCACCACCGAGACCACTTCCACCAATAACAGGATAACCAGCATAAAGTACCGTCCTACCTACGAATACACCTATGAGGACAAGACCTACACCGCTGCAGGCGGACGCACATCCTGTCTCCGCGTCATCGGCGATACTTACGACGTATTCATAGACCCCGAAAAACCCACTCTGATATCCGACCCGGAAGCCGAAAAGGAGTCCTTGGGCGGTGCCCTGCTCCGTGCTTTGTTCCTTGTGGGAGGTCCCCTTGCGCTGATGGCGCTGTTCATATAAGCTTTTAATAAGGCAGGAATATAATACCATATATCGGACAATAATAAAAAGGCAGTTCCTTTGCGGAACTGCCTTTGGTGTTTTTATCAGAGTTTGTTCTTCTCTTCCTCGATGAGCTTGAGGAGGTCGTCAACGGACATATCCGCAGCCTTCTTCTTGCGTTCATTGTGCTCGGTCTTGCTGATGATATCGGAGATATCGGGAGTACTGCTCTTTCTGGGCGCCTTGGGAGCCGCTGCTGAAGGAGCGGACTGGCTTCTCAGAGGAGTTGTCTTGGGAACGTCGTTTCTCGACATCTCTGCAAGCTGGCTCTTTGAGAGGATTCCTGTGTTATCGCTTACGGGCTCGGAAGCCTGCTGAGGAGTGCTTGTAGTCTTGATATTGAATGTGCCTGTGCGCTCAGCCTCAGCTGTCTTGCGGAGCATTTCCTCTCTGAGGGCGTCGGCTGTGGGAGCTGTAGAGGACGAACCGCCGAGGTTTCTTGCGGCGAATGTGCTCTCAGCGCTGCGCTGTGCCTTGAACTGCATGGTGCGCTCCTTCTCCTTCTGGTAGGGAGAATCGGGGTTTACCTTCTTCTGGCTGAAGTTCTCGGCAATGGACATCTTCTTGCGCTCAAGCTCGTTGCTGGGCTGAATCTCCTGAGAGGGCTCAAAGAGGGGATTTGCAGTCTTGTCGTGGATATTCTTCCTGCTCTCGAAGTCTGCTCTCTCCTTTTCCTTCTCGTCGTACTCGTAAAATCCGAACTCATCATCGTCGTCATCGCCCTTTGATGAAGCGATCTTTGCAATGAGGAATATTACAAGAAGAACGCAGGGGAGAACGAGGAGTGCGAGTATACCCTTGATGCCGGAAGCAAATCTTATGAGTCCGCCGATCTCATCGCTCTGGGTGTGACCTGTGCAGAGAGCGGCGATCTTGTCCTTGGTTATGGGTTCTTCGCTGCCTACGTTGGCAGCGTCTGCGGTAACGTACTTCTCTGTGCCGTCCTCTGCGGTAACGATGTCGTAGATGCTGAGAACGTGGAGCTTTTCGGGATCAGCAGCAGGATAGGCGAGAACAATGTCGCCCTTTGCGATGGACAGATCCTTTGCGTCGGGAGCTATGAGAGCCGCGCCTGTGGAGACATTGCTGCCCATATTGTCGGATTCCTTGACAATGTAGACGTAGTTTCCGAAGAGCTTGGGAGTCTTGCCGCCCGAGAATGCAATGTTGACGAAGATCGAGATAACGATCAGTATTATACAAAGTACGATAAGAACGAATTTAAGTACCGAGAAACGCTTTTTCTTTTCCATTAAACATCACCTTTTTCATTTTCTTTTGTTGTCTTTTTCTACACTATTTTTCTTCGCGGGTCTGTTTTTCGGGAACCGCTTTCTCTATTATATCACATATTATTACAAATTTCAAACATTTTCTAAGTTTTATCTTTTAAAAATATAGAAAATTTTTTCAAACCAAATTTTTTCGTTTTTCTGCACAAATACAGGCTTGGTTTTCTTTCCATTTGGTCAATGTGCACAACGCAAAAACGCACCTTAGGGACACATTATACTGCTTTTTTGGCGAATTTCCGCAATATATAAATTTAGTGGACAAATATTTGTTGAAATAAGCACTTGAAATATCTTATAAATCATAGTATAATTAATGATGTATACCGCTTGTAGAATAATTTCTCCCCATTTCCCGAAAGCACGTTTGTTATAGGGAAGAGAAGTTATACAAAGGGTAATAACGCCGCTTCTGCGGCAGAATGGAGATCATATATGGCTACAAAAAAAGCAAACCCTCTCATGGACAGGATCAAGGAAGAGTTCCCGAGAAAACTTCAGCTTTTGTACAGCGTTTCTCCCGAGGAAGCTTCGGACAAACAGGTTTACCATGTTCTTTCCTCGATAATCGTGGAAATTCTTGGTGCTAAGAGGCAGAGCTTCATCAATCACACCCACTCGGTGGGCGGTAAGCAGATCTACTACCTTTCAATGGAGTTCCTCATGGGACGCTCCCTCAAAACAAGCATCTACAATCTCGAGCTTGCTGACGGCATAAAGTCTATGCTGAAGCAGTATGACATCAATCTCGATAAGATATACGAAAATGAGCCCGATGCAGGTCTGGGCAACGGCGGTCTTGGAAGACTTGCCGCCTGCTACCTTGACGGTCTTGCTACCATGGGCTTCCCCGCAATGGGCTACTCTATCTGCTATGAGTACGGCATATTCCAGCAGAAGCTGGAGGACGGCTGGCAGACAGAGCTCCCCGACAACTGGCTCCCCGGCGGCTCGGTATGGCTGGTACCCAAGCCCGAGCTCTCCATCGACGTCCACTTTGAGGGCGACCTTCAGGAGTACTGGGACAATCAGTATCACTACATCTCTCATGTGAACTACAATACCGTTGTGGCTACACCCTACGATATGTACGTTTCGGGCTACGGCTCAGAGGGCGTTTCCGTGCTCCGTCTGTGGTCCGCAAAGGCGCCCAACTTCGATATGGAAATGTTCAACAAGGGCAACTATGAGAGCGCTCTTGCCCAGAACTCCATCGCAAACGCCATCTCGAAGATACTCTACCCCAACGACAACCATCTTGAGGGCAAGAGCCTCCGTCTGCGCCAGCAGTACTTCCTCTGCGCAGCTTCCATCGGCGACATCGTAAACACCCACATGAACGTTTACGGCACCCTTGAAAACTTAGCCGACAAGGTGGCTATCCACATCAACGACACTCACCCCACTCTGGCTATCCCCGAGCTCATGCGCATACTCCTCGACGACTGCGGATACAGCTGGGAGAAGTCATGGGATATCGTAACAAAGACCTTTGCCTATACCAACCACACAGTTATGGCTGAGGCTCTGGAGAAGTGGGACGTTAACCTCGTAAAGTCTGTTATCCCGAGAATTTTCTCCATCATCGTTGAGATAAACAACCGCTACTGCGCTTCCCTCATGGAGAGAAACGGCGGCGACAGCGCAAAGACTACCCGTATGTCCATCATCAAGGACAACCAGATACACATGGCAACACTCTGCGTTGCGGCTTCACACAGCGTAAACGGCGTTTCCAAGCTCCACTCGCAGATAATCAAGGACTCTGTATTCCATGACGAGTACGAGAATACTCCCGAGAAGTTCAAGAACGTCACCAACGGCATCGCTTACAGAAGATGGCTCTATCAGTCCAATCCCGGACTTACAAAGCTCCTGAAGGACACCATCGGTCCCAAGTTCATCAAGGACGGCGCAGAGCTTGAGAATTTCCGCAAGTTCGAGAACGACGAGGAAGTCCTCACAAAGCTCATGGCAGTAAAGAAGGAGAACAAGGAAGCCTTTGCAAAATACGTCAAGAGCGAATCGGGCATCATCCTCAATACAGACAGCATCTTCGACGTTCAGGTAAAGCGTCTCCACGAATACAAGAGACAGCACCTCAATGTCATGAATATCCTTACGGATTACGCATATCTCCTCAATAACCCCGACGCTCCCTTTACTCCCAAGACCTATATCTTCGCAGCAAAGGCAGCTCCCGGCTACTATCTGGCTAAGCAGATAATCAAGCTCATCTGGGCTATCTCCGAGGAGATAAGAAAGAATCCCAAGATAAACCAAAAGCTCTCGGTAGTGTTCCTTGAGAATTACTGCGTAACTCTCTCAGAGCACCTCATGCCTGCTTCCGATGTTTCCGAGCAGATATCCCTTGCAGGTACAGAGGCTTCGGGTACAGGCAATATGAAGCTCATGCTCAACGGCGCAGTTACACTGGGTACTCTCGACGGTGCCAACATCGAGATAAAGGAAGCCTGCGGCGACGATAACATCGTCATCTTCGGCATGACGACTCCCGAGGTAAACGACCTCAGGGCAAGAGGCTACAATCCCTGTGAGCGCTATAACAACGACGGACGCATACACGAGGCTATCGACCGTATGTACCACGGCATAAACGGCTGTACCTTCAACGATGTGGCAAACTCACTGAAGGACAGAGACCCCTATATGGTCCTCGCCGACTTCGACAGCTACAGAAACGCACAGCAGTATATCACAGAGTGCTACAACGATAAGCTGAAGTGGGCAAAGATGTCCCTCAACAATATCGCAGGCGCAGGGATCTTCTCGGCAGACCGCGCTGTAACGGAATATGCCGACGATATCTGGCATCTGAGATAATAACGGCATAAAATATAATAAGGGGACGTTGTTTTCTTCGTCCCCTTTTTACCTTTTGCAGATACACCCATAAGGGATTATTGATAACGGAGTGTTTTGTTTATATGAGACCTATCTATGATACATGGAATTTAGGCTATAAATCCATATTCGGTGCGGTAAGGCAGTTCGAGACCTGCCGCTTCACCATAAGGCTTCCCAAGGATATCGTTCCCGACTTCTCTCCCGTGCTGGTGCTGTTCAGAACAGGCTTCAAGGAGCGCTTCATCACCATGAACGAAGTCACCGAGGAGGAGGACTGCATAGCCTATACAGCCGAGTACAACGCCAGATACACCGACGTCCACTACTACTATTTCTCCTATACCACAGGGGGAATACGCCACTATATCAAGAAAGTGAACGTCCACGAGGGCGGTCTGGACCACGGCGATATGTTCCAGCTGACAGTATATAAGAATACCTACGAGACCCCCGATTTCCTCAAGGGCGGCGTTATGTACCAGATATTCCCCGACCGCTTCTGCAAAAGCGGCAAGCCCAAGGAGAATATCCCCGAGGGCAGAGTCCTCCGCGAGGACTGGGACGGCACTCCCTTCTACAAGCCCGATGAGAACGGCCATGTGTGGAACAACGACTACTTCGGCGGCGATTTCGCGGGAATACAGTCAAAGCTCCCCTACCTTAAAAGTCTGGGAGTCACCTGCATATACCTCAATCCCATTTTCGAGTCCCACGAGAACCACAGGTACAATACTGCCGACTATATGAAGGCTGACCCCCTCCTCGGCACCAACGAGGAGTTTGAGGAGCTGTGCAGAGAAGCCGAAAGCATGGGGATCTCCGTCATTCTCGACGGCGTTTTCTCCCATACGGGCGCTGACAGCGTATACTTCAACAAGTTCGGACGCTATCCGGAGGTCGGCGCTTTCCAGTCAAAGGACAGCAAGTATTACGACTGGTACTCATTCATAGATTACCCCAATACATACGAGGCGTGGTGGGGCATCGACACCCTCCCCAATGTATGTGAGAACAACGAGGACTACACCGAGTTCATCTGCGGTGAGGAGGGAGTCCTCCGCTACTGGCTGGACAGAGGCGCCGCAGGCTATCGTCTGGACGTTGCCGACGAGCTTCCCGACCAGTTCCTCAATAATCTGAGAAAATGCGTAAAGGGCTATGACAAGGACAAGATAATCATCGGAGAGGTCTGGGAGGACGCCTCCAACAAGGAGAGCTACGGCGTAAAGCGCCGCTACCTGCTTGGCGACCAGCTCGACTCCGTTATGAACTACCCCTTCCGCGAGGCTATAATCAGCTTCATGAAGGGCGGCAAGCCCATCGACTTCATAAATTCCGTCATGACCATCGTGGAGAACTACCCCAAGCCCACCATTGATGTGCTCATGAACTTTGTCTCCACCCATGACATAGAACGTGCCATCAACCGCCTCGGCGGTGAGAACTGCGACGGCAAGAGCAAGGACTGGATGGCGGAGAAATGGCTCTCGGAGGAGCAGTACGCCCACGGCAAGGAGCTTCTCAAGGCAGCAATGGCGCTCCAGTTCTTCCTGCCGGGAGTCCCCAGCATATACTACGGCGACGAGGCAGGACTTCAGGGCTACAAAGACCCTTTCAACCGCCGCTGCTATCCGTGGGGACATGAGGACACCGACCTTATCTCCTACGTTTCCGAGCTCAGCCGCGTGAGAAAGTCCATACCCAACATGATAGACGGCAGGATATATTTCGTCATCAACGAAAAGGAAGTCCACGACAGCCGCCTTATCGGCTTCACCCGTCAGGGTCAGAAGCTGGACTATATCATCTTCGTTAACAGAAGCGGCGACACCGTTCATCTCGGAAATATGAGCAGTATACTCTCACGCTTTGAGGACCTCCAGCCATTCTACGGCGAGTTCATGGACGATACCATTACCGTAAAGCCCTACGGCTATACTATCATCAAGGCAAGATTCGTGAAATGAGCAGAGACGACACAGTCCGCTGTATATTGACATATCCGCGCCGCTGTGCTATACTGATAAAAACATCAACAACTGAAAGGGAATACAAACATGAATAATCCTGAAATTCTTTACATGGTAGTACCCTGTTACAATGAGCAGGAGGTACTCCGTGAGACCGCAGCACAGCTCAAAACAAAATATAATGATCTGATGTCGGCAGGTCTTATCTCCAAGGACAGCCGCGTGGTCTTTGTGAACGACGGCTCAAAGGACACCACATGGAGCATAATCAAGGAGCTCCATGCTGCCGACCCCCAGCTTTTCTCGGGCGTTGACCTCGCCCACAACAGCGGTCACCAGAACGCTGTTCTCGCAGGTCTTATGACCGTAAAGGAGCTCTGCGATATGTGCATCACTATGGACGCAGACCTCCAGGACGACATCGACACCATCGACGAGATGGTAAAGCAGTACTATGAGGGTAATCAGGTCGTATACGGCGTAAGAAGCGCCCGTGACACCGATACATTCTTCAAGAAATTCACCGCCGAGAGCTTCTATAAGTTCATGAAGGTAATGGGCGCAGATGTGGTCTATAACCATGCGGACTTCCGCCTCATGAGCAAAAGAGTGCTTCAGGAGCTGGCAAACTTCAAGGAGGTAAACCTGTTCCTCCGCGGAATGGTGCCCCTTATCGGCTTCCAGAGCACAAAGGTATACTACGAGCGCCACGAGAGACTGGCAGGCGAGAGCAAGTATCCTCTCAAGAAGATGCTGGCATTCGCCATCAACGGCATCACCTCCTTCAGCACCAAGCCCCTCAAGCTCATCACGACTCTCGGTATCATTATGTCCATCGCCAGCATACTTGCCTTTATCTGGGCGTTTATCGCCAAGATAGGCGGCTTCACCGAGCACGGCTGGTCAAGCACCATGTGCTCCATCTGGCTCATAGGCGGCTTGCAGCTCTTCTGCCTCGGAATCATAGGTGAGTACGTCGGAAAGATATACGCAGAAGTAAAACAGCGTCCGCGCTACATAATCGCGGAATTTCTCACCGATGCCGAGAAAAAAGACGATAAATGATAGGGAATATTTAATATGGACGATATTATCAACAGCATAACCGGTTTTCTCTCGCAGTACTGGGCCATAATTCTGTTTGTCATCGTACTGATAATACTCATCAAAATAAAGCATAAGATAAAAAAGGCGATATTCTTCGCGATACTCTTAGGTGCAGCCCTTTTCGCATCGGGCGTTACCTTCTTCAATTTCAATTAGACTGACAGCGCAGTTTATCTGCGCTGTTTTGTTATACATGGGAGTGCCTGCAAGCGAATGGCTAAAGGCTAAGGGCTAATGGCTAAAAAGTCTTGACTTTTTCCCGCGTTTGAGTTACAATATAATGTGACTATTAAATTTTAAAGCGAGGTTGCTCATTATGCTTAAAAACAGTGAAAAAGTAATGGATAAGATCGTTGACCTTTGTAAATCCAAGGGCTTTGTATACCCGGGCTCCGAGATCTACGGCGGTCTTGCAAATACATGGGACTACGGTCCTCTCGGCGTTGAGCTGAAAAACAACATCAAGAGAGCTTGGATGAAGAAATTCGTTCAGGAGAACAAGTACAACGTTGGTCTTGACTCCGCTATCCTCATGAACCCCCAGACATGGGTGGCTTCGGGACATATCGGCGGATTTTCAGACCCCCTTATGGATTGTAAGGAGTGTAAGACCCGTCACCGTGCCGACAACCTCATCGAGGACTTCGACGGCACTAACGTAGCAGGCTGGTCCAACGAGCAGATGATGGACTACATCAAGGAAAAAGGCATCGTATGCCCTAACTGCGGCAAGCAGAACTTCACAGATATCCGCCAGTTCAACCTTATGTTCAAGACATTCCAGGGCGTTACAGAGGACAGCAAGTCTGAGCTCTATCTCCGTCCCGAGACTGCACAGGGTATCTTCGTAAACTTCGCAAACATCCAGAGAACTACCCGTAAAAAGGTGCCTTTCGGTGTTGCTCAGGTAGGTAAGTCATTCCGTAACGAGATCACTCCCGGAAACTTCATCTTCCGTGTTAGAGAGTTCGAGCAGATGGAGCTTGAGTTCTTCTGCAAGCCCGGCACAGACCTTGAGTGGTTCGACTACTGGAGAAGCTACTGCAAGAACTTCCTCCTCTCACTGGGACTCAAAGAGGAGAACCTCCGTCTCCGTGACCACGATCAGGAGGAGCTCTGCTTCTACTCAAAGGCTACTACCGACTTCGAGTACCTCTTCCCATTCGGCTGGGGCGAGCTCTGGGGCGTTGCCGACAGAACCGACTACGACCTGACACAGCACATCAACACCAGCGGAAAGTCACTTGAGTACTTCGATCCCGAGACAAACGAGAAATACATCCCCTACGTTATCGAGCCTTCACTGGGCGTTGAGAGACTCTTCCTCTCCATCGTTACCGAGGCTTACGACGAGGAGGAGCTTGTCTCCACCGACAAGAACGGCAACGAGAAGAAGGAAACAAGAACAGTTATGCACTTCCATCCTGCTCTTGCACCTTACAAGGCAGCTGTTCTGCCCCTCGTAAAGAAGCTCACTCCCAAGGCTGAGGAAGTATACGATATGCTCTCCAAGAAGTTCATGGTAGACTTCGACGAGGCAGGTACCATCGGTAAGAGATACCGCCGTCAGGACGAGATCGGTACACCTTTCTGCATCACATATGACTTCGATACACTTGAGAAGGACAACTGTGTAACAGTCCGTGACCGTGATACAATGCAGCAGGAGAGAGTTGCTATAGATGACCTCGTAGCTTACCTCGAAGCTAAAATGGTATTCTAATTGCAGGGGCGGCATTCTGCCGCCCCTTAATTATGCATAAAAAGGGGCACCCGAAGGTGCCCTTTTTTTATTTCGTTACCTGTCCCTTGCGGTATCTTCCGAAGAATATACCGTCATCGACGTATTTATCAGCCTGTGATACCCACATAGGGAATTTTCCCGCAGCCAGAGCAGTCTGACCGTTGAGCATTCCCGTGTGGAAGGAGATATGCCTGAACTGTCTCAGTACCAGCTCCATGCGCGTGTGCTCGCAGTTTTCGGGACATTCATAGAGCATTTCGTCCGTGAGACTGTCGATGTAATCGAGAGTCTTTTTCTCAACATCGTCCAGATACTCTAAAAGCTGCTCATCCGAGAGAACTACCGTCGTGGGATTATCGGGATTGTCCATGCCCTCCTCATGAAAAGGCGGTTCATCGTAAACACAGGGATTTATGAACCACTTATCCGCTGAATGTATAGCGTGATACGCCCATCTCCAGCAGGGAGAGCCGCAGCAGAGAGCGTCTCTGTCGTAAGTTCGCAGTGAAGTCCTTATGTTCATAAAGTTAGGGATCACCATTTCCCTGATTATCTTGCAAAGCTCGTTCATAAATATCCCTCCGTTTATAATAATATTGATATAAAAGCCGCCGCCCTCAGACTAAAGGCTAAGGGCTGACGGCTAAAGGCTTTTTTACAGTGTGTCGATGATATCGAGAGAGTGCTCCTCGTTCATAGTTCTGCACATCTCGATGAACTTGTCAAGAGGCACGTTTTTGAGCTGCTTGTTTCCTCTGATGTTGATGGAGACCTGCTCATTCTCAGCCTCACTGTCGCCGATGATGACAACATAGGGATCCTTGTAGTCCTTGAAACGTCTGATCTTGTTCTTCATGTTGTCGTCGGTGTAGTCCACCTCAGCTCTTATGCGGTTCTTCTTGAGAAGATCGGCTACCTTCTTGGCGTAGTCGTTATGCTCTGTTCTGATAGGAACGATACCTACCTGCATAGGAGACAGCCAGAAGGGGAATGCTCCTGCGAAGTTCTCGGTGATGATACCGATAAATCTCTCGAATGAACCGAATATAGCTCTGTGTATCATTACGGGCTGCTTCTCGGAACCGTCGGAAGCGATGTACTTCATCTTGAAGTTGAGAGGAAGCTGGAAGTCGAGCTGGATGGTACCCATCTGCCACTCACGTCCGATAGCATCCTTCATCTTCAGGTCGATCTTAGGACCGTAGAATGCGCCGTCGCCCTCGTTGAGCTCGTATCCGTCGGGACCGTACTTCTCCTCGAGGATAGCCTTCAGGTCAGCCTCAGCCTTGTCCCAAACCTTGATATCGCCCATGAAGTCCTCGGGACGTGTTGAGAGCTCAGCCTTGTATTCAAGACCGAATGTGTTGTATATCTCGGTAGCGATATCCATGATATCGTTGATCTCGGAAGCGATCTGCTCCTCGGTTACGAGGATATGAGCATCGTCCTGTCTGAACTGCTGTACGCGGAAGAGACCGTTGAGCTCGCCTGACTTCTCCTTACGATGGATAACGTCCACCTGATTGAACTTCAGAGGAAGCTCCTTGTAAGAGCGCTGTCTGTTCATATATACCTTGATAGCGTTGGGGCAGTTCATAGGCTTAGCGCAGTATACCTCGTTGTCCTCCTCGGCAGGGATAACGAACATACCATCCTGATAGTGGTCCCAGTGACCCGAAGTAACCCACAGCTCCTTCTTGGAAAGAACAGGACCCGATATCTCTGTATAGCCGTGATCCTCGTGAACAC
Source organism: Ruminococcus sp. (assembly GCA_017519145.1). GTDB lineage: Bacteria > Bacillota > Clostridia > Oscillospirales > Ruminococcaceae > Ruminococcus. The sequence goes on from JAFWTA010000021.1 coordinate 17,303, forward strand.
CTCTCCAGTACTCGAGAAGTGCGTTGAACAGCTTCCAGCCTCTGGGGAGCCAGTAGGGCATACCGGGAGCAGTATGGTCGAACATGAACAGAGCCAGCTCCTTGCCCAGCTTCTTGTGGTCGCGGAGCTTAGCCTCCTCGATCATCTTGAGGTATTCGTCAAGCTGCGAAGCCTTGGGGAATGCGATAGCGTAAACACGGCTGAGCATCTTGTTCTTCTCGTTTCCTCTCCAGTAAGCACCTGTGCATGAGAGGAGCTTGAATGCCTTTACGGGGCCTGTTGTCATAAGGTGAGGACCTGCACAGAGGTCAACGAACTCGCCCTGCTTGTAGAATGAGATAGGCTCGCCCTTGTCAACGTGCTCCTCGCAGAGCTCTACCTTATAGGGCTCGTCCATTTCCTTCAGCTTTGCAACAGCCTCAGCAGGAGAAAGCTCGAACTTTTCAAGCTCAAGGTCCTCCTTGACGATCTTCTTCATCTCAGCCTCGATCTTCTCCAGCTCCTCGGGAGTGAAGGGCTTCTCAAGGTCGAAGTCATAGTAGAAGCCGTTGTCGATAGCAGGACCGATAGCCAGCTTTGCAGCAGGATAAAGTCTCTTTACAGCCTGTGCAAGGATATGTGAAGCTGTGTGCCAGAGGGTCTTCTTGCCGTCGAGGCTGTCAAATGTACATACCTCGAAGTGACAGTCACCGTCGATGACTGTGCGGAGATCCTTTACCTCGCCGTTTACCTTTACGCAGCAGGCAGCCTTGTAAAGTCCCATGCCTATACCCTTGATTATCTCACCGGCTGACTGTGCAGCCTCGATCTGACGGACACTGCCGTCGGGAAGTGTTAAATTGATCATATCGATCTCTCCTTTTTATTGATTCATAATTCATAATGCTTGATGCATAATTATTGCGTGTTTTATACGATGAACTGCTATTCCTTGCAGAATAATCCATCGTTTTCTCGGTTTGCGGGCTTGTTTTCAATGTATTGCCATGCACCGCGGTATTCAAATTCATTCCGCCCAGCCCGATATCTCAAACAGCTCGCCGAAAAGCTCCACATGGACGTAATTCTCCATATAGCCGTCATCGGTGCCTGTCTCGAAGCAGACCACAGTCTCCTCCTCGTCGATATCCACATAGACGTTCCTCAGCTTCAGCAGCTTTGCGAGAGCCTCGGCGTTTCCGCCCTCATAGAAGCCGTCGTCGATAAGCATTGCTGCTATGGTGCTTCTGCCGCCGTCCAGTCTTGCCAGCTTTTTGGCTATATCCGAGAGGTTGGCGATGATAGTCTCCTCGCTGTCGGTATAGAAGCGGACTGTCATCATCTCGTCCCACAGCTTATAGGGCAGCTCGTAGGCTTCCTCCCTCTGGTTGTAGCTGATATTGCTCACCTTGTCACCTCCCCGAAGACAGAATAACAAAAAAGCCCCTTACGCCTGTAATTAGGCACAAGGGACGATAGTCTACCGTGGTTCCACCCTGATTCACACGGAGCTTTCTCCGTATCTCAAGTGCTCTGTAACGGGAGCTCCCGACGCTTATTGGGCGCACTCAGAGGCGGTGTGCTGTATATCCTTTGCCGTGCAGCCTTGCACCGAACGGCTGCTCTCTGTAACGGCTGGGGAAAAGCCTTCCTCATCGACGTTTTGCGGGATATTGTACACTTATCTTAGCACAGATTTTACTATTTGTCAAGAGGGAAAAGTGTGAAATCCAAGTTTTTCCGCAGTTTTCCGCAACGAATTAAACATTCTGTTGAAACTCACGTTAAAAACCACAAAATAACGGGTTGAAATAGTTTGAAATCTGTGGTATAATATTAATGTATAATCAAATCACGGTCAGAAAAGAGACGAAAACAGTAAAAGTCTTAATGACTGAGAATAAGGGAGATATGCATGAACATCGAGATCGCAAGAATAAATCAGGGGATAGAGAAAGACCCTAAGGAATACGTCAGGACCATCAATGAGGACTACCTCTACAAGCTCAGCAAGATAGCTGACGATATAGCCGAAAACCGCAATGAAAAGCCTGTTGTGCTGCTGTCGGGACCCTCGGGCTCGGGCAAGACCACAACGGCTATGATGATAGAAAAGCTCCTCGACGAGAAGGGACTCCAGACCCACACCCTCTCCATGGACAACTGGTTCTGTCCGCTGACAGAGGCTGAAAAGGCTCTTGCCGCTGAGGGCAAGATGGATCTCGAATCCCCTCTCCGCGTGGACAGCCAGCTCCTCAACCAGCAGATAGAAGCCATCAGCGCCTGCCGCGAGATAGAGCTTCCCAAATACAACTTCAAGACCTCTACACGCACAGGCTCGGGCAAGAAATTCAAGCGCAGCAAGGGCGAGATAGTTATATTTGAAGGCATACACGCCCTCAATCCCTCGGTAATAACCGTCCCCGACACTATGATAAGCAAAATATACGTCAGCGTCCGCACGAGGATATCGGGCGAGGGGATACTCCTCCACCCGTCAAGGGTACGTCTTATGCGCCGCATGATAAGGGACAAGAACTTCCGCAAGCGCTCTCTCCGCGAGACCATGAATATGTTCCACAGTGTTGAGGCAGGTGAGAACAAGTACATAATGCCCTACAAGTACCGCTCGGACTATGACGTGGACACCTTTATGGCGTATGAGCTCTCCGCTTACAGGAACGACCTGCTCGATCAGCTCTCGGAGATGCTTGACGTCCCCGAGATAGCCGAGTCCGTAAAGGTACTGGAACAGCTTGTTCCCCTGAGCAAGAAGGACATTTCCCCTGACTCGCTCATCTGTGAATTCATAGGCAACGGACAGTTCAAATACTGATACATAAGGGAGACTATATATGGAATATCTTGAAAACAGGGAGCTGTCATGGCTCAAATTCAACAAAAGAGTACTGGAGGAGGCAACAGACCCCGATACTCCGCTGCTTGAGCGGCTCTCATTCTCTGCTATATACCAGAGTAATCTGGACGAATTCTTCATGGTCCGCGTGGGTTCTGTCACAGACAAAGCCAAGAGCGAGGGCAAGAAAAAAGATAAATTCTCGGGCATGAACGCTGCTCAGCAGCTCGATGCCATATTCACCGCAGTACGCAGGCTCCAGCCCTCAGTGGAGGAGGCTCTCCGCAGCACTATGAAGGAGCTGGCTCCCTACGGCTTTGAGCACGTTACCTTTGACAAAGCCACCAAAGAGGAGCAGACCTTTCTGGAGCTCTACTTCAAGCGTGAACTGAAGCCCTTTATATCGGGAATAGTGGTCAACGACGCACTGCCCTTCCCCTTCCTCAAAAACAAATACATCTACGCAGTTGTGCAGCTTGGCGCCAAAAAGGGCGTATCCATCGGCGTTATCCCTGCCTCCACCAGCCGCTCCGAGAGGATAATCCATCTTGGTAAGGACGGCAAGAGATTCATACTGGAGGAGGAGGTCATTCTCCGCTTCGCACACCTGCTGTTCAAGAACTACAAGGTCATGGACCGCGCTCTCATCAGAGTCACCAGAAGCGCCGATATCATGGTATCGGGCAGAGGTCCCGAGTTCCGTCAGCGCATGGAGGAGCTCGTTGACAAGCGCCAGAAGCTGGCACCCGTGCGCCTTGAGATATCCGACGTCTTCAACCGCACTGCACTGGACTACCTCTGCAAGAAGCTGAAGCTGAAGAACGTCAATGTTTTCACCTCCCGTATCCCTCTTGACCTTTCCTACCTCTATACTTTGCAGGAATACGACGATGACCCCAAGCTCCACTACGTCCCCAGAACCCCCAGAAAGCCTGCGGCTCTGTCGGACACAAGACCCGTTTTCTCACAGGTAAAGTCAAAGGATATGCTGCTCAGCTTCCCCTTTGAGTCCATAAATCTGTCCTTTATAAGGCTCCTTCAGGAGTCCGCCAATGATCCCAAGGTCACTTCCATAAAGATAACCCTCTACCGCCTTGCAAGGAACAGCAAGGTCATCGACGCTCTCTGCACTGCCGCCGAGCAGGGCAAGGAGGTGCTTGTCATGATAGAGCTCCGCGCAAGGTTCGATGAGGAGAATAATATCGAATGGTCAAAGCAGCTTCAGGAGGCAGGAGTCAAGGTCATCTACGGTCCCAAGGACTTCAAGGCTCACTCCAAGCTTCTCCTCATCACCCGCAAGGCTCAGGGCGGCGGCTTCGACTATGTGACGCAGATAGGCACGGGCAACTATAACGAAAAGACCGCTGCGCTCTACACCGACCTCATGCTCCTCACTGCCGACAGGGATATCGCTGCCGACGCCGAGGCTGTATTTTCGGGACTGCTCAACGGCACCTTCGTTGAGAACACCAACAAGCTCCTTGTATCTCCCCTCGCTCTCAGACCGCAGGTGCTGGAGCTCATGGACGGACAGATAGAGCTGGCTAAAAGCGGCGGAAAAGGCTATATCGCCGCAAAGGTGAACTCCCTCAACGACCCCGTCATCATAGACAAGCTGGTCGAGGCTTCACAGGCAGGCGTAAAGGTAGAGCTCATAGTCCGCGGACTCTGCTGCCTTATCGCAGGAGTACAGGGCTATACCGAGAATATCACCGTCCGCAGCATCGTGGGACGCTTCCTTGAGCACAGCCGTATATTCATCTTCGGCGAGGATGGTCCCGACCAGAAGATATATATAGGCTCAGCCGACTATATGAGCAGGAACACCGTCCGCAGAGTTGAGGTGGCTGCACCCATTGAGGACGAGCGTCTCAGAAGACGTATCCGCGAGATGTTCCGCGTGCTTATGCGCGATAACGTCAAGGCAAGGATAATGCTCAGCGACGGCAAGTATATCCGTGAGCGCAGGAACGCTGATACTCCACTTAATTCGCAGGAGTACTTCTATGACGAGGCTTACAGACGCCTTGAGGACAAGGCAGCAAGACAGGAACAGCTCCGCGTGAACCGCGAAAATGGCGCTGCAAAGAAAAAGACAGCTGCGAAAAAAACAAAGACTGCTGCTAAAAGAACCGCCGCAAAAGCTGCCGCCGATACTTCCCCCAAGCCAGCTGCAAAGCGCGGAAGGAAGAAAAAGTCCTCATAAGTCATTTATATGCGAAAAAGCAATAAAACACTTGAAACTTTGCCGATAATATGATATAATATCTGTTATACCCTGTATAAAAAACGGGTATGCGCGGCAAAAAGTTTTATTTGAGGTTTGGATAATGATTGGATATTATAACTATACGGTTATTCTTACATATATGAGTCTCATCTCGTCTGTCATAGGTATGTTCTTCGCGGCAGGCTTCGGCGGGATGGAACGTCACCCCGAATATGCCATAATATGCCTTATGGTTTCGGGACTGTGCGATATGTTCGACGGCAAGGTCGCCCGTACAAAAAAAGACCGCACCGAATGCGAAAAGAAATTCGGTATCCAGATAGATTCGCTTTGCGACGCCATCTGCTTCGGCGTCCTTCCCGTGGTAATCGGCTATTCCGTAGGCATGAGAGACTGGGTAGACCTCCCCATACTGGTGCTGTTCCCGCTCTGTGCCGTCATAAGGCTCGCATACTTCAATGTGGCTGAGGAGGAAAGGCAGAAGAAGACCGCGGAAAACCGCAAGGTCTATGAGGGTCTCCCCGTTACCAGCGTGGCACTGATACTCCCCCTGCTTTACAGCTTCCATAAGGATATCGGTGAATGGTTCCCGGAGGTATACGGCGGCGCTCTCCTGCTCATAGCTCTCGCCTTCATCACCAGATTCAAGGTCAAGAAGCCCAGTATGAAGACCATGCTCTGCTTTATCGGAGTAGGTGTGGGCGAGCTTATCTGGATGCTCTACAAGACCAAAACAAGATGAATGGAGGGCTGCTGCGGTCTGCGGCAGCCCTTTCGGATTAACATACTTTTTACCGTGATACCCCTCAGGTATCCCATAAGGAGCGTTAATATGAAAAGTTTTTCCTGCTTTGCATTCCTCGCTGCTGTCACGATGTGCTCTGCATCCTCCTGCGGCAGCCGCCCCGTTTCTACCGACAGTGTCACCGCAGCTGCGGAGGTACACAACACCATGACAAATGACGAGATAATCTCCGCAGTCACCGGAAGATGGGAAACTGTCTCCGAGCTTGTGGAGGGCAAGGACACCATGAAGGACATCAAAAGCTACATCTTCCACGATAACGGCAACGGAGGCTACTTCGACCCCGAAGGAACTCCCCACCAGATCGGCTGGAGCATCGGCGAAGGCGGCAGCATACAGATATTCTATGTGGAGACAGAACAGCTTTCGGGAAGATATACGCTTATGGGTGACGAAATGGTCATCACGGAACAGAACGGCGATAAGGTCTGCGAGACCCACCTCAAAAAGGTAGCCGAATTCTCGAACAAAAACATAAAGGAGACTCAATAATGAAAAGGTTAGTTATTATCACCGCTGCTGCCCTTATGCTCATGTGCTGCGCCATAGGCTGCGGAGCCAAGCGCGACAAGAAGTATATCGGCAAGTGGGAAGCAACAGAGATGATGATGGACGGCACCAAGTATACCGATATGCTGGGTGTGCCTCTGTCAGCACTGTTCAGCTTCGAGATCAAAAAGGACGGAAAGGTAATTTGGAGATCGGCTGTTGATAACAAGGTCATCCAGAACGCCAACGAGAATGTGGACATAACATGGAAACAGACAGGCGACGATTCCATACAGATAAAGGTCACCGACCTGAAAGGAAAAGAACCCGACAATACCATGGACATGAAATATCGTGACGGAATGCTGGTAATAGAAGAAGAAGGCTCATACATCAATATCACAAAGGTAGACGAATTTACCGAGATAAATCCCGACGATATCAATGCTGCGGCAGGTGTCATCCAGAATTTCGGTATCACAGGTTAACAGGAGTTTATCATGAAAAAACTATTTTGCTATTGTATGACAGCTGCCCTGATAACAGGCTGTATCTGCGGATGCAGCAGCAAAACCTCAAAGGTCTCGAACACAAGCGGAAACTCCTCGCAGGTCTCAGAGAACGATATCAATACTGAAAACAACGAGGCAAAGCCCTTTCTCGGCAAGTGGGAAGCCTATAAAGCCCATGTTCTCGACGAGGAGTATGAGAATGAGTATGCAGGATATCCCATCAGCGCACTTATGAAGCTGGAGATATTCGAGGATAACACAGCAGCTATCACTACTGCCCTCAATCCCAGAGGCAAGGACTGCACCAACGACTATTACAAATGGAACATAACCTCCGAAGACGGCAATGATACCCTTCATATCCGCAGCGATGAGGACAACTACGACTGCCGTATCGAACAGGGACAGATGATAGTAACATATACCGATGCAAATGACGGCTCTGTTATCTATCTGCTGCCCGTGGATAAGTTCAGCGAGACACAGTCCACCACGGAGGCAGGTCTCGACAAGGTGGACTTCAGCGGATATTACGGTAAATGGGAGTCGGAAGAGGTCACCGCCGAGGGCGAGACATACACCGACACCATGGGCGAATACCCCGTGAACGTAGCCTTCAGACTTGAGCTCAGCGAGGGCGGCTCCTCCGTAATGAACGTGTTCGGAGAGCCCATAGATTACGACTGGGAGCCCGAAAACAAGGATGAGCTCTATATGTGGGACGACTATGAGGGATTCTCTGTGAAAATGGACGGCGATAACCTTATACTTGACAACGAGTACGGTCTTGTGATCAAGCTCCGCAAGGTGGATGAGTTCACGGATTATGACTTCTCAGCCGCTGCGGACTCAGCTCCCGACGACGACGCTATCCTCGATCCCGAGGAGACCGAGGAGACCACATGAGATAAACGGACTTACCGAACATAATACAAAAGCTTTGCCCGAGGCGGTCTGCAGATCACTTCGGGCTTATTTTTTTCTCGGACACACATCTTCACTATCCGTCAAACACCGAAATTGATTGCTGATAATTGACTTTATCCCCCATAAATGGTATAATTGTATTAAGTGTGGACTTTTTGAAGTATTAAAGGGCATCTCTAAAAATCCATTTCAGTAAGAAAAATCAGATAGGTGCGGAAGATGCAAGGAAAGCTCCCGAAGGTGTGCTGTCGCACTGCGAGGGAGGTTGACGCAGCAGATGCCGTGCATAGCTGGTTTTCCTTGGAAGGGGTTTTTAGAGATACCCTAAAGGAGGATACTATGCATAAGGAATTTTTAATGGGTAATGCTGCCATAGCCCGCGGCGCTATCGCAGCAGGTCTGAATTTAGTATCAGGCTACCCCGGTACTCCCTCCACGGAGGTACTTGAAACTACCGCAAAAGCCAACGACGGCTCAATATACGTCGAGTGGTCGGTAAACGAAAAAGCCGCTATGGAGCTTGGTGCAGGTGCGGCTTACAGCGGTGCACGCTCAATGGTGACCATGAAGCAGGTGGGTCTCAACGTGGCTTCCGACCCCCTTATGAGCCTTGCCTATATCGGCGTAAAGGGCGGCATGGTCATTCTTGTGGCTGACGACCCGGGCCCCATTTCTTCACAGACAGAACAGGATACAAGACATTTCGCCTCTTTCTCAAAGCTTCCCTGCTTCGACCCTTCGTCTGTACAGGAAGCATATGACATGATACAGGAGGCTTTCGAGTATTCCGAGAAATATCACACACCCGTGCTTTTCAGACCTACAACGAGAGTCTGTCACGGCTACGCTTCCATTGAGGTCAAGGACAAGGAGGAGTACAAAGTAAACAAGCCCGAGGGCTTCGTCAAGGACTCATCAAAGTGGGTCATCTTCCCCCGTCTTTCCTACAACGCTCATATCCATATCGAGGAGCGCAATGTTGAGCTTTCCAAGGTATTCTCCGAATATGAGAGAAATATCATCACCGAGGCAGACGATAAGGACTGCCGCAGGGGTATAGCTACCCACGGCATCAGCTACACCTACACTATGGAGGCTCTCCGCGGAAAGAGCGCACCTAAAGTATTCAAGGTGTCAACACCTTTCCCCTTCCCCGAGCAGGCTGCCGTAAAGTTCCTTGAGGGACTGGACGAGGTGCTCTGTATCGAGGAGCTTGACCCCATCATCGAGAGAGAGCTCACCTATATCTGCGGAAAGTACCATCTTCCCACAAAGATACTGGGCAAGCTGACTCACAATGTCAAGACCGCCGGCGAGAACACCTGTGCATCAGTTGCCGCAAACATCGCGGAATTCATGGGCTGGGAGAAGCCTGCTGCCGCTGAGACAGAGACTCCCCCCGCACTTCCCGTAAGACCTCCCGTGCTCTGCGCAGGATGTCCTCACAGAGCTTCATTCTTTGCTGTAAAGGAAGCAATGAAGGGCAAGAAATCAGTATTCTGCGGCGATATCGGCTGCTATACCCTCGGAAACGCCATGCCTCTCGACATGGTGGACACCTGCCTCTGCATGGGTGCAGGCGTGAACATCACTCAGGGTATCGGCAAGATAGAGCCCGACACCAACTGCTTCGCATTCGTGGGCGACTCAACATTCTTCGCATCCGCTATAACAGGCGCCGTGAACGCTGTCTATAATCAGGCAGACATGACACTGGTAGTCCTTGACAACTCCACCACCGCCATGACAGGTCACCAGCCCCACCCCGGCACAGGCCGCACCATGATGGGCGAGGTGGTCGAAAAGGTCAGCATTCAGGAGGTCCTGAAGGGCGTGGGCGTCAAGACAGTTGAGACCGTTGATCCCCTTGAGCTCAATAAGGCTATCGACACGGTAAAGCGTGTTTCCGCCGAAAAGGGCGTCAAAGCCATCGTGTTCAAGTCACCCTGTGCTGTGCTCATCAAGGGCAACAAGCCTGCTGTTATCGACAGCGAAAAGTGTACCTCATGCAAGAAGTGCATAAAGACCCTCGGCTGCCCCGGCATCGTGCTCAGGGACGGCAGGGTAACTATCGAAAATTCCCTGTGTACAGGCTGCGGACTCTGTTCGCAGGTATGTCCTTTCGGTGCTATAGGAGGTGGCGAAGATGCAGAGTAATATCCTTATCTGCGGCGTAGGAGGTCAGGGAATAGTCCTCACCTCAAAGCTCATCGCCGCAACAGCTATGGAGCATGATATCCCCGTTATGAGCGCCGAGACCATCGGTATGGCTCAGAAGGGCGGAAGCGTTTTCAGCTTCCTGAGACTCGGCGATGATATCTACTGCCCTATGTTCCCAGAAAAAACCGCTGATATAATCATCGGCTTCGAGCCTGCCGAGGCTGTCCGTATGCTGCCCTATCTCAGGGACGGCGGTCAGGTAGTCGTCAATACCCACCCCATCATGCCCGTTACAGCTACTCTCAGCGGCTCTGACTACACAGGGAACGAGATGCTGGATTACCTTCAGCGCAACGTGGAGAATGTGGTCCTCGTTGACGGAAACCGCGCTATCGAGGAGATAGGCTCACCCAAGGTGCTGAACATGGTAATGCTGGGTGCAGCCGTCCGCAACGGCGTGCTCCCGTTCTCAGTTGACTATATCGAGGACACCATGAAAAAGACAGTAAGACCCCAGTTCGTAGAGCTCAACAGCAAGGCTCTGCGCTATGACTTAAAATAAACTGACACAGACAAGGAGCTATACAATTAATGGAAATCAACTACGTTGACCCAAATACCGCCGCAGAAAATGCCGGTAACGTTTTACCATCAAGAGAAAAATTCGACTATATAAGAGATGAGCTGCTTCATGTAAAGGGCTTCAAGAAAGTCTACTTCAACAAGCAGTTCAAGCGTCTCGGAGGCTACCTCATGAACGGCGATACGCAGCCCGCGGTGGTAGTATCCCTATCACCGCTGATAATATCCGCCTACTCAGACGAGATGGACGGTGTGCTGTTTCTGAAGTTCCCCGATGCTCTGGCTGATATGTACGGTCTCAGCGTTGGAGCGAGACTTGTTACATCAAACATCTATATCCCCGGAAACAAGCCCGTAAAGGACGTCTATGCAGGTCCTTACTATATGGGCAATTACTGCGACTTTACCCCCACTGTACAGCTCTTTATGTGCGACGGCGAGGACAGTATAAGGAACCGTACCTCCCTTTTCGGCGAAGACGTCTGGAAAAGGGTCGAGGAGATGTCATTCTCACGCTTCTCACAGAAGCACAAAACAAGGGACGGCTTTCAGCTAATGACGAAATTCAGTTTACTGTTGCTTATCTTCTGATAAATGTTAATGTGAAAGGAAAGAATCATCATGCAGATATCTCAGCAGCAGCTTGACCTGGTCAACGACCGCATACGCGCCCTCGTTGAGGCAGGCAGCTTCTATGGAAAAAAGCTTGCAGAGGCAGGCATTACTCACGTTGAAACTCCCGAGGACTTCACAAAGCTGCCCTTTTCGGAGAAGAAGGACCTCCGTGACGCATATCCCCTCGGACTAATGACTGCTCCCGAGGAGGAGATAGTCCGCATACATTCATCATCGGGAACTACGGGTACTCCCGTAATTATCCCCTATACAGCCAAGGACGTTGACGACTGGGCTATCATGTTCAAGCGCTGCTACGAAACAGCAGGCATAACCAACATGGACCGCATACAGATAACCCCCGGCTACGGTCTCTGGACCGCAGGTATCGGCTTCCAGAACGGTGCCGAGAAGCTGGGCGCAATGGTAATACCCATGGGTCCCGGAAATACCGACAAGCAGCTCCAGATGATGCAGGATATGAAGAGCACCGTGCTCTGCTCAACATCTTCATATGCACTTCTTCTTGCAGAGGAGATAGAAAAGCGCGGCATAAAGGAAAATATCCACCTCAAAAAGGGAGTTATCGGCTCTGAGCGCTGGAGCGACAAGATGCGCAAGCACATCTCCGAGTCGCTGGGCATAGAGCTCTACGATATCTACGGACTTACTGAGATATACGGCCCCGGTATCGGCATAAACTGCGAATATAACGAGGGTATGCACTACTGGGATGACTATCTCTACATCGAGGTCATCGACCCCAAGACAGGCGAGCCCGTTCCCGACGGCGAAATGGGCGAGATCGTCATAACGACTCTCGTCAAGGAGGGCGCTCCCCTTATCCGTTACAGAACACACGACCTTTCAAGGATAATCCCCGGCAAGTGTAAGTGCGGACGCTGCTATCCCCGTCTTGACACCATCATGGGACGTACAGACGACATGATGAAGATAAAGGGCGTCAACGTATTCCCCAGCCAGATAGAGGAAGTTCTTGCAAACTTCAACGAGATAAACAGCGAATACCAGATCCGCATATCTCACCTTGACGGCAAGGACACTATGCGCATCTACGTTGAGTCTACAGGCGATGTGGACTTCGATGCACTGAGCAAGAGGATCGCAGAAAAGGTAAAGAGCAGGATAGGCTTCACTCCTATCGTCAAGGTAGTAGAGGTGGGAGTCCTGCCCAGAAGCATGAAGAAGACCGCAAGAGTTATCGACGAGAGATTTGACTGATGAGACACAGCTTTATTGCAGCTGTTATGGGGGCGCTCCTTGCAGCGCCCCTCATTTCGGGCTGTTCGGATAACAATACCTCATATGAAAGCAGCTCTGAGCTCACCACCGAAGCACCGGAGACTACTGCTCCTGCCGAGGAGGAGACCACGGAAAAGGCGTCTGAAGCCGAATCGGAAGAAATATCCGTAAATACGGCGGACGTTGTCTCCAACGGCAATGATATCCTTTATATCATGGACAACGGCGACTTTGTCTATGTTACCGAGAAAAACGATCAGGACGGTCCTCACGAGGTATATGTCCGCGACAACAGAAAAGGCAGCACCGAGGAGCTCGACCTGCCCGAATACAGCGTGGTATACCACTGTGACGGGGAAAAGCTCTATTACTACTCTCCCGACGAGGGTCTTTGCGTTTACGATGAGGGGAAGTCCTCACTGCTCAGCAAGGATACAAAGTCCGCGGACTTTGTACCGAGGCGAGAAAGCTTTTACTTCTTCGATGACGGCATACTTTTCTGCTGTCCCGACGGCGAGGAGACCGAAATAAAGATCATGGACTACTCGGGAAAGCTCTCACAGGAAAGCTTTCACATAGACCATAAGAACGCCCGTATCGTGGGATATGCGGATATCGGCGGAAAGACCTGCCTTATCTGCTCCTATGATGTGGGAGTCAAGGAGCATATCATCGCATTTGACGGAGCCTCCTCAGCCTCCTACAAGGAGCTTGCTGTGGGCGAAAGCCCTGTTATCACAGGAGGAAAGCTGTACTATATCGACTTCAACAAGCTGTACAGCATCCCTGTGGATGGCGGAGAGCCTAAGCAGGTAAGCGAAACTCCCTGCATGAAGTACTGCTTCCTCGGGGACAAGCTCATCTTCACGGACACAAAGTCAGTCTTTTCCCTTGACAGCAGCGGCGAAAAGGAGATCATGGACTGCGGCGACCTGACAGAGTGTGACTTCATAAAGGAAATAGGCACAGCCGACGGCAGGCTCTTTGTACGCGGCGGCTCGGGAGCCTTCTACTCCTGCCTTGCGGAAACAGACGAAAAGGGCAGGATCATCGAGGAGATATACTCGGGCGAAAAACGAAACTGATATATGGATATAAACGAACTTCTCGCGCTGATATTTATAATAGCCGTTATCGCCTTTGCGGTATGGCTGTACAAGAGGCTGCACAAGCCCGATATTACCAAGCTCTACAATGCAAAGACCATCCTCACAGACAGGGAGTATGAGTTCTACACCCGTCTGAAGCCCCTTGCGGATCAGTATGGGCTGAATATCTACACCAAGGTCAGGCTTGCGGATCTTATCGAGCCCAAGCCCAAGGAGGAGAATCCTTACTGGATGGAGTGCTTCAACAAGATAAAGGCAAAGCACATCGACTTTGCCCTTGCCGACGATGAGACCTGCATCGTGGCGCTCATAGAGCTGGACGACACCTCCCATGCCCGTGCTGACCGCGTGGAAAGGGACGATTTCGTCAATGCCGTGCTGGAGAACACGGGCTATACCCTGCTCCGAACCTACGGCGACCTTGATGTTATTGAGGAATATCTTAAATAAAAAAGCATGGCTTTTGCCATGCTTTTTTTGTAGGGGCGCACAATGTGCGCCCCTGCGCTTTCAGCTCTCAACTGTCAGTCTGTATACCTTATCCACGGTATGTAAGCTGTATGTCAAAAAGACCTCACCGCCGGCACCTACCATGGTGTTCTCCACATTATGTATACTGTTGAAGGATATTCCGTCCTCCTGCCCTCTGATGTCCCCATATATGCCCTTTTCGCAGACAGGATAGGTGAGTCCCAGCTCGGGCATTATGCAGTATACAGGCATACGGAAGGTATTGCTCCTGTTTCCGATGAACACCATTCCGCAGCTGTAGGTTATCTCGTCACCCATGTCCGTGATGTCGGAGATATAGTGCTCCATCTTCGTAATATCATAGGTGTGGAGCTTATTCCCCGACCTTATGATGAAGCGCTCCGCGTCGGCATATACGATTATTCCCGTGGAGACAGAGGTCTCCGCGTGGTAAAACTCGTTGTCCATATCCAGCTTGCGGCTGCCCTCACGCTTTACCAGATGGCTTTGTACACCGTTGAAGCGGTCGTTTGACACCGAATTTTCGGGAGCTTCTATATCATCGCTCAGCACAAATCCGTCCTTGCCGCTGTCAAACTTGTAGAGCACCCCGTCATCATCGCTGTCCTTTGGATATGCGAGTATGCAGACATCTCCCGTATCATCGGTATGGAGCCATAAATACTCCTCTGTGCTGCCCTCAAAGACCTGCTCCGTCTCATGGGTATAGAGGTCGGTCTTATAGATCACGCTGCCCTTTTCACCTGATGAGTCGTAGACCTCACTGAACAGGGCTCCATTGCCGAAGCATGGGGGATTACAGCGGTCCTCCAGTTTCTCGGCTGACCAGCTGTACACCTCCTCGGTGCTGCCGCTTTTCGGGTCATAGCATAACACTTCCCAGTCATATATGTCAAACTTGAAATTGGGGTAGGAAACATAGAGGAAGCAGAGGTCATTCTCGGTATAGCAGCTTTCTATGACTCCCTCTATGGGCTTGTCTACGAAATCCTGCCATTTATATACAGTCTGATCGTTCCAGTATTCCTGCCCGTAGCATTGCTCGGCGAACTCCGCCCTGTTGCAGACAGGTACCCTCTCGCCCACCTCAATGCCGCTGAGGTCTGTGCTCTCCACCTTTACGGGAGCCTCTCCCTCGGGATAGCTCAGGGTGACGTTCAGCACCTTGAAATCGCTGTCGCTGTACTCAGCCTTTGTACTTATTTCGCTGTCCTCGGCGTAGTCGCCCGTGATGTCATCGGTCACCGAGCTGACCTTTTTCTTCTCCGCGCAGCCCCAGCCCAGCACCGAAACTGCCGCCAGTATCAGGGCTATTCTCTTATTCATCGTTTCCCTCCGCAGTGAACCAGAAGTATACATACTCATAGTCATAATACTCCGTATGTGTGAAGTCGCCGTCAGGTGTACTTACCGTCACAGGCTTTGATTTTGTAGGACGGTAGGTCATGAACATCGCATTTTTTCTGTCATTGCCGAAAAGTCCCGTGCTCATGTTCATCAGGCTTCCGTCATCATGAGGAGCTGACTCAACAGGGAAAACAAGTCCCAGAGCAGGCATAATGTAATAAGCGCCGCCTGTGCGCATACCGCCCATATATGTGATAACTCCGTCGCCGAAGGCAATGCAGTTTCCGCCGTAGTTGGTATAATCAATAACATAGTGCTGCATGGTCTCAAAGTCGAATTCGTGCAGGACATATTTAGAAACGCCGCCATTTCCTCCGCCGTTGGAAAGGGTAAGAATGAGCTTATCCCTGCCTGCATATACTATATTGCAGTTGTTGAGACCAGTGGAAACTCTGTATTCCTCGGTGACAACGTCGTATTTTCGTGTACCCTCGGGCTTTTCCTTCCATGCAAAGAGCTCTCCGTATATGTTGGGGAACTCCTCTGTGCCCCATTTGCTTTCTTCAGCAGGGCTGAAAACGGAATAAAGCTCCTTCCACTCCCCCGTATCGAAATCGTACTCCTTCATGGTCATGTCCGAGCCATGCTCAACGAAGAAGTTCTCATTGTTGTCAGAGTATACTACCTCTCCCTCCTTAGGCTTATAGTCCTTGTCCACATTTTCCCTCTGAGGGACGGAAAATGTAACTATGAGCCTGTCGGCGTCATTGGAGACCATGTGGCCATAACCGTCATCTTCGCTTTCCAGTATCTGTTCCATCTCGCCTGTTTCCCCGTCAAAGCGGCAGATGCCCATAGTATCCGTATCCACGAAAAGCTCTCCGCGAACGGAGCATATCTGCCTTATCTCAAGGCTGTTTTCGGGGTCGGAGTGGTGGAGTATCTCCTTCAGCTCTCCCTTTTCCGTATCATAGCGGAAAACCGAGCTCTCATGGCATCCGTAACAGAGCGTATCATAATTTACGGCTATATAGGCAGTTGTGCCGCAGCCAATTGCGGAGGTGATGATAAAACTATCGGGATCGGTAAAGCTCATCTCCCATTCCGCTACCCTGTCTGCCATAAAACGCTCATCGCGGTAGCCGTTGCCTAAGTATTCCATGAACCTGTCGCGGTATTTCTCGTCCCTGCACGGGGATATCCTGCTGCCGAAGTCCTGCTCCTTAGATGAAAATTCGCAGTGCTTATATGGAAACTCCCTGTCCGTAATGGTAGTATTCACATCCACTGTGGCGAAATCCTCGGCGGAATAGGTCATAAACTCCCTTTCCACGGGCTCTCCCGAAATGTCCTCACCTGTCTCCGACACGGGAGCCGAGGACTTTTTATTCTTATTCTCACTGCATGAGAAAGTGCTGAAAGCAAGCATTGAAGCCGCAAATAAACATAATACCTTTTTCATGATGATGCTCCTTTCGGATAGTCTTCATATATAAGTGATTTCAGGGGGCAGAAAAGACGAAGTTTTTCATGTTAAAACAAAAAAATATATATCCATTATATCGCACCGACCTCACACTGTCAATACCAAACCAAGCACTAACAACTAATCACTAAATACCATACTTGATATTTATATTCATTTATGTTATAATATGAAGATACACAAACTATTGACATTTTTCCACACGCTATGAACCAACGATACTATATTCCCATAGGAGATACAAATGAGTACTGAAACTATAATGAAATACGATTCTCCCGCTGAGAGCTACATTGAAGCTCTGCCTATCGGAAACGGACGTATCGGAGCTATGATATGGGGCACCCCCGATAAGGAGTCTATCACTCTCAATGAGGATTCTTTCTGGTCGGGCGGTCTGCGCCACCGTATCAACCCCGACGCAGAGGAGGGTTTCAGAGAAGCCCGCAGCCTGCTCATGGAGGGTAAGCCCTCGGAAGCCGAGAACGCTGCCTTCACGAAAATGCAGGGTGTCACGCCCAATATGCGAAGATATATGCCCCTCGGCGAACTGAAGATAGACCTTCAGCTGAACGGCAGGGCAAGAGATTACTCACGCAGTCTCGACATCGGCAGCGCTGTTGCGGACGCTTCCTTCACCGTCAACGAAGTTACATACACAAAGGAGTATTTTGTCTCGGCTCCCGATGAGGTCATGGCTGTGCGCATCAGCGCATCGGAGCCGCAGATGGTGTCCTTCTCCTGCTGCATTGACAGCCCCGAGGACCTTTACGACGACAACCGTCCCTGCGGCGGAAATATGATACTTTTCAGCGGCGGCACAGGCGGTGCAAACGGTATACTCTTTGCTGCCTGTCTCGGAGCTTCCGCCAAAAACGGCACCGTAAAGGCGGTGGGAAGCAGACTTGTGGTGGAGAATGCCGACGAGGCTACTATCATTCTCTCTGTCCGCACAGACTTCTACAGCCAGAGCTACGCCGAGTCCGCAGAGGTGGACACGGAAATGGCTTTGCAGTGCGAATATGACGAGCTCTACTACCGCCATGTCAACGACTACCGCGAGCTTTTCGACCGCGTGGAGCTTTCTCTCAGCGATAACAGCGAGGAGGAGAACATTGATTTCCTCACAACTGCCGAGAGGATAGACCGTCTCAAGGGCGACGAGCTGGACAACAAGGACTGCCGCCGTCTTATAAACGATAACAAGCTTTTCGAGCTTTACTTCAACTTCGGAAGATACCTCATGATATCATGCAGCCGCGCAGGCACTCAGCCTGTGGGACTTCAGGGACTCTGGAACGACCTGACAGCTGTACATATCGGCAGCAGGTACATCCTCAACATCAATACCGAGATGTGCTACTGGCTTGCTGAGAGCTGCGGTCTCCCCGAATGTCACCTGCCCCTTTTCGACCTTCTGGAGAGGGTCTGCGGCAACGGCAGAGTCACCGCAAAGGAGATGTACGGCATCTCAAAGGGCTTCGTATGCCACCATAATACGGATATCTGGGGCGATACCGCTCCTCAGGACGAGAACAGGACGGCTACCATATGGCCTATGGGCGGCGCGTGGCTGGCTCTGCACATCTTCGAGCACTATGAGTACACCCTCGACAAGGATTTCCTCGGCGAGAAGTACCATATAATGAAGGAAGCCGCTGAATTCTTCCTTGAATACCTTGCGGAGAACAAAGACGGCAAGCTGGTAACAGGTCCATCCGTATCCCCCGAAAACACATATATCGACGGAAACGGCACAAAGGCAAGCCTCTGCATGGGACCTGCCATCGACTCACAGATACTGACGGTGCTGTTCTCCGATGTCATAAAGGCTGCCGAAATACTTGGCAGAGATGAGGCTCTTGCAGGCAGACTGGTGGAGGCTGTAAAGAAGCTGCCTCAGCCTCAGGTGGGCAAGTACGGACAGATAATGGAGTGGTCGGAGGACTTCGACGAGACCGATATCGGTCATCTCCATATATCTCAGCTTTTCGCCCTTCATCCCGCCGACCTCATAACTCCCCACAGCACACCAAAGCTGTCTGACGCCGCAAGAGCTACTCTTGTGCGACGTCTTATCAACGGCGGCGGACGTACAGCCTGGAGCTGCTCATGGGTCACAAATATGTGGGCAAGGCTCTATGACAGCCGTATGGTCTCGGAAAACCTGAAAAGACTGCTGTCCCACTATACCGCTCCCAACATGATGTCGTGGAAGCCATCAATGAGCATCGACGGCAATCTGGGCGGCACTGCCGCCATCGCTGAGTCTCTCATTCAGAGCTGCGGAGGCTGTGTATACCTGCTGCCCGCCCTCCCCGACGAGTGGAGCAAGGGTCGTGTGAGAGGCCTCAGAGCAAAGGGCGGCTTCATCGTTGATATGAACTGGATAGAGAACAAACTCAGCTCCGCGGAGATATACTCATCTCTTGGCGGCGAGCTCAGACTCAGGACAAACTCCGTGGTCAGCATAACCTGCGGCGGAGAATCGGTCAACTCTCGCATAGAGGACGGCGCTGTGGTATTTACCACGGAACAGGGCAGAAAATACACTGTCAACGCCTGATTTAGGAGGAATAAATGGATATTCGCAAGTTCATCGCTCTTGCAGCTGCTGTGGGAGCTGCCGCATCGGCATTCTCAGCCTGCAGCAAGAGCAAAAAGGCTTCGGTAACAGCTTCCGTGCCTATAATCGAGGAAACTACCGCTAAAAAGACCACCGAGCCGACTACCACGGTCCCCGTGGAGACCTTTCCCGATTACCCCGTTACCTTCCCCGAGATAGAGAAGACCCAGTCGGGCAACCTCTATGAGGCGGAAAAGGGCGAACTGAAAGGCGGCGCAAAGGCTGCCGCTGACCTTCCCGAATTCAGCGGAGAGGGCTATGTTACAGGCTTCGGCGACAAGGGTGAGGCGTCTGTCACATTCGAGGTGGATGTGCCCAGCAATCAACACTATGACCTGTCCTTCAACATCTCAGCCAAAAAGGCTGTGGACTGCCGTCTGTCACTGGGCGACGAGCAGCTGACAGTGTTCAGGACCACCGACAATGACCAGTTCACCTATATCACCATCTACGGAGTCTTTCTCACCAAGGGCAAGCAGAAGATCACCATAACTCCGCAGAACGGCGATATGTGCATAGATTATCTCAAGATAGAGAACAACACCTCCCTCAGCGATATCAGCTACAACGCAAAGGGCGAGCTGGTAAACAAAAACGCAGGGGAGTCCGCAAAGGAGCTCATGAGCTTCCTCAGCGAAAACTACGGAAAATACATCATCACGGGACAGTATGCCTACGGCGGAGACAACTCCGAAATGGACCTTATCTACCGCACCACAGGCAAATCCCCCGTTATACGCTTCTCAAACTTTGAGGTGCCCGACGAGAGCTTCGATGAGAGCTTCAAGGAGATAGACGCTGCCGCAGACTGGTATCTCGGCGGCGGCATCACCTGTGTAAGCTGGTTCTGGAAGTCTCCCTCGGATAAAAAAAGCGGCATCCGTACCGAGGATACCGACTTCGACCTGTCAAAGGCTGTCACAGAGAAGGATATCTCGCTTCTCACAGAGGAGGAGCTGAGAGAGATGTACAGCAATGGCACTATTTCCAAGGAGTGCTACGGTCTCATCCTTGACATAGACAGCATGGCAGGACAGCTCACATCACTGAAAAACAGGGGAGTACCTGTGCTGTGGAGACCTCTCCCGGAGGGCTGCGGCGACTGGTACTGGTGGGGCGCCAAGGGAAATGCTCCCTATAAGTGGCTCTGGCAGCTCATCTATGACCGCTTTACCAAGTATTTCGAGCTGGACAACCTTATCTGGATATGGAACGGTCAGAGCGAGAGCTCTCTGGTGGACAAGCGTACATTCGATATTGCCGCGGTAGACCTCTACTTCGACGGCGAAAAGGACTACGGAAACAGATTTTACGAGGAATTCGCCGCTGTACAGAAGTTCGTGGGCAGCGATAAGCTCATTGCCCTCAGTGAGTGCGGAAGCGTTCCCGATATGGACACCGCATTCCGCGACAACGCAGTATGGTCCTTCTTCGGACTGTGGTACGGCAAGTACATACAGGACGAAAAGGGCGAATATTCCGAGAAATTCACCAGCAAGGACGCCATCGTAAGAGCCTATAACTCCGACGGCGCCATGACTCTGGACGAGTATCAGAAAATGAGAGGTCTCGAGCCCCAGCCTGCTGAGGCAGATACCGATGAATAAGCAAGGAGGCTTCGTATGAACGACGATATATCGCCAATCAAGCCCGATTCCGACGCTCAGGCGGAGCTGATGGTAAAAATGCTCCACGAGGTGGCAAGGAACGACCACAAAGCTACAAGCTTTAAAATGTGGGACACCCTCGTCCTCACCCCATTCTCTCAGCCCGAGGACCTGTTCCTCTTTATGGAGGACGACTTCGCCCTGCTCAACACGGGTAACAAGACCTTCACACAGCTCAGAACAGAGGCTCAGAAGGCTGCTGAGAAAAAATACGGTCTCAAGGGCAATGTGACCCTTGAAAAGATATACGACATATTCACCAAGATGAGCGGCATCACTCCCACGGGAAGGGAAAAGCTCTTCAACCGCGAGTGCGACCTCATACACCATTTCGCCTTTGCCAGAAATACGGGAAAGCTCCTGTTCGATAAGGCAAAGGACTGCAAAAACAAGATAATAATCACCTCGGAGTCAATTTATCCGAGAGATGTTATTGTAAAGATACTCTGCGACTGCGGCTACGGAGCATATGATGCCCTCATTATCCCCGCCGAGCAGAATATCCCCGATTCCGCAGGCACCGCATTTCTCGATGTGGTAGTAAAGAAATCGGGACTGGAGGCTTCAAATATCCTCCACATCGGCGGCGACTTCAGCAGCGATGTTGAGGCGCCCATAGTAAGAGGTATGCGCGCACTTATGCTTCAGCCCGTCATGCCGCTTATGATAAAGTCGGGAAGGCTCCGCGGCTTCATTGAGGATAAACACCTCTATGACATCGACGAGCCGAAATTTACCGCACTCAGATGCGCTCTGGCGCTCTATGCAGTCTACGGCTTTGATACTCCTCAGAACAAAAAGCCCAAGAGCGATTTCTGCGGCGAATGCCGTATGCTGGGCTTCATGGTGCTGGGTCCCCTTATGTTCATCAAGGACTTCTCCCCCGAAACTGACCTTCAGCGCGAGCTCATAGCCGCTATGGAGAAAAATAATGAGATATCTGAGGGAAGACGGGATTTTGAACAGATGGTATACCACCATTTCGGAGATTTCATCGGGAAATACGGCGGCGAAGGCTGTCAGCTGCCGCTGGAATTCATCGAAAAATTCAGCTATATCGGTGACAGAGAGCTGATAAAGCCCACTCTTTCCGAAATTGGCCTCAAAAAATGGGGAAAACCTGCCAATGAACCAAAACTCGCTCCCGTCCATACAAAAGCGGTCAAAAAGAGCCCTCTTCAGAAGCTTGCCGACAAGCTTTTCCCCGAAGGCACAAGAGTCAGGGAGATGTCAGAGGGCATACTCACGGGAAAAAAGAAAAAGTGACCGCAGCTTTTTCCCTTATAACTTTAATTGCGACAGCCGTTTTCGACGGCGTTTTATAACAGCTATGGGTTATTACATTTCCCACCCAAAAACACCGTAAGAACCTATAAAATCCCGTTGCAGCCACCTTTTGCTTTGTGTTATCATTATTGAGCGGTCAGAGACCGTCAAGCAAAAGGAGGTATAAATAATGAATAACAAGGTAAAGGTACTTATCGGCGACGATTCAGCCGAAACAGGTGTGAGCGTGGCCAATAAGCTCCGCGAAAAGGGAATGTACGCCTATACAAGGCGCAGAGACTGCGGTATAATTCTTGAGTCTATCAAGAAGGATCCACCCGATGTTGCCGTAATGGACATCTCATCACAGAACGGCGATGTCATCTCAGTCATGAGAACTGTCAGGGATTCGGGCATAAAGCCCCCTGTTTTCATCATAACTTCTGCCTATGACAACGAGTTCATAGAAAGACAGGTCATGGAAAACGGCGCTTCACGCTTCATGCTCAGACCATACAGCGCAGACGACCTCTGCACCGCCATCAATTCTTCTCTCGGAGATAGAGTAAGCAGTCTCAGCGACGACATGGAGGTGGTCGTCACCGACATGATTCATCAGCTGGGAGTGCCCGCTCATATAAAAGGATATCACTATCTCAGAACTGCTATCCTTTACTCTATCAAGGACAAAACTCTACTTGACAGCGTAACAAAGCTCCTCTATCCCACTGTGGCAGGTATCTACGATACCACATCATCACGGGTGGAACGCGCTATCCGCCACGCTATCGAAATAGCATGGGACAGAGGAAATGTGGATACCCTCAACTCGTTCTTCGGCTATACCGTAGATACAGGCAAGGGCAAGCCCACAAATTCGGAATTTATCGCTCTTATAACAGATAAGCTCAGACTTCGCTATAAAAGCACTCTGAATACTCACTGATAACGAATAAGCCGTGACAGTTCCGAATATAATTCCCGTGATGAATAATTACAAGGAGGAACATCATGGCTTTCAGAAAAATCGACATCAGCGAGCTTTCATTCAATCCCTTCGATAAGATAGGCAAACAGTGGATGCTCCTGACAGGCGGAGATAAGGACAGCTTCAACACCATGACAGCTTCATGGGGTCAGCTTGGAGTTCTCTGGAACAAGAACGTCCTTACCTGCTACATCAGACCTAACCGCTATACCTACGACTTCGTCGAGAAAGGCGAGTGCTTCACTGCCTCATTCTACGGCGAGGAATACAGAAGTGCCCTCTCCTTCTGCGGTTCTCATTCGGGCAGGGACTGCGATAAGGCTAAGGAGACAGGACTCACTCCTGCCGAGGTTGACAGCTGCATGGCTTTTGAGGAGGCAG
Organism: Ruminococcus sp.; assembly: GCA_017519145.1. Lineage (GTDB taxonomy): Bacteria > Bacillota > Clostridia > Oscillospirales > Ruminococcaceae > Ruminococcus. Next base: position 41,084 of record JAFWTA010000021.1, read on the forward strand.
AGCTTGTACTGGTCTGCCGCAAGCTTTACAGCTATGACCTTCAGGAAAGCGGTTTTCTCACAGATGACGGTATCCCCGGAAAATTCTTCGGCACGGATCCGTATCACCGCGCTTATATCTCCGAGATCGTCGGAGTCTATGTGAAAGATTAAGCGCAAAAGGGGCATAATAACAACACGATACTAACCACACGACAAGTGCTTTTCACTGTAAAAGCTGCTATTGGAGGGAATATGAACATAAACGACATTTTAAAGGAAATAGCTGTAAAAAACGGAGTAACCGAAGCAGAAGTAAGACGAGAGATCGAAGCATCTATCGCGGAAGCCTGCAAAGACCCCAAAAACCCCATAAACAATATCGGTAAAGGCAAGGTTCCTACTACCGAGGAGGTCATGGAGTACGTCCTCAGGGAAGTTGCTAAATCCAGAATGAACTGACTTTTCACATAAAACACCCCGAGGCTGTCCGTAAAAAGCCCCGGGGGTTGCCTTTATATTCACTTTCACAAAACAAAACCCCCTTGCAGACCGTGAGTTGTCCGCAAGGGGTTCATTTCTTATATGATCAAAAAAGACCTTATTCAGCAGAGTTGAGCTTCTTAGCGAGCTGTGACTTCTTTCTTGCAGCCTTATTCTTGTGCATAAGACCCTTTGCGCAAGCCTGATCAACTCTCTTGATAGCAACCTTGATTGTCTCTGCCTTGTCAGCAGAACCAGCTGCTACAGCTGCGTCAGCCTTCTTGAGGATAGTCTTGAGATTAGACTTTCTTGCCTTGTTGGCAGCAGCCTTTGTTGCATTGACCTTTACTCTCTTCTTTGCAGACTTAATGTTTGGCATTACGTTACACCTCCTTGGATTATGCAGACCGAATAATCGCCTGCATTTTACAGATAATAGGAGCAAACACGGGTTCGTTCACTCCCGACAGCTGCAACGCACAGCTGCCATACTGAGACAAATATAATTATAACATTTTTCCACACCATTTTCAATAGCCAAAAGTGAAATTATGACCCGAAATATTTTCCACAATTAAAGCAATATGCACAATATGGAGGAATTCATGGATATTCGTACTGATCTTGCACTTGAAAGCATCTCTCCCGACAGCCTGCCCGAAAGCGTTCACATCTCCACAAGGGGGAGGGCTTTCCGCATAACGGAGATAACCATTGACGACGACAGCTGCCTTGACACCATCGGCAAGGGCAGGGGACGCTACATCACCCTTGAGGGCAGCAGTCTCAGCCGCTTTGCCGAGGACTATCAGTCCATGACCGAGGAGCTTGCCGCGGAGCTGTCCGCACTTGTGCCCGAGGGGGATATTCTGGTGGCAGGCATAGGCAACAACGATATTACGCCCGATGCCATAGGTCCCCAGACTGCCGCAAAGGTGCTTGCCACGCGGCACCTCAGCTGCGATACCGTGGAGGAGGAGTTTTTCGCGTCCCTGCGCCGAGTCAGCTCTCTTGCAGGTGGTGTCATGGGGCAGACGGGCATTGAGTCCGCGGAGCTTATACGGGCAGTAGCGACGGAGCTCCGCCCTGCCGCCGTCATAGCCGTGGACGCCCTCGCCTGCACGGATATAAGCCGTCTGGGCACAACAATACAGCTCACCGACACAGGCATATCCCCGGGAAGCGGAGTTTCCAACCACCGCATAGAGCTGTCGGAAAAGGTGCTGGGAGTTCCCGTTATCGCCGTGGGAGTCCCCACGGTGGTGGATATGCACACCATAGTCCGCAGCCTGACAGGGGAGAAAATAAACAGGGAGCTGCCAAATATGATGGTAACTCCCCGTGATATAGACCGCCTTACAGAGCGCGCCTCTCAGCTCATAGCCTTCGGAATAAACCTTGCATTGCAGCCTGCCCTAAGCTTTGAGGACGTAAGAGGGCTGTTTTAAAATTCGTAATTCATAATGCATAATTCGTAATTATAAGTAATATCCGCATAAAAAATCTTATGTCAGCTTTTCACATTCAGTTGAAAAAAGTGCTGTAAGCGAGCTTGCGAGCATCATGGCAGCGTGGTACCTGAGCTACCACATAAATTCCACATCGGGAGCTTTTACCATGTTGATCTCGGGCTCTGGCTGGGACTTTTCCTCCTTCAGCAGAGCCTTTGCAAGCTCCTCCATTTCAACTATCTCGTGGAAATAATCGTTGAGTGGCTGGAGCGCCTTGAATATTTCAATAGCGTGGTCGGCTATTTTATGGGAGAAAAGCTCCTCAGCGCCGCTGACCTTGGTGTAGACGCTGAACCCCTTTTTGATGAAATAGGGCTCCAGCTTCGGGTCGGGACAGGGCTTTTTCCGCTTGTACTCGTCACCGCCGACGGTGAGTCCGTACTTTTCAACAAGTTCATCCACCATGTTGATAAACGGCTCTGAGTCCTCAAGAAGTCCGCTGCGGAAACGCTCCATAACAGCGGCTTCGGGCTTGGAAATACGGAAGCCGAACTCCGCTCCCTCGGGAGAAAGCTCGAAATACAGGGTAGGAGTCTTGCTCCAGTACCACGCATCATAGCGGACATATATCCACATGGTGTCGCGGTAGTGAAGATAGGGAGCGAAATTCTCGTCGCGGTATATCCTGCCCACCTTGTACATCATGCCGTCAGTTTCGGCAAATGGCGCAAAAAGCTCCTCGCCGAGAGCCTTCATGGGCTCGTATATCTTCTCGGTGTAGACCGCCTTCCGCGGCTCGAACCACTCTTTATTGTTGTTATGCCTTATACCGAGGAGGAACTCCAGCGCCTCCTGTGAAAATCCTTCAAACATGGTTTATCCTTTCATAAATCGGAATTTATATGTGTAGGGAACGCCGCCCTCGGCGTTCCGTTGGGCATGTAATACATTTTGCGGAACGGCGAGGGCGCCGTTCCCTACATTATGCTAATGGCTATGTGCTAACGGCTTAAATCATAATTTAGCTCCGCTAAATTATGATTTATTATATCACAAGTTGTGACATAATTCAAGCGGAAACAACTTTTAACCAAATTTTTACAGCAATATCGTCCTAATTTCATTTCACAAGCGGGTGGAAAAGTTTTCAACACGGTGTTGAATTGATTGTGGAGTCATATGTTCGATTGTTGATAACTCTGTTGAAAGGGTGGAAAACAACGCAGAATTAACTTTCTGGAAGTTCTTAAAAGTTGAAAACGGTGTGGATAATCAGGGAAAATGAGTAAACAATAAAAATACGTTGTGGAAAACAGCTCCACAACAATTCACTGTAAAGGATATGATTTGTATGAAAAAGCTTTTAGCAATATGCTCCATATTTTTTACCGTTTGTGCAACTCTCACAGGCTGCGGCGATAATAACGACGGACATTATACGGACGACGGAAACGGCGCTGTCATAGAGGACTCCACTACCGATAAAAAGTACGAAAGCAATGCTGACAATGACATTCGCGACCGCGTTGACGACGCTGCCGATGGTATCGGTGACGCAGGTAAAGACATTATAAACGGTGCAGGCGATGCAGGCAAGGAGGCTATCGACGGAGCTAAGGACGCCGCTGACGATATCATCGACGGACTTGACGGCGATAAGGAGCATGACGAGGAGGAGACTACCTCCCGAAAAAACCGCAAGGACAGGTAAAAGAACAGCCCCGGGGCAATGCCTCGGGGCTTAGTATTTGTTTGCTGAAATATGCATGGACGGTGCCCACCGGCATAACGTCCTTGAAAATTGCCCATTCGGACGAGAGTTTTTCAACATTCAGCCTGTAATTGTTGAAAAGTCAGCCGCAAAGCTCAGCCATAGCCTCTGCCATTATTTCTGCATTTTTAAGCAGATTTGCCACAGTTATGAACTCGTCGGGACTGTGCATACGGCCGTCCTCGTTGGGAAACTCCGCACCGAAGGCAACTCCGCCCTCGATATCATGTACATAGGTACCGCCGCCGATGGCTATACAGTGACCTTTATCCCCTGTCACCCGCTCATAGACTCGGAGAAGTCCCTGCACGAACCCGCTGTTTTCATCGGTGCAGTGGGGCTCCACGCCCTCGCAGCTGTCCACCGTAAAGCCAGCGCCCTCAAGAGCATCGCAGATTATACCGCTTATCTCTGATTTAGTGCGGTCAAGGGGGAAACGGATATCTACAGCTCCGCAAAGTCTGCCGTTCTCGGTATTAAGCATTGACAGCACACAGGTCATATCCTCCGATAATTCGTCACGGAAGCCAAGTCCGCAGCTCTTGCCGCTGAACTCGCCGTGAGGGAAAAGCTCCCCGAGGGTCTGTATCAGCAGGTTTTCGCCGCAATAGCTGTCAAGAAACATTGTTATTGCGTTTTCGCCCTTTTCGGGAGTAGATGCGTGTGCGGAAACTCCCTCATAGACAGCCTCCTCAGGCTCTCCCTCATCGTTCTCCATTGTCACCGTGCAGAACTGCGGAACGGCATTTATCACCGTACCTGCCTGTATATCAAGGATCTCGTCATCGTCAAAGTCAGAGGAGAACCACACTCTCAGCATTCCCTTTTCCGCATTGATGACAGGGTACTCACCGTCGGGAGTGAACACCATGGACGGAAGCTCCCTGTGCCTGCGGTAGTATTCCATATCCGCAGATCCGTTTTCCTCATTGGTGCCGAAGATAAGGCGTATGCCCTTTTTCAGGGGAAGTCCCAACTCCTTGACGGCTCTTGCCGCAAAAAGTGCAGCAACGGCAGGTCCCTTGTCGTCAATGGCGCCGCGTCCCACAAGCTTGTCGGTGTCGGGCTCATAGCGCAGAACAAAGGGATCTGTGGTCCAGCCGGCGCCGACGGGCACCACATCAAGGTGAGTCAGCACAGCAAGTCCAGCAGGCAGGTCGTTCACATCTGCCGAGCCGGCATAGTTTTCCACATTATCAACAGTAAAACCAAACTCCCTGCACTTATCCAGCATAAGTGCAAGAGCCTCGGCAGGCTCCCTACCGAAGGGAGCTCCCTCCTCGGCTTTTCCCTGAACGCTTGGTATAGCCACAAGTGCCCCCAGAAAGTCAATCATTTCCTGTTTATGTGCTTCAAGATAGTCTCTGATATTGCTCATTAAAGTCTCCTTTATATATGACAATAGCGGTACACCGCCGTGAAAAATACCTATATACGCAAAAAACCGCAGTAGGAGTACTGCGGCATTTTGCTTGTACACAACGTCTCCCGACGCTGTGTACCAAGAAAGAAAGGATAAATATGAAAAGAATTAATCAGTTGACAATAGCCTTTTCAGTTTCCTTATCGAAAATGTGGATCCTGTTGGGATCAATAGCGACCTTGATATCGTCTCCGGGTCTTGCTGTTGATCTCGGGCTTACTCGTGCTGTGAGCGGGATACCTTCACAGAGGAGGTAAAGGTATGTTTCAGCACCCATCATTTCTGTAATTTCAACGTTAGCGTCGATAACGCCTGTAGAAGCATTTGAGAGGTACATTTCCTCATCGTGGATAGACTCGGGACGAACGCCGAGGATGATCTCCTTGCCAACATAGTTGCCGAGGTCTTCGTTTACCTTAGACTCGGGAACGATGATCTGGTATCTGTTTCCTCTGCCGTTTGTTGCGCCGAATTCAACGATGAACTGACCATACTCTTCCTTCAGCTCAGCGTCGATGAAGTTCATCTGAGGTGATCCGAGGAAGCCTGCAACGAACTTGTTTACAGGGTTCTCATAGAGGTTCTGAGGTGTATCGATCTGCTGAACGAAACCGTCCTTCATACAAACGATTCTGTCACCCATTGTCATAGCCTCTGTCTGGTCATGAGTTACATAGATAAATGTAGTACCGAGCTTCTTGTGGATCTTAGCGATCTCGGTTCTCATCTGAGCACGGAGCTTAGCATCAAGGTTTGAGAGAGGCTCGTCGAGGAGGAATACCTTAGGTGAACGAACGATGGCACGACCGAGAGCAACTCTCTGTCTCTGACCACCGGACATTGCCTTAGGCTTTCTGTCGAGGAGGTGTGTAAGGTCGAGGATCTTAGCAGCCTCGTTTACCTTTCTCTCGATCTCTGCCTTAGGAACCTTACGGAGCTTGAGTCCGAAAGCCATATTATCGAATACTGTCATATGAGGATAAAGAGCGTAGTTCTGGAAAACCATCGCGATATCTCTGTCCTTGGGAGCGATGTCGTTTACAAGGCGGTCGCCGATGTAAAGCTCACCCTCAGAGATCTCCTCGAGTCCGGCGATCATACGGAGAGTTGTTGACTTACCGCATCCGGAAGGTCCAACGAGAACGATGAACTCCTTATCTCTTATCTCTAAATTAACATCCGAAACAGCTACTACGCCGCCAGGATATTTCTTATAAATGCCTTTAAGTGTTAAGCCTGCCATTTAATCCAGTCCTCCAGTTCAAAATATAATGCCGATCAATTATTCTTTACAGTATCAGCTATGATAATATGATACCACATTTCCAAAAATATTGCAAGTCTCTAAATTGACAAAGTTACATCTTGTTTATTAGAAAGTTTGCCGAAAAAACAGCCGAAAAACCTTGGCAAAAGGCGTCGAAATCCGACTCTTTAAACAAGTTTTCAACATCTTTGTGCAATAATTCCATACACTCTCCGATCGCCAGTTTTTCGGGCAAAACAAGACCTCCGAGAGAAACTCGCATCAATACCTCGACGTGGTTTCCCACAGAGGCGAACATTCTTTTCACCTGATGATATTTTCCCTCGCAGAGCTCCACAAACGCCAGATTATCGCTGTTTTCAGCCTTTCTCACACGAGCGGGGAGACAAGTTTCGCCGTCAGCGAGAGTCAGCCCATCACGAAATTTGTTAACATAATTATTTTCAAATGGTCTGGCAAGTTTCACAATATAAACTTTAGGTATGTGTCTGCGCGGTGAGAGCATACGATGGGCAAGCTCACCGTCATCTGTCAGCAGCAGAGCGCCCATGCTGTCCTTGTCAAGCCTGCCTGCGGGGAACATCCCTTTTGTCCGCATATTCTCGGGAACGAGCTTCATAACTGTCTCGCCGTCCTTATCGTCGGTAGAGCACACATAGCCCTGCGGCTTATTGAGTAAAATATAGCGGAACCTGCTGTTTCCCACAGCATTTCCGCAGACCTCCGCACGGGCGGTATCGGGGTCTATCTTCACATCGCAGCGCTTCACGACAGCTCCGTCAAGGGTTATCTTTCCCTTTGCCGCGAGCTCCTTTATCTGACTGCGGGTATACTCCGTTCTCTCGGAGATGAATTTATCAAGTCTGACCGACGCCATAGCAACTCCTTTTGTAATAATCCCCCTCTGTGACGGAATATGATTGTAATCGGGAAGTTTTTCCCGTAATTCCGGTCATAAAGGAGCGATATCCATGAAAAAGCTCACATTCATGTTCATAGCTGCGGCTGCTTTTGCCCTGACAGCCTGCAGCAGCAGGGGCGGCAGCTCCGAAGCAGCCATACCCGCAGGCGAGTCCTCTCAGCGCATAGACTACTTTGCCTCTCACGGCTGGGAGGTGGAGGAGATATCCGAGCGCACCGTAACTATACCCACGGAGTTTTCCTCGGTATATGAGGAATATGCTCTCATACAGGATAGGCAGGGGCTTCCTCTGAGAAAATACGCAGGAAGAAATGCAAAGCTTTTCGTATATGAGGTAAAAAATTACAGCCCCGACAGCAAAAAAATGCTTGCAGAGCTGCTTGTCTGTGATGATACTGCCGTTGCCTCAATGGTATACAGTGAGGACAGCGGCAGTATAAAATTGCCTGTCAGCTGATCAGAATACGTTCAGAAGGCTGCCGATAAAGGGCATTCTATAAGCCTTGCCCTTGTATGCGCCGTATAAATAAACGAGGAGAACTGCAAAAAGAGCAAGTGAGATAACTACACTGCAAAGGAGACCGAGTACGGGGATCTTTCCGAGAATAAATCTTACGATATTTACAATGAACAATGTTATGAGCCATGTCAGAGACTGATTTCCATGGAATTTGCAGTAGGTCGAATTCTTGTCACCTGCAACTGTGGGCAACCAGCAAAGAAATGGGAAAATATAGGCAAGTATAGCCAATGCCTTATGCTTCTGTACCTCATTCTGAACGAATGTCTGCTCCGTGTTGATGTCGTTGAACTGCTCAAGGAAATTATCCATGATTCATACCTCCGTATTTTTATTTTCGGAATCTTCTTCCGATTTTTGCTCTTTCCTGTCAAATTCGCTTATTGCGGCAACGAAGCTGTCTATATCCGTGAAGTCCTTGTACACCGAAGCAAATCTGATGTATGAGATAGGGTCGATATCTCTGAGCCTGTCAAGGACCAGCTCGCCTATCTCCGCAGACTTTGCAACTGTTCTCAATGCATTTGCGTAGTAATTTTCCACATAATTTGCTATCTCGGTGACCTTCTCTGCAGAGACAGGTCTCTTTTTTATTGCCGAGACTATACCGTTTATGAGCTTTGCCTTGTCGAAGAGCTGAACGCTTCCGTCCCTCTTTTCGACCATGAGCAGCGGCACCTCAACAGCCTCATATGTGGTAAATCTCTCGCCGCATCTTGAACACTCGCGTCTGCGTCTTGTCTTATCGTCAACAGGACGCGAATCTATTACTTTTATATCTTCATATCCGCAGTATGGACACTTCATAGCTTCTGCTCCCCGCAATAAGACTCAGTCATTCTTGTAAGTATATTATAGCTGGAAACAAGGTCGCTTATGCCGCTCCAACCGCTTCTGTACAGCTCAAGTATGACGCTGCAATCGGGGTTATAGCCTGCAAGCTTGTCAAAGAATTTCCTGAAGTCGAACCTGCCTTTTCCTATGAGGAGGCAGTCGCCCATTTCTCCCGAGTCGCTGATATGGACATGGGCTATCTTGTCGCCCACCACATCGAGGAACCTCATGGGATTTTCGTTTGAGCGTATCGCCTGTTTTGTATCGAGTACAAAGGCGAATTCGTCTCCCAGCATATTCTTTATTTCCTTTATAAACGCCGAAGAACCGCTTTTACATCTTGATACGTTCTCAACAGCCACAGTTACCCCGAATTCTTTTCCGAGGCGGTAAAGCTTTGAGTACCTTTCGCAGTAGAGCTCGGCATTGCATACCGACGAGGGCTTTCCTCCGTGGAAAACGAAGATATCGGCTCCCACGATATTCATGAAACGAAAATACAGCTTGTAGTATTCCAGCATATCGTTTACTCTGCGCTCGTACTCCGAGAAGAACATCTGAGGCTCTATCTCGCAGGTAAACGGATGTACAGACGGGCATTTCACATCAAATCTCTTCAGAAGATTGGCAACGCCGTGAGCGAAGCCCTTTTTCAGCTCCGAATGGGTATTGATGAACACCTCAACGCAGGAAACGCCGTTGACCGAAAGGTCGTAAAGGGCTTCCTCAAGGGGTTTTGGATACAGGCAAGCTGTAGAAATACCTGCTATCAATTATACCCCTCCTTGCGCTGTTCTGATACAACTTTATTATAACATATTCAGCCCGAAAGTCAATAGAACGAACAAAAAATTTACATTCCCGCGGGAAGTATCATTCTTCATCGTCCCCGTCATTTTTCTCTTTTTTCAGCTTGTTGACTCGGCAGACCTCTATACGGTGGTGCTTCACCTCGAGAACGGCTATTTTAAGCCCTCCTGCCTCAAGAGTGAGCTGAGAGCCGTCCTTGGGTATCTCGCCCAGCTTTGCTATGACATAGCCGCCGAAGGTCTCATACTTATCCGCGGGGAGAGTTACCTCAAGCTCCTCACAGACGTCGCTGAGAGAGCTGATACCGGGAACTGTCCATGTGTTCTCCCCTGTCTGTTCAAGCCTTGCAGCAGGCTCATCTTCCGGGTCGTCGGCGAAGTCGCCCACAAGCTCCTCAACAAGGTCGGTGATGGTGATGATACCGCTCATGCCGCCGTATTCGTCAACTACTATGGCGAAGTGATCTGCACCGCGCTGCTTCATCTGGTCGAAAAGGCGGTCAGCCTTCATGTTCTCGTGTACGAAGCAGGGCTCGCGGACAGCCTTAGCCATAATGTTGTCCATGCTCTTGTCCTCAAGGCGGAAGTAGTCCTTGGCGTTGAGGACGCCGATGACGTTATCCACACTTTCTCCGCAGATGGGGAAAGCCGAATGACGGGTGCGGTGGATAGTCTCCTCCCATACGCTGACATCGTCGGCGCTCCAGAGAACGTCAACATCGGTCCTGTGGGTACAGACCTGTTCTGCTGTCATATCGTCAAAGGCAAAGACGTTTTTGATTATGCGGTTCTCGTCCTCGTCGATGGTGCCTTTTTCCGCACCTGCGTCGGACATCATGAGTATCTCCTCTTCGGTAACGGTGTCGTCATCGCTCTCGGGGTCGATGCCCATGAGTCTGAGTATGCCGTTAGCTGAGGCGTTGAGCAGCCATACCATAGGCGCAAACAGCTTTGACACAAAGGTGATGGCTCCGCTCATGGCGAGAGCTATCTTCTCGGGGTCTTTCATGGCTGCGCGTTTGGGTACCAGCTCGCCGAAAACCAGTGTGAAATATGAGAGTATCAGTGTTATGAGAACTACCGACACTTTCTTTACGACAGCCGAGGGTATGCCTATACCCGTCTTTGATATAGCTGACGTAAGGTATTCCGAAAAGCTGTCCGCGGCAAAAGCCGCTCCGATAAAGCCTGCCAGAGTTATAGCCACCTGAATAGTGGCAAGGAAGCGTGTGGGGCTGTCCGTCAGCTTTTTCAGCCTTGCAGCTTTTTTGTTGCCGCTTGCAGCAAGCTTTTCAATGCGCATATCATTGGTAGAAATGACAGCGACCTCCGCACAGGCAAAGACCGCATTGAGCGCAATAAGTATTATTTGCAGAATTATCTGCCCGATCATTTTATATCCTCCGTTTTAATATATTTTTTCCATAACCTCATAAAGGCACAGCCTAACACAAACGATAGTGCAGACCATGCCTCGGTATCATATATTCAGCGGAGTATATTCCGTAATTATCAGGATTACTGCCGTCAGGGGCACCGTCCATCTCAGTTTTCATCTCCTGTTCTGCACAAATTATATTTTTATATCAGCGTAACGAATGCGACATATCCTTCGTCGGAAAATATCCCGAGCTTTTGAAAGATAATGATATAATGTATTTATATAGCATTCGTCTTGCGAACATTATATCACAAAAGCGAAGCTTTTTGATATAATTGTCCGATTGCAGGGAGCATATCTTTGATATGCGTATCTGCAAGGACATAAAAATAATATATAATGTTCGTCTTGCGAACATTATATCATATATTTCAAAATAAAGCAACACTAAGCGGAAAAATTTTTCACAGTCTCCAAATAGGATGCATATTATAAGGCGGAGGTGTGATATTTTGCTGAAAGAACTGTTCCTCTCCGTCATTATCAGCATCGACATATTTCTTGCGGCAGCCGCCTGCTGCAACAGCGGCATACGGATACCCCTGCTGTCTGCTGCGGTCATAGACCTTATATCCGCGGCTGTACTTGGTATTTCCATGACATTTTCCGACATTATCTGCCGTGCTCTTCCCACTGAGTTCTGCCGCACGGCAGGGGAAGCGGTACTCATCATCATCGGCTCTGCCACCATCGCAAAAAGCCTGTTCCGCAGCCTTGTGCGGCGAATTGCCGACAGGGGAGAGCTGCTGCTGAAGCTGAGGGGGAGCTCCCTCATGGTGAAGCTTTGCATCGACGACACCGCAGCGGATAAGGACTGCTCAAAGGTGCTGTCCGCAGGGGAGGCTGCCGCCCTTGCACTGGCAAGCTCCCTCGACTCTGCAGCAACGGGGCTCAGCTGCGGATACGGCGGCATATCACCGTTTTCTGCCTCGGCTGTGACCTTTGTGTGCGGAGCCGCTGCACTTATCCTCGGCTCGGCGGCAGGCAGAAAAATATCCTCCCTGCGGCATGATCTTTCATGGCTGGGAGGAATACTTCTCATAGTATTCGCCTTTTTTCAGGCTTAGATCTCGTATATCACGATCTCGGCAGGGTCAAAGAGCCTCAGCTTGCCCAGTCCTGCGGACACAAGGAGCTTCATTTTACCGAAGGTATACACTCCCTTGGCATTTTTCGGGAAAAATTTCCTCTCGGGAGAGAGCATTGCAATTCCGAAAAGCCTGACAGCTCCGCCGTGAACATGGCCGCTGAAGGTGTAATCAGCGCCCCATTCCGCATAGGCTTCCCCGAAAAAGGGATTGTGCGCCATTAGCAGCACCTCTCCCTCGGGACAGCTGCCAAGGAGGGCTTCCAGATCATCGGCGGTAATGCTGTCAAGACCGCGGTAGCCGCCGTTTTTCTTATACACGCCGTAATTTTCAAGGAGGCCGTATATTTTCAGCTCCCTGCCCTTTATACTCACCGTTGTATGCTGATTTTTCAGCATAACAGCCTCTGTCCTTGCGAACATAGCCTCCAGCTCGGGCTTCATTTCCGCGGAAATGCTCTGCTCGTGGTTGCCGTAAATCATGTATACGGGAGCGATCTTACAGAGCTCGCTGAGGGTCTTTTCTGCGATCTCAAGGCTTTCGGTGTCCCTTGAAACGAGGTCGCCGCTAAAAATGATAAGGTCGGGTTTCTCCGCTCTTACCCTGTTGATGAGCCTGCTGTTGTCACTGCCGAAGCGCCGCCTGTGGAGGTCGGAAAGATGGGCTATCTTAATGCCGCTTCCCAGCTTCTCACGCCTGACCGTCAGGATGTAAAGGTTCTCCGCTGCCGCATATACGGCAAGTAGAATTACTACTAAAAGTATAATATATATCAATTTTTCTCTCCAAAAAACAGGTCGTAAAACCTTCTCTCCTCGCCCTTGGGTATTCTATGGGGACTTCCCGAAAACAGCAGCCTTATGGGCTGAGGCTCAAAGCCCTCGTCGCAGAAATGCTCATAGGTATACTCGTCTATCTCATAATAATCGCTGTAATACATGAAGCTGTCGTTCTCCAGCGTATTCATCACATACATATTCAGTGCAGGAGACCAGCCCGCATACATGATATTGTTAGGGTGCATCTTTTTACGCTCTATAACTCCGCCCATAGCTCTCATTTCCTTTCTCTGCGGCTGTCCTGCCCGTGTTTTTTCATTATCAGGGCGTCAATTACCCCGAAAATCAGCAGATACAGCGAGGTGAACACAAATCTTCCTGCATATGTTGCTATGACTTCCCTTACTGTTCCCCTGTACTCCGCATCGGGAGAAAATACGCTTATGTCGGGAGCTGCCAGCAGCATTATCACTGTCAGTATAACTCCCGTAAGCAGGGGCACGGCTGCCGAGAATATGAAAAAGAACCGCCGCGAGAAGCTGCCTTCCCTTCCGCTGTCAAGCTGTACGAAATGATACATCATACATAGCACGAGGGGCGTCACCAAAGTGAAGCCCCATGCGTAGTTTATTTTTTCGTATACGAACCAGTTTGCCCACTGGCAGAAAAGGCTTGCCAGAGTCACAGCCATGGCTGTGAACGGGCTTTCGCGGAAGCTGAGGAAGCTCTCCTCAGGCTTATTCCTCATTCTCCTCGTCCTCGGGCTCAGCCTCGATGACTACCTCGTTCTGCTCCTCAAGTGCAGCCTCTGCCTCGGCAGCCTTTGCCTGCTCGTCGGTGAGCTGCTCCACCTTTTCGGTCTCGGCGTTGTCATCGTGCTCTGCACGGGTGAAGGCAACTACATTTGCGCCCTCATTTACCCTCATTACGCGGACGCCCTTTGCGATACGTCCCATAACTCTGATATCGCTGGCGAGTATCCTGATGATGATACCGTCACTGGATACGAGGATGATATCATCATCCTCATCAACTATCTTTATTCCGCAGACATGACCGCGGATATCGTCTACCTTGTAGTTGGTAAGTCCGTAGCCGCCGCGGTTCTGGATACGGTAGCTGTCAAGCTCGGTGCGCTTGCCGTAGCCGTTTTCGGTGACTGTCAGGAGAGTTGCTCCCTCGCGGACTCTTGCCATGCTTACAACATAGTCGCCGTCGCGGAGCTTGATAGCTCTTACGCCGTGAGCGGAACGTGAAAGTGCTCTGCCCTTGCTCTCCTCAAGGCGGATAGCCATACCGTTATGGGTAGCTACAAAGAGCTGTGCATTTCCGTCTGTCATGCGGACACCTGCTATCTCGTCGCCCTCGTCAAGACCAATGGCGATAAGACCGTTCTTGCGGACGTTCTTGTACAGTGACAGGTTTGTCCTCTTTATCTTGCCGTTCTTTGTGACCATGGTGATGAACTTCTCATCGCTGAAATCCGTGGTCTTTATCATTGCCGCTATCTTCTCGTTTTCTGTGAGAGGAAGCAGATTGATGAGGTTGAAGCCTCTTGATGCCTTTGAACCGTCGGGTATCTCATAGCACTTGAGCTTGTACATGATACCCTTGTTGGATATGAACAGGATATTGTCATGAGAGCCGCAGATGAACATTTCCTCCACGAAGTCCTCCTCACGCTGCTTCATGCCTGTTATGCCGCGTCCGCCGCGGTGCTGTGTCTTGTACTCAGTAAGGGGCATACGCTTGATGTAGCCGTTGTTTGTGAGAGTAACGACGCAGTCCTCCTCGGGGATAAGGTCCTCGATATCCACCTCGCCGCTGACATTTTCGATATCTGTGCGGCGCTTGTCGCTGAACTTCTTGCGGATAGCGTTGAGGTCGTCCATGATAATAGCGTAGACTCTGTTTACGTCTGCAAGGATATCCTCATAGTCGGATATCTTTGTGAGCAGTCCGTAGAGCTCATCGGTTATCTTCTGTCTCTCCAGACCTGTCAGCTGTCCCAGACGCATCTGGACGATAGCCTCAGCCTGTTCCTGTGAAAGACCTGTCTGCTCCTCGATGTGGAGACCTGTCAGGTCGTACTGTGCGCGGTCCAGAAGTGCTGACATATCAACGTCCTTGAAGCGCTCTATCATGCGGTCCTTGGCTTCCTGCACAGTAGAGCTGGAGCGGATTATGTCGATGACCTCGTCAATGTAGTCGGCTGCAAGCACGAAGCCCTGTAAGATATGAGCTCTTTCGAGAGCCTTGCGCAGGTCGAAGCGTGTCCTTCTCTGGATAACGTCAACCTGAAAATCGAGGTAGTGCTGGAGCATCTGCTTCAGAGTGAGTATTTTGGGCTCGCCGTTTACCAGAGCCAGCATGATTATGCCGACTGTATCCTGAAGCTGTGTAAGTGCAAAGAGCTTATTGAGGACGATATTTGGAACTGCGTCCTTTTTCAGCTCGATTACTACTCTCATACCGTCCTTGTCGGACTCGTCGCGGAGGTCGTAAAGTCCCTCTATGCGCTTGTCTCTTGCAAGCTGATTTATGCTCTTGAGGAGCCTCTCCTTACGGAGCATATAGGGTATCTCATCGATGATGATGCAGTTTCTGCCCTTTATCTCCTCAAAGTGGGTACGGCTGCGGAGGATTATCTTGCCCTTGCCTGTGCCGTAAGCAGCGCGGATGCCCGCTCTGCCCATGATTATGCCGCCTGTGGGGAAGTCCGGACCCTGTATGTGCTCCATGAGCTGTTCGAGAGTGCAGTCCGGGTCTTCGATAAGGAGATGAAGTGCATCTATGACCTCGCCCAGATTGTGGGGAGGGATATTTGTAGCCATACCTACGGCGATACCTACCGAACCGTTTACCAGCAGATTGGGGAAACGTGAGGGGAGCACCACCGGCTCCTTGAGACGGTCGTCGTAGTTTGAGGTAAAGTCAACGGTCTCCTTGTTGATATCGGTGAGCATATCCAGTGTGAGCTTTGCCATCTTTGCCTCGGTATAACGGTAAGCCGCAGGGCCGTCACCGTCGATGGAGCCGAAGTTTCCGTGACCGTCAACAAGGGGATAGCGCATTGAGAAGTCCTGTGCAAGTCTTACAAGAGCGTCATATACAGACGCATCGCCGTGTGGATGATAACGTCCCAGAACCGCACCGACGGTATCGGCGCACTTACGGTAAGGCTTCTCGGGAGTAAGTCCGTTCTCGTGGAGCGTATACAGTATCCTTCTGTGTACGGGCTTCAGACCGTCTCTTACATCGGGGAGCGCTCTGGAAACAATTACCGACATGGCGTAATTGAGCATGGAATTTTCCATTTCGTCAACTATCTCGGTATTTATTACCTTTGAGTTGTCAGTGTAAAGCATTTTTTCCTCCTGAGAGAATTTATTTTATCCGCAGTATCATGCGTTATTCTCATTTTTTTAAGCTTCTTACGGTATCGAGCTCATTCTCGGAAAATCCCTCTTTCGGGAGAATATAGAACATTTCTTTTCCCGACATGAGCATGAAAAATCTTTCATATTCCATGAGCTGAAAGCTGTCATCAGCGGCAAGTCTGGTCTTTTCGGGAAGGGGATCGATATCCTCGGGGATATCCTCCTTTTCCTCATCGGAGAGCTCGCTGAGATTGTCCGAGACCGTAGATATATCCACAAATTTGTCGCCTACGCCTATTTTGTACACAGGCTCGCCCAGAGCCTTTACCGACTCTGTGAGACTGCGGCGGAGCTTCTTGGGATTGTACCACTCTCTTGCCGCAAAGGCAAATGCTGCCACAATGGCGATATAGACGATGTATTTCTGTTTCGTGGAAGCGCCGCTCATTGCAAATATCCCCACACAGAGCAGAGCTACGGCAATAACAGTGAATATTATCATGTATATCCTGCTCTTGGGGTAAACGAATTTTTTCTGGAACTCGCCGTAAGCCTCGCTGAAAAGCTCCGGGCTTACCTTGTATTCCTTTTCAAGCCTGTAATTTTCCATTGCAGCTCCTGTCATATATCAAGATCCTGAGCGAACTTTGCGTTCTTCTCGATGAAGTTTCTTCTTGGCTCTACCTTGTCGCCCATGAGTATGCTGAAGGTCTCGTCTGCCTTGAGGGCGTCCTCCATGCCAATTCTTACGATGGTACGGTGCTCGGGGTCCATAGTTGTCTCCCAGAGCTGTTCGGGGTCCATCTCACCAAGACCCTTGTAGCGCTGTACCTCTACGTCCTTGTACTTGCCGTCCTCGGAGAGCTCGGCGATGTACTTATCGCGCTCCTCGTCGGAGAATGCGTAGTATATCTTCTTTTTGCGCTCGACTCTGAAAAGGGGAGGCTGAGCGATATAAACATTGCCGTTGGTGATAAGGGGTCTCATATAGCGGAAGAAGAAGGTGAGGAGCAGAGTTCTGATGTGCATACCGTCAACATCGGCATCCGCCATGATTATTACCTTGCCGTAGCGGAGCTTTTCGATGTCGAAGTCCTCGCCTATTCCGGTTCCGAGGGCAGTAACTACGGGCTCCAGCTTGTCATTGCCGTAGATACGGTCTATACGGGCTTTCTCTACATTGAGCATCTTGCCCCAGAGAGCAAGGATAGCCTGATAGCGTCGGTCACGGCCCTGCTTTGCAGAACCTCCCGCAGAATCTCCCTCGACAATGTAAATCTCGGTATAGCGGTTGTCGCGCTCGGCGCAGTCCGCCAGCTTTTCGGGCATGGTAGCCTTTCCGAAGGCGTTCTTGTTACGCTCTGCCTCACGGGCGCGCTTTGCAGCTTCACGGGCTTTGAGAGCGGAAACGCTCTTTTCAAAGATGAGGTTTGCAGTCTCGGGGTTCTCCTCTAAGAAGTTCATGAGCTTTTCCTGCACCATTTTCTCGATAAAGGGTCTTACCTCGGGATTTCCGAGACGTCCCTTTGTCTGACCCTCGAACTCGCATTCTGTCAGCTTTACTGAGATAATGGCAGTAAGTCCCTCGCGGACGTCCTCGCCCTTGAGCTTGTCCTTGGCGTCCTTTATCTTGCCCATCTTGACGCCGTACTCGTTGATGACCTTGGTCAGGGCATTCTTGAAGCCTGTCTCGTGTGAGCCGCCGTCCTTGGTGTGGATATTGTTTGCAAATGAGAGTATTACTTCATTGTAGCTGTCGTTGTACTGGAGAGCTATCTCCGCGAAGGAGTCGCCTTGAGTTCCAGAAATATAGATAACATCGCCGCTGAGGGATTCGAGTCCTCTTGTGGCGTGGATATGCTCTACGAACTGACGGATACCGCCCTCATAGTGGAGGGTCTCGCTGAGGATATTGGCGCTGTCGCGCTTGTCAGAGAATACTATCTTTATGCCTGCATTGAGGAAAGCCTGCTCGCGGAGACGCTTCAGAAGCACCTCGTAATCGTATACGGTGCTCTCGAATATCTCATCGTCAGCCTTGAACATTACGCTGGTACCTGTCTCCTTGGTATCGCCGATTATTTTCAGCTCCTCGTCGTAATGACCGCGCTCAAAGCGCTGGAAGTAAACGTGCTCTCCGTCCTTGACTGTGAGCTCCAGCCATGAGGAAAGGGCATTAACTACCGAGGCACCAACGCCGTGGAGACCGCCCGATACCTTATATCCGCCGCCGCCGAACTTACCGCCTGCGTGGAGGATGGTATAAACTACTGTTGCAGCTGAGATGCCCTCCTTTGGGTGGATGCCTACGGGGATTCCTCGTCCGTTATCGGAAACGCGGATGATATCGCCCTCAAGTATCTCAACGGTTATCTCGGTACAGTAGCCTGCAAGGGCTTCGTCGATGGAGTTGTCCACTATCTCGTAAACGAGGTGGTGGAGTCCTCCGGGACCTGTGGAACCGATGTACATACCGGGTCTTTTGCGGACCGCTTCAAGTCCCTCCAAGACCTGTATGTCGTTTTCATCGTAATTGTTGTTCTGCTGACTCATGATTTACCTCCAATAATTCTGGTTGTATATGTCATTGACCCAATTTATGGGATTATTGTCAATGTAATTGCAGATCTCAAGGAATTCCCTTTCATTGCGGATTATGTGGTCGTGAAATGATTTCTGCCATATAGAGAAACCTATCTGTTTTGTAGAAATAGATTTAAGCCCGTTGATTATCTGAGAAACGTTTTTTGTAGGGAACGCCGCCCTCGGCGTTCCACAATTTACAGATTTATCTTCATAATCCGAAATGAACAAAATCATATGAATATGGTCGGGCATTATTACATATTTCGTAACCGCAACATAGCGGTATATATCATTTATTTTTTTGATATTTTTATCAACGATCTCACCATATTCCGTTAATTTTATGATCGGAACGCCGAGGGCGGCGTTCCCTACATCACGGATATCTGATAAATACCTGATACGGTCTTTCGTGCAAATGGTAATGAAATACAGACCATTCCGTGAATAATCGTAATTTTTCAATCTGTTCAGCCTGCGATCCTCCATCAGAACCCTCCGCCATTTTTCAGGCGTTTCCGCAGTGTAGCTGCCGAGAGCTGGGAGATATACACCCTCTCGCTGCCGTTCTTCACTGTTATTATGAAGCTTTTCGGCATTTCGTAGGTTGTGTATATACAGTGATGTTCCTTTTCGGCACGTTCAAGGAGCTTCTTGGTGCACTTTTCAACAGTTGTGTTCTCAATGTCGAAAATCCCCACAACGTCCCTGACGTCCACGGAGTAGTTATTCCCTATGTGCAGATACATTTTCGTCCTCCTCCAGAACGCTTCCGCCGCTTATCCTGAGAATTTTTCCCTTTATCTCGGGAAGAAGCGCATTTTCGTTGGGTGTGGTTATGAATACCTGCATATCTTTTATCATATCGAATACGAACCTCTGACGGCTCTCGTCAAGCTCGCCCATTACGTCATCAAGAAATATGACGGGAGCTTCCTTTGACCGCTGCATGAATATCTCAGCCTGAGCCAGCTTCATGACCAGCGCGGCGCTTTTTATCTGTCCCTGTGAGCCGTAGTCCTTGGCGCTGACGCCGTTTATCTTTATGAGTATCTCATCGCGGTTGACTCCTGCATGAGTGCTTCCCGTTCTGATGTCGTAATCCGAGGTCTCTTTCAGCTTCCTGTAATACTGCTCGTAAGCTTCCTCGCCGCAGGGCTTTTCAAAGTCCTCGGGTCTGAAAACATTTGACTTGTACTCCAGCTCAAGCTCCTCTGTTCCTCCCGATATAGTGCGGTAAAGTCTGCCGCAGATACCGTTGAACCTGTCTATATACTCATGGCGCATATAAGAGATGACTGCTCCCTCGCGGGAAGCCTGTCTGTCCCATACATCAAGGATAGCTCTTTCGGTATTTCCCTGCATTATGCCCTTGAGGAGCGCATTGCGCTGGTTCATGATGGCGTTGTTCTTGTTGATGTGCATGACAAAGACGGGATTGAGCTGTGAAGCTGCCATATCCACGAAGTTACGCCTTTTTTCGGGCGACCCCTTTATTATGTCCACATCGTCGGGGATAAAGGCTATGCACTTGAAAACGTCAAAGAGCGCCCTTGTTCCCTTTTGTTTTACGCCGTTGAGGGTTATATTCTTGCTGTTTGCGGCACTTCTGGTCATCTCAAAGGTTATTTTCTGTTCGCGGACGCTGTCCATGATCTTCACCTTTGACTCCATACGGCTGCCGCCGAGGCAGATATAGTCCTTTTCCTTCGAGCCGCGGAAGCTCTTGCAGCCCGAAAGGATCCACATGGCTTCAAGAAGATTGGTCTTGCCCTGAGCATTGGGACCCACTATGATATTATACTTCGGGTCGGGGGCAAAGGATATGCCGCTCAGGTTCTTAAAGCCGTCAATATCGGCGTAGGTGACTATCACTCTACGATTACCTCTTGACCGTCCAGCTCTACTCTGTCACCGGGACGGATCTTCTTTCCCCTCATGGTGCAGACCTCTCCGTTAACGAGGACTTCTCCGTCCTGTATGAGCTGCTTTGCCTCTCCGCCGGAGCCCACAAGTGAAGCGAATTTCAGGAGCGCATCCAGCTTTATGAACTCAGTGGTTATTTTTATCCTGTTTTCGGGCATATATATCACCTCTTACGGTAGAATACTTATACGAGATCATTTCAAGTCTCGCGGATACATGACTTCAGCTGCCATATGAGCAGCTGATAAGTTAAGCCATTCCGCAGCTCTCAGTTCTTGAGCTGTATGGGCATTACAAGGAATATGAAGCTTTCGCCCTCGAGAGGAAGTATCTCGATGACCTTCATTGCGCCGTTGAAGCGAATGCGCACCTTGTCGCCCTCCGCAGCACGGAGCGCCTCCAGAATGAGCTTGTTATTGAAGCCGATAGTAACGGTCTCGCCCGAAATATCGGCGGAAATAGCGTCGTTTATCTTACCGATGCCTGTCTTGCAGCTTATCTTCATTACGCCGTTGCCGACCTCGCAGCGGATAGGCGACTTATTTTTGTCATCGATAAGAAGTGAGCAGCGCTCGAGACAGGTGGAGAAATCCCTCTTGCTGATGATGACCTCTGTCTTACAGCCGCTGGGGATGCTGAGCTTGTAGTTATGGAAAACACCCTCGAGAAGTCTGGATATAACAAAAACATTGCCGATCTCGAAGATAATGTGTCTGTCGTTGGTGCAGACTGTGCAGAGCTTCTCATCGTCGTCGTCCTTGATAAGTGTTGACACTTCAAGGAGAGCCTTTTTCGGAACTACGAAGTGGTACTTTTCTGTGCAGTCGGTGAGCTCGCTTCTGATAGCGAGTCTGAAACCGTCGATAGCTACCATATTGAAGCTTCCCTCCTCGATGTCAAAAAGCTCACCTGTGAGAACGGGCTTGCTCTCGTTGAGAGAAGCGGCATAGCTGGTCATATTTATCATTGATTTGAGTATGCTCTGCTTTACGGAGAAGCTTCTTGCGGAGTCTACCTTGGGAAGCTCGGGATATTCGTTTGCTGACATTGCGGGGAAGCTGCACTCCGTAGCGCTGCATGAGATGGTGATAACGAGGTTTTCGTCGATATCGAAGGTGATCTCATCTCCCGACATACGTCTTGTGAACTCGCTGAAAAGTCTTGCACTTACTACGAATTCGCCCTCTCCCTCGGTACTTGCACCGATAGAGGTACGGATACCCATTTCAAGGTTATAGGCGGTAAGCTCCACGCTTCCCTCGGATACGCGGACCTTTATGCCCTCGAGAGCGGGAATAGTGGATTTCTGTGAAACAGCTCTTGAGACATTTCCTATAGCCTCGCTGATCTCTGTTTTATTGCAGATGAATTTCATTGTATAAGCCTCCGTGATATCTTGGCTGTGATAAGATAAGCTAAGATAAGAATAAATAATATTGTTGTTGTTATTGTGTCGGTGGAAAAGTTGGAACAGGCGTTTTTTAAAGATATACGCCGCAAAGCTCGTCCACATGGCACTGTTGTGAAATTTTTGAAATGGGGGAAAATGTGTCAGCCTGTCCGTTTTTGTGTGAAAAAGGTTTAAGTCTGTGGAGTTGAAAAGGAAAAAAAGTTGAGAAAAAAGTGGAAAACGGAATATCGAAATATTTTTTAGCGTAAAATTTCACAGTGATGTTAAGTGTTGAAAGTTGTCCCTGTTGAAATGAGATCCGACAGCCGCGGTGAGCAAAGCTGAAAAATTATTTTTATATCGGGGATCATTTCACAGCAGAGTTTTAAGATTAGTTTTAAACACAGTGTTGAAAACTCTGTTGAATGAGCAGTTTTCAACTTTTTAAACGTTGACCGTCAGTTGACTCAGACCTTGCTCTTGTCCTTGATGTTCTTGATGATATCGTTGACAAGGTTCTTCAGGTTAGAGTCCTTTTCCATCGACTCTGTAACGCTTGTTACCGAGTAAACGATGGTGGAGTGGTCTCTGCCGCCGAACTCCGTACCGATGGAGGCAAGGGGCATCTGTGTGATCTCGCGGACAACGTAGATAGCTACCTTACGGGCAGTCGAGATCTGTGCGGAGCGCTTGCTGGAGCGCAGATCCTCGGGAGATACGCCGTATACTGTGGATACCTCGGAGATGATCTTCTCAACGGTGATGGGAATAGGCTGCTCGTCTGCGAGGACGTCGCGCATAACGCTCTGAGCCATGGAAATAGTGATGGGGCTTCCTGCAAAGTGGTTGAGAGCCTTCAGGCGGACAACTGCGCCCTCAAGCTGACGGATGTTGGATCTCAGGCGGTTAGCCATGAATTCCGCGACCTCGCTGGGCATTTTCAGCTCAAGAAGCTCGGATTTTCTGTTGATGATAGCAAGTCTTGTTTCGTAATCGGGGGCAGATATATCTGCGATGAGACCGCCCTCGAAACGGGTGCGCAGACGCTCCTCGAGAGTTACCAGCTCCTTGGGGGGCTTATCTGATGTGATGACGATCTGCTTGCCCTCCTGATGGAGCTTGTAGAAGGTATGGAAGAACTCCTCCTGCATACGCTCTCTTGTAGAGAAGAACTGGATATCGTCGATGAGGAGTATATCTGCGTTTCTGTACTTGTTGTGGAAGTCGGAGATAGTGCCTTTATTGAGGGCGTTTACCAGATCGCTTCCGAAGGTCTCGCTGGTAACGTATACGATGTTGAAGTCGGGGTGATTTTTCCTGACATCGTTGGCGATAGCCGTGATGAGGTGGGTCTTGCCCATTCCCGAGGGACCGTATATGAACAGCGGATTATAGTCGGGAACGTCCTTTGTTCCGCAGTTCTTTGCCACGGATTTACTGCAGGCAAGAGCGAACTCGTTGGAACGTCCCTCGATGAATGTATCGAAGGTATAATCGTAATTAGCAAATTTATATGACTGTTCAAGCTCTGCGTGCTTCTGCTCAAGCTCTGCGTCAGTGGGGACCTTGATCTTTTCGGGCTCATCGGATTCAACATTGATGGTGATGCTGACATTGAGACCGAGAACGTTGAAAAATGCGTCCTTGACAGCATTGGCATATGAGTTCATTACAATATTCTTCTGGAAATCGGTCTGCACGCTGAAAATAGCCTCGGAACCGTTGAAATCCACGGGCACCAGCGGATCTATCCATGTCTTGATGCCAATTTCAGGTATCGTTCCGTTCTCGAGGCAGTAGCTCTTTACTTTCTCAAAAACCTCGTCAAATGAATTCATAATAACCTCCGAATGTATGTAAGTATAGTTGGAGAAAAAATACCGTGCTCTCCTATTAATAATATATAAGACAATTATACCATACCCTGTTGAAAAATGCAAGTAGATTTCCTTGGTAAAGAAATAGAAAATAGACCATCTTTCCACACACAAATTGACATATTGTTGAAAACTGTGTTGAAACACCTTAAAAAGTCGGGCGGCGACCTTGTTTTTACCGTAAATATCGTGTCTGAAAATGTTGAAACAGGTCGGTGGATAAGAATTTTTACCCGAAAAAACAAATAATTCAACTATCGGCAGAGCTTTATGCTCAAGCCAGTGATAATCGGACAAAGTGTTGAAATTTCAAGCGCAAAGGTTCAGAATATATTGTCAAAAAGACAGAAAATCATCTCCCCGATAAAAAAATTTCGGGAATTGCTTGACAGAAAGGGCTTTTTAATATATAATGATTTAGTGTAATGCAGGGCGAAGTGTCCCTGCGCGTAAATCGCGTCAGTCAGAGCGGTTTTTACGCTCTTATATACAATTGGCAGAGAGGAGGACACTGAATATGAAAAGAACATATCAGCCTAAGAAGCTCCACAGAAAGAAGGAGCACGGCTTCATGAAGAGAATGGCTACTAAGAACGGCAGAAAGGTTTTAGCTCGTAGAAGATCTAAGGGCAGAGCAAGATTAACTCACTGACGAGGCTGACCACAAAA
>JAFWTA010000022.1 GCA_017519145.1 Ruminococcus sp.
GATCAAACTCTTTATTAAAGTTGTATATTTAAATCTCTTCAGATTTAGATATCGATCCTAATTCATAACGCTTGCGTTATTACTCTTCGTGTTTTTTAAAGTCTTTTCTTGACTTCCCTTTATTTCTCATAAAGGAATCTCAAGGGTCGTTACTTTTTTTATTCGCATTGTTCAATTTTCAAGATGCTGTTCGTCTTACTGTCTCTCCCTGAGACAGCTTAACTATTATATCACTTTCCTTCAAGTTTGTCAAGCCTTTTTTCAAATTTCTTTGAATTTTTTTCGCTCGACCGCTTTCGCTTCCCTGTCGGACAGTGATTATATTATACCACCTGTTTGGCGTTTTGTCAAACCAAAGATTGAAAGCAATTTCGCCATTTTTTTGTACGAAATAACCGACAAAGTCAAAATAAGCCCTTCTTTCCTCTATAAATCGCGCATTACCCTCTCCTTCCCATTTTATTATTCTACTGTCTCTCTTGCACTTTGATACTCAATGTGATATAATATAGTTACTGCCACCGGGTAGAAATGCATCGCATTTGTTAGGTACATCGTTAGGTCTTAGAAGATGTGCTCAGCAAATGCTGTTTTTTTTGGAGGTCGATATAATGAAGCTGAAACAGCTTTTCAGTTCTTTTACTATAATAGACTACATAATATGGACGGCTGCGATCCTGTTTATAACCGTCTCTTTTCTTATTTTTGACAGAAATAATTTTATGACTCTTGCTGCTTCTGTTATTGGAGTTACTTCTATTATCATAAACGCAAAGGGTCACCCTCTCGGACAGCTGCTTATGCTGTTTTTTGCCGCTGTATATGGCTATATCTCATTTTCCTTCCACTACTATGGGGAAATGATGACCTATCTTGGAATGACCGCCCCCATGGCTCTATTCTCGCTTATCGCATGGCTCCGAAACCCATTTAAGGATGGAAACGCAGAGGTCCGGGTCAATCATCTCAGCGTACTTGAGGTAGCTTTCATGTCCCTGCTGACCTGCCTCGTCACCATCATTTTCTACTTCATTCTCAGATATTTCAATACTGCAAATCTCATTCCCAGTACTATATCCGTCACGACCAGTTTTGCCGCAGTTTATCTCACATTCAGAAGAAGTGCATTTTTCTCGCTTCTTTACGCTGCAAACGATATTGTCCTCATAGTTCTCTGGACTCTCGCTGCAATGACAGACCGCTCCTACATTTCTGTCCTTATCTGCTTTGCTATGTTTCTTGTAAGCGATATTTACGGCTTTATCAGCTGGCTGAAAATGAAAAAGCGTCAGGAAGACTGTGATCCATTCCATGACGCATTTCCTTCCTGATTTTTAACGCAATACCTTGAATTTTATAATATAGTGTGCTATAATCATATTATATTATAGTATTCGTCATTTAAGACGCGTCAGAGGGGAGGCTGCGTTTTGAATATACTCATATATACTATGCTGAGTATCGGAATAATACAGATGATCGTCAATATCTGGAAATATACCCAGTTCCTGCGTTCTCTGAGAGATGTACTTTCGGCAGGCAGGGGCAGAGTAAGAATATGGAAATATGTTGCACTTGTACTGCTCATCTTCTTCCTGCTGGGCTATCTGCTGGTTACCTTCAAGGGCAAGCCCGATATTATCATCGCAGGCATACTCTTCGGCGGCAGTATTTTCGTTGCAATAATGCTGACTATAACCTTTATGCTCATGAACAGGACAAAGGAACGAAGCATTGATATAGCTGAAGTTCTGATTGGTGTCATCGACGCAAGAGACCCTAACCTCAACGGTCACAGCCGCCATGTCCAGAACCTTACCATGCTGCTCTATGAGTACATCCCCTCACCAAAGAAAAAGCTGATCAATCCTGTCAGTCTTGAATATGCAGCTCTTATGCATGATGTCGGCAAGCTGGGAATACCTGAGGCAATTCTGAACAAGCCCGCAAAACTCACTGACGAGGAGTGGGCGATAATGAAGAAGCACCCCGAGATAGGTGTTAAGATACTCGAACCCCTGAAGTCATTCCGTCATGTTTTCCCGTGGATACTCTACCACCATGAACACATGGACGGCACAGGCTATCACGGCATGAAGGGCTGGCGTATCCCCTATGCTTCGCGGATCATTGCAATTGCAGATACATACTCCGCCATTACCATGAAGCGTTCATACAAAGAGCCGCGTTCACACAGTGAAGCTCTTGAGATAATGCAGAGCGTTGCAGGGACACAGCTGGACAGCGACCTTGTAGAGATATTCTGTAATATCCCTAAAAACAAGGTACTCGCCTGCAAGCCCGAAAAGGTTGACTTTGACATCGGCGACATTCACGATAATATCGAAGAAAACAACACCCCCGAAGCCTGAACTGCTTCGGGGATTTTTGTCATCATATCCGAGTTCCTTTATGTAAGAAAAACAGGAGCCGCAGTGCTGAACTGCGGCTCTGTATTTTTTATGTGTGCAGCTCAGTCAGCCGCCAACACCTTCTTGTAGGTCTCAATATAGAGATCGGCAGATGCCGCCCAGCTGTGGTCGCACTCCATCATGCGAACCATAAGCTCGTTCCATCTTTCCTTGTCGTTATAATCGTTCCACGCACGCTTGACAGCATCAAGCATATCGTTGGCATTATAGGTCTTGAAGGTGAAGCCGTTGCCGTTTTCGCCGCCGTTGTCGCGGACAGAGTCCCTGAGACCGCCTGTCTCGCGGACGATGGGAGCTGTTCCGTATCTCATGGCAATCATCTGTGCAAGTCCGCAGGGCTCGCTCTGCGACGGCATGAGGAACATATCCGAGCCCGCATAAACTCTTCTGGAAAGCTCGGGGATAAAACCGATGGTGACAGATACCCTCTTAGGATATCTTGCAGCCATTTCAAGGAAAAAGTCCTCATATATCTTCTCGCCGCTGCCCAGTATGGCGAACTTTATGCCCTCATGTACCATTTCCTCAAAAACGCAGCGTATGAGGTCTATGCCCTTGTGTCGTACAAAACGGGTAACTATGCCGATTATCGGCTCATCGCCCTCTGCAAGTCCCAGCTCAGATATGAGAGCCGCCTTGCACTTCGCCTTGCCCTCGGGCTTCTTTGAAGAATAGTTCGCCGCGATAGCTTTGTCCTTTGCAGGATCATACAGCTTTGTATCTATGCCGTTCATGATGCCGCGGAGCTTATACTGCTTGGTGACAAGTATCCTGTCAAGACAGTGTGCATACCACGGGTCAAGTATCTCCCACGCATAGCTGGGACTGACCGTGGTTATCATGTCGCAGGTCTCGATAGCTCCCTTCATCATATTGACATAGCCGTCATAATCAAGGAGTCCCGCATTGTACATGGGTATGCCCATGAGTTCGCTGAGAACTTCCTTTCCGTATTTGCCCTGATATTCGATATTGTGGATGGTGTAGACCGTCTTGATACCGTCGTAGCCCTGCTGGTACTTATAATAGACATTATAGTAAACAGGTATCAGAGCCGTCTGCCAGTCGTTGCAGTTGATGATATCGGGAGTGAACTTGATATACCTGAGCATTTCAAGCACTGCCCTGTCGAAGAAAACAAATCTCTCACAGTCATCATAGAAACCGTAAAGACCGTCCCTTGCAAAATAATACTCATTGTCAATGAAGTAATAGGTTATGCCGTCCATTACGGCCATAAATATCCCACAGTACTGCTTCCGCCATGAGACATCAACGGTTATATTGGTCAGAAAGACCATTTTCTCGCGAAGCTCGGGGCTGACAGACTTGTAGAGAGGTATAACTACCCTACAGTCATGCTTCTTATTCTTTATAGCCTTCGGAAGCGAACCTATCACATCTGCAAGACCGCCTGAAGCTGCAAATGGCACAGCCTCGCTGGCAGCAAAAAGTATTTTCATATTTGATCACCGCCGTCAGATCTTACCGCCTTTTCCAATATACAGCGGATATGTCTCGGAGCCCGTAAGCACCTTTTCATTGCTTATCTCAACGTTCTTATCGGCAATTACCGATGAGATACTGCAGTTCTCGCCCACCTTGGTGCCCTGAAGGAGAACGCAGTCCTTGACCACCGAATCCTTTCCTACCTTTACACCTCTGAAAAGTATTGAATTTATGACAGTTCCTTCAATGATACAGCCGTCAGCAATAAGGGAATCCTTGATACTTGATTCCAGTCCGTACTTAACAGGACCATTGTCGCCGATCTTTGTCAGAACAGGCATATCCTTGCGGAAAAGTGCATTTTTCTTCTCGGGATCCAGCAGCATCCTGTTAGCCAGATAGTAGTCCTGTATGCTGTCGATCTTTGTGAAGAATCCGTCGTGCTTGTAGCCCATTATCTTGAAATCGTCTCTCCTGCCCTGAAGTATCTCACGGGTGAAGCTGAACTGATTTCTGCTTGCAGCGTCCGAGACGATCTTTTTCAGGAAGTCCTTGGTGATGATACACATCTCAAGCCAGATATTACACTCGCCCGAGAACTGAGGATCAACCAGAACATCCTTCAGCCTGTTGTCGCCGTCGAACTCAAGAACAGTTGTACACTTGTTCTTTTCATAGTCGTAAACACCTCTGCTGTAAACAAGGGTGATATCAGCCTCGTTCTCCATATGCTGCTTCAGCACGGGATTGAAGTTTATGGTAGTTACCACGTCGCAGTTTGACATGATGACATACTTTGCATTTGAATGCTCAACAAATCCCCAGATATTGTTGAGCGCATCCAGTCTTCCCTTATAGATACCGCCTGTCTGGCTGTAAGGGGGGAGAAGATGGAGTCCGCCCTTTTTACGGGCAAGATCCCAGTCACGTCCGGAACCGAGGTGATCCAGAAGTGAACCGTAATTGGACTTTGTAATGACACCCACCTCGGACACTCCGGAATGAACGAAGTTTGAAAGGGGGAAATCTATAAGGCGGTAACGTCCGCCGAAGGGTATGGAACCCATAGTTCTCTGCTTGGTCAGCTCACTTACATAGGCGTCGTGCATACTTGCGAAGACAAGTCCCAAAACATTATAATTAACACTCATAGCAACATTCCTCCGTCAGATATTTTCACCGATGATCTGCTTTGGTGCTACGACCTTTTCGGCAGATACAGTAACGTTATGTCCGACAACGGCAATGCCCCAGTCGTCTCTGTTCTCGATATTTTCAGGACTCGAACCCACACGGGCGCGCGGCTCGATAACGCTGTCACTTCCAACGATGGCATACTCTACCACAGCACCCGACTTGATAACAGTACCGGGCATGATGATACTGTAATTTACGGTAGCTCCTGCCTCGATGGTAACTCCCGAGAAAAGGATCGAGAAGTCAACGGTACCGTCAATAGTGCTTCCCTCGGAGATCATGGAGTTCTCGATATTTGCATTGTCGCCTACATACTGGGGAGGCATATTGCTGTTGCGCGAATATATCTTCCAGCTGGGATCATAGAGATCCAGCGGAACACTCGGGCTCAGGAGGTCCATATTAGCCTCCCAGAGAGAATCCAGAGTTCCTACGTCCTTCCAATAGCCCTCGAACTCATATGCGAACAGTCTCTGCTTGTCGCGGAGCATAGAGGTGATGATGTCCTTTCCGAAGTCCTTTGACCACGGCTCACCCTTTTCACGCTTTGCATTGGCATCGTTCTCATTCTCGATGAGGTACTTGCGGAGCTTCTCCCATGTGAAAACATAGATACCCATGGAAGCCAGTGTGGACTTGGGCTCCTTGGGCTTCTCCACGAAGTCGGTAACCTGATTTTTGTCATCGCAGATCATGATTCCGAAGCGCGAAGCCTCTGCCTTGGGAACATCTATTACGGAGATGGTGCAGTCAGCATCGTTTGCAACGTGGAAATCCACCATCTTTGAGTAATCCATCTTGTAGATGTGGTCACCGCCGAGAACTACAACATACTCGGGGTCATAGCGCTCGATGAAGCGCATATTCTGATAGATGGCATTTGCAGTGCCCTCATACCACGAAGCGCCTGCCTGTGTCTCATAGGGAGGGAGTACATGGACTCCGCCGTTCATTTTATCAAGGTCCCACGGCTGACCGTTTCCGATGTACTCATTGAGCACAAGGGGCTGGTACTGAGTGAGGACGCCTACTGTGTCAATACCTGAATTGGTGCAGTTTGAGAGAGGGAAATCGATGAGACGATACTTTCCGCCGTAAGGTACTGCGGGCTTTGCCACATTTTTGGTCAGTGCATATAGTCTGCTGCCCTGACCGCCTGCAAGGAGCATTGCAACGACTCTTTTCTTAGTATACATATTTTTCCTCCTGGATCGCTTATGCGTTATGGAATTTATTTATCCTTGGCAGAGGGTGTTTTCTTTGCCGAGGTCTTTGTCTTTTTAGCAGCGGCTGAGGTCTTTGCCGCAGGCTTTTTCGCAGCTGTCTTCTTGGCGGCGGGCTTTGCCTTGGGAGCCTCGTCAGCCTTTGCAGCCGTCTTCTTTGCAGCAGTCTTGGTCTTGGTCACTGACTCACTCTTTGCAGCTGTCTTCTTGGCAGCCTTGGTCTCATCCTTGTCAGCCGCAGTTCTTCTCTTTACGGGAACAAACTTCAGGTAGATAACAGACAGCGGAGCCAGCGTCATAGAGATACTGTTATCGTGACCGTGCATAGGTACGCTCTCTGACTTGAAAGAGCTCTCAGTGATGCCCGAGCCGCCGAACTCAGCAGCATCGGTGTTGAAGATGACCTTATATCTTCCCTTCTGAGGAACGCCTATCCTGTAATCACGGCGCTCAACGGGAACAAAGTTGCAGACCGCGATTATCTCATCGCCGTTGTCGTCGATACGTCTGAAGGAGATGATGCTCTGCTTATAGTCATCGTTGGATATCCAGCTGAATCCGTTCCATGAGTCGTCATTCTGCCAGAGCGGCGGATTTTCAACGTAGAATTTGTTCAGCTTTTCCGAGAACTTCAGCAGGTCTCTGTGAGAGTCGAAGTCCATGAGGTTCCAGTCAAGCTGTGACTTGTAGTCCCACTCCTTCATCTGTCCGAACTCCTGTCCCATAAAGAGCAGCTTCTTGCCGGGGTGAGCCATCATGTATGCAAGGAAAGCACGGTATGAAGCGAATTTCTGTTCATACTCACCGGGCATTTTATTTATCATGGAGCACTTTCCGTGGACTACCTCATCATGTGAGATAGGCAGGATATAGTTCTCCGAGAATGCATAGAAGAATGAGAAAGTGAGCTTGTCATGATTGAAAGCTCTGTAAATTGGATCAAGGGACATATAGCTGAGCATATCGTTCATCCATCCCATGTTCCACTTGAAGTTAAAGCCAAGTCCGCCGATATCGGTGGGCTTTGTGACCAGCGGCCATGCAGTGGACTCCTCGGCGATCATAAGAGCGTCGGGGTGCTTGAGGAAAACAGCCTCATTGAGGTGTTTCAGGAACTCAACGGCTTCGAGGTTCTCGTTGCCGCCGTAGATATTTGCAGCCCATTCGCCCTCCTGCCTGTCATAGTCAAGGTAGAGCATGGACGCCACAGCGTCAACTCTGAGGCCGTCCACATGGAACTGGTCGAACCAGTAATTAGCGCTGGAAATAAGGAAAGAGCATACCTCGGCCTTACCGTAATCGAAAACTCTGGTGCCCCATGCCTTATGCTCCTTTTTGCGGTCATCTGTGTATTCATAGCAGCAGGTGCCGTCGAATTCATAGAGACCGGCCTCGTCCTTGGGGAAGTGTGCAGGTACCCAGTCAAGGATAACGCCGATGCCTGCGGCGTGGAACATATCTATCATTTTTCTCATGTCGTCGGGAGTGCCATAGCGCGAGGTAGGGGCAAAATACCCCGTTACCTGATAGCCCCACGAGCCGTCGTAGGGGTACTCCGTCAGTGGCATGAACTCCACATGAGTATAGGACATCTTCTGAAGATACGGTATTATCTCCTTAGCGAACGTGACATAATCGAGGAACTTCTCATCGCCGTAGTTCTTCCACGAGCTGAGGTGTACCTCATACACGTTCACAGGGCTTTTGTATATGCTCTTGTTTTTCTTTTCATCGAACCATTTGCTGTCGCTCCACTGGAAACCGCTCTCGAAGATCTTGGAAGCGGTACCGGGTCTTGTCTCATAGTGCGCTGCATAGGGGTCAGCCTTCATCAGTATCCTTCCGTCCTGCGCTTCGATACTGAATTTATAAGCGTCGAACTGCTTGAGCTTTGATATCTCAGTCTCCCAGATACCGTCAGCAATGAGGTACATAGGATTGGCAGCTCTGTCCCAGCCGTTGAAATCTCCCACAACTGATACGCTTACAGCATTAGGAGCCCAAACTCTGAAGATGAAAACCTTGCCTCTTCCCTTTTTCTTGGAATGAACGCCAAAAAACTTATATGCTTCGTAGTTTTTTCCCTGGTAAAAAAGGTACAGCGGAAAATCATTAGGATTGTTATTTTTATTAACAGACATAATTCAGCCTCCTTTGCTATAATACATTTTATCAGAATCAGCATAATTATTCAAGCATTTTTGCAAATCGTGAGAAAATTTCAGATGTTATGCTAATATTACCACTTCTAATTAGTGCATTTTGACATATTTAAACTTGCAAATTCTCGTTAGCCTTTGTTAAAATGCACAGCAATTGAATGTATTTGGCTTGTACTGTATGTCATTTGAGTTAATATTTTGTTAACAAAATGTGACTTTCAGGCAGTTACCCTCACTCCTATGACAGTCACATCGTCAGAGTGGATATTCGGGTCAAAAACAGGAGCCTTTCTGCATATCTCGCTGACCATATGACGAAGATCGTCACCGCCGAGGAGAAGCTCTTTGATAAAGGGATATGCTCCCTCGGAGACACCGTCGGAGAACATGATGACTATGTCACCCTCCTCAAAGCCGCATTCCCTTGTGAACACCTCCGACTGCTCGTATATGCCAATAGGAAAGGTGGGAGCAGTTATCTTCAGTACGCTGCCCCTGTGACGGATAAGTGTGGCGGCAGCACCCGACTTTATCACAGTAAGACCACAGTCGTCAAGGTCTATACGCAGAGCATCGAGGGTGGCAAAGTTCTCCTCACCCGACTTTGTTACCATGACGGAATTGATAAGCTTTATTGCCGAGCGGAAGTCCACACCGCTGCTGACAAGTCTGCGGAAAAGGCTCACCACCATGGAGGACTCCGCCGAGGCAGTGCTGCCTGTGCCCATGCCGTCGGAGAGAACAACATAGCCTGCCTCCGCTCCATCGGTAAAGACCGTGTGATTGTCGCCGCTCTGCCTGGAGCCGTCGGCACAGGTCGATGAAGCGCAGACCTCCATGGTACACCGCGGCTTCTCAAACACTCTTATGCGAACCTCCCTGCCCGTGCGCACAGGCTCGGTGCAGCCCATTTTCAGCCGCAGCTCATCGGCTATGAGGTCGCAGACTCTCCTGCCGTCCTCGGGAGCGCAGTCAGCAGGAAAGTATATTTCCGTAAGCAGCCTGTTCCTGCTGTTATAGTAAGCAATGACCTGCGTGGGAGCAAGCCCGAACTTTTCCAGCTTTGTACGTATGCTCCTGCTGGCACTTTCGGAGTAGCGCACATCCAGTCTTTCCCCTGCCGAACGGACAAGCTCCTCGGTTATCTTCATCTGCTCGTGAAGCAGGTCACGGCTCTCGGAAAAACGCATATCCATCAGCTTTGCCGCAGCCTTCTCCCGTGAGCTCTCCGCAAATGCGTCCAGAAGCTCCTTTTTCTTCAGGCAGTCAGCCAGCTCCTCGGGAAAGCTCTCCGCAACGAACTCGGTCATTTCCGCAAGCCTGCGAAATCCGCGGTAGGTGTTGCCCTTGTCCGATCTCCAGCAGAAAGGACGGCGGTAGCAGCCCGAGCACACCGCCTGAGAGTTCTCTTCGATCTCAAAGCTCTCGTTCCTGCGCTGTGAGATCATATCCGAGATGCGCTCCGACTCCCTGCGAAGCTCCAGAACCGTATCCGAAAGGAAGCCCATTCTTGCGTTTATTACCTCGGGAAGCATCTTGTCGCCCTCACTGCCCGTCCGTATCCACTTGTCGGAAAATCTTCCGGAAACAGGAATAAAAACCAGTGCGCCGCATATAATATCTATCATGCTCTCTGCCCTTGCAAAGGTAACTCCCGTAAGCACTGTCAGCACGAAATTGACACCTGTGAAAAACAGAGCCGCTGTCTGGGGCTTGCGGTCGTGCATATAGCCCGTCAGCAGTCCTGCCGCAGGAAGAAGCACCAGACTCATACCTGCTGATGGCGAGGACAGAAAGGCTCCGCAGACTGACAGGGCACCGCAGAGCACTCCCCCTGTCTGCTTGTAGAAATATGCTCCCGTAAGAGTCACGGCAGCACAGACTATAACTCCTGCATTTACCGCAGGCAGCTCCACAGAACAAAGGGAAGCCGCGGTCATGATATAGACCACCGAGCAGGAAAGTCCTCCTGCTCCCGAAAGATCGGCGGAGCGCTCCCTGCGCAGCCCCGTTATGAGCTTTGCCGCAGAGTATGCCGTATATCCTGCTATACCGCCATAGAACCCGTAAAACAGCAGTTTTTTCGCCAGCTCGCCTATTACCGCCGATACAGCAGCTCCCGATACAAAAACACTTATGGCAGTATTAATTCCGCTGAGCTTAGGGTCGCTTTTCGGCTCCAGAAACATCTTGATTATGACTATGAGCGCCAGCGAGGACAGTTTCACGATATTATGCCCCACAGTGCCGCCTGCGATACTTCGGACAAGGCTCCCTGTGAACACTGCCGCCGACCACGGCAGTCCCACCGCACCTGCGGCGGATATATCCGCAAAGGAAGCCACTCCCCCCACCTTTGCACCTGTCAGCAGGAAGCCTGCTCCGAAGCAGGCAGCAAAGGCAGCCGCCGCCCCTGCATACCGCCATTCCCTTATGCTTTTTACTATCTGCATCGCAAATCACCTCACAAAAATATACGATACATTATACCACGGGGAAAGCGCGGCTGCTGTCGGTATGTGCCGTCGAAGAAACGCAGAGTTCAGAGGATGATGGGACAAAAGAAAAAAGCCGTGCAAAGCACAGCCTTTCCTGTCATTTTCTGCCGTCAGCCATATAGAGCAGGGCATTGCATATCGCCGCTGCCACATTGCTGCCGCCCTTGCGTCCCCTTGCAGCTATACAGGGTATACCGCTTTCGATGATGAGCTCCTTTGACTGCACCACATTCACAAAGCCAACGGGTACTCCGATTACCAGTTCAGGTACGAAGCTTCCAGACTTTATATGCTCGCAGAGCCTTATAAGTGCGGTGGGAGCATTTCCCACAGCGTATATCACGGGACGTCCCAGCTCCGCAGCCTTGTCCACGGAAGCAGCCGCCCTTGTAGTGCCCTCCGCCGCAGCCTTCTCCGCCACATCGGGGTCCGCCATGAAGCACTCCACCGTGCAGCCGTGACGGGCAAGTGCCGCCTTGTTTATGCCCGATCTTGCCATATTTGTATCGGTGACGAAAACAGCCCCCGACTCAATGGCACTCAGCGCTTTTTGTACTGCTCCCTCGGAGAAGTACATATTGTCGTAGTAGTCAAAGTCCGCCGTAGTGTGTATCGCTCTCATGACAATGGGACGTATCTCCTCGGGAAGCTTCCTGTCTCCCAGTTCCGCTTCGATCAGCTCAAAGCTTCGCCTTTCTATGTCCTTTGGCAGAACGTATTCAAGCTCCATCATATCCCCTCCCCGATGATCCTGTACAGCAGCTCTGTGTCGATGCTGCTCCTTACGCCCTCCGCCAGCAGGTCGAACTGAGCCTCTTTGTAGGCACGTCTGTCGGCAGTTCCGCCGCCGAAGGCAAGTCCCTTGCTGGTGTAAAGCTGTTTCACAATGCGCTCAGACACCTGAGGTGCATCGAATATGCCATGTATGTAGCAGCCGTAAACGTTTCTCTCACAGGCACCGCCGCAGTCAAGGAGTCGAGGACTGCTGCTTTCCGTGGTGCCCATATGTATCTCATAGCCGCTGAACTCAGCACCGCTGAGGCAGCTGAAGAAGCCGCCGATATTGAGGAATTTTCCTCGCGTCCGCACCTGTGTTTTCTCCGCGCTGAAAACAGTGCTGCACCTGAGAAGCCCCATGCCCTTAATGCTGCCGCCGCCTTCGCTGCCGAGAGGGTCGGAGATAGTCTCGCCAAGCATCTGATAACCGCCGCATATGCCGAATACGGGAACGCCCTTTGCAGCAAGCCTGCCGACAGCTATTTCAAATCCGCTCTCACGGAGCCATTTCATGTCGGCGATAGTGCTTTTAGTTCCGGGGATAATTACCATGTCGGGAGTTTCAAGCTCCTCATATCGGCTGACGTATCTCACCTTTACACCGTCGTACTGAGCAAAGACGTCAAAGTCGGTAAAGTTTGATATCCTCGGCAGCCTTATGACCGCAATGTCGATAAGCCCTTTTTCCGTGGAGGCAAGCTTGTCCGAAAGGCTGTCCTCGTCCTCGATGTCGCAGCGGAGATAGGGCACAACGCCCAGAACAGGCTTGCCGCCACGCTCCTCAAGTATACGTCTGCCGCTGTCAAAAAGACCTATATCGCCGCGAAACCTGTTAACAATGAGCCCTTTTACCATTGAAAGCTCATCGGACTCGAGAAGCCCGAGAGTACCGAGAAGCTGCGCAAAAACGCCGCCCCTGTCTATATCTCCCACAAGAAGCACGGGAGCCTTTGCCAGCTTTGCCATGCCCATGTTAACGATGTCGTCGCTTTTCAGGTTCAGCTCTACGGGACTTCCCGCCCCCTCGATAACGATGATATCATGCTGAGCGGAAAGCTTATCGTAGCACTCCATTATCTGCGGTATCAGCTCGCGTTTCCTGCGGAAGTACTCCGCGGCTGTCATATTCCCCACGGCTTTGCCGCCCACAATGACCTGAGAGCCCACGTCGGTGGTAGGCTTCAGCAGCACGGGATTCATCAGCACCGACGGCTCAACGCCTGCCGCCTCTGCCTGCATTGCCTGAGCTCTGCCTATCTCGCAGCCGTCAGCGGTTATGTAGGAATTGAGTGCCATGTTCTGAGACTTGAATGGCGCACAGGAATAGCCGTCCTGACGAAATATCCTGCACAGCGCCGCTGCGATGAAGCTCTTTCCCGCATTGGACATGGTGCCCTGTATCATTATCGCCTTAGCCATCAAGGCACCTCCTTACCGCGCAAACAAGCGCTTCGTTATCATCATGCAGTCCAACCGCCGTGCGGAAGAAGCTTCCGTCAAGACCGCTGTAATCCTTGCAGCTGCGGACGAGAATACCATCGCACAGCAGCTTTTCTCCCAGCTCGGGTATGCTGCGGAACAGTATATAGTCTGCCTCCGAGGGGTATACCCTGCAGCCGAGGGCGCTGAGCTCCGATGAGAGATATTTTCGTTCCTCAGCTATAAGTGACACTGTTCGCCTTACATAGTCCGCCTCGTCAAGGGCAGCAATACCTGCTGCCTGTGCAGGTGCGGAAACGCTCCAGTACTGACCTGCGGCAGCTATTTTTTCAGCAGTATCGGTACTGCCGCAGACCGCGTATCCAAGTCTCAGACCCGCCATCGCATAAAGCTTCGTAAAAGAGCGCAGGACAATAACATGACTGCCGGGAAGGTTCATGGCTGTCAGCTCTCTTTTTCTCCCCGTAAACCCAATGAAGCTCTCGTCTGCAAGAAGATAAGTGCCGTTTTTTTCGCACTCCGCAGCTATTCTCTCCATGAGCTCACGGGGCACCGTAATTCCCGTGGGATTGTTGGGAGTGCAGATAACTGCCATGTCCACACCCGACAGCTCCCCGAGGATACGCTCCGTAAGACAGAAGTTCTCATTCTCGCGTAGGATATGCTCCCGGAGCTCGCAGCCGTTTTCGCGCAGCGCCTTGCCGTATTCTGCGAATGTGGGGGCGCAGATCAGCGCCCTCCGCGGCTTCAGTGCAGAAGCTATGCGGTAGATAAGATCGTCGGCACCGTTTCCGCAGACGATTTTTTCCATATCTTCACCGAGCTTCTCCGCCAGCTTTTCGCGGAGCTCCCTGCACATAGGATCGGGGTAACGCTCCCAGCAGTCCGCCGAAGCAACAGCGGCTGCCCTGACGCTTTCGGGCATACCCATGGGATTGAGATTGGCGGAAAGATCCAGCCTTATATCAAGACCGAGATCGTTTCCGCCGTGTGCAGCATTTATCATAACATTCCTCCGACTAAAATCGCCCTGACTGCCGCCGCAAAAACAAATACAAGAGCCGATGCGGCGTACATAAGCCTGTTTGCTCGCGGGATATCCTCGTTTTCTATTTCCCTGACAGGGTCGCCGATGAACTCCTTTTTGTGGAGCTCCCCGAAGTAGTACGCATCTCCTGCAAGCTGAACTCCGAGAGCACCTGCACAGGCTGATTCGGTCTGTGCGGAGTTGGGACTTGCGTGTTTTCTGCGGTCACGCTTCCAGATACGGTATGCCCTTCTGCCGTCAAGTCCCACGATGGGAGCACAGACTATCATAGCAAGAGCGGTGAGCCGCGAGGGGATAAAGTTCAGCACATCGTCCAGCTTCGCTGCAAACCTCCCGATATCGGCGTATTTCTCGTTTTTGTAGCCTATCATTGAGTCCATGGTATTTGCTGCCTTGTAGAACGCTCCGAGGACAGCTCCCCCCAGCGACATATACATTATGGGAGCAGTTACACCGTCGGAGGTATTCTCCGCCACAGTTTCCACAGCCGCCTTGATTATGCCCTTGCTGTCGAGGACTGCCGTATCCCGTCCCACTATCATGGATACCGCCTTTCGCGCTCCCTCGGTATCGTCCTTTGCCGCTGCACGGTATACCTTCATGCTCTCGTCGCGGAGGCATCTTGCCGCCATGAGATAATAGCATATAACGCCCTCAGCTGTGGCTCCCAGCCATATATTCACGCAGTAGCACAGAATGAGTATACCCAGAGGGACTGCCGCTGAAATAATGAGCACCGTGACCGCAAGGAAAACTCCCCCTGCGCAGAGGTGACTTCCCATATGGCTGCGGACAAAGCTCTCCAGTCCTGATATTAGCCTTCCCACAAGTCTGACGGGGTGCGGAAGGCTGTAGGGGTCCCCGAAAATGCTGTCCAGCACCGCTCCGATGATGAGGGGCAGAACTGCTGCAAAATAATTCATATTTTCTCCGTAACTGTTATCTTTTCGCCGTCAAACTCGGTGATAAAGCCGTGTCCGTTGGTGACCTGCCAGTGGTAATAGCCCTGATGGGGCTGTGCAAAGCGCTCCAGTATTGCCATTATTGTGCCGCCGTGGACTACAAACGTGGCGCTGCTTCTCTCGGGTACCTTTGCTATGGACGCAATAAAGCCTGCGACACAGCGTTCTTTGAAATCGGCAGGGTCCTCACCCTCGGGGAAGGGGCTCTCGCCGCCGCTGTCTATCCATTTCTGATACCTGCTGTCGGTAGAGAGCTCAATGTAGTTCCTGCCCTCAAATGCCCCGAAATCGCACTCTCTCAGCTCCTCGCATATAATGGGAGCCTTTTCGGGATAAAGCAGCTCAGCCGTCTGTATGCACCGCTTCATGGGACTGGTTATGAGCACTCCGCAGGGTGGATAGTCGGTCTTCATAAGCTCGGCTATGCCCGAAAAGGAAAGTGGCTCGTCGGTCCTGCCGACGTAGCGCATCTCAAGGTTTCCCTCGGTCTTTCCGTGACGTATGAAGTCAACCCTCATGGGGAGCTCCCTTGAGGTAGGTGGGGATACCGCAGATAACACGGATGACCACATCGCTTTCCTTAGCTATCATGCAGCCGCATCTGCCGGTAGCCTCACGGCGCACACGCTCGGACTTCACCAGCGGAACTATACCGCAGCCTATCTCGTCCATGATGACAACAACATCCTTGTTTGTCTCGCATAGACGCTTAGTGAACTGCACAGGGTCAACGCCCTCAGCCAGCAGTTTTGCAATGAGCTTATGATAGCTCTTTATGCAGACCGCGGAAAAGACCTCCTCAAAATCGCAGGTGCTGCCGTTTACCATATCTTCCTCATTTATGCCGAACAGCTCCGTGGCACAGCCTATCTTGCCCTGAAAAGCTCCTCCGATTATCATTTTCATATCACATGACCTCCATTAATCTGTATGTAAGTGCAGCAGAAGCTGCAAGGACCAATTCGCACACCTGCAGGAACCAGCCTGCAAGGTCTCCCGTAATGCCGCCGAACTCCCTGTATGCCATACGGCGGTAGTATAAAAGCGTGAGCAGTGCCCCGACGGAAGCAGCTGCTCCCATCGCAGGAGAAATGACTGTCATTGCAGCAGCAGCAAGAACGGAAACTGTTACAAGAGCTGTAACCGTTGCCTTTTTATCGGCAGGAGCGGTAAAGCTGTAAAGGCTCCCCTCTTTTTTTGCGGCGCGGAAGGTAACAGCTGCAAGTCCGCTGAAGGAACGCGAAAGCACATATCCAATGCAGACCACAGCGGCGGCGGAGACATCTCTCAGCTCCGTGAATACCGCAGTGTAAAGGATGAGACAGAGTCCCAGCTTTATCGCTGCAAAAGCTCCTATATGGGAGTCGGTGAGGATCTTCAGCTTTTTCTCCCTGTCTCCCCACGAAGCTCTCGCGTCGCAGGTGTCGCAGAAGCCGTCAAGATGTATGCCTCCCGTTATCAGAACAGTGATGCCAACAGCTCCCGCTGCGTAAAGGATATCGCCTGTATCCAGAACATCGCATATGTACCGCCATCCCATGACCAGTGCCCCGATGACAGCTCCCACAAGCGGGAAGAAGCACAGAGAGAACCGCCTGTTCTTCTCGTTCCACTCGGGTCTCGGAACGGGTATGCGCGAGTACATAAGGATAGCCGAAAGCATTGAATTCAGCATATTATACTTCCCTTGCGGGCAATTGGTATACCGTAGACGCACTCCACCACATTGTCAGCAAACTCCGCTATACGGCGGTTTATTATGCCCATCTGCTTTATGTACGCCATAGTGTCGGGAGAGTAGTCGTTCCCGTCGGAGCCCACCTCATTGGTGACTATGACAAGCTCGGAGGTCTTCTCCGAAAGCCGCTTTATGCCCTCGACTATCTTGTTTGCAGGGTCGAGGATCTCTGCGCCGACAAACATCTCATTTGCACAGAGATTGCCCACACATTCCAGCAGCACACCGCTGCCGTCGGGGATCTCCGTATCGCCTATATCACGGAGTCTCTCAACAGTAACGTAGTTCTTGCCGCAGCGCATTTCAACATGACGGGCGATTATCTCCTCTGCATCATCTCCCACGGGGTTCATGGTGGCGATGTAGTATTTCTGCCCCTCAAAGCACTCCAGTATTTTCTCGGCATATCCCGATTTACCGCACTTTGTTCCGCCTGTTACAAGTGTGATCATTTCAGTTCCACATACCTTTCTATCCCTGCGCTCTCAAAGCTGTGGGAATTATAGTAAAGCGCCGACGCTCCGTCAAGAAGCGGCAGCAGCAGTATTCCTCCGGTTCCTTCTCCAAGTCTGAGACCGCCGTCGATAACGGCTCTGAGCCCCAGCTTTTCCAGAAGCATCCTGCCTGCAGGCTCCGCCGAAACATGGCCTGCAAGCATATAATCCTTGCAGTCCGGGGCAAGCATCGAAGCAAGCACCGCCGAAACTGCTGAAATAACTCCGTCTATTATGACAGTGACACCGTATACGGCACCTCCGAGGAAAAGTCCTGTCATTCCCGCTATCTCATAGCTGCCAAGCTTAGCCATGAGTTCAGCAGCACCGCAGTCATAGGAAGAGTTTACCTCAATGGCACGTTTAACGGCTCCGATCTTGCGGCGGAGCCCCTCGGTGGTGAGTCCTGCGCCCCTGCCTGTGACAGTCTCGGGCGCAAGCCCAAGTAT
The DNA here is from genome assembly GCA_017519145.1 of Ruminococcus sp. Classification (GTDB taxonomy): domain Bacteria; phylum Bacillota; class Clostridia; order Oscillospirales; family Ruminococcaceae; genus Ruminococcus. The sequence goes on from JAFWTA010000022.1 coordinate 17,870, forward strand.
CACCGATGAAAGAGCAGCTGTGGGAGTTGTGTTGCCTATACCCATTTCTCCCGTAACTACCGCCTTAACACCCTCATCAGCCAGCTTCCCGACAATATCCATTCCAACTGCGATGGCACTCTCCGCCTGCTGTACAGTCATTGCCGGACCGGCAGCGATATTGCCCGTACCGTGGGCGATCTTCCTGATGATGAGCTTTTCGCAGGAGGATTCCCCCTCCATGCCCACATCGACCGCCAGCACCTCAGCACCATAGACTGCCGCCAGAGCGTTTATATTGGATCTTCCGCAGGCTATCGCCTCTGCGCAGGCAAGAGTGACGGAGCTGTCCGTCTGAGTGACTCCCTCGGCGGTAACGCCGTTGTCACCGCACATGACAACAACCGCCCGTTTGGAAATATCGGGGGCGACAGTCCGCTGGACCGCGGCTACCCTGTCCCACATCTCCTCAAGGGCACCGAAGCTGCCAAGGGGCTTTGCCACGCTGTCCCAGTGCTCCTGTGCCCTTTCGGCAAAAGACCTGTCAGCAGGCCTGATAAGCTTTATCCTTTCCATCATTTACCTCCATATGCAGCGCAGGCAGCTGCGAAGCGCTCAGCAAGTCTCACATCCGAATAAAAGTACAGATGGGGAAATCCTGCGTACAGTGCAGGTGAAGCGTGAACACATCTCCAGCTCCTGCCGTCGGACTTGGCAGCAGTGAAGCCGTCACCGCAGTCGGTGCTGTCCCAGTAATGGAACTCATGGGCAGGAAAGCTGTCACCCTTGCTGCACAGAAGGCAGTCCCTATCGGCGGTCATAGTGACGTAGCCGAAGCGCTGAAGCCTGTCTGTCTCGTAGGCAGTTCCGCTGATGACACCTGCCATAGGGTATTCCGCACCGTCGGCAGTCCTTATGCTGTCGTGGAGATACATGAAGCCGCCGCACTCAGCAATGGTGGGAAGTCCGCTGTTTATCGCCGTTTTTATACATTCCCTCATGGAGCTGTTCGCCGCCAGCCTTTCCGCGTGGAGCTCGGGATAGCCGCCGCTGAGAATGAGTCCGCAGCAGTTTTCGGGCAGCTTTTCGTCCTCCATGGGCGAGAAGTACTCCACCGAGCAGCCAAGCCTTTTCAGCAGGCTTATATTCTCGGAATATGTAAAGCAGAAAGCTCTGTCCGCCGCAACAGCTATCTTTGGCGAGTTATCTGTGCATATCCTGTGCAGTTTTTGCTCGGTAAAGTCGGGGAAACTTCTTTTCGAGACTTCCACAAGCCTGTCAAGGCGGATATGCCGCTCCGCAAGTCTGCCCAATTCGGCAGTTTTTTCCATAAGATCAGCTATCTCGGCAGCGGTGACAAGTCCAAGTCTGCGGCTCTCTATACCCGGACTTTTCGGCGGCATACAGCCGAAATACTCAGACCCCAGCTCCGCGCATAGCCGCTCTGCCATTGGGACAAGTCTCGCAGGGAGCCTGTTGAAAATAAAGCCTGTGATATTATTGGGAACCTTGTACGTCAGGAAGCCTTTCATCACTGCGCCTATGGACTCTCCCGAGCCCTTGCAGTCAAGTACTATCACGGAAGCTGTGTCAGTGATGGCAGCGACCGAGTGAGGAGAGCCCCTGCCGTCAGCACCGTCATAGTAGCCCATGACGCCCTCGATCACAGATATATCAGCATTTTGGCTGTTCTCCCACAGCAGCTGCCTTATACAGTTATCATCGCAGAAAAAGCTGTCCAGATTATGAGCGTCAGCACCGATGATACTGCTGTGAAACATGGGGTCTATATAGTCGGGACCGCACTTGAAGGAGGAGACCGCAAGTCCGCGCGCCTTCAGCGCCGCAAGAACTGCACAGGTGACCGTGGTCTTTCCGCAGCCGCTGTGAGTTCCGCCGATGAGAATTCTTTTCATATAAGCTTCCTTTTAATGATAAATACAGGATTTGAGGCGGACAACATGGTGTGAGAGCCTACTTTATTAGTCCTTGTTACGGCTATCTGTGAGATATCAGCTTCAAAGCCGAGCTCATCAAATACTGCGATGCACTCCGAAAGCGTTTCCAGAGAGACCGCAGTAACAGTCAGTCTTATATTGCTGTTTTTCTCATAAGCCGCTGTGACTATCTCCCTGAGTTCACCTGCCGAACCGCCGATGAAAACGCAGTCGGGAGGCGGCAGTTCACCGAGCAGCTCAGCCGCTCTGCCCGTATGGATAACAATATTATCACAGCCGAATTTACGTCGGTTGCTGTCGATAAGCTTCGCCGCCTCGGGAGACTTCTCCACGGAATGGACAGTACCTCGCTCGCAGCGCACAGCCATCTCAACGGACACAGAACCCGTTCCGCCGCCTATATCCCAGCATATGTCCTCCCTGCCGATATCAAGCCCTGCAACGGCAATTCCGCGTACCTCCGCCTTGGTCATAGGCACCCTGTCCCTGATAAACATATCATCGGGAATACAGCTCAGAACGCAGCGCTCAAATCCGGGATTTTCCGCCAGCAGTACACACAGCTCCGCAGTCTTGATATCCGAAAGGTCAGCAGCTGTTCCGCTTGTTATCCTCTCTTCGGCATAGCCCAGTCTTTCGCCGATATGCACTGTAACGCCTCCCATTCCGTAGTCACACAGCCGCCTGCACACTTCCGCTGCCGTCACATCTCCGCCGAGGAGAAAAAACGTAAGCCTGTGAGCTCGGACCGCTCTGGCGATATTGCCGCTTTTGCCGTGTAGACTGACGAAATTGCAGTCGGACCAGTCCATTTTCAGTTTAGAGAAAAGGTAGACAGGTGAAGATATACCGCTGATAAACTCCACATCATGGTCGCGGAGCGCCTCTGCAAGCCGCGCCGCACCGCTGAAAAATCCGCAGTCTCCCGACATGAGCACCGCCGCTGCGGAAAAGCTGTTCTCCGCAAGAAAACGCGCTATCTCAGAACTTCTGTACTCCTCCAGAACGACCTTTCCGCAGAAGCGGTATCCCTCCACCATGCGCCTTGCGCCGATGATGACCTCTGCTTCTTCTATGGCAGACCGTGCCTCGACGGTCAGAGTCCTGCTGCCGTCGGCACCTGTGCCTACGATGTATACCTTCACATTGTCACCTCCTCATGCCGCATATCAGCGACTTTATCTCCTCCATTGTACTGCCCTTTTCCTCGGGACGGGCAAGCACAACTGTCTTTATGCCGCATTTTTCCGCAGCTTCAAGCTTCTCGGGGAAACCTCCTGCCGCACCGCTCTCCTTGGTCACCATCAGTGCCGCACCGCTCAGCTCTATGTGAACCATATTCTGCCGAACCGTAAACGGTCCCCTTTCAAGTATAAGGTGCTCCTCGGGAAAGCCCAGCTCCGCGCACAGAGCTCTTACACTGTCAGTGGGGAGAGCTCTCACCCAGATCCTTTCTGCGAAGTTATGCACCTCCGTAAGCTTTGGAAGCTCCTTGCTGCCGAGGGTGCTGAGAATACTGCCGACACTTTTATTGATGAGCTCCACAAGCTCGTCCATATCCCCTACGGTCATGCAGTCCCCAAGCTCCGATGAGCTGCGCAGGAGCCTGTGATATGGCAGTTCCACAGCTTTGCAGGCGGCGATGATATTAGCTGTGACCTCAGTGGCATATGGGTGGGTAGCGTCAATTACCGCCCTGCACCCCAGCTCACTCATAAGAGCTGCCATTTCGTCACTGTCAAGCCTCCCCACAAGGACGCGAAGCCCTTTTTCGTGAGGGAGAAGCTCTCCTCCGTACTTCGTTGCCACGGACACCGCAGCCGAAACTCCGCAGGCGCAGCAGTACTGAGCGAGCTCCCTGCCCTCGGTAGTTCCGCCGAATATGAGAAGCTCACACATTTCTGTAGCCTCTCGGCGTCACCATTTTTCCGCCTATGACCTTGGTCTCGGAGTTGCCGATGAATACGGTAGTGAACATATCCACGGCAGTATCCCGGAGCTCCCCGAGTGTGAGGACTCTGCTTTCCTGTCCCTCCCTGCCGATATTGCGGACGTATCCGCAGACTGTGTCCGCAGGGCGATAACCGAGGATAATGTCGCAGGCACGCATAAGGTAGTCCGCACGTTTTTTCGACGAGGGATTATACAGGGCGATGACGAAATCCCCCTCCGCCGCACAGCGAAGCCGCTTCTCTATCTTCTCCATTGGAGTCAGCAGGTCGGAAAGGCTGATGAGGGCAAGGTCGTGGGTCATTGGCGAGCCGAGAACAGCTCCGCCGCTGAATGCCGCTGAAACTCCTGCCACCACCTCAATATCCGCGTCGGGATAATCCGAGGAAAGCTCATAGGCAAGCCCTGCCATGCCGTAGAGTTGACTGTCTCCGCTGCAAACAAGGGACACTGTCTTACCGTTTTGTGCCAGCTCAAGCGCAAGGGCAACGCGGTCACGTTCCTGTCTCATGCCTGTGGAAAGGCACTCCTTTTCCGGGAAGAAGCTCTTTATCTGCTCCGCATAGACGGTATAGCCCACAACAACATCGCTGTTCATCACAGCCTGCTGCGCTTCGAGGGTCATGCCCTGACGGCTTCCGCAGCCGATGCCCACAACGTAAAGCTTCATAGCACGTTCCTCTCAAAATCCAGATATACGGGAGCCTCAGCCGCTGCCACGGTAACTCCCTCAAAGGCTGTCTTGCGGAGCACGAGTTTACCTCCGCTGCACAATACAGCACTGCGCTCGCAGACGTTGTCTGCCCCTGTGGTCTCGCGCACAAATTCCGAGGAGTCAAAATCTCCCTTTACCGCCATAAGCTCCTCGGCAGTATATGTCCTCAGGTCAATATCCCGACGTCCGCAGAAGCCGAGAAGTCCCTCCTCCCGGGCTTTCAGGTCAATGGTAGCCACCTGACATACCCTCTCTGCGTCGATGCCTGCCTCAGCGAGAGCCCTGCTTACCGCTGTCTCAACAGCTTCGGCAGATGTCCCCTTTTTGCAGCCGATACCCATAACGATATTCCTCGGTACAAGGCGCAGAGTAACGTCAAATGGCTTCACATCGCTCTCCGTGCCAACATAGATGCCTGTCCTGCAAATGCCGAACTCCGTCAGCTCGTCGGGAAGTCCTCCGTGTCTGTACTCCGTGGAAAAGCCCACCTTTTCATCGTCCAGCACCTCGGCAGCTATCTCCTTTGCAGCAGCAAGGTCGGTGATTATAAGACCATTTGCAACAGCGAAGCTGTCGGGCGAGAACTGTCCGCCCACATCAGTCGCGGTAGTGATGACAGCGGTATTTCCCAAAGCATCAGCAAGCACCTCCGCAAGTCGGTTGGCACCGCCGATATGTCCCGAAAGTACAGGGATAACGAAACGTCCGCTGTCGTCCATGACAATGACAGCAGGGTCGTCCGCCTTGGTACCCAGCAGAGGAGCAACAGCCCTCACAGCAATACCGCAGGCACAGACAAATATAAAGGCATCGGAGCGCTTGAAAAGCCGTCCCACCATGCTTCCCATATTCCAGAACACCGCAGCGTTATCATCAGTGTGCTTGTGAAAACAGTAGCGGCTGACCTTGTGTTCACCGCCGAGAAATTCAGCAGCTCTTTCCGAGAGCTGTCTGCCCTTTTCCGTAACGGAAAAAATCGCTATATTCATTTGGCTTCTGCCTTTCTGAACTCAGTTTCAAAGTTTTTGTCATAGAGCTTTGAAAGCTCATAATCGTCACCGAGGAAATCTCCCACGGTTATGAGAGCGGTCTTGCTTATGCCGTTTTCACGGGCAGCCTGCGCAAGAGTGCCCACGGTACAGCGCACCACCTTTTCGTCCTGCCATGTGGCTTTGTAGACTATTGCCGCAGGAGTATCGGCACTGTATCCGCCCTCTGTAAGCCGAGCGGAAAGCTCCTCCGTCATGGAAGCGCTTAGGAAAATGACCATGGTCGCATGATGAGCGGCAAGGCTCTCTATGCTTTCCTTTTCGGGGACGGGAGTCCGTCCTGCCATACGGGTGAGTATCACCGTCTGTGACACATGGGGCAGAGTGTATTCCGCCTTCAGAGCCGCCGCAGCTCCGCAGAAGGAGCTGACCCCGGGAGTAACATTATAAGCTATACCGAGAGCGTCCAGCCTGTCCATCTGCTCCCTTATGGCGCCGTAAACCGACGGGTCTCCCGTATGGAGCCTTACGGTGGCAAGTCCCTCAGCCTCAGCCTTCTCCATGACCTCTATTACCTCGTCAAGATGCATTAGGGCGCTGTTGTATATCCTGCACCCCTGCTTTGCATAGTCAAGGAGCTGAGGGTTTACCAGCGAGCCTGCATAGATTATAACGTCAGCCTGTTCCAGCAACCGCTTTCCCCTGAGAGTTATAAGATCGGCAGCACCGCAGCCTGCTCCCACAAAATCAACCATTTTCTTCCTCCGTAATTGCCTTTATGAGCTCCTCCGCAAGAGCCGTCCTCACGCGGAGCTCACGCTTATATGAAAACGCCAGAGCCGCAATTGGTATCGAGTCCTTTACTCTTGCGCGAAGATAGCTGTCAATGCGCTGAGAGAGTATCTCCGCAGTTTTTTCAAGGTATCCGCCTTCATCAAGTATATCCATGGCAGCGTCCGCAGTGGCGCATTCGGGCAGCCTTTTCAGTGTATCCGTATCAGCTCCCGCAAGTACACCGCAGGTGACAAGGACGTCCATTCTGCCGTCCGCCCATGAGGAGTGGGTGTTCATGATACCTGCACCCAGCTTTACCAGCTTTCCGATATGCCCAACGATGAGAATTGACTCAAAGCCAAGCTCCATGCCGATGTCGATGGCATCACCTATGAAGTTGCTGCAAGTGACGCTTCTCTCCAGTGAAAAGGGCAGCTCTCTCTGAACGAAGTCCTCGCTGTAATTACCGATAGTCAGGAGCATATTCCGCTGACCTGCGGCACGGCGCATATTCGCCTCCGCGCGGATAGTCTCAATGACGGCAGAATTGCTCATAGGCTCCACGATACCGCTGGTACCGATGACGGAGATGCCTCCCTCTATGCCCATGCGAGGATTGAAGGTCTTTTTCGCCAGCTCCACACCCTGAGGTATGGAGACTGTCACCTCGAAGCCTCCCGAGTAGCCGTATTTCTCGGCAATTTCCGCAACAGCCCCACTTATCATGCGCCGCGGCACGGTGTTTATGGCAGCGTCCCCCACAGGACGATCAAGCCCTGCCTTTGTGACGACCCCCACACCCTCGCCGCCGAGGATAACAGTTCCTTCGGGGATAAGTCTGACACGGGAATATACCCTGATACCATTGGTTATGTCGGGGTCGTCGCCGCTGTCCTTTACTATGGCACAGGAAGCGCTTCCCTCATTCAGCTCAGCGTCCGCCACATCAAGGTCAAGCATGATGCCCTTGGGAGTCATGAGCTTCACGCCCGTGACTTCATGCCCCGTGAATATCATCTCCGCCGCAGCCTTTGCGGCAGCTGCCGCGCAGGAGCCCGTGGTATATCCGCATCTGAGCTTTTCCGCGCCCCTGTAAACATATTCCTCAAGTCTCATCTCTGCTCTCCCCGATGATGAACACCGTAAAATAGCCAAGGTCATCGGTGACCTCATCAAGGCTGCCGAATATCCTCTCGTTATCGAGTCCGCAGTTCTCTATTACAGAAGTACGCATGGCAAGTCCCTTTTTTTGCAGTAATGCAATAAGTTCACCGCTTTTGCTGCCTGTTTTCATTATGACCTTCGTTCCCTCACAGTCGAGCAGCTTCTCAAAGTCTCCGCAGCCATAGGGAAGTATATGCAATGGCTCGCTTCCAAGACACAGGGGCTTTCCGAGAGAGGCAGCAGCAGCGCTGAAGCTTGTGACTCCCGGGCATATCTCTGCTTTGAAGCCCCGTTTCTCAACACGCTTCGCAATGCGGCTGAATGTGGAATAAACGGAGATATCCCCCAGTGTGGGGACTGCAACGTCCTCGTTTTCCAGCAGTCCGCAGAGCATTTCCGCTGTTTCGTCATAGTTTCTGTCCAGTGCCTCCCTGTCCCTGCACATAGGCAGATCCAGATAGACCTTACGCTTGCGTGACAGGTCCGCAGCCTGCTCCGCAATTGACAGAGCCAGACTGTTCTCACCGTGAGTCCGCGGAACTGCGATAACACCGCAGCTCTTCAGTATACGCACCGCTCTCAGGGTCATGAGCTCCGGGTCGCCTGCTCCTACACTTACGCCGAAAAGAATTCCCATCAGCCCTTCATCAGCTCAGCTGAAAGTGCAATGAGCTGCTCCATATCCAGCTGCTCGATCCTTGCAGCCTCGGGAAGCCCCAGTCCTGTCAGCGCGGCATAAACTCTGTCCTTTGGGATCCCCATAACGGAAGCAAGTGAGTTTGCAAGAGTCTTGCGGCGCTGTGAGAAGCCTGCCTTTACCACGCGGAAGAAGAACCTCTCGCTTTCCTCGTCAAGACGCTGCTCACCGTTGAGGTCTATCCTTATGACAGCAGAGTCCACATTGGGCGCAGGCATAAAGCTGCCCCGTGAAACACTGAAAAGATTCTTCACGGTGCCGTAGTAGTTTACTCCCACGGTAATAGCTCCCGACTCTCTTGTGCCCACCTTTGCGCAGAGGCGCTGTGCGGCTTCTTTCTGCACCATTACGGTGATGGATTCGATGGGGAGCCTGCTCTCCAGAAGCATCATTATGATGGGAGAGGTTATGTAGTAGGGCAGGTTCGCGCAGACAGCCACTCTCAGCCCGCCGAACTCCTCCTTTATGAGTTTGTGGAGGTCGCATTTCATAACGTCCTCATTGATTATCTTCACGTTGTCGAAGTCTGCCAGTGTCTCATCAAGAATGGGCAGCAGACGGGTATCTATCTCCACCGCCGTCACCTTGTCCGCTCTTTTGGCGAGCTCCGCCGTAAGAACACCTATGCCCGTGCCTATCTCCAGCACTCCGAAGCCCTTGCAGGCGTTGCCGTTTTCGGCTATTTTCGGGCAGATATCGGGATTGATGATGAAGTTCTGTCCCAGTCCCTTTGAGAAGCTGAAACCGTGTCTGGAAAGTATCTCCTTAACGGTGCCGATGTTAGTAAGATTCATTCAGTACTCCTTAGACCTTATGCCTTTCTTTTTCGGAAAACTCCTTCTGCTTTGCGTCATTGAGCTTTTCCATAGTGTTTACCAGATAGTCAGCCGAACGGTAGGCTCTCTGAAAATCCATGTCCTTGAAGTGTACCTTCAGGTCTACGAATTCGCCGTCAATAACTATGTCAAGCTCGCCTATCTGGCGTCCCTTGTACTTCTGTCCCGCATATTTTATGTACTCGTCTATCTCCGCTCTGTCCATTTCTCCGCCGATAACATTGATTTTCATATTCAAGCCTCCTGTTCAGTATAAAAATATCACTCTGACTTCTTGTCGCCGTTGTCAGTGTTTTCGTTTATGACGCTGAGCTTTTCTGCCAGCTCAGCCTTAGCTATGACCTTTTCTGTGCCGTCACTGCCGATGAGGAGTATCTCCTTGCCGTTGGAGCAGACAACACCCTCACTGCACAGGGTATAGTCCATGACTCCCTTTCGCACCACAGTCTCGGTGCCGTCGGGACTTATCCTTACAAGCACGCGGCTCCTCGGGAATATACCCGGGTTTGCGTCCCCTGCCGCAGCGTTTTCCTTCTCGTTTTTCTCCGCCTCCAGAAGTCTCTGCTCGAAGAATATCTCCCTCGGTGACTTGTTTCTGGTCTTGACATCCCCCTTTTTCTGAGACTTTCTCAGGGGCTCGCCGCCGAATATGACGCTGAAAGCGTTGATGAAGCCCAATATGGCTTTTACCAGTCTCACAGGGAAAAGCAGCACCGACTTCCATATAGGCTCCCTTTCAGTCTTGGGCTGCTTATATGGCTGACGTATGAACCAGAAGTTGCCATCTACGTCATTTTTAGGCTTCAGCAGGTCGTTTGCCTCGTCCTCATATAGAGTCTCGATGGTACCTGCCTCCTCGTCAACCGCAAGTATCGAGCCTGCGGAAAACACCCTCGGGTCCTCCACTGAGCGTCCCTTGGTGGTGCAGAATATCCTGCCGTCGGCAGCTGACCATGAGGGACTTTCCTCCACAGACTGGCCGTCCGTGAGCTCATTGTAGTCGCCGCGCTCGTCGAATATGGCAAGATGACCGTCAAGGACAGCGGCTATCCTGCCGTCCTTGTAGGAGATATCTCCGATGCTCCTGTCCATACCCGTATAAATATGCCCCTCGGGAGCTTTGGGCGAATCGGCACTCTTTCTGTACACAGCTCCCATCTCGCCAAGTCTTGCGGAGTAGATGAAGCCCTCGTCAGCCGCGCAGATACCGTTTATGCTGATGAGCTTCTCGGGGTCGGTCTCGCCGAGCCGCATATCCTCGCGGAATGCCGCTCCTGCGCCCTGATGCTTCCACTCCTTGTTCTTGTTTATCTCATTGACGGCAGAGGTATACTTCTCCGCCCTTTCACAGGGAAGCTCCGAGACCTTGCCGTTATTGCAGACATACATCTTATTTCTTGAAGCATAAACTATCTTCATTGTCTCTCTGCTCCCTCCATTTCTCTGCAAACTGCCTCCGCGCACTTCATTCCGTCAACTGCCGCGGATACTATGCCTCCTGCATAGCCTGCTCCCTCACCGCAGGGGAAAAGTCCCCTGAGTGAGACAGACTGCAGATCCTCTCCCCTGTTTATCCTTACGGGAGAGCTGCTCCTGCTCTCAATGCCTGTCAGCAGGGTATCCTTATCGTCAAAGCCCTTTATCTTCTTTCCCATTTCCTTTATGCCCAGTTTCAGGGACTCACAGACGAAATCGGGAAGATACTCCTCGGGAGCCGCAAAGCGCACCCCGGGACGGTACGAGGGCTTTACCCTGCGAAGCTCAGTGCTGACCCGTCCCTCCATGAAGTCCCCGAGAACAGCCGCAGGAGCGCGGTAATCGCTGCCGCCTGCCCTGAATGCCTTTTCCTCAAGGTCACGCTGGAACCACATACCTGCCAGAGGGTGGTCGCTTCCGTAGTCCCCCGGACCCACGTTCACAAGGAGAGCGCTGTTTGAATTGTCTGCATCACGGGAAAAACAGCTCATGCCGTTGACCGCAAGCCTGCCCTCCTCGGAGGAAGCTGCAACCACATATCCGCCCGGACACATACAGAAGGTGTACAGAGTGCGTCCGTTGGGGAGATGAACCGCCAGCTTGTAATCCGCAGCTTTAAGGGCAGGATGTCCTGCGAAACCGCCGTACATCGCCCTGTCTATATCTGTGCGGAGATGCTCCGCTCTCACTCCCACGGAAAAATTCTTCTGTGAGAGGGTAATTTTTTCGTTGTAAAGCAGCTCAAAGATGTCCCTTGCGCTGTGACCTGTTGCCAGAATGAGGCTTTTTGTCTCAATGCGCTGAATTTCTCCGCCGCAGCTGTACGAAACTGCCGCCAGCCTGCCGTTTTCCGCTTCAAATCCGCAGAAACGGGAATTGAAACGCACCTCGCCGCCGAGGGCGATGACTCTTTCCCTCAGTGCTTTTACGGCTCCGCGGAGCTTGTCTGTGCCGATGTGGGGCTTGGCAAGATATAATATCTCCTCTGGAGCGCCGAACTCCACCAGCCGCTCAAACACCCAGCCTATTCGTCTGTCCTTGATGCCAGTGGTAAGCTTTCCGTCGGAAAAGGTACCTGCGCCGCCCTCGCCGAATTGCACATTGCACTCGGCGTCCAGTCGTCCGCCGCTCTGAAACTCCTCAACAGCCTTTACTCTGCTGTCAACGTCGCCGCCTCTTTCGAGGACGATGGGCTTTGCGCCTGCCATAGCAAGGACAAGTGCCGCAAACATTCCCGCGGGTCCGAATCCCACGATAACGGGACGGTAGTCAGCATTGCCGACAGTGGGCACATCGTAGTGTACGGGCTCATGCTTTGCCGCATTTTTCAGTGTGCGGAGCAGCTTCTCCTCCCCCTTTGCCTCAATGTCAAGGGAGATGAGGAAGTGTACGTCGGACTTCTTTCTTGCGTCCACAGACTTCTTTGCCAGCTTCACGCTGATAATCCTGTCACGGCTCAGCTTCAGCTTTTTCTCACAGAGGGAAACAAGGTCGGACAGATCTGTATCCAGCGGTACTCTAATGCCGCCGACTCTTATCATGAGAGCCCTCCTCTCAGTGAGTCGGCGCAGCTCCTGCCTGCAAGAATGCCCGAGGACCACGCCCACTGGAGATTGTATCCGCCGCAGTCGCCGTCAACGTCCAGTATCTCTCCGCAGAGGAAGATGCCCTTCTCGCTTCTGAGCTGGAGCCTTTCGTCAACGCACTCGCCGCTTATGCCGCCCGATGTGACCTGAGCGTCCTTCCACGGAGCAGTACCCGTAACGTCAAATTCAAGGCACTTTATGAGCTGTACCACCTGTCTGATGTCGTTGTCGCGGAGCTCCGAGATAAGCACCGTAAGAGGCTTGCCGAGAGCCCTCTTTGTTATGTATGATGAGAGGTTCCTTGGGAATATACCCGTGAGAAGCTCCTCTGTGGTCTGTTTTCCTCTCTGATACTGTATAACACGGAGATATCCTTCCAGCTGGTCGGCGTCCATATCGGCTGCAAGGTCGAGTCTCAGCTTCAGCTTGCCCTCATACTGGGAGAACAGGTGAGCCATATTGAAAACGCAGATACCCGACAGAGCATTATCGGTGAACTGTATCTCGCCCACCTCCTCCTTGAGGAGCCTGCCTGCGGAATACGCCATTACCCTGCCCTTTGCGCGGACGCCCTTGAGTCCCTTGAGGAGCTCGGGACGCACTCTCAGCGGCGCAACTGCGGGGCATATCTTCGTGGTGTGGCAGCCCTTGCTGCGGAGAAGTCTTATAACGCTTCCGTCGGTGCCGAACTGTGGAGCCGCATAGCCTCCTGCGGCAACGATGACCCTCCTGCACGGGAACTTTTCACCCGATGCTGAGTGTATCCTGAAGCCGTCATTTGTGCTTTCGATAAATGTCGCTTCAAAGTTGCAGCGCTCGCTGATATACAGCTCCTCTGCACGAAGCCTCAGAGCAGACAGCACAGTAGCCGCGCTGTTGCTCTTAGGGTAGATACGCCCCTTCGTATCCGCCGTGCATATCACTCCGATGCTTCCGAAAAATTCCTTTGCCGAGGGAGTCGCACCGATTATGCGCATGACGTTCTTCACGCTTCCATGGTAGTGGTCGGCACTGAGATTGATGTTGCTGAGATTGCATCTGCCGTTGCCTGTGGCGAGTATTTTTCTGCCCACGCGGTCAAGCTTTTCCAGAATGACCACCTTTGCCTTTGGCAGAGCGGTCTTAGCCTCGATAGCAGCTGCAAATCCCGAGGCTCCTCCGCCTATAACGGCGATGTCAGTGATATTGTCCTTACTCATATTTTCACCCCTTTGGCTTGACTTCGATAACGGCTATCTCGGGACGGTTGTTCAGTCTCACAGGGGCAGGATAAACGCCTATGCCCGAGGTAATGAACATCCTTCCGCCGTCATAGCTGAAGCAGCCTTTGTCATATATATCAAGCTCTTTGTGCAAGAGCTTTGGAAACCAGACCTTTTTCTCTGAGTCGTAAACGGGTCCGAGTCCGAATGGCAGCCTTGCCATTTCTCCGTGGGTATCACCGCAGAGAGTGAGCTCGGCGCCGAAATCAGCGAATTTCTCATAATTCGGTATATGTGCCAGCAGGATATTGAAGCTGCCGTCATCAAGTGAAAAGGCGTTGTTAAGGTCGAATGTAGGGCTGTAATAGACATTGTCTATGCCCATGATATGAAGCCTGCTGCCCCTGACCTCAATGGTGTCCTCCTCATATGAGAGCACCTTGGCTCCTGTCTTTTCAAGCTCCGAGACATACCTGTCATCGTAGTCGTGTTCACCTGTGACACAGTAGAGCGGATAACCTGCGGAGGTCAGCATCTCGGCAAGGTCAACGGGCTTCTGAATGAGCTCCCATTCGCTCTGTCTGGTGTACATATCGCCGAGGAAGAACACCACATCGGGGTGCTCCTTATCCACTGCTTCAAAGATGGTCTTGTTTTTTATGCCGTGCTTTGTGGCATGAAGGTCGCTGATGACCGCCAGTCTTACGGTGCTTTTCACCTTGCTGCCGGTGATCTCCGAGTCATTTATCCTGAGCGTGAAGTTATTGAACCACCACACAAATATCAGGATGATGACCCACAGCCAGAGCTTTGATCTTTTCTTCTTTTTGCTGTCCGGCTTATTGTTGTTGTCGGGCTTTTTCTTTGGAGCCTCTTTCTTCTGTTTAGTCTCTGCCATTATTTTCTGTCCTTTACATGGATATCCAGCTGGTCAAATGGTATCTCGATACCGTTCTGCTCAAATGCAGACTTTACGTTCTCCGTCATATCGTATTTCACTGTCAGGAAGTCCTCGTTTTTCACCCATACAAGAACATCAACGGAAACCGAGCTGTTATTATGCGAGCTCATGCGCACAATAGGCGCAGGGGCGCTGAGTATCTGCTTCTCCTCGTTGATAACAGCCATGATGACTGACTGAGCCTTCTCAAAGTCGGAGCCGTAGCTTATATCGAAGCGGAGGTCAACTCGTCTTTGGGGAGTCTCTGTGTAGTTAACTATCTTTGCATCAGTGACCTTGCCGTTGGGAACGAGCACTGTCCTGCCGTCAAAGGTGTCTATCTTGGTATAGAATATGCCGATGTCCTTCACAGTTCCCACAGAGGCATCGATCTCGATGATATCACCTGTGGTAAAGGGCTTGGTGAACAGTATTATGAAGCCGCCGCTGAGGTTTGAAAGGCAGCTCTGGAGGGCAAGGCTTATGGCGAGACCTGCTGCTCCCAGAATGGTGATTATTGATGACATGGGCACGTTCAGCACCGACAGAGCCATAATGACCACGGCGATATAGAGGATTATCTTTATCAGCGACACAAGGAAGCTCTTTGCCGCACCGTTGACATTTGACTTTGACACTGCCTTGCCCACTATCTTTGCGATGAGTTTAGAAACAATTATGCCCACCACAAGTATGACAATGGCGATAATGAGCAGCGGAAGCCCCTTTTTCAGATAGCCCGCAGCCTCAGAGAACATTCCCGAGGTCTTTTCCACCGAGTCATGGATGCTTCCGAGGACTTCTCCGTCCCCTGCCGCCGTTTCAAGGGCGAGCCTGTATATATCAGTCATGGATATCATCTCCGACATATAGTAAATTCTTGCAGTGACCGAGCGGTACTGCTATTAAAAATGTATACTTATAATTTATTATATCAGATTTCAGCAGAAAGGTCAATATAAATATCAAATGATATAAAAAAATGCACCGCAGCAGAATGCCGCAGTGCATTGTTATTTACTTATTGTTTGAAGCGCCGCAGATGGTCTTCAGCTGCTCCTTGTTGAAGTCATTGGGATTGATGAAGGTAGGCACCATCTCATGGAGGGCGCTTATAGCTACTTCCTCGTCATTTTCAAGTGCAGCGTCGCGGAGAGCCTTCAGTCTCGCAGCGAACTCCTCCTCCTCGATCTCGATCTGTCTGCCGATGAAGATGAGCTTGTTGGAGGTCTTTTTGAGTCCCTCCTCGTTCATAAGGAGCTCCTCCTTTATCTTCTCGCCGGGGCGGAGACCTGTGAACACAATGGGAACATCTTTATAAGGCACCTTTCCGTACATACGGATGAGGTTCTCTGCAAGGGTGACTATCTTGACGGGCTGTCCCATATCGAGGACGAAGATCTCGCCGCCGTGAGCGATGGCAGCAGCCTCCATAACAAGGCTTACAGCCTCGGGGATAGTCATGAAGTACCTGATGATATCCTCATGTGTTACGGTAACGGGCTTGCCCTGCTCTATCTGCTTCTTGAAAAGCGGGATAACAGAGCCGTTTGAGCCGAGAACATTGCCGAATCTTGTGGTCACGAACTCGGTCTTTCCCTCATGCTGCTGGGAGAGATACTGCACTATCATTTCGCAGCAGCGCTTTGAAGCTCCCATAGCATTTGTGGGGTTTACAGCCTTATCCGTGGATATCATAACGAACTTCTCCGCATCGTGGAACTGTGCGAGAGTAGCCACATTGAAAGTGCCGACAACATTGTTCTTGATAGCCTCCATGGGAGAGCTCTCCATGAGCGGAACGTGCTTGTGGGCAGCCGCATGGAAAACTATCTGTGGCTTGTACTTCTCGAATATCTGGTTCATGCGGTAATAATCGCGGACAGAAGCGATAAGTGTAACGAGGTCAAGGTCATCGCCGTAATCCATAACGAGCTCCTGCTGGATCTCATAGGCGTTATTCTCATAGATATCGACGATGATGACCCTTTCGGGGTTATATTTGGCGATCTGGCGTACCAGCTCGGAGCCGATGCTTCCGCCGCCGCCTGTTACCATACAGACCTTTCCGCTGATAAACTCCCTGATGTCCTTATTGTCGAACTTGATAGGATCGCGTCCAAGGAGCTCCTCCACCTGAATATCGCGCACCTGACCGAGGAGAGTTGCCTCGTCGTCGAGGATGAGGGTGCCGATAAAGGGAACTATCTTCAGAGGGAGCTTTGTCTCATTGCAGGTATCTATGATCTCCTTGCGCTCCTCGGGTGTGATGGACGGGATAGCAAGGATGAGCTGCTCGATCTCGTATTCCTTGGCGAACTTCACGATCTCTTCCGACCTGCCTACCACCTTGACGCCCAGCACTTCCTTGCCAAGCTTAGCGGGATCATTGTCGATAATACAAACAGGATCGAACTGAGCAGAATACTTGTCATCCTTGTAGGGTGACTTCTGCGCATTGAAGATCTCGGTAAGCAGCATCTTGCAGGCACTGCCTCCTCCGATTATCATGGTCCTCTTGGCGTTGATGCAGTAATTTACCTCCGCTTCCACAATAAACCTCCCAAACTCCGCCTCTTGATGCGGAAATATTTTTATTTCAAGCCTGATTCACTGTCTGAAATGAGCTTTTTCACCGCAGGAAAAGGCAGACCCGCCGTCACGGCAAGCCCTCCTCCGCGGACATAGACATGGTAAAAGCAGATTACTCCACTTTAAATACATTATAACACATCGTAATAAAGAAATCAAGTGTAACATATCATATTTTACGGAAAACAGGGCGTTTCGTGGACAAATAGTCTAATTCACCGAAATATCCCTGATTTGCCGAATTTTTATAAGCAAAAATGCCGTTTTGGAGCACCAATTTGTAAATTTTCTATTGCACCGCTTTACACAGCTCAAAAAAAGTATTAAAGTATTAGTAGGGATATTAAATTCACTGAAAAACGGAGGTTTTTTTAATGAGGAAAAATGACAGGCTCATCCGCAGCACGCTGTCCTTGCTGGCAGCCGCAGCCCTTACCGCCGGCGCTTTTGTGCCCGTTGGTGCAGTGCTTTCACCTGTTACCGCATATGCGGGTCAGCAGCTTGGTCAGACGGATTTTGACGACGGTGTAGGTCTCCCGTGGCATATCGTGGAGTCCGCTCCCGGAGAGATGGATTTTGACATTGATGACGGCGTATACTCGGTAGAGATAATCAACACAGGCGGCGCCTCCGAGGGCGGCGAGGACCGCTGGGACTGCCAGTTCAGACACAGAGGACTTACCATAGTATCGGGACACAAGTACAAGGTGTCCTACGAGATAACCGCTTCCGAAAGCGGCAAATACTACACAAAGATAGGCAACCTCGACGGCAAAGTGGAGGTATGGCACAACAATATGGAGGACAACGGCGCAAACCTTGACTCCTCATGGGAGCGCCTCCAGATAAACAAGGGCGAGACCAAGAAGGAGGAGCACACCTTCACAGCGGACAAGACCGTTGAGGTAGCCGAATGGGCATTCCACCTGGGCGGCGACGGACAGTACACTCCCGACAAGTGCTTCCCCGCAGGAACCGTCATCACCTTTGACAATATGTCACTCATCGACCTTACCAGCGATGACAATGACTATCCCGAGGAAGAGCCCTATGAACGCGCAGGCATACTCACCAATCAGGTGGGCTACTTCACCGACAGAGCCAAGAAGGCTACACTTCTCTCCGACTCAAAGAAGCCCGTTGACTTCACTCTGAAGGACGAGTCCGGCAAGGTGGTATACGAGGGCGAGAGCAAGCCCTTCGGCGAGGACAGGGACTCGGGGGACAATGTACATATCCTCGACTTCAGCACCTTCACCAAGGCAGGCACCTACTACCTTGAGGACGAGGACGGCAATGTCAGCCGCGAATTCGATATAGACGGCTCGGAGAAATACTCCTCCCTGCTGTACGACTCGCTGAACTACTTCTACCAGAACCGAAGCGGCATAGAGATCGAGGCGGACTTCATCTCCTCGGGCGACGCAAAGTCCCTTGCCCGTGCGGCAGGTCATACAAAGGACTCCGCGGAGATAGAGCAGACATGGGGCTACAGCGGAAGCAGCGGCACCATCGACGTTACAGGCGGCTGGTATGATGCAGGAGACCACGGCAAATATGTTGTAAACGGCGGACTCTCCCTGTGGCTCATGCAGAACCAGTACGAGACTGCCCTGAAATACGGCTTTGAGGACGCATATGCCGACAGCACCATGCTCATACCCGAAAACGTTAACGGCGCTCCCGATCTCCTTGACGAGGCTCGCTGGGAGATGGAGTGGATGCTGAAAATGATGGTGGACAGCGGCAAATACGAGGGCATGGTCTACCACAAGGCTCATGACGAGAAGTGGACAGCTCTGGGAATAGCTCCTGCGGACGACGACATGAAGCGTATCGTAAAGCCTCCCACGACAGCAGCAACTCTCAACCTTGCAGCCTGCGGCGCTCAGGCAGCAAGACTCTGGAAGGACTACGACAGCGATTTCGCCGACGAATGTCTCGAAGCTGCCGAAAAAGCCTTTGCAGCCGCAAAGGAGCACCCCGATATGTATGCTCCCCTTGACGAGTCCATAGGCGGCGGAGCCTACGGCGATACCGATGTTGAGGACGAGTTCTGCTGGGCTGCCCTTGAACTTTTCATCACCACGGGCAACGAGGACTACTACGACGAAGCCACCGAGAACAAGTTCTTCCTTGACGTCCCCAATACACTGGGCGGCGGTGAGAGCGTTGACTCCGTGGGAAGCTTCGACTGGGGCAACACAGGTGCTCTCGGCACACTGAGCGCAGCCCTCAATCCCGAGAAGTTCGACAAGGGCGATGTGGAGATAATCAACGAGGCGATAGTATCGACCTCCGACAGCTATCTCTCTCTTGAAGAAAATCAGGGATACGGACTCCCCTACGGTCAGAGCACCCTCAGCTACAATGACAGCGACGAGGGCTATCTCTGGGGCTCAAACTCCTTTGTTACCGACAACTCCATTATATTGGCTTATGCATATCTCCTCACCGATGATGAACACTATCTTGACGGAGCTATCAGCGGTATGGACTATATCCTCGGCAGGAATCCCATGGACTACTCATACGTTACAGGCTACGGCACTCACGCCATCGAGTACCCTCACCACCGCTTCTGGGCACACCAGATAGACGAGGAATTCCCCATGGCTCCCAGCGGAGTAATGTCAGGAGGTCCCAACTCGGGTATGCAGGACCCGTGGGTAAGAGGCTCAGGCTGGAAGAAGGGCGAGATACCTCCCCAGAAGTGCTACCTTGACAACATCGAGGCATGGTCGGTAAACGAGTGTACAATCAACTGGAACGGCTCACTGGCATGGCTCACGGGCTTTATCGCTCAGGAGGCAAGTGACGACGGAATAATCGTAACTCCCCACAGCAACGGAAAGAAGTCCGACAAGGACGATGACGATGAGGAGGAAAAGACCACCACCTCAAAGAAGAAGGACAACAAGGCGGAAAAGACCACCGCAAAGTCAGAAAAGTCCGAGAAGGACAGCGATGTCAAGGAAAAGGACAACACGGGGCTCATCAAGATCGCTCTCATTTCGGGAGCCGCAGTAATAGGTCTCATCTCCCTTGAGCTGTTCATCTACAAGATGGCAAAGCTGAAGAAAAAGCAATAAACGGTAAGCAGGATACGCCGCAATTTAACGGGCAGTATCCTGCTTTTTTTTACAGACCGCAATTTTCATTCTCCTATCACATAGAAGGCTGCTCTTTGACTTGACTTTTTCCGACATTCGTAGTATAATATTTTATATCTATTTTATTAGGAGCGTGTTTTTTTAATGAGTAAAGGAAACGGCGTTTTCAGTAATCTGAAAAGATCCACAAAGATAACCCTCGTGTCTTGCGGCTGTTTCATCGCACTTACGGCTTTAATACTTTTATTCTTTGTAATGTTCCCCATCACTCCCTCTGAAAAGGTGATATCCAGCTTCGGACGCGAAAGCATCTATAAGCAGGACGTTACGGGAACAGCTGTCACCACAGCAGTCACAACTACCATGAACGACGATATAATGATAGCCAAGGGTTCAAAGACAACTACTGCTTCACGAACCACAGCAAAGAGCTATACGACCCACAAGCTCACATCGGGCTCGGGCTTCTATATGGATCAGCGTATCCCCACAGGCGAATTCCCCAACCAGTACTACGTTCCCACAACGACCACAATAGCCGAGGGCGGCTATGCAGGCGAAGGTCAGGGCACAGGCACCGGTCAGGGCGGCTATCAGGGCGAAGGCGGTCAGGGCGGTCTTCAGGGCGGCACAGGCACCGAGATACCCGGCGGCGGTACAGAGATACCCGGCGGCGGCACTGAGATACCCGGCGGCGGTACAGGCGAGGAACCTGCTCCCGTAGAAGGCGGAGGCACTCCTGCTCCCGTAGAGGGCGGCGGCACACCTGCTCCCGTAGAAGGCGGCGGCGCAGCGGCTCCGCAGGTCGAATAAAGCAAATGCTCCCGAATAAGAGCGCAACTTATGTTGAAGATTTAAGCCATAGTATTTCCGATAAACGATCAGAGGTACTATGGCTTTTCTTTTCAGCGCTTATGCGGAGAATTGAGAATAGAGAATTAATGCCGCCAAAGGCGACACCATAACTTTTCACTTTTAGCGCTTGCGCTAAACAAACACAATGCCCCCGAGCTTAAAATGTGCTCAGGGGCATAACCTTTATGTGAGTATCCGAATTGCTCGGAAGCCTTGTTTTTATCAGAATACCGCTTTCTTTATCATATCAAGCTCCTCGATGGAGATGCAGTTGGGTATATCCTCGTATTTCATTATGGAGAGCAGCTCGTCTATCTCTGCCCAGCAGACCTCTGCCACCTCCGACGACTGGAGAGTGAGATCCTCAATATTTATCTTCTCGCGGCAGATATAAACAGCTGCCAGTTCGTTGTCCTTTATGCTGCCCTTGGAATAGCAGGCTCTCCTGAGACCGATGAACTCCAGCTGACTGCGGTCAATGTTCAGTCCCAGTTCCTCGCGTACCTCTTTAAGGGCGGTATGGCGGAACTCCTCTCCCTGAGTAACGTGACCTGCTGCGGAAACATCATAGCAGTCGGGGTTGATGTCCTTTTCGTGAGCGCGCTTCTGGAGAAGCACAAAAACTCCCATATCGCGGCGCTTTATCATCCATATATGGACAGTCGGGTGAAGGTCGCCGTCCCTGTGAACAGCAGTTCTCGGCTTGCTTTCGGCAGTTATCCTTGCCTTGTCGTCGATGAGGTTGAGGAACTCATCACAGATGAACTCCACCTTGATATCGGGCTCCTCCTCGGCAGCCTCGGTAAAGACCGCCTTTATCTCGTCGATGGTGCTGTTTTCAATGTCCTCGTCGGAAACATACAGCTTATATGAAGCAGGTGCGCCGATCTCGGCAACAGCTCCTGCCAGTGCGAACCTGTCGGTTATGTCATCTTTTCCAAGCTTTTTTGCAGCCTCGGCATAGAGCTTATCAGCTGCCGAAAGTCTGCTAAGATAGATCTCAACGTCTTCCATAATACACTCCATAAATCTCATTTTACCCGTAAAAATGTCATGTTTTCACATCACAGCGCTATACATTATATACCCACAGCGCGAAAAAGTCAAGTACTTTTTATGTACAAGGCAATATTTGGGAAGGAATGAGAATTTATTGAATAATAACGATATAAAAGTATACAGACGAAAACAAGCCCCGGGGATAACCACGGGGCTTTGTCTGTTTATTCGGTTTACTGGGGCGGAAGCTCGGGATCGCTTGTTGTGATAACGTCCTCGTTCTCGAACATTACAAGCTCCATCTCGGGAGCGGTATACTTTTCTTTCATGAGTTACCTCCTTGTTACTGTGCGTTCATGTATGTTTCGGCAGCCTTTGCGTAGACATAAACTGCCTTTGCGACGTCCTTGAGCTTATTGGAAGAAGCGCTGTTGTCCAGCACTCTGTATACATATGCCATGGGAGTCACTGTGTAGTCATTGCCGTCAACAGTGAGCTTGTGAGGCTTCAGAAGCTCATGTGCGGGGATATTCTTTATCTCGTAATATCTGCCGAACTGACTTGTCTTTGCTGTTGCCTTTGCGTCGTCGATCCTTACATTATCTCTGAGGGTATAGAACCTGAGAGAAGTCTCTGAGCCAAGTACCAGTGATACAGCGGGATCGGTGCCGAATGTGGGCTTGTAATCCTCAACATTGCTCTTTCCGACACCGCTTATGCCGCTGACTGTGAACCCTTTGTCAAAGAAGAAATTCTCGGCAGCATAGCCGTAATTGTTAAGAGCCTCGACCAGTGCGGTGAGTTTTGTGTCGGACAGATACTTGCCGGAATCAGCAACATAGCTCCTGACGCTGTAATCTCCCTTTGCATAAGAAGCAAGGCTGCCGCTGCTCTTGACGATTATGTGCTGTTTTCCGTCGTCACTGTATATTTTCAGAGTGACCTCATCGCTCATCTGTACAGCGTTAACGGGATAGCTGAACTTGTATGAGCCGTTTTCGCGCCTGCAGGAAGCAAGGTCGTCTATGAGTACAGCACCGTTGGGACCGATGAGGACTGCCTTTGAAGCAGAGCTTCCGAGGGTCACATAGTAGTTCACGCTGATGTCGCCGTCAAGGCTGATGCTTGCGCCGTTGATGGTGGAGATATAGGGAGCAAGAGTGTCGCACTCCTTGAACACATCGGAGGCATAGTTCATGCTGTCGAAATTGTACTTGCTGAAGTCAATGTACTTCAGGTTTTTGCAGCCTTCAAACATATACGAAGCTTCTGTAAGCTTTGAGGTATCAAAGCTGCTTATATCAAGGTCCTCAAGGTATGTGCAGCCGATAAACATATCTTGTGCATTTGTCAGTTTTGAAGTATCAAAGCTGCTGAGATCAAGCTTTTTAAGCTTTGCACAGCCTGCAAACATATAATACATACTTGTCACATTAGAAGTATCAAAGCCGCTCAGGTCGAGATTTTCAAGATGAGAGCAGTTATAGAACACTTCGCCCATATATTCAACATTAGGTGTTCTGAAGCTTGAAAGGTCAAGGCTTTTGAGAGATGTGCAATTCTTGAACATATCATTTATATACTTTGCATTTTTGGTATCCCAGTTCGATACATTGAGATCAGTAAGTGAAAGGCAGTCATAGAACATATATGTGAAATCAGTTCCCTTAGAAGTATCAAAGCCTGTCAGGTCGAGAGTTTTAAGTGATTGACAATCGTAAAACATACTGTAGAATTCTGTTACGGATGATGTTTTCAGAGGACTGAGGTCGATAGTTTCAAGAGACTTGCAGCCGGCGAACATACCGGAAACACCTGTGATCCCGGGATTGTTTAACTGACAGAGCTTAACTTCCTTCAGCGACTCACAGCCTTCAAACATATGATGGATAGTTTTTGCTCTTGAACCGTCCAGATTTGTCAGGTCTATCTTCTCAACGTCCTTGAAATCATAAAACAGATAAGCTGCATACTCCACCAGAGCAGCGCCTTCCTCGGCAACGATGGTCTTTACGCCTTTATCCTTGTACTTTTGAAGAGTGTAGTTGTCAAATTCGCCTCTGAGGGTGAGCACATGAGTGGTCTCGTCATAGGTGATGAGGTTATTATCAATGGCAGAAGCAACAACGGGTCTGAAAACGTCTGCTCTGCCAAGTACGGGAGCTGTTCCGCCGATGATGAGCAGCGAAAGCAGAGCTGCCGCGATCTTTTTGTGAGTGTAGTTCATTAAAGTACCTCCTTTGTAGTAGGTATCTGAGGGACATTGCTGCCCATATCAAATACATATAGTATTATATCACTTTGATATTATGATGTCAAACCAAATATTGCTATGTGAGAGGCAGTCCCCTTTCCGTCTGCCGCAATAAATAAAAACTGACGCCCCACTTAGCGTGAAGCGTCAGACTGTTGTTATATGTACTTATCACAGTGCCTTAAGCGATGTACAATAAAGCCTTTCGTAAAAAGTAAACGAGTAAAACGAGTGCCCCCGTGGAAGGGGGCACAGGCTCTGCAAAAAGACTTTGTGTCCGTAAACGTAATGTGCCGTAAGCGATGTACGTCTATGCCCTCCTGATAAAAGAAAGCGAGCCTGCGAGCGACAACGGGGTCGGGACACAGGCTCTGTGCTGGCGTCCCAAAGAGGAGTCGAACCTCCGGCCTACTGCTTAGGAGGCAGTCGCTCTATCCTACTGAGCTATTGGGACACATTACAAGTTATATTTTACCACATATTTCTCCCCATTGCAAGCCCTGAGATATAATTTTATCATTTTACATAATGCCCGCATAGTTCTCAACAGCCTTTTATGGGAGTTTTTACGCCTTGAAACTCTCCCCTTTCTGCGATATAATTGTATTATTATATTAAAGACAGGAGGATATTATATGGAATTCATAAGCGCTCACGAAATAAAGGAGCTCTCAAACCCGGGAGTTGTCTCCCGTCAGCTTCTCAATCCCGAGAACTCCGCCAGCACAAGAGTGACCATCACAGAGGTCCATCTTGAGGTGGGAGCAAGCCAGCCCAGGCATACCCATGAGGCTTCCGAGCAGATATGGTACGCCACCAAAGGCAGCGGCACTCTCCTTCTTGCGGACGATAAAACGAAGCCCTTCAGGGCAGGCGATGTGGTGCGTTTTGCGGACAGGGACGTCCACGGACTTCTCAATGACGGCGATGAGGAATTCATCTATGTCTCCGTGACAGCTCCCCCCATAAACTTCGGCTACGCATACGAGAAGAAGTCATAAGCACAGAGGGCGGTAACTCCGCCCCTTTTTTCTGCCTGTGAAAAATGCTCCGTTCGGACAGATGTAACCTTTTTTTAACTTGACACCGTATATGCCCTGTGCTATAATGTATCTGTAATATGGTGTCTGAAACTGAGGGAAGCACGGTGAGATTCCGTCACAGCAGTCACTGCCGTACAGTCGGATCGCTCGTCAGACACAGCAGGTCATTAACGTTTTTGGGCAAGGAAGAACGTATGCCGAAAGCTTCGCAGCTTACTGCGGAGTTATTTTGCTGCGCTTTTCTGCACCGCGGAAAAGCTTTTTTGTTGCCTGCATAAAATATAAAGGAGTAGGTTACTATGAAAAAATCATTCGCTATGGCAGCTGCACTGGCAATGGCATTCTCAGCTGTTGCTGCAAACACTTACGCTGAGGGCGAGACAAAGGTCTATGTCACTGTCTCTGACAGCAACAGTGCTCTGGTACTGACTCAGGAGCCCGTTAATGTTACCGATATCGACGGCGACGGCAAGCTCACTGTCAACGATGCTCTCTACATCGCTCACGAGGAAAACTACGAGGGCGGCGCAGCAGCAGGCTACAAGACTTCTGTGGGACAGTACGGTCTTGGTCTTGACGTACTCTGGGGCAAGGAAAATAAGCAGTCCTTCGGCTACTATGTAAACTCAAAGATGGCTAATGGTCTCACAGATGAGATAAAGGACGGCGACTACGTTGACGCTCTCACCTTCCCCGACCCTTCCGACCTTGACTATCATTACAGCTGGTTCGACGCAAGAGAGGGCGAGGGTGACCCCGACAAGGAAGTTACTCTCCAGCTCAAGGCTCTCTCCTTCGACGCTTCATGGGCTCCCGTTGAGAACCCCGTTGAAGGTGCAAAAATCACCATCAACGGCAATGAGACAGACTTCGTTACCGACGCCGACGGAAAGGCTGTCGTAAAGTTCACCGAAGCAGGCAGGAACGTTGTCAGCGCAAAGGGCGGCAATATCAAGATAGCTCCTCCCTCATATGTTATGCAGATAAGCGGTGAAGCTGCTTCAACTACATCTACCACCACAACTACTACAACTACCACAACTTCCACGACAACATCAACTGCAGCAACTTCAGCTTCCGCAAAGACAACTGCAAAGGCTTCCACAACAGCTAAGGCTACAACAACATCAAAGAACAACTCTCCCAAGACAGGAGACTCGGGCGCAGCTGTCGCACTGGTTTCACTCGGAGCAGCAGCCGCTGCAGCATTCGCTCTCAGACGCAGAAATGAGAAGTAAGATACTCACGGTCTGCCTGAGTTCTGCACTGATATTTGCAGCCGCTCCCTGCATACCCGTTATGCAGGAGGCGCACTGTGAGCATACCGTCGGTGAGGTCGATGACCTTATCGGCGGTATCGTTGATTATAAGCTCGGTCAGGTCGGTGCAGGCAGCATAGAAGAATGGCTGGCGGGCGATATCGCCGCAGGTGCAGGCACCTCCACGGACTGGTACGCCCTGACTCTCAGCCAGTGCGGATATACAGACCTTTCGGCATACGAAAGCTCCCTTGAGAGCTATCTCAGCAGCAACAACATCACCTCTGCCACCTCCCGTGAGAAATACGCTCTGGGACTCTGTGCGGCAGGCAGCAGAAGCAGCTATATCTCCGATATCCTTGACACCTCAATAGGTCAGCAGGGCGTTATGAGCTGGATCTACGGGCTCCATATCCTCAACAACGGCTACACCTGCCCCTCATACACCGCCGAGTCCGTAACGGACAGCATACTCTCCATGCAGCTTGATGACGGCGGCTGGGCACTGTGGGGAGAATACGGCGACATAGACGTTACCGCCATGACCGTTCAGGCTCTTGCTCCCCGATATGATGAAAGCAGTCAGGTGTCGGAGGCTGTGGACAGGGCTGTGGACTTCCTTTCCGAGCGGCAGAAGGAGGACGGCGGCTACGAGAGCTTCGGCAATCCCAACGCTGAGAGCACTGCACAGGTGCTCACGGCTGTATCGGCTCTGGGGATAGACTGCCGTTATGACGACCGCTTCATCAAGAACGGCAATGACCTTATCGACGGCATAGCGCAGTACAGGCTGCCCGACGGAAGCTTCTCCCACATAAAGGACGGGGGCTTCAACGAGACCGCCACGGTGCAGGCATACTACTCATTTGTGGCGTTCAGGCGCATGACCGAGGGGAAGTCTCCCCTGCTGGTGCTTGACAACAGGGCGTCGGCACAGTCCCCACAAGGCGGAAATGAGGGCAGCGGCAGCAATAACGGCAGCTCTCAGGGTGGCAGCTCCACGGCAAATGAGGGGGTCAGCAGTACAAAGGCTGCGGCTCCCGTAACGGGAAACACCACCACCACCGCAGCCACGGCAAAGTCCACCGTGACTACCACAACGGGTACGGGCACACAGACCTCCACGAGCAGGCTGACTTCATCGGGGACTTCCCTTTCCTCAGCGGCAGCTTCACAGACCGTTACCGTTATCACATCGGCTGAGAAGCTTGACAAACAGCACTCGCGCAGAAGCTACAAGCCCTTTGCCATACTCATTGTACTGGGAGCGGCTGCTGTGATCGCTCTCATCATCTTCATCATGGGCAAGCGCAGCTACAAGAACTTCATCTTCCTCGGAATAGCGGCGGCTGCGGCGATAGCGGTCATTATCCTGACGGATATTCGCTCACCCGAGGAGTATTACAGCGGCGAGAAAAAGCACAAGGACAAGGTCATCGGCTCTGTCACTATGGAGATACGCTGCGACACCATCGCAGGGAAGTCCGACTCGGAGCATATCCCCGAGGACGGCGTGATACTGGCTCCCACAGCCTTTGACATCGAGAGCGGCGACACGGTGTTCGACATACTGACCGAGGCTGCACAGACCTACGGCATTCAGGTGGAGAATAAGGGCAGCGCAGGAAGCTCCCACGGAATGGTCTACATCTCGGGCATAAACTACATCTACGAATTCGATTTCGGCGACCTTTCGGGCTGGGTATATCATGTCAACGGCATCACTCCCTCGCGTAACTGCGGAGAGTATGTCCTCAGCGACGGAGACCGCATAGAATGGCTCTACACCTGCGAGGTGGGGCACGACCTTAACGAGGTATACGAGGAATGAGAAGCTTTTCTGAATACAATCCCATAGCTGTGGCGGTGTGGTTCTTCAGCGTCACGGGAGTAGCCATGTTTTGCAGCTATCCCATACTCATGGCAATATCGCTTTCGGGAGCGGTGCTCTTCTTCCTCATACGCAACGGCTTCACCCACGGGAAAACTCACCTGTTTTTCTGGCTGCTTTTCGCAGTCCTTGCACTGGCTAACCCCCTTGTCTCACACAACGGCAAGACGGTGCTGTTCGTCATGAACCACAATCCCGTAACTCTGGAAGCTGCGCTTTACGGCGTAAATTCGGCAGTTATGATAATCGGGGTGCTGTACTGGTTCCGCTCATTCACACAGATAATGACCTCGGAGAAGCTCCTCTACATCACGGGAGCTCTCTCCCCGAAGCTGTCACTGGTGCTGTCAATGGCGCTCAGGTCCGTCCCCCTTTTCAGCCGCCAGTCCGCAAAGATAAGCGCTGCACAGACCGCAATGGGACTGTACAAAGACGACAATATCGTTGACGACATACGGGGAAAGTCCCGTATCTTCTCCATCATGGTAACATGGGCTCTGGAGAACGGCATAATCACCGCCGACAGCATGGAGGCGAGGGGCTACGGCATCGGCAGGCGGACACAGCTCCGCAGATTCGGCTTCCGAACGGGAGATATACTTCTCCTGACGGCAACGCTGGCGCTTCTGGGCGTGACAGCTGCCGCCATCGGTACGGGAGCTCTCAGCTTTGAATTCTACCCGTCCATGAAGATAAAAGAGCTCACATTTCTCGGTATTTCGGGGATAATTTCCTACGCAGCACTGGTGTTGCTGCCAGTAATCATAGAAACGGAGGCGGAACTGAGATGGAAATACTTGCGGTCAGGGATATGACCTTTACCTACCCCACCTGCAAAGAGCCTGCCATTCGGGATATATCCCTCACCCTCGGACGGGGCGAGATGGCTGTGCTATGCGGTGCTACGGGAAGCGGCAAGTCCACTCTTCTGCGTCTGCTCAAGCGTGAGCTTGCTCCCATGGGAGATATGAGCGGCAGTGTCGCTTTCTGCGGAAAGGCTCTCGGGGAGCTTTCCGACAGGGAGTCCGCCTCGGATATCGGCTTCGTCATGCAGAACCCCGAACAGCAGATAGTCACCGACAAGGTCTGGCACGAGCTGGCATTCGGTCTGGAAAATCTTGGAACTCCTCCTGCTCAGATATCGCGGAGGATAGCGGAAATGGCAAGCTACTTCGGTATCGGCGACTGGATAAACAGGGATACCGCGGTGCTGTCCGGCGGTCAGAAACAGCTCCTCAACCTTGCTTCCGTACTTGTCATGCAGCCAAAGCTGCTCATTCTCGACGAGCCAACAGCTCAGCTCGACCCCATTGCCGCCTCGGACTTCATTGCAACTCTGCGGCGTATCTCCAACGATCTCTCCATAACCATACTCATGGCGGAGCACCGTCTTGAGGACGTTGTGCCCCTGTGCGACAGGCTCCTTGTAATGGACGGCGGCTCCCTTATAGCCGACGGCTCTCCCTCACAGGTCATTGCCGCTCTCGGCAAAAGGGGCGACATAATGTGCGGGATGCCTGCGGCTTCGCGTCTTTACGCGAAGCTCAGCGGCAGCGGACCCTGTCCGCTGACAGTCCGCGAGGGCAGGAACTTCATAGAGAGCAGCTACGGTAACACTACTCGCGGACTACCGCAGGCATCCCCTGCGGCTGAGAGTGAAACGGCGCTGGAATACAGCGAGGTCTGCTTCCGCTATGACAGAAACGGCAGGGACGTCCTTGACGGACTTAGCCTGAAAGTCTCTCGGGGTGAGATATACTGCATTCTCGGGGGAAACGGCTCGGGAAAGACCACCTCGCTCTCGGCGGCGGCAGGTCTCATAAAGCCGTACAGCGGCAAAATAAAGGTGTTCGGGAAGAAGCTCAGGGACTACAAGAACCGCTCACTTTACCGTGATTGCCTTGCGATGCTGCCTCAGGACGTTCAGACCGTCTTTCTCAGAAGCACCGTCAGAGAGGAGCTTGCGGAGTGCAATGCGGAGCTGAAAGAGCTTCCCTACGACCTTTCTCCCCTGCTGGAAAAACACCCCTACGACTTGTCGGGGGGACAGCAGCAGCTTGTGGCACTGGCAAAGGTACTGGCTGCACATCCCCGTCTGCTGCTTCTGGACGAGCCCACAAAGGGACTTGACGGGGCGGCAAAGGAGAGCTTCACAGAGCTGCTCAAAAGGCTGAAAGCCGACGGTCTCACCGTTGTTATCGTCACCCATGATGTGGAGTTCGCAGCCCTCTGCGCAGACAGGTGCGCTATGTTCTTCGGGGGCAGGATAGTCTCGGAGGGAGCTCCCCGTGAGTTCTTCTCGGAAAACAGCTTCTACACCACCGCAGTGAGCCGCATGACAAGGGGCTATTACGAGGGAGCCGTCACCGTTGAGGACGCTGCTGCGCTGTGCCGTATGAACGGCAGAAAGGAGAGCTGATATGCTGCTGATAAAAAGCAAAAGGCTCCGTGACACTATCCGCGTGGTGGTGCCCTTCATAGCAGTTCCCCTCATTACAGTCCTTGGAGCCCTCGCCTTTGACGAAAAAAAGCACATAATCATAGCCCTTGCAGTTGCGGTGTCGGCACTGCTGCTCTTTGCGGCAGGCTTCGAGAAGAAGTCCACAGGAACACGCCGCATGGTCATTGCAGCCGTTATGACTGCCCTTTGCTTCGCAGGAAGGTTCATACCCATACTCAAACCCATAGCCGCCCTCACCATAATCACAGCCCTGTATCTCGGCGGAGAAGCAGGCTTCCTCGTGGGAGCCATGTCCGCCATACTCTCCAACTTCTACTTCGGACAGGGTCCGTGGACAGCCTTTCAGATGCTGGCATGGGGACTCATCGGGCTCTTCGCAGGCATATTCTCGGAAAAGCTGCTGAAAAGCCGTGCCCTGCTCCTCATCTACGGAGCCCTGACGGGTATCGCCTACTCATTTATAATGGACATCTGGACAGTCCTCTGGTACAACCGCGGCTTTGACATAAAGCTCTATCTGGCGGCACTGGTGTCCGCTGTGCCCTATACTCTCAGCTATGCGGTGTCAAACGTGCTGTTTCTGTATCTGCTGGCAAAACCCTTCGGTGAGAAGCTCTCCCGTATCAAGACCAAGTACGGGGTGTGAATACAATCCATATCATGTAACATTCATTCTTTCTTTGTTTCTTCCTTCCCACACAACAACCAAAATGAAGGAAGAAAGAAACAAAGATATAAACATTATCTTATTTTCCAGTACCACAGTTTTTCCTTTTTAAATGATCCTAAGTTAAGTCCTTTCTTGACGGCACACAGCAAAGAATAGGTTATCCCCATATTCTCTGCTTTCATAGTTAGCTCCTTGACTGCTTTCGGCTCGCCGCTTCCAAGCTCAGCCATAAGGAACTGTTTAGCAAGGTCTGTCTGTGTCTGCTGCGGAACGGGAGCTGCTCCCAGAAGAATGCTGTCGGGGTCAGCCTCGCACTCTCCCTCATAGGTGAAGCTGTTGTTGTCCCCAAGTCTGAACGCCACGGGCTTTCCCTCTCTTGCAAGGGAACTCTTTATGTGCATGACTATGCGCCTGTCGGTGTCGCGCTTGTCACGGGCTACCAGAAGAACGCTTCTTGCGGCAGCTGTCAGGTCTATGGAGCCCAGTCCGCGGTAAGCCGCCTTTGCACCCGTGTTCTTGTTCATGTGTCCGATGAGGATTATTGCACAGCCGAACTGCTCCGCCATATTGGAGAGATAGCTCATAACGGGACGTATCTCGTTGGCGCGGTGCATATCAACGTCCGCACCCAGATAAGCCTGCAAAGGGTCGAGGATAATGAGCCTTGCGTTGGTGAGCCTGAGAGCTTCGTCAAGGCGTCCGTCGGTAATGGTGAGAGGATAGACGCTCTCGTCAACGCCGCTTATATAGCCGCAGTCAGCCCCCGCCGCAACAAGGCGGGGCTTTATCGTATCCGCAAGACCGTCCTCGGCAGTCTGGAACAGCACAGGCACGGGATAGAGCTCCTGCCCCGTAAGGGGGTCTGTCTTGCCTCCCGTCACGTTCTCGCCCTTTGTGAGAGCCGCAGCGATATTCAGCGCAAGAGTGGTCTTGCCCTCGCCGGGGTCGCCCTGAATGATAGTGACCTTGCCGTAAGGGATATAGGGGTACCAGAGCCATTCTGTCTCGGTCTCCTGAATTTTTGCCATGTTGTAGATACAGCTTTTAGCTTCCATAGTGAAAGTCCTCCTTGAAATGTTTTTTCACTATAGGTCCGTAAAGCCCCCTCAACCAACGGAAAACCGTTGTATATCACAGAAAGTTTACAATTAGAGCCCTTAGCCGTTAGCCCTTAGCCTGCAGACCGCCCGGCTTTGCATATAGCATTGCCATCCAAATCATAGATTTTGGGCACTGCTTATTGGTGATGGAACGGATTATGAAGCCGCTCACATAACTGATCACTCAAGCGGAACGCCGAGGCGGCGTTCCCTACAATTAAAGAGATTGACTTTGCCCGACAGGTGTGATATAATAGTAAGGTAAAATTCAAATCCAATGGAGGTATCTCAAAATGGGAATGTTTGACAAGCTTATTGCAAACCTTAAATCCAGCAAGAAAACCATCGTCTTCACCGAGGGAAGCGATCCCCGTATTCTCTCCGCTGCTGACAGACTTATCAAGGAAGACCTTATGGGCGTTATCCTCTGCGGAAACGTTGACGAGGTAAAGGCAGCTGCCAAGAACGGCGGCTTCAATATCGACGGCGCTGAGATCCTTGACCCTGCTACATATCCCGAGATGGACGCTCTCGTTGCTCAGATGTTCGAGCTCAGAAAGGGCAAGATGACTGAGGATGAGTGCCGCGCTGCTCTGGCTAAGTCCAATTACTTCGGAACTATGCTCGTAAAGGCAGGCAAGGCAGACGCTCTCCTCGGCGGTGCTACATACTCCACAGCCGATACAGTAAGACCTGCTCTCCAGATAATCAAGACCAAGAAGGGCTCAAATCTGGTAAGCTCCTCATTCATTCTCTTCAGAGAGAAGGACGGCAAGGAAGAGAAGATAGCTATGGGCGACTGCGCTATCAACCTCAGCTATGAGGATACAGTTGACAAGGAGGGCAATGTTGTTCTCACAGGTGCAAGAAAGCTGGCAGAGGTAGCTGTTGAGACTGCAAAGACAGCTGATTTCTTCGGCATCGACCCCAAGGTAGCTGTTCTCAGCTTCTCTACATACGGCTCAGGCAAGGGCGGCACAGTTCAGCTCAGCCACGACGCTGTTATCGAGGCAAGAAACATCGACCCGAACCTTGTTATCGACGGTGAGTTCCAGTTCGACGCTGCTGTTTCAGCAGAAGTTGCAAAGACAAAGTGCCCCGACTCAAAGGTAGCAGGACAGGCTAACACATTCATCTTCCCCCTCATCGAGGCTGGAAACATCGGCTACAAGATAGCTCAGAGACTTGGCGGCTACGAGGCTTACGGTCCTATCCTTCAGGGACTTAACGCTCCTATCAACGACCTTTCAAGAGGCTGCAACGCTGACGAAGTTTACAAGATGGCTATCATCACAGCAGGCATGGCATAAGCAATGCTTTGCATTGCTTAATTCGGAATTCGGAATGCGGAATTCGGAATTATGGTTGAGCTAAATCTTAATAAAACGGGATTATATGTAGGGGACGGCGTCCTCGACGTCCCGCCAATGCGTAATTCATAATGCGTAATGCGTAATTATGGTTGAATTAAATCTTAATAAAACGGGATTATATGTAGGGGACGGCGTCCTCGACGTCCCGTAAGTAACAGTAAGATCATATTAAATCAGAAAAAAGGGACTGCGTTTATTGCAGTCCCGTTTTTTTGCTAATGGCTAATGGCTAACGGCTAACGGCTGATTATGCAGTCCCGTTTTGTTTTATTCATTTTCTTCGACAGGCTTTTCCGTAACATCGCTTATTCGCCAGCCATTCTCTGTATTTGTAATAGTAAAGTCTGTCTCAACGGTGTATTTATTTCCAGCACCATCAAAGCTTGATCTATGGAGAACTGTAATAATATTACCATTCTCGTCCGTCTCGGCATTTACAATGTCCTCGTCCCAATCATGGGGTCCCATGCTGCCATCATGAACATATTTTTCGATATAATATCCGTTATCTGTAGTATACATAAATGTATCGTAGTTAATGTCATCTTCTTTATCGCACATACAGTTGTCAAGCACTACCTTTCCGAACTTTTCATCGAATATCTCAAAGCATCTCTTTTCTATATCCGCCCATGTGGGATACCTCAGGTCTGTGACAAGGTAGAACTCTCTCTGAAGTTCAACACCGTCGGATGATATTATAGTTTTTGTAACGACATTATTCTTGTCTACTTCAAGATTTCCTCCATGAAGGTCATTCGAAAAATCTCTGTATGCTCCTGTAAGTTCCTTGGCTATAGCGTCTGCGTCGGTGCTGTTGTCGGTTTCTTCATCAAGGGGCTTTTCCGTAACATCGCTTATTCGCCAGCCGTTTGGAGTTTCCACGATAGTGAATGTGGTCTCGGGGATTGGATAATCATGGACTTCGCGGAGCTCTGTCTCTACAATTGTTGCGATTATATTACCGTTTTCATCGGTATGGACGTCCATGTCATATTCGCTGGTCGATAACGGGTCTATGCCATTATCATGGAGACCTGTTTCGTGATAGTATCCGTCCTCAGTGACACAGAAAAACGGATTGCCCATAATATCTTCTGTATTCTCGGTACTAATTTCGAGTATTCTCTGTGCAAGCTCGGTATCGAGTATCTCATAGCAGCGCTTTTCTATATCTGCCCATGTGGGAAATCTGGAATCGGTAACGCGATAGAACTCTCTGTCAAATGTAACGTCGTTATCGGGAAGTGTTATTGCCCTTGTGATAATATCGGACTTGTCAACTTCAAGGTCTCCTCCATAAAGGACGCACATAAACTCTCTGTAATCGTCGATAAGAGACTTTGCAACTGCGTCTGCGTCGATTTCTGCATCGGTCTGCTCCTCGGTAAGGGCTTCTGTTGTGACCTCGGTGGTCTCTGAAATGCTCTCCTCCACCTCAGCTGCGGGAGCCTTACCGTTACGGCTGATATAGTACATACTGCCGCCTATGCCTGATACAAGGAGCAAAGCCGCTGCTGCAACGCTTACGCCCTTGAACCACCTTGGTCTGCGGTATTTCTCAACTCCCGATACGTCAATACTGCTGTTGTCGATCTTTATATCAAACTTTCTTTTACTCATGGCGTACAGCCTCTCTTTCTGCTCGTCTCTGAGGACGGGATACTCTTTTGCGAGCCTGTCTGCTGTTCTGCTGTCGATGTCATTGAATACATCGTCTGTTCTCATTGTGATCCCTCCTCTGTGATACCTGCCGCGCTGAGAAGTTCCCTGAGCTTTTTTCTTGACCTGCTGAGCCTTTTCTGCACAGCAATGTCGCTCAGTCCCACAAGAGCGGCTATCTGTTTGGTTTTCATTCCGTAGTAATAGAAGTAAACGATGATGGAAGAATCGGGCTCCCCGAGGTTTTTTATGCAGTCGAGAACTGTCTCGCGCAGAGCCGAGAGCTCCGCTGACTCATCGACTCTGATGTCGGAAGAAAGCTCTCCCAAGGTCTCCGACTCCATAGATACGGTAGTATCCTTTTTAGCGGAAAGCCGCCTGAAATAGCTTACCGCAGTACGCTTTGCAATGGTGCCTATCAAGCCTTTCAGGTCTCCGTCGGCAGCTTTGTGGCTTTCGAGATAGCGGAATACCGCCGCAAATGTATCGCTGAGGCACTCGTCCGTGTCCTCGGGACTTCCGCAGCCTTTAAGCTTGTTGGCGCAGATAGCATAGACGTAGCCGCAGTATTCATCGAACAGAGCCCGTCTGCCTTCCTCGGCTGACTGCTCCATCATACGGCTCAGCTCTTTATCTGTCATCGTTTCACTCCTTTGAATGCATTCATATATTACACTCGCTTTGCCATGAGTTTTTCTGACCTGTTTACAAAAAAAGGGAGAGAACTTTCTTCAAGTCTCTCCCTTAAATGCGAATTATTCTGCTGAGCGCTCATTTACGCTCCGTCGTCATTGTAGTCCTCAATGCCTATGTACTTGGGCCGGAACATTATCCTGCCCTTTGAGTTTACAACTCCATACTTGTCGAGGTGTTTCCCCCGTGTAAAGACAGCATAGCCGTCGTCCTCAAAAGTGCTGAGATAATCAGTTTTTATGGTGAAGACCTTCCTGAAGTTTTTATCCAGAACGGTACATTTCCCGTGATGGTACACCCTGATGTAACCATCAAACAAGGCCGCATCAAGATCGGTACACGGTGCCTCGTACACCACCTCATTGTCACTGTCAGTGACAGTCAGCCATTCGTTTTCGAGCTTCGCATAAAAGCCGTTCACATCGTACTCTTCAATGTCAGGTGAGCTGTGATCGTAAGATGAAGTGTCTGTAACATAATCAAGGGGCGGAAGATCCGATTCATGAGCCTCTCTGTCCTCATAGAAGTATTCCTCGATCTCCTCGAAGTTTTCGTCGAATACGAACACCTTACCGCCTCTTTCTCCTGCCCAGCAGCCGTCAGTGCGTTTACTCAAAGAGAGAAATATCGGTGAGAGCAATTCATTGCCGTTCATATCCAGAATACCGTAGCATTGTCCTTGCCTGACCCGTACGAACTTGTCGTCCTCTACCTCCACACTTTCATAGACAACGGGGATAATTATGTTCATGTCTTTATCGGCAACGCCGTATTTACCGTTCTCTCCCACATCGTAGAATGAGTCATCGGACATGATCGTATCATAAACAAAGGGCACCAGCACCTCATTATTGATATTAATAACTCCCTCTTTGCCGTATTTAAAGGTAGACAGGCTGTCACAATAACCGAAAATACGTTCATCGTAATCAAAGGGGACTATAACATTCTCGTCAATGTCGATGACACCGTACTTCCCGTCCTTACAGGCTGAAAAATAATCATCAGCGTCTAATATCGAGTCGCTGAGCCTGTCGTATTTACCTTTCAGAAGACATTTGCCGTTCTTGTCCATTATATTTGCGCAGCGTCCGCCGTTGATGAGATATAGCCCCTTTTCCTCGTCGTATTCAGTGACCCGTTTATAGCTGTTCTTTGCTATGATACGTCCCGATGTGGTTATGAGGTAGTCTCTTTCCCCATCGCTGACAATGGCTCTCTCGTTCTTGTCAAAGGGATTTGCCACCCTGTATTTGCAGGGAATGACCTTTCTGCCGTGCTCGTCGGCATAGCCCCAATTGTAGAAGCTGTTCTCCACGGGAGTAAGTCCGCAGACAAAGAGCCCCTCTCTGCCGTCATAGCAGTAGGTGGGCTTAGCGTAAAGCATTGTATGCAGAATGAGCAGCGGAAAAGCTGTCCATATGACAAGAGGAACTAATGCTCTGAATGATTTCTCCATTTTTCTGCCTCTCTTAGTAAAGCTGCTACCTCCTCGACGCTGCAGCGGTAGTCACCGTCGCCGCTGCGCCTGTAAGTGCCCGTATAAAGGCTTCCGCCGATATAGATGGGCTCCTCGCCTTTTCCGATCCTTGGTACGTTTATAACTATGATATGTTTTCCCTCTGTCTCGACTATCCTGACGTCCTTATCCGTGAGGATATTCCTGCTGACGCGCTTTTTGTCGCGGATTATGTCCCAGAAATCACTGATGAGCCACTGAGGGTCGGGCAGGTCAACCGGGTGCAGTGACCTGTCGGGGAACTCCTCCACACCGAGGAGAATGATACCGCCGAGGGTATTTGCAAAGGCGGAGTATGTCTCCCAGAGACTTATGGGAAGTCCGCCTGTCGCCTTTTTGGCTTCAATGCGGTTATTCTCCTTATACTTTTCGATATTGTCAATGTCTATCATTCGGCTCCCCCCTCGCGTGAGTGCTTAGTATATAACGAAAAGTGAACAGCAAACAGCACTGCAAAGCACTATTCACTATTCACCGAACGCTGAGCCCGTGGGGGCTCCCCGCTGTATGACTGTGACAGAAACAATAAAAGTGCCGTAAGCGATGTACAACTATCATTTCCGATACGGGTAAGCGAGCTTACGAGCGCCCCCGTGGTCGGGAGCACAGGCTCTGTGCTGTGTTATCTGTACTAAACATATAACTGTGCCGTAAGCGATGTCACAGTATGTCATTTGAAAAATGGGAGCGAGCCTGCGAGCGACAACGTGGTTTGCCCGCGGGGGCTCCCCGCTGTATGATTGTGACAGAAACAATAAAAGTGCTGTAAGCGATGACAACTATCATTTCCGATAACGGTAAGCGAGCTTGCGAGCGACAACGTGGTCGGGAGCACAGGCTCTGTGCTGTGTTATCTGTACTAAACATATAACTGTGCCGTAAGCGATGTCACAGTATGTCATTTGAAAAATGTGAGCGAGCTCGCGAGCGACAACGTGGTCGCGGTCAAGCTGGCTCAGCTTGGTACGCCTGACTGGAATCGAACCAGCGCACACGGCGTCGGAGGCCGATGCTCTATCCTCTGAGCTACAGGCGCATATCAATAAAATTACATACAACAATATAATTATAGCAAAAACTCTTGAAATTTGCAAGCATTTATGATATAATTATAAAAAATAAATTAGGAGGGAACGTTTTGGGGGACTACATTTATCTGATAGTTGCACAAACAGGTACAAGACCCGCACGATTCTTCAAATTTCTAACAAAAAA
The DNA here is from genome assembly GCA_017519145.1 of Ruminococcus sp. Classification (GTDB taxonomy): domain Bacteria; phylum Bacillota; class Clostridia; order Oscillospirales; family Ruminococcaceae; genus Ruminococcus. Next base: position 56,835 of record JAFWTA010000022.1, read on the forward strand.
GCCATATAATCATGTTTCTCTTTCAGGAGATATACAGCTTTCGGAGATGTACAGCTTCTGCCGTACATATCGTCCGTTTCCGCTTCCGGCAACCTTTAACAAGGAAATAGTTGGTCAGGGTACCCTCGGGCAGTACCACAATATACCCTGCGAGATATACCGCATCAGCGTAACTCCCGAGCAGAAGGAAGCCTATAACAAAATAATCAATCACTTCTCCGAGCACAGGAAGATATATTCCTACAATCTTCTCGGACTCCTCGCCGTTTACTTCAATATCGAGTGGAAGCGCGAGAGGAGCTTCGTCTGTTCGCAGTTCGTAGCCTACACCATGGACAAAATAGGCATTCATCTCGAAAAGGCATTCTCACTGTATAAGCCTGACGATTTCCGCAGCTTCCCCGGGGCTGACCTTATCTATACGGGCGAGCTGAACACCTTCTACTACGCAAGACAGTCCAAGCTATATACATAACGACACAACATATGCCGCAAGCCTTACCTCATCCGGCGAGAGCAGATATGCTCCGCAGTAGAGCTTGCTGTGGGGAGCTATCCCCGATATGCTGAAACGGGCGCTGTGACCGAGAATGTCCACAGTCGCGCTGTCGTCCTCCACCACCATCTGAGCAGGGACAATGTGTTCCCCTCTCATGTGATTGCAGGAATTGGCATAAGAATATATGAACATCCATGAGCCGCCGCTCAGAAGCAGATACATGAAAACTGCTCTGAGGACGGTTTTTTTCTTTTTTCTCCGCATATTATCTCCCTTTCATGGAACTGAGCAGCTCTCCCAGCGACTTGCCGAAAAGCTGACCTGCGTACTGTGACTGCTCCAGAGTATTGCCGTGGGAGCCCACCTCAATGAGGAGACTTCCGTTGGTGAGGTCCTGATTATAGTGCCTGTAATCGAACAAAATGGGACGGGTAAAGCCCTCGTAGTCGGACTCCAGCTTTTGCTGGAGAGTGCAGGCGAAGTGAAAATTCTGCATATAATGGGGCATACCGAGAGTCCCGTCGTCACAGCCCGAAATTATCATTATCTGCGAAGCCTCTCTGCCACTGACCTCAACAAATGGCTGATAGGCGTAGCCCTCTCCCGCAATGGCGTCCCTGTGTATGTCCAGCACTACCTTTATGCTGGGGTACTTCTCCAGAATGGGCATGATAGTCTCGCGGCTCCGCGCGTATGAGCCGTTATAGGAGGGATAGTCGTGTATCTCCCCTGCGTGTATGACACCTATGCCCTGAGCCTCCAGCTCCGCCTGAATGGCATCTCCCACCATGACCACGTTCTTTGTATCGTCGGTGGTACGGTAGTTGAAGCTGCTGTCATAATGCTCCCTGACATATGGCTCGAAGCTCTCGGTGGTGTGGGTATGGTAGATCAACACAAGGGGCTCATCGGTATCCTTCACGGTGAAATTGGGCAGGCAGCCGCTTTCGCGGATAAGCTCCTCGTTGGGGATATCGGTCTTATTGTTGACCTGTCCTCCGCCCTCAAGGTCAAAGAAGGCACTTCCGCTGTACCGCCCATAGGTGGTGCGGACTATCTCCCCCTCACCTGTTTCCCAGTGTGTGGGATAGGGCTTTGCACCTGCATCATCTGAGTTCATATCCAGCGGAGATGGAAGCCTGAGAAGCTCACTGCTGCCGCTCTCGTCCTCGATGCCGTAACCCACCGAAAGCATGACACTCTCGTCGGGAAGCTCAGAAAAGGTCACCCTGCTCTCTTTTTTCTCCTCCTTTACGGGAGCCGCCGCCCCCTCGGTTCTCTGCGGCACTGCCCTGCCCTCACCCGTAACAGTTCTGCTCACATAAGCCGCTCCCCTTGCACCTGCCGCCACAAAAAGGGGCAGTATCACCGCTGCCGTGCATTTCATAAGTCCTCTCAGCTTTCTGCGTCTATGGCGCGTCATAAATACTCACCTCACAAGTAATTCCTCTGAAATAAGTATATTAGCCTTATACGGGAAGTATGTCCTTTTTAGATCGTTATTTTTCCGCATTTTTCAGCATATTATTCAGTGAGGTGATACCATGTTCAGATGTTTCCGGCTGAAAAAGCTGCTGACCGCGGCTGTGACGTCAGCCCTACTGCTCCTTGTTATTGGGGCAGGCTTTGCCCTTATCCCCGGCTTTGCGGACAACACCGCGGAAGCTCCCACGGCTCTTCCCGTCATCATGTACCACAGCGTCTGCGAGAAGGAGCCCTCCCCCTACACTGTCACTCCCCGACAGCTTGAAAGCGACCTTGCGTGGCTCAGTGACAACGGCTACAGAAGCGTCACCGCTGAGCAGCTCATCGGCTACACACGGGGCAGGGGCAAGCTCCCCGAAAAGCCTGTGCTCATAACCTTTGATGACGGCTTTTACAACAATCTATCCCTTGCCCTGCCACTGCTGGAGAAGTACGATATGACCGCCGTTGTATCTATTGTTGGCAGGTACACAGATGATTATGCAGCCGCCGACCCTCACGCCGACAGCTACTCCTATCTCACATGGGATGACGTTTCCCGGCTTCTCTCCTCGGGACGCATAGAGATAGGCAGTCACACCTACGACCTGCACTCCGGCACTGTGAGAAAAGGCTGCGCAAGGCTTCCCGACGAGACCGTGGAGGACTACACCGCCATGCTTGCTGCTGATGTGGGACTTCTCAGCACCGAGCTCCACCTTAACTGCGGAGTCTCCCCCGTTGTATTCGCCTATCCCTTCGGAGCGCTCTGCCCCGAGAGCCTTCCCGTGCTCCGTGACAGCGGCATACTCATGACCCTGACCTGCCGCGAGGGAATGAACCTCATCACCCGTGACCCCGACTGCCTTTACGGAATATTCCGCTATAACCGCAGCGGACTTCTCTCCACCGAGGAATACATGGAGCGCCTGACAAAATAAAAAGCCCCCGAGCGCCGTTCTGAACGCTCAGGGACTTGTCATGACATATTATACTAAAAGTGCAGGCTGAAAGCCCAGTGCAAGATCATTGGAGCTTCCGCTGTATGAATAGCTTCCGCTGCTGCTGTTTTCTCTCTTGCGCTCCTCAATGAACTGACCGAAGAAATCATCGAAGTCCTTGAATCCGTTGTCCTTCCATGTCTCGTCATATTTGGATGATCTGTACTTGTCGAACCTGTCGGGGATAGTGCCGTCTCTGTCGTAGTCCTCGATGATCTGATCCTCGTTCTCTGCGAAGTAAATAATGTCGCTTCCGAAATCGTAGGCAGTCTTGCCGTATACCACGAATGCAGTACCTGCAAGGAGTGAGAGTATGATGCCGAAAATAGCCAGAACTGTTCCCTTTCTCTTCTTCACAAGCGAGATGATGGAGAAAATAAGACACAGGGGCACTGTAATGATACTCAGCAGTGTACAGCACAGGAGAAGATTGACCAGTGAGATAACGAATGAAGCGATAGCGAGACCTGCTCCCCCTCTGGTATCCGGCTCATAGTCGCTGTTATAGCCGAAGTTCTGACCGTTGTTGTAGCCATTGTTGTAGCCGCCGTTATTGTAGCCATTGCTGCCGTATCCATTGTTGTTGTAACCATTGCTGCCATAGCCATTGTTGTTGTAACCACTGTTGTTGTAACCGCCGCCGTAACCGTTATTGTTATAGCCGCCGTTGTTGTAGCCGCTGCCGTTGTTTCCGTAGAAATCATCCATAGTTTTTCAGCTCCTTTTAAAGACTTGTCTGCCAGTTCCAGTTGCGCACCTCAAGCTCGTCCAGATTATAGGGAGTCTTCTGGTATACGCAATAGTTCAGCCAGTTTGAGAACATAAGATTTGCCGTGCATCTCCATGAGAAAACGGGCATATTATCGGGATTGTCTCCCGGGAAATAATTATAGGGCAGCTGTATGTCAATGCCCTTTTCGAGGTCGCGTCTGTACTCGTTGGCGATGGTGTCCCTGTCGTACTCGGAGTGTCCCGTGATGAAGTACTGTCTGCCGTTCTTGTTGGCGACGATGTGGACTCCCGAGATATCGGAGGAGGTAAGTATCTCCAGCTGAGGGATACGCTCTATATCCTCTCTGCGGACCTCAGTGTTCCTTGAATGAGGCACATAGAAGATATCGTCAAAGCCCCTGAGGAGCTGACAGTTGCTGACCTCTGCCCTGTGAGGGAAGATGCCGAACATCTTATGGTCAAGTGTGTATTTGGGTATGCCGTAGTGATAATAAAGACCTGCCTGTGCAGCCCAGCAGATATACAGTGTGGAAAAGACATGGGTCTTTGACCACTCCATAATGCTGCATATCTCCTTCCAGTAGTCCACCTGCTCGAAGTCAAGAAGCTCAACGGGAGCGCCTGTGATTATCATGCCGTCATAGCGGTAATCGGCTATCTCGTCGAAGGTCTTGTAGAAGGAATCAAGGTGGGTGGAGGAGGTGTTCTTTGACACATGGGAAGCCATCTGGAGCAGCTCCACATCCACCTGTAAGGGTGTATTGCTGAGGAGCCTCATGAGCTGGCTCTCGGTCTCTATTTTTTTAGGCATTATATTGAGAATAATCACCTTCAGCGGACGGATGTCCTGATGCTCCGCTCTCTCCTTTGACATAACGAAGATATTCTCCTCGCCGAGAGTCTTGAATGCAGGGAGCTCTGAAGAAATCCTGATGGGCACTCAAATCTATCCTTTCTTTTCATCTTTCTTGCTCTTGCAGCTCTGACAGCCGTTCATGAAGCTTTCAAGGTCGCCGCACTGTCTGCTGTCGCCGCTTAAAAATCTTAGTTTTCTGAGGGTCTCGAATTTGCTTTCGTCCTCTATCTGAAACAGCATATGGTTAATGCCCTTCAGCACGCTCTTGAGCATGACGGAGCGTACAAGCCCGTCACAGAGCATCATATCACCGCAGTCGTCGTAGTCATAGACCACAGTTCTTTCGCTGCCGTAGGAATATGCGATAAAGCCGATGACCTCGCCCCTGTCAAGGGCTTCCGTAATATGGAGCTGACTGCTTCCCGCAGTCTTTACAAGGCTCTCATAGCCGTCGGTATTGAATCTCTCCTGAATTTCAAGCATATCACTTCTCCTTGCCTATGGCATTTCTGATGGCGCGGAGCTCCTCGGCGGTCAGGTCGCGGTAAGTGCCGGGCTTCAGCATACCCAGCTTCAGAGGACCTATGCTTATGCGGCGGAGCCTTGCGACCTCCAGTCCCACAGCCTCGCACATCTTTCTTATCTGGCGGTTCCTGCCCTCCTTGATGGTCATGAGAAGAACCACTCTGCCCTCAGCCTTGTCCTTTACGACTACGGTTGCAGGGAGAGTTTTTTTGCTGTCTATCTCAACGCCCTCTGAGAGCCTTACCAGCTGCTCGTCGGTGATGTCGGGACGAACCGTAACGCGGTAGGTCTTGGAGATATGGCGGCTGGGGTGCATGATGCTGTTGGCGAATTCGCCGTCGTTGGTAAAGAGAAGAAGTCCCTCCGAGTTCCTGTCAAGGCGTCCCACGGGATAGACTCTCTCCTCCACATCCGTAAGGAGGTCCATGACGCAGCGCCTGTCCAGCTCGTCTGAAACGGTGGTGACATATCCTCTGGGCTTGTTCATCATAAGGTAGACGAAGCTGCGCTTCTTGGGCATATATATCTTCTCACCGTCAACGGTGATGAGATCCTTGAAGCCGCACTTATCGCCCAGCTTGACAGGGCGGCCGTTTAGCTTTACCCTGCCCTGTGTTATGAGCTCCTCAGCTTTTCGGCGGGAGCATACGCCGCAGTCGGCGATCATTTTCTGAATTCTTATTTTTTCCAAAGTTATCCTATCCTTAATGGGAGAAAAAGCTCCCGATCTTATCCTTGATTTTCTGAAAAAGGCTTTTGCTTCGCGGCTTCACAGCCTTTGCGGACACATTCTCCGCTGCGAAAAGGTCTACCCTTTCCACCTCTCTGCCGAGGAAGCTGACCGACAGGCTCCCCACCTTATCCCCCTCATTTACGGGAGCGTACAGGAAAGGACTGCCCATCACCGTAAAGGTGAAGTCCTCCTCATTTCCTGCGAGGGTGGTGACCGTGACAGTGTCCTTTTCGGGAACTATCCTGAGCCTTTCGGCGTTTCCGCCCACAATATCCGCGGAGATATCCTGAGGCAGGCATATTTCCGCAAGCCTTACATTTTCAAAGCTGCTGTCATACAGCGCCATATGGTCGTTCCAGTCATTGCTGTCGCTGAGGGTCACGCAGATGAGGTCCCTGCCATCTCTTTCGCAGGCGGACACCAGACAGCGTCCCGCCTCGTCGGTAAAGCCCGTCTTAACGCCGTAAACTCCGTCGTACATACCGAGGAGCTTATTGGTGTTCCTCAGCCACCTGTCATAGGGCGGCGAGCCGAACTTCACCTTCATGCTGCTCTGTGAGCAGATACTGCGGAAGATATCGTTTCTCAGTGCCTCACGGGCAAGGAGCGCCATATCAGCCGCCGAGGAACCGTGTCCCTCGCCCTCAAGACCCGAGGGCGTGACGAAATAAGTCCTTGACAGTCCCATTTGTCGGGCGCGGTCGTTCATCATTTCCGCGAAGTCCTCAATGCTGCCTGCTATCCTTACGGCAGCAGCATTGGCAGCGTCATTCCCCGAGGGGAGCAGCATACCGCAGCACAGTGCATACTTTGTGACAGTGTCCCCCTCCTGCAAGCCCATAGACGAGCCTTCCACCTTAATGGCATCGCTGTCCACGGTGAACTCCTCATAGAGTCCGCCGCTTTCGAGACAGAGCAGGGTCGTCATTATCTTTGTGGTGCTTGCCATGGGGAGCTTTTCGGAAGCGTTGACCGAGTGGACTATCTCACCTGTATCGGCAGATATGACCACTGCAGCCCTTGCGGATACCTGTGGATATTCGGCTCCGAGAGCATTGAACGGACAGACCGCAGCAGCTATGACCGCTGCCGCAGATATAGAAACGAGCCATTTCATGGGCGCACCTCCGTATATTGATATACTAAAGGTTATGCCCGAGGCTTATTATTTATTCTCAGTTAAGGGGAACAGACTCGTCTGTGATACCGCCTGCGGCAGTGTCGTCGGAGCCGCCCTTTCTCTTGCTGATAAAGCCGCTTACCTTGTCGATGATGCCGGGCATCTTCTCGATAGCAGCACTGATGGGATCGCTTGAGCCCTCCATAGTTACCATCTTTGCGGAACCGTCGGGAGAGATAACGAGGAAGCCCTCGGGCTTGATGGAAACTCCTGCTCCTGCACCGCCTCCGAAGAGGTCCTTGTCATACTTTGAGGGCAGGTCCGAGCCGCCCGAAGCGAAGCCGTAGCTCACCTTTGATACGGGAATGATGGTAGTACCGTCGGGAAGCTTTATGGGCTCACCGATAATAGCGTTTACGTCAGCCATCTCCTTGATCTTTTCAATGGAAATACCTAAGAGATCGCTTACTGGTGTGTTGTTTGCACTCATGATTTATACCTCACTTCTGCCTTGCGGCGGATTTTTTCAATTTGCGTTTTCTCAGCTTTCCGGGAATGAAAGTCCTGAAAATATATGTCATCAGGAACCATGCTCCTGCAATGACCACTGTACCGAGACGGAAGGAAAGCTTTCCTGCGGCGTCCCAGCGTCCTTTGGACACGCCGAACTGAGGGTGAACATCGATAGTTTTCAGCCTTACGGTAAATAGCTGGCTGAAGAAGGCTATGCCGTTGTATACCAGAGCGGAGTACTTGCCGTACTTCATGGCGCAGTCATAGGCGTCCTCGTCGGCGATAACGAAATCGATATACAGATCCCTGAGCTTGAAGCCCTTGAATATCTTCAGCAGGGGGCGCTGAGCGCTCTCCCAGATGCCGACTATGAACTCTATCTTGTCGCTGAGGGACTTTTTGTCCTCGTCCTGAGACTTGTCAGCGCTGTCATCATCTTCATCGAAGAAGTCCTCGTCAAGATCCTCGTCCTTATTCTTTTTCTTCTTTTTGTCCTTTTTCTTCTTGGGAGCTTCCTCCTCACCGGCTTCATCTGAAAGGCTGTCGGTGTGGTCTGTTTCCTCAGCCGAGGAAGCTGTGCTGTCCTGTGAAGCAGTCTCTGCAGGGAGCATATCCGCCTCGGGATCGTTTATGGGAATATCGTCAAGCTCCTTTTCCCACTCATACCCGTCCCGTTCCTTCTTCTTTTTGCGGGACTTCTTCTCCTTGACGGGCTTTTCCTTTTTCGGCTTCTTGGGCTTGTCTGCCTTGGCAGCCTTCCGCTTTTTCCACCAATTATAAAGACCGCCGCCGTCGGAGTCCATGATGTTGATTATCCACAGCTTGACTTTATAGCTGAATTTGCCGTCGATGTAGCTGAGCTCGCCTCCCGCAGGAGTGATGAGCACAAGAAGTATGATGCCTAAAACGGCAAGAAGTATATATAGCAGTATTTTCAGTACGATCAATCCTGCGGCTCCTTTCGGTGATTATTGGGTCTGCTGAGCCTCTGCCAGCTCTCTGTCCACGAACTCCTCCTCTGTCTCAAGGACAAGGTCGCTCTGTCCGGGGAGGGGCGGCAGGTCTGCCACGGAGCTGAGTCCGAAGCTTCTCAGGAACACCGCCGTAGTTCTGTACACTATGGGCTTTCCGGGGACGTCAAGACGTCCTGCTTCCTCCACCAGTCCCTTTTCCACAAGGTTGTTGATGACAGAGGAGCTGTCTATTCCGCGGACGTTCTCCACGAAGCCCTTTGAAACGGGCTGATTATATGCGATTATGGTAAGAGCCTCCATAGCTGCATTTGAGAGAGGAGCCGTTCTCTTTGTTTCGAGAGCCGCCCTGACCTGAGGAGCGAACTCCTCACGGGTACACATCTGGAAGCTGCTGTCCAGCTTTTTTATGCAGATACCGCTGCCGCAGTCCTCATAGCGCTCATTGAGCAGCCTTATCATGGAAGGCAGTGTGCCTGCGTCAACTCCGCTTGCCTCCGAGAGGCGGTATATCTCAATAGGCTCGCCGCTTGCAAATAGAATAGCCTCTATTGCTCCGAGCTTGTCTTTGATCTCCAAGATCTATCCACTCCGTTCTTTCTTCCCTTGAAGAATATCATGGTATTATCGTCGCTAATGGTGATACGTCCGTGTCTGGTGAGCTCCAGCACCGCAAGGAATGTAGCCACTCTTGCCGAGCGGTCGGTTACTCCCTCATAGAGCCTGTCCATATAGACCTCTCCCGAGTCATAGAGCTGGCGCAGGATATGTACCACCTTTGTCATAACGGAAACGATACGCCGCTTCACCACTGAGTTTATCTTGTTCTCAACGTGGAGCTTTGCGTGTTCCGACTTTATATTTTTCAGTGAGATCGCGCTGTAAGCGACAGCCAGTCTCTCGGGCTCATGGACCAGTGTATAGGTCATATCCGCCTTTATCTTCATGGGGCTTCTCACGAAGATATTGCCGCCGATAAAGGCGTCCGCCAGATTTTTTGCGGCTATCTTGCAGAGAGAGTACTCAATGAGAGCGCCCTCCAGCTCGCGCTTCATCTGTTCAGCCTCCTCGGGCTGCGGCAGAAGTGAAGCGGTCTTGATATAAATGAGTCTTGCAGCCATTTCGAGGAATTCCCCTGCAAGCTCAAGATTCTGCTCATGAGCCTGATCTATATAGAGCAGGTACTGCTCCAGCAGCTTTGATATTTCGATATCGCAGATATTCAGCTTATGCTTTGCGATAAGGCTGAGGAGGAGGTCCAGAGGTCCCTCAAACACCTCAAGCTTGAAAGAAATGGTCTCCATATATCACTCCAGATAGAAAAAGTTGTATCCGAACACGACCTTCAGGATATTGGCAGTTATCTCTCCGATATTAACATGGAAGAATACCAGTCGGTCGAGCACAGCCCAGCGCCACAGGTCAGCAAGCCAGCCAATGACAGATATCTCGCCGTCGGTGATGATGGCAAGAAGGAAAATGCCGTAGAGGATGTACTGCGACCACTTCATTATCTGCTTGTAGTGGCTGAAGTACCATCTTCTGAACTTTGGCCATGAGAACTGGTAGAATATCTGGAAGCCGTCCAGAGGAGGCAGCGGAAGCAGGTCGATGACTCCGAAGCAGAGCCCCGTGTAAGCCGCTCCCCTGAGTATCCTGAAAAGGCTTGCCAGAAGTATGGAATCGGGAGCCAGTCCGTAGAGGGCGCCCGAGAGATTGTATATAAGAATGTATGACACAAAGTATGTCAGCGGAGCCGCCAGCGAGATGAGGGTGATATCGCGCTTCATGTGTTTCAGGTTTGAGACATCGTAGTTCATCTCCCTGCTCCAGCCGAAGCCCAGAATAAGGGTCGTCAGCATTCCCTGACGGTCCATGTGCTTTCTGAAGTCCAGACTGAGCCTGCCGTTCAGCTTCGGAGTATCGTCCCCGAGAAGATGAGCAGCGCCCGCCTTGACGAAGGCTGCCAGCGGCATGAGTCCCACCATGAGAAGGGCTCTGCTTATGAGTATGAGTAAAAATCTGTAAAATGCGCTCATATTATAATAAAACCTTTCGGGAGATGTTATGATATCACTTGAAGAGTAAAGGTATCCATGAAACAGACATCCAGATCAGCCACTGCACGATATTGTAAATGAACGCGAATACCATTCTCACCTGCCAGATATGGCTTCCTATGATGATGATACCGAAGAAAACAGTGCTGAGAACGCGCTGATTGCGGAACACCCAGTTATCGAAGCTTGCAGGCATGAAAGCCCTGAGGAAGTTGAATCCGTCCATAGGCGGCAGGGGTACGAGGTTGAACAGAGCCAGCATCACGTTGATGCTGACAAAATTCATCAGCAGAGTGAATATCGCCTGCTGTACCTGAGTGCCCTGAATATAGTCCCAATTATCCGCGCCGAAGAGCAGACACGAGGATATGACAAATATAAGACAGCCGATAAATGCTGCGATAAAGTTTGAGACAGGTCCTGCCAGCGACACCAGCGCGTATCCCAGACGGCGGTGCTTGAATTTTGATGGGTCCACAGGCACGGGCTTTGCCCAGCCGACACCCAGCGCCAGCATCATTATGAAGCCCAGCGGATCGATGTGAGCAAAGGGATTGAGAGTGATGCGTCCCTGTTTTTTTGCGGTATCATCTCCCAGCCAGCCCGCAACGATACCGTGTGCCGACTCGTGTATTGGTATTACCAGCAGGAACGTGATAGCTCTTGCCGCTATCATCATTATAAGATCTATATCTATTCCGCTACCTATCATAAAAATCCTTTCCCCGTCGGAGCAGACTCTCCGACAATAGTTATACAACATATATTATACTACAAAGCGGCATATATTTCAAGTAAAAACAGACATTTTCGGGGGCAGAAAAAATTTTTTTTGATTTTTTTTAAAAAACACTTGCTTTTTTTCTGATTATGTGTTAAAATAATCATGTTGTATTTTTACAGGTTAGTTAAGGAGGTGCAACCTAATGGCAAAATGTGATATCTGCGGAAAGGGCGTGACCTTTGGAATCAAGGTTTCCCACTCACACAGACGTTCCAACAGAACATGGAAGCCTAACGTAAAGCGTGTAAAGGCTATCGTCAAGGGTACTCCTTGTCATATCTACGCTTGCTCAAGATGCCTGCGTTCAGGCAAGGTTGAGAGAGCTTGATCATCTTTGCATGATAAAAACGGAGCGTTCCGAATGGAGCGCTCTTTTTTTGTGCCCTGACGCCTGTTTCGCGGCAAAGCCGTCCGCAAGGCATCTTTTTCTCCGCGTTCCTTGCTATTCGTCGAAATATATGTTATAATTGATATCGGCATTGTATCGTGATAAATTATTAATATGGTAAAGGCGGTATTATTATGACAAAAGAACAGATCGGGAACCTGTTCAGGCTCATGCTTGAATATATCCCACCGACACTGAAGATATTCGGATTTACCCTGCTGTGGTCAATACCACTGGGAATGATAGTGGCACTGCTGAAAATGTGCAAATTCAAACCCATAAGCTGGCTCACAAACATATACATACTGATAATGCGAGGAACTCCCCTGCTCCTCCAGCTCATAGTCGCACAGTATTCGGTGCCCTATCTGCTGAAATGGGAGGGCTGCCCCTCATTTATCCACAGTCTTCTCGACGGTGTTGATATACGAAGCGCAAGCTATACATTCAATATGCTGCTCATCGCATTCGTACTGAACTACGCCGCCTACTTCGCGGAGATATTCCGCGGCGGCATCGAGGCTATCCCCAAGGGACAGTATGAAGCCGCCGGAGCACTGGGCTTCAGCCGCATACAGACCTTCTTCCGCATAATCCTTCCACAGGTCATAAAGAGAGTAGTCCCCGCCAGCTCAAACGAAATAATCACCCTCGTCAAGGACACCTCTCTCGCCTCGGCCATCCCCTACATGGAGATAATGTACATCGCCAAGAAGCAGGTGCCCACCTATGCTTCTCTCCTGCCCCTTTTCATGGCAGGCGTGTTCTATTTCGCATTTGCAACAGTGCTGACGCTTTTATTCGGATTTATCGAGAAAAAGCTCAACTACTACAAATAAGGAGGTGCAGCTGTTATGTCAATGCTTGAAGTAAAGAACCTTTCAAAGAGCTTCGGTGACCTTGAGGTGCTGAAGGACATCTCCTTCAATGTTGAAAAGGGAGAGGTAGTCGCAGTCATCGGGCCCTCGGGAAGCGGCAAATCCACGCTGCTCCGCTGCATCAACCAGCTTGAACGCGCAGACGGCGGAGTCATCAATGTCTGTGGCACGGATATGCTCATAAAGAACTCCCGCGGCAGGACTGTCTATGCCGACACAAAGACTCTCCGCGCCATAAGACTGAAAACAGGACTGGTGTTCCAGAACTTCAATCTCTTTCCTCACATGACCGTTCTCCGCAACATCACAGAGGCTCCCGTGTGTGTACTCAAGGAGGACAAAGCCAAGGCAAAGGAAAAGGCTATGGCTCTGCTGAAGAAAATGGGACTTGAAAGCAAGGACAAGTCCTATCCCTGTGAGCTTTCGGGAGGTCAGCAGCAGCGTGTCTCCATCGCAAGAGCTCTTGCCCTCAATCCCGATATCCTCTTTTTCGACGAGCCCACCTCAGCCCTTGACCCCGAGCTTACGGGAGAGATACTCAAAGTCATCAAGGAGCTTGCCGCAGAGGGCATGACTATGGTCATAGTAACTCATGAGATGGCTTTTGCAAGGGACGTTGCTGACAAGGTCATCTTCATGGAGAACGGCTACATCGTTGAAATGGGAGCTCCCCGGCAGCTTTTCGGCGAGAACGCCTCCGACCGAGTACAGCAGTTCCTGAAGCGCTTCAACAGCTGATATCAGCTTAAACAAATAGAAAGGCGCTTAAAAACCGAGCACATTCAATAATTAGTCATACCAATTTTATTGCGATTTGTACAAAACTTTAATAAACCACGGCAAAAATCGCGCCGTTTTCGGCATTTGTACGATTTTTCCGAAAAAACATTGCCTTTCAAGCTTTTTCTGTGATATAATTAGTTCATGGATATGAGACAGATGACAGTACAGGACGTTTTCTGAGTCCGCTCCGTACTGACATCTATGTTGACGCTTCTTGGTTACGAAGAGCGCCGATATTATTGGGGGGCATAAAATTTAATGGATAAAAAACCAATACGGCTTGTGTTTTTCAAGTACATATTGGCGAATGTTATCAGCTCTTTAGGTGTATCGGTATATATTCTTATCGATACACTTTTTATTTCTAAGGGGATGGGGTCTGAAGGACTTGCCGCACTTAACCTGTCACTGCCTGTTTTCAACTTTCTGAACGGTTTCGGACTGATGCTGGGAATGGGCGGCGGAAGCAAGTTCTCCATGCTTTACTGTCGAACGGAACGGAAAGAGACCGATGCTGTCTACACAAATGCCTTCTTTGCCATGCTTGCCATTGCGGCAGTCTTTGAGATACTGGGAATATTCTTCTCAAAGCAGGTCACACGTCTGCTGGGAGCGGACGCAAGTATCTTCGCAATGTCTCACAGCTACATAAAGAAGGTCCTTCTCTTTTCACCCGCTTTTCTTATGAATAACCTCATAGCCTGCTTCATGCGCAACGACAGCGCACCGAGGCTGGCTATGCTGGGACTGCTGAGCGGTAGCCTTGTCAATGTCATACTTGATTACGTCTTTATTTTCCGCCTTGATATGGGAATGAGCGGCGCAGCTCTTGCGACCTGCATCGCACCCTTTGTCAGCATGGCGGTGATGAGCATACACGTTATAACGGGCTGGAATGCATTCAGTCTCAGAGCGATGCTTCCGTCCATTGGCACTATAAAAGAGATAGTCTCACTGGGGCTTCACTCCTTCCTGTCCGAGGTATCTGGCGGAGTTGTCATAATGATATTCAACTTCGTCATCTACCGTATCTCAGGCAATACGGGTATAGCCGCATACGGAGTCATTGCCAACACGGCAATAGTTTTCACAGCCATATTCGCAGGCATCGCCAGCGGTATCCAGCCGCTGATGTGCCGATATCACGGACGCAATGACAGTCAGGCGATAAGCTATGTACTGCGTCTCGCCATGACTACAGCGCTTATATTCTCTGTTCTGGCATATGCCGCTGTATTTCTGGGCACCTCCCGCATCGTGGGAGCATTCAACAGCGAGAGCCATGAGGGCTTCAGGAGCATAGCCGAAAAGGGACTGCGCGAATACTTCCTGTTCATGCCGTTCATGGGAGTCAATTCAATATTCTCAATTTACTTCACATCTATGGAAAAGCCGGGACGGGCACAGATGATCTCCCTGCTCCGCGGAACAGTGCTGGTGATACCCATAGCAATTACCGCATACATACTCCGCAGCATGACATGGGTGTGGGCAACGGTACCCGCTGCGGAAGCTATAACAGCTGTAGTCGGAATAACCATGTTTGTGCTGAGCGTGAGAAAAAAATGGACGGAGACTCTGAGTCCCCTTCCCACAAGATAAAAACAGCCCCGAAGCATTTCGCCTCGGGGCATTTTACACAGCAGCTAAGACTAATCGTAATTCAGCGCAAGCGTTAACAGTGAAAAGTGAATATTGAATAGTGAATAGTTACTGTGTTCGCTTCGCTCACAATATTTGAATATTGTTGCCGCAGGCGACACCATAACTCTCAGCTAAATCAGCTGTTACAGTACGCTCTCGCCCTCGCCCATAACGGGGATGATAACAGCCTTTGCGTCCTCAAGACGGAATATCATCATCTTGTTTCCTGTCTTGTCGTTGTAAATGTCTCTGAGGTGAGGAGCACCCTCCAGAGCAGCCTCTGCGTACTTGGGGTCAGTCTCAAATACAGCCTTTCCTGTGTAGCGCAGCCACTTTCCGTCAGGCTTGCAGGCAGCTATCTCGCAGAGGGGCGAAGCAACGAGCTGCTTGTATACGTCCTTGAAGTCTCCCACGCCGAAAAGAACCTTTCCGTCCATTTCCATATGTAGACCGAGGGGCCTCAGCTTAGGCTGGTCGCCGTCCTTTGTAGCAAGGAAGAAAACTCCTGCTTCGGTGAGAAAATCGTTGAGTTTGCTCATAATATATACCTCCTTATGCACATTTCGTGCTTATTAATCCTCGAAAAGGGGTGTAGAGAAGTATCTCTCGGCAGTATCGGGAAGGATGGTAACGACAGTCTTTCCCTCGCCCAGCTTCTCGGCAAGCTTCAGAGCTGCCGCAACATTTGTGCCGCTGGAGATACCGCACATTATTCCCTCCTTGGAAGCCAAGTCCTTAGCGGTCTGGATAGCCTCCTCGTCGGTAACTATATATATGTCGTCGTAAATGCTCTGATTGAGGATATCGGGAATGATACCGTCGCCAATGCCCATCTGGAGATGAGTACCGATGTTTCCGCCTGCAAGGATAGCAGCATTCTCGGGTTCAACAGCCCATATGACCATATCGGGGTACTGAGCCTTGAGAGCCTCGCCGATACCTGTGATAGTACCGCCTGTGCCGATTCCCGAGCAGAAGCCGTCTATCTTCACCGCAGACTGCTCCAGAATTTCAAGGGCTGTGTGGTACTTATGTGCGCCGATATTGTTAACATTGGCGAACTGCTGGGGCACGAACACGTTCTCGTCCTCCTCAGCCATTCTAAGGGCAGTATCAAGGCACTCCTGAATGCACTTGCCGATATCGCCGTCATCATGGATGAGCTTTACCTCTGCACCGTAGTGGTTGACCAGCTTACGGCGCTCCTCGCTGACGGAATCGGGCATGATGATAATTGTCCTGTATCCCTTGACAGCTCCCACAAGAGCGAGACCTATGCCCTGATTGCCGCTGGTAGGCTCAACGATTATGGTATTCTCGTTGATCTTTCCCTCCATTTCGGCATGACGTATCATATTGTAAGCGGTACGGGTCTTAATGGAGCCGCCCACGTTGAGTCCCTCGAACTTTACGAGTACGTCGGCATTTCCCTTTTTGTTCATGCGGTTGAGCTTTATCATGGGCGTATGACCCATTGCTTCAAGAATATTATTGTATATCATTTCAGTTCTCCTTAGATGGCTTTACAGCCTTTTAGTCACATAACATTACTATTATACAATAAATCCGACTAAAACGCAAGGACTTTTTATTTCCCGAAAAACAGGTACAAATTGAGTTAGTTTAGCCTAACATTTATTATTTCATTCATACTGCTTTTCCTCAATGGAAGCCAAAAGACCCGAGTGCTTATAGAGCCTGACGATGTAGGTCTTTTCGCGGTCAAGAGTTCCTTCAAGCTCCTTCCCCTCCTTTTCCGAGACCTGAACAATATTTTCATAGCTGCTGTCCTCCAGCACACTGAACCTGTAGGTCAGACTGCTATGCCTTCTGCTGTTATAGCGTCTGCTCGTTATAGCGTAGGAGATGGAGTCAGTACCGATATGTGCGCCGCTAACCTCCACAGCAACGGTCTCACCCTCGGTCATATCCATAAATGTGCTGCCCATAAAAGATACGTAGGACAGATTGTCAAACTTGGAAAATCCCATGATATTGCGCTGGGAATGCAGAGCCGTTTCCCTTACGCCGAAGGACATATACATCAGAAACAGGAAACCGTAGAGCAGCACGAAGCCGGCGATCCTGCCTGCCTTGCTCTGCTTTTTCTTCTTTTTACGGGAGCCGTACTTCTTATCCATAGTATCTGCCGCAGTCACAAGGGGCTCACTGCGCTTTATGAGCATTATCCTTCCCAGAGCCACTCCGAAGGACACCTCTGCCGCCAGTCCAAGTATTATGCGAAGCAGTGAGAACAGGAACACTGCCCTTAGACCCTTCTCCCCCGTCATGACGTCGGGCTTGAAAAGAACTCTGTGCAGGATAGAGACAATGAATGCTGCCACCGCAGCAATAAAGGCGAGCTTATCCCGCTTCCAGATCTTTTCTTCGCGCTCAAAAGCCTTTCTTCTTGCCTCAGCTGCCTCTTTATTGCTCATATCAGTCCCCCATTTCCTCAGTTAACAGTAAGGAACGCCGAAAAAGGCGTTCCTTATGATACTTATTATTCCTCAGCCGCAGCGAACTGGCTCTCGTGACGGGTGAAGAAATCCGTTCTGGGAGGCAGGAACTTCAGCTTGTGGTTCTCGCCTGTGAAGTAGTTCACAGGCTCAAGGATAGTATCCCATGACCAGATACGCTCATCGACTTCCAGATACTCGCGGAGCTTCTCTGTGCCGAAAGGAGCCATTGGGTGCAGGAGCACACCTGCTATCCTTATCATGTAGAACAGGTTCGCAAGGGACTGCTTCAGCACTTCCTTGTCGGGATAGTCGCCTGTGAGAGCCTTAGCCATGTACTTGCTGCCGTTGCGGATATAGCTGTCCAGAACGTAGGTACACTGGTGGAATGCGAACTTGGACATATGCCTCTCGTAGTCAAGCACAGCCTTCTTTGCCTCCTCGCGGAACTTCTCCTCGGGAGCGTTATCGGGCATGATGCCGTCCAGCTCCTTCTGAGCGGTATAGAAAGCAGTTCTTATCATACGGTTGTATACATTTGAGAGAAGCAGACCGTCC
The DNA here is from genome assembly GCA_017519145.1 of Ruminococcus sp. Classification (GTDB taxonomy): domain Bacteria; phylum Bacillota; class Clostridia; order Oscillospirales; family Ruminococcaceae; genus Ruminococcus. The sequence goes on from JAFWTA010000022.1 coordinate 74,803, forward strand.
TTAACAACAGGATCCGCGTCCTCGGGCTTGGCGTCGGGATTGTAGGGCTTGGGCATGAAGCTTACGGAGCGCTGACCCAGACCGAGTCCCAGCCAGTGCATACGGAGCTGCTCGGGAGTATAGTGCCTGAGCAGGTCATCAGCCATAGGCGGCTTTACAGCACCCGAGCTGGAAGCCTTCTTGTCAAGGAAAAGAATGTGGTGATTTGCCACGATAACAGGCATCTGGAGCTCTCCCTCGGCAGGATCGGCAGTCTTTGTATCGCTCTCCTGCTGAGCCATCCACATAGCAGGCTCGGCAATGCCGTAGAAGTAGATGTTATCCTGACCTATGAACTGATATACAGTGGAGTCCTTGCTGCACCAGTAGTCCTTCCACTCGTTAGTGTCATGGCCGATGGACTCCAGATATGTCTCTGTGAATGAGATAGGAGCCCACAGCGACTCAGGCCATACCCATACGGTAAGACCGTCAACGCCGTCCATTACGGGAGCGGGAACGCCCCACTCGATATTGCCCGTAAGGCGGAAAGGAACGAGTGTCTTTCCGGTACGATAGCGGATGCCGTTCTCGGTGAGTATGCGGCAGGCTTCATCGCAGTCTGAAAGCTTTGTGAATTCTATGGTAAATGAAGGCTTTTTAGGCTCCTCAAGGTACTCATGTGCAGGCATGGAGTCTTTCAGCTCCATGTACTTTTCCTCGAACTCGCGCTTTATGTAGATAACGGGGTTCTTGAGGAACTCGTCAATGGTCTTCCACACAACGGGACGGATGTCCTTGCGCTTTTTGAGCTCCTCCACCCAGTCCTTCATGAGCTGTTCGTAGTCGCGGAGCCTGAAGTACCAGTTGGTAACGGGCTTCATTGTGGGAGTCTCACCTGTCAGGGTGCTGACGGGGTTGATGAGGTTCTCGGGCATATACTGATGGCCCATATCGCATTCGTCTGCGTAGCCCTTTTCGGAGGTACAGCCGTCAACGGGACACTTTCCGATTACCTGTCTGCCGTTGAGGAACACACCTGCCTTCTCGTCGAAGAACTGCATGGTGGTTATGCGGTCCAGCTGTCCCTTCTTGTGAAGAGAGCTGATAAAGCGGTCGGTGACCGATGCGTGTATCTCCTTGGAGCGTCCCAGACCGGAAGCTGCGAACAGATTGGGAGAGATACCGTAAGCATCGAGAGTCTCCTGCTGCTTGTCGTGGTTTCTCTGAACGAAATCCTCAAGTGAGCCCTCGAACTCGCCGTTCTTGACCTTGACGCGCCAGCCCTCTGCAATGGGAGAGCCGTAGCAGTCTGTACCGCCCACGAAGATAACGTTGTCCTTGCCTATACGGTCGCGCATGAAGCGGGCGAAGGTGTCCGCGAAAACGAACATACCGCCAACATGACCGAAGTGGAGCTCCTTATTGCCGTATGGCATACCGCCTGTGACGATACATCTTTTCGGGAACACAGGACGGGGTATCTCAAAATTCTTCTTTTCCTTTTTTTCTGACATTTTTTTATCCTCTTTTTCGTTAATGTTCGAAAATGATTGTAGGGAACGCCGCCCTCGGCGTTCCACGATAAATAATTATGTATATTGACGGAACGGCGAGGGCGCCGTTCCCTACTTTATATAATTCATAATTAAGAATTCATAATTCATAATTGTGGTGTCCGCTATCGCGGACGGATTTGAATACTTTCAGGCGCCCATTAATTATGCATTATGCATTAAGCAAACGCTTCCAGTCTTCTGCGTGTTATCTCCTCGCCGAGAACATGGCTGACTTCCCAGATATCGGGAGCATTAGCGTGTCCCGTGAGAGCGATACGGAGCATATTTGTAATATGGACTATGCTTCCCCTGAACTGGTCGGGGTTCTTCTTGTAGTCCTTGGGCTTTACAGCGAAGCCCATTTCCTCGGTGATAGCCTTTACCTTGTCGAACCATGCGGCGGAGTCGTCGCTGTGGTCATAAGCTGCAAGGTACTTGCCGAAGAACTCCTTAACGGTTGCCTCGTCGCACTCCTCGGGCATAGAGTCTGTAACCTTGAAGGTCTCATCATAGTAGAAACTCATGAAGTCACAAGCCTGCTTCCATGTTTCGATATCACGTCTGGGCTTTGCACCGCCTCTGCCAACATTGAGTGCGGCAAGAGTTCTCTCGGGGTACTTCTTTATAAGACCTGCGTACTCGTCATTGTACTCCTCACACCACTCAAGCCAGCCGTCACAGACCTGCTGTGCAGGCATACGGCAGATAACATTCTTAGAGATATCGCGGAGCTTGTCAAGGTCGACCAGAGCGCCCGAAACGGACATCTTGTCCAGCGCATAGGGGAAGTCATGGTAGTCAGCCTCAGGGTTGGCGATACGCCACTCCTCGTAATTGGAATTGAGGAGAGTGAGCAGGAACTCCCAGATAGCGTCTCTGCTTATTCCCTCCTGCTGATAGTAAGCCAGTGCCAGCTCGGGGTCCTTACGCTTTGAGAGCTTGCGCTTGCCGCCAGTCTCGCCGTCTATCTTCATAAGAGTAGCTGTGTGGCAGTATATGGGCTGCTTCCAGCCGAGAGTATTGAACAGCTCAACGTGCATAGGCAGGGAGGAGATCCACTCCTCGCCGCGGATAACATGAGTCGAGCGCATGAAATGGTCATCTATAACGTGGGCAAAATGGTATGTGGGGATACCGTCGCTCTTGAGGAGGACGAAGTCCATATTGTTTCTGGGCATTTCCAGCTTTCCGCGGATAGCGTCCTCAACAGCGATGGTCTCGCCTGTCTCCTGACCTCTGAAGCGGAGCACCCACTCCCTGCCCTCGGCAATATTTGCCTTTACCTCGTCAATGGTAAGATCACGGCACTTTGCATACTTACCGTAAACACCGGGATTTTCCTTGTTAGCGGTCTGCTGCTCGCGGACAGCCTCTATCTCCTCCGCTGTCATGAAGCAGGGATAAGCCAGACCTCTCTCGGTGAGGAGCTTTGCGAAAACGTGGTATATCTCCTTACGCTGACGCTGTCTGTAAGGACCGTAGTTTCCGTTGTCGCCCTCGGCAGTAGCACCCTCGTCGAAGTGAACACCGAAGTAGTCCATAGCGTTGATGACTGTCTCAACAGCGCCCTCCACCTCACGCTTGTTGTCGGTATCCTCTATTCTGAGGTAGAAAACACCATTTGACTGGTGAGCGATACGCTCACCGATGATGGCATTATAGAGGTTGCCGAGGTGAACGAAGCCCGTAGGACTGGGACCTATACGGGTAACGCAGGCGCCCTCGGGGAGCTGCCTTTCGGGGAAACGCGCGTCGATATCCTCGGGAGTTTCCCTGACATCGGGGAAAAGAAGTTCTGCAAGTGCCTTAAAATCCATATTATCAATCCTTTTGTAAATTCTGAGCCCGTAAAAGGTACAGGCAATATTTATTTAATTATACCACATAGCACCGCCAAAGTCAATGACTAAAAACCGCTGCCGAAACCCACTTGACAACGGGCTGAATTGACGGTATAATAAAGATCAATAACAGTTCCGCTATCAGATACACTAAAAAGGAAAGGGATAAAAATGTTTGATCCTTATAGACATAATAAACGCAGATTTACCTGGCAGCAGGATAAGATACTTGACATCAAGCTCGACCTTATCTGGATCGTCGGTCTTGTAGCATCGCTGTTCATTTCAAAATTTCTGGCCGTTATCATCGGAATAGTTCTTGTAATACTGAGTGTAAGGCGCTATATAAACAGTGAGCATCACAGCTTCGACAATTACGACAACGAACACAGATACTATGATGATGACGATGATGAATATTAAAGCATAAAAAAGCTCCCCATTTCTCAGGGGAGCTTTTGAACATATTAAAGCTTTAAGGGCATCAGCCTGTGCAGGGAACGTACTCGGTACCGTCACTGTCAACACAGCACACCCATCTTGAGCAGCTGCTGTTGATAGCGCCCCAGAAGCGGCCTGCGCCGTCAATGCTTACCTTGTAGATCTTCACCTTGGTACCGTTTGACAGAGCACCGTCCTTTTTACCGTTGATGCTGGGAGACTTTCTTACGTTGACTCCGCTCTTTGTGCAAACCTGTGCAGGGCAGGTAGTCTTTGTGAAATAGTCCATGCAAACCCATACCTGACTCTTGCTTCCTGAGGGAGAGAGTCTTCCCCATTTACCGCTTATCTGGTAAACGATAACTCTGTCGCCGCCGCAAACAAGGCCGACCTTTTTGTAATTGGTGCCGGGTCCTGATCTTTCGTTTACGTTGGTATTGGCAACATAGAAGGTGTAGGTCTCATTGGCTGCACTTGCTTCTACAGCATTGATGATAGAGATGTTTGTTGCGGGAAGTTTTGCTGTTGACGGAAGAACTGCGCAGGTACACATTGCAGCTGCCGCCATAGTGGTGCATATGAGTTTTTTGATGTTGTGGTTCATTGATTGATACATCCTTTACTATATATTTAAGGTCATACGACCTTATGAGCTGAGTATAACATAATACTTTTCATCTGTCAAGTGTTCTGAAACAGAGCCGTCCATAAAAAAGCTCCCCATTTCTCAGGGGAGCTTTTGAATTCTTTATCGGACTTCACCGACTGTCATCACTTGTGATGAGTCTGATCAAGGCATGCGTAGTATGAACCGCAGCTGCACTTGTAGTAGGTGTAGCAGTAAACATAGTCACCGCGCACCTCTGAGCCGCGCTTCCAGTATTTCCAGTTGTGCACATGTGATGCTGCGCTTGCTGAGATAGTGTTGTCTGTCTTGGGTGAAACTGTTTTGGCAACTGTTGATCCTGCGCCGAGAAGAGTGAATGCCATTGCGATTACTGAGATTTTTTTGATGATGTTTTTCATGATTTTAGCGTCCTTTACATATTATTTAAGGGTTCCGGAGTCCTTATGCATATATTGTACATCTTTTATTCACAGCTGTCAATAGTCATTATGTATTTGCAACAAAGAACAATTGCTCAAATGAGCGAATATTCAAGCATTTCCGAAAATTATTAACAGATTGTAAATTTTATTTCATTCCGTCTTATATACGTTTCTCTGTAATAATGGCAAAAAAGCCGCCTTTAGTTAGCTCCCTTTAACGAAAAATGTGGTTTTCCGAGCCCGTAATCATATGCCCGGTAATTTTATACCACGATCTCGTCGGAGGGAGCTCCCTTTAACGGCGGCTCACATTCTCATGCTTTTATTGTTAATTTTTTTCGTTTTTCTTTGTCTTTGAATGTCCGAGAGGGCGCTGGTTCTTCTTAGTGAGCAGCATACCTACGGTGATCCAGAAATAAGGCACCACGTTGACCACACTGCTGTTGAAGAATGCCTGTGCGGTATATCCGAAGAACATACCCATGAGTATCCAGTTGAGATATCTCTCCTCCTTGTCCTCGCTGCGGATAACGCTTTTTACGCCTGTAACGGCTGTATAGATAAGGAGAGTGAGATATGTGATGAGCTGGAAAACGCCCTGTGTGACAAGGTAGTGTATGTACTCGTTGTGTCCCTTGCCCTGAGTGAACAGACCGTCAAAATTGGGGTCCGAGAGGAACACATCCCTGTAATTGTCAAGTCCGATACCGAAAGCCCAGTGCTCGGGAACTGATTTAAGTCCCTGCTTCCAGATATATACTCTGCCGGAGCCCATACCGTCTCGTCCCATGTTAATGAAGCCGTCCCCTGACATTTCCGTCTTTGTCTGCTGAACTCTCTCGATTATCCTGCCGAAGAATACTATGGCGATGACCGTAACCACAGCCATACCCAGCAGCAGTACCAGCAGGCGCTTGATTATGCTCATGAGCTTTTCTTTTTCGAGTCCTTTACGCTTCATGACTATAATGGACACCACAAGGAAGAGCATATAGCCGAAAACGCCCACCCATGCAAGACGGGCTTCCGCGGATATGAGCGTATAGAAGCAGATGACCGAAATGATATAGCAGGCATTTCTCATGACCTTATTCTGCGTGTACAGAAAGGCTCCCGATGTGCAGGCAAACAGCAGAACAGTGAGACCGCCGTACCAGTTAGAGTGCTGGATAAGACCGTAGCTGCGCTTTGCCTTCATGATTATCTCCGTATCGAAATAGCAGTCTCTGAGGCTGATGCCGAAGGTCTGGAAAACGCCGAAAGACACCTGTATCACGGTGACGAGTATGAATATATTGATGAGCTTCTTTCTGAGCTGCTTGTCCTGTATCATGGTGCCTGCCAGCATAAGGCTGAAATATCCCACGAAATTGAACAGCCATTCATCATAATAGAAGCCGTGGAAGGTGTCATACTTGTTCTGTGAGAGCACTGCCGACAGCACCGCAAACACGAACAGCAGGAAGTAAAGCAGGTCCGAGAGATAATACTTTATTCCCTGATGCTTCAGGAAGTGGACCGCAAAGACAAAAATACCGAAGTAGCCTGCCATTTCCACTATTATGGGCTGGCTGGCGAACACCATGGAGTGGAGCTCGTCAAATATCTCCGTAACGGGCAGAGCTATCATCACAAAGGCGATGAAATAGAAAAAGAACCGCTCCGACGTTATCAACTCAAAAAAACCCGATATTCGCTTTTTTATCTGCTCCATGGCAAGACCTCCGTATATTAGATTATCCGCATAATAAAGCGGCTTATAGTATTATACCCCATATACCTGAAAGTGTCAAGCGGCGCATGGTCATTATTGACAAAACGAGGGGCAATGTATTATAATTAATGTGTACTCAATAACCACCTTTAGGAGGTTATTGCCCCGAACGACCTTCGGGGAGCGCAAATTCTTTTTAAATCGAGAAATTTTCCATCACATTTTGCCATTTCGGTCAAAACAATGTGTAAATATAAATTATCATAAGGGGGGCGGAGCTATTGGCAGGAAAACTCAGGATAGCCATGTTCGGACACAAGAGGATACCGAGCCGCGAGGGCGGCGTAGAGGTGGTAGTGGAGGAGCTTGCCACAAGGATGGCTGCTCTCGGACACAGCGTCACCTGCTATAACAGGTCGGGACATCATGTCTCGGGAAAAGCCTTTGACGGCAGCAATGGCCGCAGTCTGAAAGGCGTAAGGATAAAAAAAGTCCCCACACTTGACAAGAAAGGGCTTGCCGCACTGACCTCATCATTTTTTGCTTCTCTTGCCTGTGCATTCGGCAGATACGATGCCGTACACATACACGCCGAGGGACCTGCTGCGATGTGCCTCCTTCCCAAGCTTACGGGAAAAAAGGTAGTTGTCACAGTCCACGGTCTTGACTGGGCAAGAGCCAAATGGAGCGGAGCCGCCTCAGCTTACATAAAATTCGGCGAGAGACAGGCTGTCAGACACGCCGACCACATCATCGTCCTCAGCCGCGACGTAAAGAACTACTTTATGGAGACCTACGGCAGAAAGACCATATTCATCCCCAACGGTGCCACCCGTCCCGAAAGACGCGAGCCTGACCTCATAAGGCAGTGGGGACTGGAAAAGGGCTCATATGTGCTGTTCCTCGGGAGGATAGTCCCCGAAAAGGGCATATCCTACCTCATCGAGGCATGGAAAGGCATCTCCACCGACAAGAAGCTGGTCATAACAGGAGGAAGCTCCGACACAGAGGACTACATGAACGAAATGAAGCGCCTTGCAGGCGATAATGTCATCTTTACAGGATTTCAGCAGGGAGAGGTGCTGGACGAGCTCTACTCCAACTGCTATATCTACTGCCTGCCCTCAGACCTTGAGGGAATGCCCCTTAGCCTTCTTGAAGCCATGAGCTACGGCTGCTGCTGTCTGGTGTCGGATATTCCCGAGTGTACCGAGGTAGTGGGCGATAAAGCCGCAGTTTTCAGAAAGGGCAGCACAGCTGACCTTCGCGAAAATCTCAGGGAACTCATTGAAAATGAGGAGCTTGCAGAACACTATCGTAAAGGCGCTGCGGACTATATACTGAAAAAATACGACTGGGACAAAATAACCGGAAAGACCCTGTCGCTGTATACAAAATAACGAGTATGGGAGCTGCTGAAAAATGTCAGGAATAAAAAAACTAAACGGAACGGTCATAGTCACCTACCGCTGCAACGCGCGATGCTCCATGTGCAGCCGTTATAAAGCCCCCTCAAAGCCCGAGGAGGAGCTGAGTATAGAGACCATAAAAAAGCTTCCGCCGATGTACTTCACCAACATCACAGGCGGAGAGCCCTTTATACGCACAGACCTGCCCGACATCGTAAGGGAGCTGTACAAGAAGTCCGACCGTATCGTCATCAGCACCAACGGCTTCTTCACAGACAGGATAATCGCTCTTGCAAAGGAGTTTCCAAAGATAGGCATACGCATTTCAATAGAGGGACTGGAAAAGACCAATAACGAGATAAGAGGTCTCGAAAACGGCTTTCAGCGCGGCTATCGCACACTGCTGAAGCTTAAAAAAATGGGGCTTGAGGACATAGGCTTCGGCATGACAGTACAGGACAGGAACGCTCCCGACCTTGTGCCCCTTTACAATATCTCCGACAAGCTGGGCATGGAATTTGCCACAGCCAGTCTCCACAACAGCTTCTACTTCGTGGAGAGCAGGAACATTATCCACGACCGCCCCATGGTAGCGGCTAACTTTGAGAAGCTCATCAACAGGCTGCTGAAGTCCAAAAGCCCGAAAAAGTGGTTCAGAGCCTACTTCAACCACGGACTCATCAACTACATCTACGGACAGCCGCGGCTTCTCCCCTGTGATATGTCCTTTGACACCTTCTTCATCGACCCCTACGGCAATGTCATGCCCTGCAACGGCACCAAGGACAGGGAGATAATGGGCAACCTCAACGAGCAGTCGTGGAAGGAGCTCTGGAACAGTCCGCAGGCTGAGGAAGTCAGAAAAAAGGTAAGGCACTGCGACAGGCAGTGCTGGATGATAGGCTCCGTGTCCCCTGCCATGCACAAGTACATATGGAAGCCTGCATGGTGGGTATTCACCCATAAGCTTCGCAGCTTTTTCACTGACAAGCCCTATTCCATGTACGAGAACCCCATCTGCCGTAAGCTCAGGGACGGCAAAGTCACAAAGGCAGAGCTTGATGCCTGCAGCACCTGCGATATGAACGCAGACGCCTGCAACGGTCTCGGCAGAGCCGCAGGAAAGCCTGCTCCGGGAAAGCTCCGCGGACGCAGAAAAAAAGCGGTAGTCAGCGGCTACGTCGGCAAAAAGGTCACGGGCATAGGCAGGAACCTGCTGAGTATGCTCAACAACGCCGACAGCGGCATGGAATACATCGTCTACACCAACGAGGACATGAAGGAGGATATGCAGTTCACAAATCCCAATGTCACCGTAAAGACCTATCCCGTCAGCAAGAACAGCTCCATGGGCAATCTGCTGTGGAATACCTTTGTATTCCCTCTCATGGTAAAGAAAGAGCGCGCGGACATCGCACTTATCCCCAACTTCACCCTGCTGCTTTTCAAGGCAGCTCCCACGGCGATAATCATGCACGACCTCATAGAATTCAACGTCCCCGACAAGTTCTCGAAGCTGAGGATGTTTTACAGGACAAAGATAGCCGACCCCATAACTGCACGCAGAGCCGACAGGATCGTTACCGATTCTCAAAGTTCAAAGCTGGATATAATGAAATATCTCCATATCAGGGAAGATAAGATAGCTATGGTATACTGCGGTGCCGACAGAGAAAAGTTCAGCAGGATGGACGCTTGCCGCGCAAGGGAGATACTGACGGCAAGAGGGCTCCCCACTGAGTTCATACTCTACACAGGCACAGTGGACCACCCGGGCAAGAACTCCATGACTCTCATAAAGGCATTCGAGAGCCTGAAACGCTCGGGCAGATACGACGGAAGCCTCATCATCGCAGGTATGCCGGGAAGCGGCTACGAAACCGTTAAGGACTACGCCGACCGCTCTCCTTTTGCAGCCGATATATACTTTGCAGGCTTCGTCACCGACGAGGAGCTGATAGCACTCTATTCATTATGCTCCGCCTTTGTACTTGTATCGCTGTACGAGGGCTTTGGACTGCCTCCTCTTGAAGCCATATCATGCGGCGCAAGAGTAGTCGTGTCCAACACCTCCTCACTTCCGGAGGTTGTGGGCGATCTGGGACTTACAGTCCCTCCAACGGACACCGAAGCAGTTGCCGATGCCATATACGAATGTACACAGCACAGCGCAGACGAGGACTACCTCCGCGCAGTGGACGCACACATGAAGAAGTTTGACTGGAAGGACCTGAGCCGACAGCTTGAATCGCAGCTTTTCAGGACTATGCGAAAAAAGGGGAAACGCAATGGATAAAGTAAAGGTTTTCGCCATGTATCTTCCTCAGTACCACGAGACGGAGGAGAACAACATGTTCTGGGGCAATGGCTTTTCGGACTGGGTATCGGTAAAAAAGGCAGCTCCCCTGTTCGATGGTCATGACCAGCCAAAAAAGCCGCTGAACGGCTATTACTATGACCTTTCAAAGAAAGAGGACATAGCCCGTCAGGCAGAGCTTGCAAAAAAATACGGTGTATCCGGCTTCGGCATATACCACTACTGGTTCAGCAGCGAAAAACAGGCTCTTACAAAACCTGCCGGGATAATACTCGAAAACAAAGATATTGATGTACCGTTCTTCTTCGCTTGGGACAACGCCAGCTGGAAGCGCACATGGAGCAGCGTCAAGGGCAACGACTGGTCACCGCTCATGGACGAAAAAAAGGGAGCCGCAGAGAGCGGTCCCGAGATACTCATAGAGTACAAGGCAGGCACGGAAAAGGACTGGAAGAAGCATTTCGACTTCCTGCTCCCCTACTTCCGTGATGAAAGGTATGTCAAGGACGGCGGAAAGCCGCTTTTCCTCATATACAACTACTCTCCCGACATCGAGAAAATGGCGGCATACTGGAACAAACTGGCTGTCGGCGAGGGCTTTGCGGGAGTTGAGGTGATCTACAGCTACAATCCCTTTCACGGTATTCCCTCAACGGCAAAGAAGTTCAGATACGAGCCGCTGTACTCGGGCTGGGGACGGTTCATCGACCGCCTCGGCAGGCTTCTCCGCAGACACAGGGTACAGACCGAAGTAAAGACCTACTCCTACGATGATGTATGGAAGAGGATAATCGCAAACGCAAAGCGCTGCCGCGACAGTAACACATACTACGGAGCCTTTGTCAGCTATGACGATACACCGCGGCGTGGCAGCAAGGGAAAAGCTGTCCTCGGAGCCACTCCGAAAAAGTTCTGCGGCTATCTCCGCAGACTCAGGGAAATATGCAGCAGTCAGGGCAAGAAATACATCTTTCTCACTGCATGGAACGAATGGGGCGAGGGAGCATATCTCGAACCGGATTCCGTCACGGGATACGGCTATCTTGAAGCATACCGAAGATCAACAGAATAAAACAGCAGGAGCCTTCGGCGAATACCGAAGGCTCCTTTTCTTATCGTCGGAATATCAGTGTCCGAAATGTACTCCTAATGTCTTACCGCAAAGGCCGCAGTACTCCTCGTAAATGTAGCCGCCAAAGCAGGGCTCTATGAATCTGGTCCTGATATAATAGCTGCCTCCGTGGCAGTTATTGCAGGTGGTAGCGTATGCAGTCAGAGTGTTATCCGATTTTGGTGAGACAGTTCTGGTCAATACCGATCCCACACCGAGGATAGTGAATGCCAGTGCGAAAGCTGAGAATTTTTTGAGGATGTGTTTCATAGTGTACCAAGTCCTTTACAATATATTTAAGGTCATGCGACCTTATGAGCAGAGTATAGCACATAATTTTAAGACTGTCAACAGTTTCAGCTTATTTCAGCCAAAAAGGAACATATCCGCAAAAAAACAGGCACTCCTGAGAGTACCTGTTTTATTATTTCTGTTACTGCCAGAAAGCAACTATCCTGCTGAACTTTTCGCTGAGCTCGGGGAAGTAGTCTCTGGGGCACATAACGCCGAATACCATAGGGGCGTTCAGCACAACCGCCACAACAGCAGCTGCTGCCATGAACCACTTGAACTGATTCTTATGAGTCTCATTCTTGCTTCTGTTATAGAGGAAGAAGAGTATGCACAGACCGCCGAAGAGCATCTCCCATGCGAAGTCTGCCAGATATCTTACAGCATATCCGCTCTCCCAGATGGAGCATATGATGATGATGGGCATTACCAGACAGGGCAGTCCAACACCCAGCAGAGCTCTTATGCGAGCCTTTCTGTCGGGGAGTGCTCTGAGAGCCTTTCTTGAGAACAGGAAGCCCAGAGTAGGCATTGCGAGGAAGATTATACCTGCCGCAGTCTCGGGGCAGCGGTAGTAGTAGCCGTTTATTCCGAACTGGCTGAAATCGTTGGTGATATAGGGGTAAGTTCCCTTCAGCATAGGCGGAGCTATGAGGTAGTAGAACAGTCCAAGGAGCATGAAGTTTATGTGGAATTCGGAGTGTGTGAAGTCGTTGATGGTAAGTGAGTACTGTATACCGAAATCGAAGGGAGAACCGAAACGAGCGTAGTTGTACGCCATCTGGCAGATACCCAGTATCGCCAGCGGAAGTGCTCCGCAGAGGGCATAATATATCCTGCGCTTCTTATTGCTCTTGTCAGCGCTGATGAAGTCAACCTGCTTGAGGTGCATACCGTAGATGATGTAAGCGCAGATAGCGTATACCGCAAGAGTAGGTCGGCACATTACCGCGATGCCGAAGAACAGTGACGAAAGGGCTGTGCGGGGCAGCGAGAGCTTGTCCTTTGTGAAAACGCCCGAGGTGAGCAGGAAGTAAACCGCCGCAGTCATGGCTGCGAAGCCTGCCGAGATAGCCGCCTCATAGAAGATAGGCTGACAGGTGTTGAACCAGATACCGCAGGATGCCAGCATGGTCACATGACCTGCAACAGCGCAGCCCACAGGTATCTTGCCGAAGAACTTCTTCACAAAGACGTAGTACGCCATGCTCAGCAGTACCAGACCGATTATGGTGAATATCATTATCGCCGAGACCTGAGTCATGAACTTGCCCGTCAGCTTGTGGAACGGCAGGTATACAAGTATTACCGGAGCTATTCCGTAATAGGAGTAATATTTTCCGTCATAGAGCAGGTGGTCCCACTCATAGATGATGCCGTCTCTTGCATCCCACTGATAGGGATTTTCCAGAGCAGTAAGCTCAGATGAAACATTGACGTCGATATCAAGTCTGCCGTTCTCGAAGGACTCAACCAGCTGCTGAGAGAGCTGATCTCCGATGTCGCCCTTGAAGAAGTGCTTCATATTGCTTGAATGAGCGATAGCCACACACATGAGCACAGCAACGGTAACAGCTGCGATGGTGAGCTCGATGACATAGAGTCTGAAAGTGCCCTTCTTCTCCTCAACGGACTTCTGCATCACCTTAGCACCTGTTACAGCGATCACCAGAGCAGCAAAGGCAACGATGAGGAAAAATCTTATAAGGCTTCCCTCGAAAGGCATGGGAGCATTTATGATGATCCCTGTGACAGCAGTCTCGCCGCTGGAATACTGGAACTTGCAGTCGATGAGGAGCCTCTCGACGTCGCCCGACACTGAGCACTGGATATACTGGCTCTCGTCAACGCCGCGGACAACTCTGCCTGTGGCGATCCCGCTTCTCAGAGTGGATACTGTCTGATCCTTCAGGCTGATGGAGGCGTCCATGTACTTGACCGACTCGGGGAGCCTTGTCTCGATCTTCACCGAGCCGACGGGACACTTCATCTTGTTGTATTCGAGAGTGATGATATCGGAGCCGCCTGTCCTGATGCCGTCCTGAGGATTATTCGCATCATAGTAGCCGTTTCCGACGATAGTATCGGCAATATTCACCTCAACGGGCTTGTACTTACCGATAAAGTTTGTCGGGATGGAAGGTATCTGAAAGACAATGAGCTCCAGCAGAAGTGCTGCTATGACAGCCTTTGAGATACGGTTGAAGGTAGGCTTGTCGCTGCTTTTGAGCTTTACAAAGAAAAGCAGGAGCTGAAGAGCGGAAGCCGCTCCCATAACAGCGAATGTGCTGTGGAAGGACGAATCGTCCATAGCGCCGAAAAGGTCGGCACAGCCGAGGATTATGGCAATGACGAAGCCGACACTGCCAAAGTAGAACTTACTGCCTTTTTTATCCGATCTTATCATGAAAACGGATGAAACTACCGTTACAGCAAGCATTAACAGGAATAAAAACTTCATGATGTCCTCCGTATAAATTTATTGACTCTCCTATTATAATACTATCGGGAAGAATTGTCAAGGAATAACAGCTGACGAAACGGCAAATGACCGGCAGAAGTTACCCCACAGGAATTAGACGCACGAAGTCTCCTCATCTCTCACCGGTAATGAAAAAAGACCGCATGACCTTGTTCATGCAGTCTTTAGTCTCTGTTATGCTTTTGTCTCAAGGAACTGCACAAGCATATTCCAAGTGGTGCAGTCCAGACATCCGCTGTCGGGAAGACCGCAGCAGCTCCTGAACACTCTTACAGCTTCGGCAGTCTCCTCCCCGAACTCTCCGCTGACGGCTATCCTCGGCATATTGTCATACCACGCCGAAGCTCTCCACAGCATGGCCTGAACGATGTACACCAGTTCTCCGCTGTCTCCCACAGAAAGTGTATAGCTTTTCGACGGGAATGCGTGGTACGCAGCAGGCTCTCCCTCGGTCAGCTCTCTGTATACCTCCGCTATCATGTTCCATGTGTCGGAGTCCGTGTCACCCGTGACGGGAAGCCCGTACTCCTGCTGGAAGGCTTCCACCGCCTCTCTGGTGTCTTTGTCGTAGACTCCGTCGGGCAGCACCTGCGGTATCTTTTTTCCCAGAACGGCAATACCGCACAGCATTTTCTGAAGCTCGCGGATATGTTCCTTTCTCTGCTCATCTGTGTATGGCATATCTTCCTCCCTTTATCATTGCGTAATTATTGTTGCCCCCCTGCTTCGGTAGATCACGGACGGCTAAGGGCTATTTTATGGTGTAGCCGGGGTTCTGGTAGGGACGCTTGTCGAAGCCGAAGCGCAGGTCGGAGTAGACTCCTGCTATCCTGTCCCATGTGACAGCTCCCACGATACCCGAGGGTTCAATACCGAACTGCCGCTGGAATGCGGTGACGGACTGCCTTGTGAGGGGGCCGAAATAGCCTGTATCGCTGACAGCGGGGATATCGGGGTAGCTCCTGTTAATGTAGGTGAGATACTGCTGGATAGTTCTTACGGAGTCCCCTCTTGCTCCCTCGCGGAGAACAGTACCGGGATAGAGGGCGACAGCGGTATACTGCGAGGGAACGGACTCCGCAATGCCCTCATAGGCTCGGTACAGGTCATTCCTTGTGGCTCTGTCCACCACACCCGTCTGCGGAAGCCCGAACACTCTCTGGAAGGACTTTACGGAGCGCTCTGTCTGCTCGCCGAAATATCCTGTTATCTCCACGGGGATGACCGCCTCGTAGTAGGCGCCGATGACAGCAAGGTAGTACTGGAGCATACTCACCTCGATGGACTGCATACCGATGCGGAGCTCCTCTGCGAACTGAGGTGATATCTCCTCGAAGCGCACACCCTCGGAGTCCAGCTCAGCAAGCCGTTTTACGCTGGTGTAGATGTAGGTTATCCTGTACCATGTGGCAGCGTTGACGACACCTGTGACCTCCAGTCCGAATACCTGCTGGAACTTCCTTACCGCTGCCTCGGTGGCGCTGTCGAAAATACCGTCGGCGGCAGGTATCTTGGGTATCGCAGGGAAGTTTCCCGAGATGCGGTTGAGCCATACCTGAATGTACTTCACATCGTTGCCGAAAGAGCCGTTTTTCAGCTCCGTATCGGGGAATGACGGCATTGCAGTCTGAACAGGCGCATTTTTCACGATGTCGATATCCTCGCCGTAGTAGTACTGCAAAATCTCATAGGGAGTATAACCTCGGTTGGCAAGAGCCACCGTGCCCCACTGTGACAGCCCTGCGCAGGTGGTAGTGGTACCGTTGCAGAAAGCGGTGAACAGGGGCTCCACCCTGCCCTGCCGCCGCACATAGTCGTTGAAAAGCTCGTCGGCAAGGTAGCTGATATTCTCGAAGTACTCCCTGCCGTTTATGAACTTCTGGTCGAACTGAGTCGTGGCGGTTATGTCAAAGCTGTATCCCCGTGAGCGGTACCACTCCGTATAGATACGGTTGAGAGCAAAGGAAACAATGGCGTAGATATTGGCGCGGAGAGCGCTCTCGGGCCATGTGGGATATATCTCGCTGGAAGCCACATTCTTGACATATGAGGCAAAGCCGACTGTCACATCGGGCGCCTCAGAGTCGGGGAAGCCGAGATGAACGGTGATAGTCTCGGGGATAAAGGGCGTACCTGTAAGCATAGGTCACTCCTTTCCGCCGCCGAAGCTTGGCTCCGCGTTGTAGTAGGTCACGGTCTCATCGGAGCTGTCCATCATCAGGGGCAGTGGTATGAGATTGAAGTTCTGCACCGAGGTGATACCCGAGAATACGGGAACATCAACGCTCCTTGCGCGGAAAAAGCCCTCTGCGGACACGCTTACATCGAAGAGATTATAGGGACGCTCCTCGGGAGATGGCTCCTGAGAATATTCGCGGTCGGGCACAGGAAGCGAGAACTTCGGTGAAACGCCGCTTTCATCGGTGACGCCCGAGGCGAGCGCCAGTCTTTTGCCGTCAACGATGGCAGTTACGGCAATGAAGGCTCCTGCCACAGCCGAGGAGTTGTCACCCGTCCGCACATTCACAAGGATATAGCCTTTTTCCGTCCCGAGAAGCTCGCTGTCGTATTCGGGTGGCACATCGTCCTCGGCGGAATGTGAGCCGAAGTCCGTATCCAGCTCCGAAAGGTCGGGCTCGGGGAAGCGGCTGTTGTAGTCCTCCTCTGCACCGTTTGAGTCCTCCGCGGTATGCTCGGCATATACCGTATCATCGGAAGCCTCCGTATCGGTGGCATTTATCTCCTCGGGAACAGGCTCCGTTACCTGTTTTTCCTCAGCCGAGGTGCTTCTGCTGTAGAGCCTCATGAGCTCCTGCTTATATTTTTCTGTATCGAGATTTCCGTTTGGCATAATATCTCCTCCCGATAAATTCTATGCGGACTTCCGCAGCAGTATACCTCTTTACAAAATGACAGCCTTGTGATATAATTCTTTTTGTGGCAATGCCGATGGGGTAAACTTCATTGTATGATGAAAACGGCAATGCAAAAATGATAAAAAGGGGTAAAATCAAATGGACGAACACTTTGAAAGAGTAATGGATCTTGCCTCGCAGGGCAGATTTGAAGAAGCAAGGAAATACATACAGGAGTTGGACATTCCCCCCCAGCAGAAGGCGCGGTACAATATGTCGCTGTGGAGCTTGGAGAATAACAACATGAAGTATACTCCCCCACAGACCGACGTACCAAAGCTGCCTGTGATATCAATGATACTGGGCTTCGTACTGATAATAACCGCATTCTTTTTAAGCGGAGATGCCCAGACCGCCTTGATAGTCATCGGACTTATTATGGCAGCCGCCATCCCTGCGGTCTACGCATTCAGGGAGAAAAAGCAGACCGACACGGAACACGACACCCGTAAGGAAATGGCGCTAAGGTACACAGACGGTGAAGCAGATATGAACTTCCCGTGGCAGGTGCCCAACGC
Organism: Ruminococcus sp.; assembly: GCA_017519145.1. Lineage (GTDB taxonomy): Bacteria > Bacillota > Clostridia > Oscillospirales > Ruminococcaceae > Ruminococcus. The sequence continues at coordinate 92,430 of JAFWTA010000022.1, forward strand.
AAGGGTGGTCGTTATCACTATCATCGGTATCGTACTGCTGGCAGTATCGGCATATTCATACGACAAAACCGCCAAGGACCTGACCATCATAACTTCACTTGTACTTGCCGTGGCAGGCTGTGCAGTCATGACATTGTCAAGAGCACTCGCCAACAGCTTCAACGGAGTCATCATGTGGGGCACATTTGCAGTCAGCGCAGTGTTCATCTCTGCAACAGCGGCAAGCGCTGAGCTATTTGAAGGTCATGTGGCTGTGACCGCCGCCTTTGCGATCATCAGTGCCCTTGTCCTGCTGCTGTATCCCCTCTGGTTCACCATCCTGAAGAAGATGGTCTGCAAAGAGAAAGTCGATGCGGAATGTGTGGACATACAGACCATTTTCGGACGAAAGAACTACCGCCCCAGATACCGCGCCATATGGAAGTACGAGTACAACGGCACCACCTATATCCACAGGGATATGACAAGCTACAAGAGTCCTGTCTACAATGAACGGCGCATAATAGGCATCTCGCCGCGTTATCCCCACAACATCTATACGGGGAAGCTCCCCGTGTACACATTCTTTATCTCGGCGGCAGGCATATTCATACTGTTATTCCTGCTGTCCTTCCTTATGCCTCTGATTTAAAAGGCGCAGTACAGCTTTTCTGCAACGATCAAGGATCACAAATCAAATCATCAGGAGATAATATGAAAAACAAAAACTCAAAGGCGGCTGAAAAGAAGCCCCTTCCCCGAATACTGAAAAACAAATGGTACCTTTATATGACAGAATTCTTTGCAGGAATGTCCGTCATGGCAGTGGAGCTGGGCGCAAGCAGGCTTCTTGCCCCATATTTCAGCTCCTCCCAGATAGTCTGGACCATCATCATCGGCACGATCATGATAGCCATGGCTCTGGGAAACATCTACGGCGGCAGGAGTGCCGACAAGAACCCCGACCCCGACAAGCTCTACGGCAGGATACTCATTGCGGCAGTGTGGATAGCGGCAGTCCCCTTTATCGGAAAGCTTGCCATCGCAGGCATAGCAGGACTCCTCGTGGTCACCATAAACACCAACTTCCTCATATGGGCAGCCTTCATCACCTGCATGGTGGTGTTCGTCTATCCTCTTTTCCTGCTTGGGACCGTCACCCCATCACTGGTTAAGTACACCGTTGACTCCCTTGACGACAGCGGCAGGACAGTGGGAACTCTGGGAGCTGCAAACACCATCGGCTCCATTATCGGAACCTTCGTCCCCACATTCATCTCTATCCCCGCGGTGGGAACAGCCGTGACATTCCTCATCTTCGCAGGAATAATGCTTGTTATAGGACTGGTCTACTTCATAAGTTCAAAACGCGGCGCAGCCAAGACAGCCACAGCCTCGGTGCTGTTCATCGTCTGCTGCTTTGCATCGCCGTCCATGGGCTTTGCATTCTGGGAAAAGGGGCTCACCTATGAGGGAGAGTCCGTATACAACTATCTTCAGGTCAAGGACGATGACGAAAACACCTACCTTTCCACCAATGTACTGTTCGGAGTCCAGTCCGTCTATGTCAAGTCCGGAGAGCTTTCGGATATGTACTATGACTACGCCATGGCAGCTCCTCTTATGACAGAGAGTCCCGACACAGCGGATATACTGGTGCTGGGCATGGGAACAGGCACCTACGCCAAGCAGTGTCTCAGGTACTTCAGCGGCGCAAAAGCCGAGGGAGTTGAGATAGACGAGAAGATAACCGACCTTGCACACAGTTATTTCGAGCTTCCCGAGGATATAAATGTGACCACCTACGACGGACGGGCCTTTCTCGCTGCCTGTGACAAAAAGTATGACGTCATCATGGTTGACGCCTATCAGGATATAACCATTCCCTTTCAGATGTCCTCAGTGGAGTTCTTCACCCTTGTAAAGGAACACCTCAACGAGGGCGGTGTCATGGTAGTCAACATGAATATGCGCTCCGAGAGCGCCGACGGCATAAACAGCTGTCTTGCGGACACTATCTCCTCGGTATTTGACAATGTAGTGACAGTTGACGTTGAATACTCCACAAACAGGGAGCTTTTCGCCACTGACAGCGACGAGTTCATGGACAGATTTGAAGCCAACACCGCAGCGCTGAAGCAGGAGGACCTGTGCCGCATGATGCAGATGGTCCGCCCCGAGCTTGAGCCGTACACAGCAGGTGACCACATACTCACCGATGACAAGGCTCCCGTAGAGCTGCTTGGCATGAAGGTCATCGACGACATCATACAGGACGAGCTTGTGTACTACAAGGAGGCATTCAAGGAAAAAGGCATCAAGGGACTGCTTGAATAAACAAACCGCAGGGACGCCCAAGGGGAGCCCCCTTTGGCGGAATCGTGGCATAAAATTACCGAGCCCATAATTTCAGGCTCGGTAACCCACTTTTTCCGTTAAGGGAAGCTGACTAATGGGCGTCCTTTTTTTGCCTCAGCACCTTGCCTGCGCTCATTTTTTCAACCATCGGTTGTGTTCTCTCAACTGCCTCTTGCCGACACTCAACTCAGTGTACAGCCGTTTACCGCTATTTTACAAAAAGTTATTGATTTGCCCCGAAACACGGTGTATAATAGTAGTATAATACTTCTTTAAGGAGCTGAGAACATGAAAAAAATAATAGCATCTCTCATGGCAGCTCTTGCTGTCACAGCCGCAGGCACATCGGCTTATGCAGCAAAGGCATGGGCTCCTGCTGACCTGAAGTCTCTGGGCAGCTTTCTCCTCGGAGCATCCGACACAGGCAGCGCAGACCTTAATGACGATAATGTCAGCGACATTTTCGACATGATAGCCATGAGAAAAAGCCTCATCTCCTCTGTGGGCGACTACAAAGAGACAACAGTTCCCGCAACGGAGGAATATGTGAAGCTTATCAACCGCAACGTCATATCTGACGGAGTAACATGGCTGGTACAGAGCGGTGCAGCCACAGAGTTCAGCGTTGCAAGGGCAAAGACTGTATCCATAACCATTAAGGGCGACGGCTCGGTAAACAACGGCGAGGAGCACCGTCCCAGATACGCCGTGCTTGTAAACGATGAGCCTGTACTGACCGAGTGCCTTTCCGAAAAGGAAAAGACAGTAAAGGTGCTGGACTCTGACACACCAACAGATGCGGTCATAAAGGTGATCCACCTCTCCGAAGCAAACAACGGTCCTGTGGGAGTAGGCTCCATAACAGTGGGCTCCGACTCCGCACTCCCCATTATCCCCACAAGTCAGAAGCCCCTGCACATCGAATTCGTAGGCGACTCCATAACCTGTGCATACGGAGTTGAGGGCAAGGACCAGTACGAGAACTTCAAGACCACCACCGAGAACTTCCTGAAGTCATATGCATATCTGACCGCAAAGAAGCTGGACGCAGATTACAGCACAGCCTGCTACAGCGGCTACGGAGTCATCTCATCCTATTCCTCTGACGGAAGCAGGAACACAAGCGGGCTCCTCGGCGACCACTATGACAATGCAGCTGCAAATGCTCCCTATAATATCCCATGGGATCACAGCACCACACCTGTTGACGTTACCGTGGTAAATCTCGGCACCAACGACAATACCTACTGCAGCAAGGACTACGAGACCCGCGGTCCCGAGTTCACAAAGGCTTATGTGGAGCTTCTCGGCAAGATACACAAGGCTCACCCCGACGCAGCTATAATCTGCACCGTAGGCACCATGGGCTGTGCAGAGATGTACCCCTATATCGAGGAAGCTGTTGAGCAGTTCAGAAAGTCCTCGGGCATGGGCGATAAGATAATGTGCTATCAGTCGGCACAGCAGGACATGAACAATGACGGTCTCGGCTCCGACTGGCACCCCTCATATACGACCCATCAGAAGTCCGCAGCAGTTCTCTCCGACAAGATATGCACCATGCTTGGACTGGAGTCCGATCAGGTCGGCATAGACGTAGCAGCCGATGCCAAGTACGAGGTATCCCTCAATAAGGATTCAGGCGCCGATGCAGCCACCTACTTCTCCGACTTTGACAAGTCCTTCTGGGTAAATGTAGTCACAGGCGGCAAGGAGCAGAGCGACGTTCAGTCTGTAGTATCCCCCATCGGTCTGAAAAAAGGCGGCACATACAAGCTCACCTTCAAGGCGACCGCTCCCGAGGGAAGCAAGCTCCCCGTACAGATAAGGAGCAAGGACGGCAAAACAGTATACTGCAGCGAGACCTTCACAGCCAAGGGCGAAAAGACGCCATTTGAAACAGAATTTACAGTGACAGCCGACGACCCGTCAGCAGAATTTGCCATAATGTTCGGCGGCAAGGACTACTCCTCGGTAACGCTATATGAGCTCCATCTTGTAAAGACAGCCTGAACTGCCCTTGACTTTTTCTCCATATTGGATTATAATAATATGTAAACATTTTCAGCTCAGCTGAGAAAGGAGGACAATATGGAGAAAGGCAGGATAATAGGACTTGCTATCGCCTGCGTAGTATGTCTGCTCATAATGATGGCTACAAAGTCATGTATGGAAAGCGCCATAAAGGCACAGAAGGAATCCCGTGAAAAAGCATCCTCAACCACCAGAGAGGTACATCTTATCACAGAGACCGATCCTCCCGAGACAACTATAAACGAGCATCCTCACCTTATAGAGGACGACGCGGAATATACCACTGAGCGCGAATATGAAACAGTTACAAATATTTTCGGCAGCGTAGTGGAGACTATCCCTGTTACAACTCCCGAGGAGGCTAATATGCCCACGACCACACTGTCCATACTGGAGGAGTACAGAAGGAATTCACATAAGAACGATCCACAGGTAACGCCCGATACCCCCGACGAAGAGGAAGAGACCACAAGGTACATCGAGCCAAAGACCGATATCGTACTTGTAATTGATTAACGGAGGATAAAAATTATGGTAATCATCGAAATGGAAAACGGCAAGAAGATAAAGATCGAGCTCTATCCCGAAATCGCTCCCATCTCATGCGAGAATTTCGAGAAGCTGGTAAAGCAGGGCTTCTATGACGGACTCACCTTCCACAGAGTTATTCCCGGATTTATGATACAGGGCGGCTGCCCCAACGGCACAGGCACAGGCGGTCCCGGCTGGACCATCAAGGGCGAGTTCTCATCAAACGGCGTAAAGAACGACCTGAAGCACACCAGAGGAGTACTTTCCATGGCACGTTCAATGATGCCCAACTCAGCAGGCTCACAGTTCTTCATCATGCACGATGATGCTCCCCACCTTGACGGCAACTATGCAGCATTCGGCAAGGTAGTTGAGGGCATGGAAGTAGTTGACGAGATCGCAGAATGCGAAACAGATTACAGCGACAAGCCCACAACACCTCAGATAATGAAGAAAGTCACCATTGAATAAAGCAAAAAAGTCGGCATAAGCCGACTTTTTTATGTATGGTTCATATTTCGTTATTATCGATCTGTTCCGGCAGAGCAAGATCAACATCACCGCATTCTGAAGCTTCACGAAAACATTATAACACAACATAAAAAAGCAAGCCCGAAAACATTTATCATGTTTTCGGGCTCTGATAATGTTATCCAGAAAGCTTACTTGAGGTAGGGAGCAAGTCCGCTGATATTCTGCTTTCTCACCTCTCCTGCCACAAGACCCGCAACGATGTTTGCGCCTTTCTCGCAGAAGTGAGTACCGTCGGTAGAGCCTGCAACAGCCCCCATGAGGTGGTAGCTCTTTGCGGTATCATAGCCAACGGAGTTATAGTGGTTGACCATGAGGGTATTCAGGTCGATACAAGGAATGCTGTACTTCTTGGCGAGGTCGTAGCAAGCCTGATTGTAGTTGGTATAGCTGTTAACGAACTTGCCGCTTGAGTAAGCCTTCATACCGAGAGTAGTAGTCACCAGTATGGGAGTAGCTCCCTTTGCCTTTGTGGCATTGATGAACTGGGTCATATACCACTCGTATGAACCGCTTGAGGGATTATTGACATTTCCGCAGGTGGGAGCATATCTGTCCGCATTTGCAGCGCCTGCGTCATTGATGGCGAACTGTATCATAACGAAGTCGCCCTCTTTGAGGTTATTGGCGATGGCATCAAATCTGCCCTCATCGTAGAACTTCTTTGAGCTTCTTCCGGCGATGGAGTGGTTTACAACAGTGAGGTCACTGTTGAAGTAATCCTGCAAGTAGTAGCCCCAGCCCTGCTGAGGAGCTTTATCGGCGCGGTAGGACTGCACAGTGGAGTCGCCGGCGATATATAGAGCATGGCTGCCGCTTACGGTCTGCTGCTCCTGTGAAGGATCATAGTACTCGGCAAAGGGCTCATCGGTGATAAAGATCTCGATGTAATCCAGATTGGGACCGCCCTCCGACATAGCTGACTGCATGAGGATAGTGTTCCTGCCTGCATTGAGGGGAAGCACGATACCGTACTCAAGCCAGTCTGTCCATGTGCCCGAGCTGGGGAACGACTGCATCCAGCAGCGGTCAACATTGCCGTTTACAAAGAGCTTCATCTTTCTGTCGCTGGTGGATCCGTTTGCGAAGCGGATATGAGTCATATAGTTTCCTGCCTCGGGAACGTCCACAGTGAATGTTATATTGCTGTCGGTAGTATTGTCAAGATTTACATATCCGTCAGACCTTGTATATCCCGAGTTTGAAGTCTCGGTGACGCCGTTGTTCCACTGCTGGTCAACGGCGTAATATCTTACAAGAATGGTAGTTACAGTAGTTGTGACCATTTCAGAGGTTGTGGTAGTCACGGGTATCTCATATACCTTCTCAGGCAGTTCAGCCAGACCCAGCAGGCATCTCTGGATAAACAGAGCGTCATTGGAAGTGATACCCTCTACATTCTTGTCAACATCACCGTTGATCTTGCCCTGATCTGTGATATGCAGAGGATCGCTGCCCTCTGAGCCGTATTTATCGGGGTTAGCCAGAGACTGCATGATGATTATAGCGTCTGCAAGCTCCACAACGCCGTCACAGTTTGCGTCACCGGGGAACACCTTCAGAACAGGCTCAGCAGGCGGAACCGCAGCGGTGGTGGTAGTTGTGGTTGTCACAGTTGTTGTAGTGGTAGTAGTGGGAACAGTCACGACCAGATCATCCACCTCGATCATCTGCCACTTCTGGCAGTTATGACCGTTTACCTCCCACTGCTGGATATTGGCGCCGTTGTTGGTATAGGCACTTGCCACCTCAACAGCCGCCGCATCGCGTGAAGCTCTTGTGAGGAAGGTAACAGTGCCGTCGCCGTTGTCGCGTATCCTGAAGAACTGGTCACTGTAGCCGTTTTTCTCGGCAACAACGATGTTACCGCCGTTTTCCTTGCTTCCGTTCTCCACATAGAGGTACAGGTCGGCATTCTGGGGCTTGATATAGAAGTAATCACCTGTAGCCTGAACGAATTTCCATGTATTATGGGGCTGAGAGCTGTCTGCACCCCACTGCTGAACATTTGCACCGCTTGCAGTGCTTCCGTCGGCGACTTCCATATAGAGACCGCTGTTGACGTTTTTGAACATATAAGTCACAGACTCATCGGGGTGGATAAAAGCACTTCCGAGGGCGAGCTCCTCCTGCATCATCTCAGCCAGCTTCTGAGCGCCCTTTTTGCTCTGGTGGAGATCGTCAGCCGAACCGTCAGCCTTAGTAGCGTAGTAGGAAAGCATACCGTCATAGCCCACTGAGAAGCCAAAATCCTGCCACTTTGTAAACAGGTCTATGACTCTGACGCTCTGCTCCGAGCCTATCTTATCAAGAGCACCGCCGTACCAGCGTCCGGGCAGCTTAGGATTACGGGTAAGGTCGCCGCGTCTGCCCTGCTGCTTTACAAGGACAACGTCCATGCCCTTAGCCTTTGCTTTTTTCACCATATCGGTGACAGTGTTGTAGTACTCTGTCTCATTTGAGTAATTGATATCGTTGATACCGATGGAGATAACATAAACATCTCCCGACTTGCCGTAGTACTCGATGGGAGTGAACTGACCTGCGTCCACGAAGCCCTTGGCGTACTGACCGCTTGCAGCCAGATTGCGGACATCGTACTTGCCGCCGTCGAAGAACTGCCCCCAGCCGTGCTGAGCGGTATCGGCAGTATTATAGTAATTGGCAACGGTAGAGTCGCCGCATATCCATACAGTAGGCGGCATCTCGCCGGTGTCGTTGAGCTTTTTTATCTCCACTGCGGAGATAGACTGCTCTCTTTTGGACATACCCTCCACAGCCTGAATATTGAGCTGACCGTCGGTAACGGGTATCTTGATGGTCTCGGAAGCACCTCTGCCCGTGAGATTTATCATCTGGAGCATACCTTCCATTTTAATGGTAGTTCTGGGCGCATTGCCGATAGTGACCTTGACCTGATACAGACCCTTAGGCAGGTCGACGTTAAAGGTGTTTGACGCACTGCCGTCGTTGAATTTTACCGCGTCGGCGAGCACACCGCTTCCGCCCGCGCTGACGTTTTCCACGTTCCATGTCTGAGCGAAGCCGTATCCCCTGCCCGAATTATAGCCGTCTGCCGCAGAGACAGCGGTAAAACCGTTAGCAGCTCCGCTTCCGCCGAAGTCGAAGTTCCAGTCAGACTGAGCCGCATATGCCGATATAGGCTTGATCTGCTCTGCCGCGCCAAGACCTGTTACAGCCGAGAGCGAAAGAGCGAGGGAGGTCAGTCCGCCAAGCAGTTTCCTGATCTTCATAAAACTCCTCCAATTCCGTACAAAATATGTACAATTTGTGTATTTTAATTATAACACGTCACCAACATTAAGTCAATATGTCTAATATGCAGTTTTGAAGCATAATTATGAACTTTTCCTGCATTTTCCACACAGTCTGCTGCAAATAATCTCCTTATAAAAGACTATTTTCAATATAATTCAATTCTACGGGCACGGAGAAAAAGATTTTTAGTACCATAAGGCGCTAAAACCAACATTTCACATCTCTGATATGGTAAAGTCAATAGTACCGATAGGTTCTAAAACTGTCGGATTTCAGACATGATTGGAGCTTATAATATGTACTTTCAGCGGCTGAGAGACCTCCGCGAGGACAAGGACATGAGCCAGACTCAGGTCGCGGAGCTTCTCCACACCAGTCAGACCGTGTATTCACGGTACGAAAGAGGCTACAGGACCATTCCTGTGGAGCATCTTATGATACTTGCAGACTTTTACGGCGTTTCCGTGGACTATATCCTCGGACGCACCAATGTCAGAGAGCTTGTCAGACCGCACAAGCCATGACCATATACAGCCGTTTCCATTCTAAAAAGGGGGTTTTTAATGGAAAACAAGCACGCACACGCGGGACACCGCGGCAGGCTCCGCAGGCGATTTCTCGCCTCGGGACACGAAGGACTCTACGAGCATGAGCTTCTGGAGCTCCTTCTTTTTTATGCCCGACCCGTGGTCAACACCAATGATATCGCCCACAGCCTGCTTGATAAGTTCGGCACTCTCGGCAAGGTCGTTTCCGCCGACAGTGAAAGTCTCAGCGCCGTAAGCGGCGTGGGACAGAGCGGCGCACTTTTCCTCAGGCTTATGCACGATCTCGGCATAAGCAATATGCGTATCTCTCACAGCTACGAAACTCTTTCAAAGCGGGCGCAGTTATGCAGCTGTCTCACGGAGCAGTTCGGCGGTATTGACGCAAAGATATGCAACATACTCTGTCTCAGCTCACGTTCCGAGCTGCTTGCCACAGTGACCCTGCCTGTGGAGAAGCTTCTTAGCGGCGGTATGACGCCCCGTGAGCTTGCGGCAGCCATACTGAAAAGCGGAGCCGCATCCGTATGTCTCGGTATAAATCACGGCACCGACCTTCCCCTGCCCCGTCCCGAGGACTTGGCTCTCGCCCGAATGGTGGGAGAGCTGTTGTCGGCGGTAGGAACAGGCTTCACAGACTGTATCATCTGCGGCGGCGGAAGAAGCTTTTCCATGCGCGGAAGCGGCGCATTTGCATTCTGAGAACCATGGCAGACAACAAGAAGCTGCACAGGGAGCAGCTGATACATAAGTACGAGACAGATGGTTTTGGATCCCTGACTGAGCAGGAGCGGCTTGAGCTTCTGCTGTCATACTCCTGCCGAGGAGAAACGAAGCAGCTTGCAGAGGATCTCCTCAGAGACTACGGCAGTGTAAACGCCCTTTCGCGGGCGGATTCGGGACTTCTCATGAAGGACCCGCGCATAAATGAGCAGACAGCGGTGCTGCTGCGGCTCATCCCCAGCGTCAGCCGTGCCCTTTACATGGAGCGTTTTTCCGTCCGCACACTCAGCAGCACAGATGCCGCCAAGACCTTCTTTGCCAGCCATTTCATCGGAGCGGTGGGTGAACAGCTGCTTATGACCTCGGTGAGCAAGCGTTTCCGCGCGGTGAATACCAAGATACTTGCCTACGGAACTGCATCGCAGGTAATGGCGACATACAGAGACATAGCGGACTTCGCCATAAAAAGCGACTGCGGTATATTTTTCATTGCCCACAATCATCCACACGGCAGCGCACAGCCCTCTGACAGTGACATACTTCTTACGCGGAACGCAGCGTCTGCCCTGTCAAAGCTTGGAGCAGTTCTCGCCGACCACATAATAGTAGGTGACGAGGAGACATTTTCCTTCCGTGAAAGCGGACTTGTTCCCGAGCTGAGCGCATTCCCCCTCAGCGGCTACCGCATATCCTGACCATGATGACCTATATGCAGGGAAACTCCTCCCGGCAGCAAATCAAGAGCCAAAGCCTATTTCAGCAAGAAGATGAAGGACTGAACCATAAAAAAAGCCATAGTACTTCCAAATGCGGAAATACTATGGCTTTATCTTTAATTATGAGCCACTCAGCCGCGATCGGTATGGGTGGTCTTTGTTTTAGTCATGGTGAACTCTGTATGGGTCTTAACTTTTTTCTCCGGATCGTCCTTGTTCGGAGCAAAAACGTCGATGGACATTTTCACCTCGCTGAATCCGTCAAGCACAGCAGGGAGCCTGTACAAGGTCTCGCGGAGGATATTGAGCTGATTAGCCATAAATATCCTGCCGATAGCCGACTTTGGATTGGTCTCGAAAAGCGCGTACATAAGACTGAGCATCTGCTCGCAGCTTTTAGGCGGATCAATGACGCCGTTTATCATGAGATAGTCCAGCTCTACGGAGCCGTCGGGAGCGATGAACTCAGCCATTTCCGAATTTGAGGCATATCTGCCGAAAATTTCAATGAACAGCGCATTTGTAAACCTTATGCTGACCCTGTTCTCCTGTTCAGCCATGACCATACCTCCTTATGAAAGGGCAGCCTTGAGAGCCTCGACTCTGTCGGTCTTCTCCCATGCAACGCCCAGCTCCTCACGGCCCATGTGACCGTATGCAGCGAGCTGTCTGTACTGAGGCTTTCTGAGGTCGAGCATCTCGATGATAGCAGTAGGACGGAGGTCGAACACCTTGTCAACAGCCTGTGAGAGCTTCTCCTCGTCTACCTTGCCTGTGCCGAATGTATCAACAAGGATAGAAATAGGCTTAGCAACGCCGATAGCGTAAGAGAGCTGTACCTCGCACTTGTCAGCGAGACCTGCCGCAACGATGTTCTTAGCGATATATCTTGCAGCGTAAGCAGCACTTCTGTCGACCTTCGTCGGATCCTTGCCGCTGAAAGCTCCGCCGCCGTGACGTGAGTAACCGCCGTATGTATCAACGATGATCTTACGGCCTGTGAGACCGCTGTCGCCCTGAGGACCGCCTACAACGAAACGGCCGGTGGGGTTGATGAAGAACTTTGTATTCTCGTCCATAAGCTCAGCAGGGATAACAGCCTTGATAACGTACTCCTCGATGTCCTTGCGGAGCTGCTCAAGAGAAACGTCAGCGGAGTGCTGAGAAGAAACAACAACAGCGTCAACTCTTACGGGCTTGCCGTCATCGTACTCGATAGTTACCTGAGACTTGCCGTCGGGACGGAGGTAACGTAGGGTGCCGTCCTTGCGGACCTCGGTGAGCTTGAGAGAAAGCTTGTGAGCGAGAGAGATAGGAAGGGGCATGAGCTCGGGAGTCTCATTGCAGGCATAGCCGAACATGATACCCTGATCTCCGGCACCGTTTGAAAGGCCGTCTGACTCGCTGTTTTCCTCTCTGTACTCAAAAGCCTCGTTAACGCCCATAGCGATATCGGGAGACTGCTCATCGATAGAAGTGAGAACAGCGCAGGTGTGGCCGTCGAAGCCGTACTTAGCTCTGTCGTAGCCGATATCGATGACCACCTGACGAGCGATCTTGGGGATGTCTATATCAGCCGATGTAGTGATCTCGCCCATACACAGCACCATACCTGTGGTAACGCAGGTCTCGCAGGCAACTCTGCCGAGCTTGTCCTGCTCGAGGATAGCGTCAAGAACAGCGTCTGAGATCTGGTCGCAGATCTTATCGGGATGTCCTTCGGTTACTGATTCTGAAGTGAAAAAGCATTTACTCATTAAAAAAAACCTCCTGAGAAATAAAAAGGGCTCCTCATTCCGAGAAGCCTTGATAACGATAAGTTCCTCATCTTTCGGATAAAACCGCAGGAATTAGCACCTTCGACTCATGGTCGGGTTGCCGGGCTTCACAGGTCCTGTTACCTCCGCCGCTCTTGATAAGGTTATGAGAGTATTATACACCCAACACCGACATTTGTCAATAGGTATTGCGCTTATGCAACAAGATTTTTTTCTTACAAAACAAATGAGCCTCCTTTTCAGGAAGCTCATCTGCCATGATATAGGGATTATTGGGGATTTAATAATTTAATGTTGGGGTAAACATTAAACTACCATGAAAATCAGCTTTGGGATCTTCTCCCTCAGCAATTATATTATAGCATATGATTATGTATTTTTTGTGAAAAAACCAAACGAGCGGCACACAATGTTTTAAACACTTATTTTGAGTTTTTGTGCAACACTAACAGCAAATCATAAGTTTGTCCACCTGTTTTATACAAGCTGTAATTTCGTAGCAACGAATTATCGCCTGTTATCACACTTCGTGCCATTACATAACTCTTTACAAGTTCACAGGAACGGAAACAGTTCCGTCAGAACTCCGACAGAGTTCACACCCTCGGGAACCTCCCTGCCGCCGCGGTTGAGCCAGACAGCTTTTATGCCTGCCGACTCCGCTCCTTTAACATCGCTGCTCAGCGAGTCGCCGACGTGAATAACTTCATGGGGAGCTAAACCCGTTTTATTCAGCGCATAAAGGAAAAGCTCCTTTCGCGGCTTATATGAACGTGCGTCCTCGCTTGTGAATATCCCCCGAGGCTTTACACCGATGTGATCGAGTGCCGACATAACATCACATGTGTCGATATTTGATACTATACAGACAGGAACGGGACATTTCTCAAAGAAAGGCAAGGTATCAGCGAACACAGGCGGCTTCTGCCAGTGACTGAACATAAGCTCGCTGAGCTTTCCTGCATCTGCTGTTGAACAGAAATGCTTTATCGTATCCTCAAGGGAAGTATACTCCAGTTCACGCTGAGTGCGGAAATCCTCACCGTAAGAGCTGCTGAACAGGCTTTGAAAGCTTTCCCACCAGTACGCACCAATATCCGAAATGTCATCTGCCTTACCCGTATCGAATATTTCCTCGGATATCCTCTTTACGATCTCTCCGTCCTCATGAGCAAGAGTGCCGTAAAAATCGGTAAAAACCGCTTTAATCATTTTTCTTTCACATCACTTATCTTGAACCAGAATGTGGAGCCTTTTCCCAGTGTACTGCGTACACCGTAGTCATAGTTGTGCATTTTCAGCACCGCCTTGACGATAGACAGCCCCAGACCCGTGCCCACGACCTCTCTCTTATGGTTCTCGGAGCGGTAGTACTTATCGAAGATGAGCTTTATCTTATCTTCCTCGATACCGTCGCCGGTGTCCTCCACCTCGACGAGAACGCCGTCGGGCTGATTTATCTGGCGAACAAAGACCTGCTTGTCCTTGCCCGTGTAGTTTATAGCGTTATTGATAAGGTTATAGATGACCTGTTCTATCTTCACCACATCGCAGTAAACTATCCTCTCCTCATCGGGAGTGAAGTGTATCTGATAGCCGTTTTTCTCGGAAAGGCCCTTGAAGCGGTCCATTATCTCGCTCAGCTTTGCACTGATGTCGAATTCCGTAGGATTGAGCTTCTGCTTGCCGCTCTCCAGCTTGGAGAGGTCCAGCATATCATTTACGAGGAGAGCAAGACGGTCGGTCTCGCTGATGATTATTTCGAGGTGCTCATTGCGCTTCACGGGATTATCCCCCGAAAGGTCGCGTATCATTTCCGCATAGGCTTTCAGCATGGTCAGCGGAGTCCTCAGGTCGTGAGAAACATTTGCGATAAGGTCTCTCTGCATGGTATCCACCTTAGAGAGCTCATTTTCCGCATAGATAAGAGCGTCCGCCAGCTGTTTCGCTTCGAGATAGCCTCTGCCGTCGAACTTTGTCTTGAAGTCGCCCTTAGCCAGCTGTTCTGCGGACTTGGTTATCCTGTCGATAGGCATAGCGATACGTCTTGCGAGGTAAAGTGACAGAATAAAGGCAAAAACTATAAGAATGAGAGTGATTATCATGAGCTGGCGCTTGATGATATCCACCGTAGCTCCCACGGGAACGAGGACCGAGTTTATGAGCAGGTAGCCGTCCGTAGCACCGCCTGTTTCCAGTCTGCACCCATAGATGAGCATATTATAGCCGCTTCTGGGGTTTGTGTCCTTGAACCTGACCACACCATCCTTTGAATCATCGATCATCTGACACAGGGCGATATTCTCATTTCCCCTGTCGTGGATGATGCAGTCGCCGATAACGTGCTTTTTCTTGACGGGACGTCCGTACTTATCCAGCACAAGAACGCATATATCGTTATTTACAGCAGTCTCGTTCACAGTCTCATAGAATTCAGCCTTATCGTCATACTCGTATGACTCGGCAATTGTGTCCATACTTTTCGCCGCAGAGCGTATCCTCATGCCCTCATAGAATTTTTCCAGAAAGAAGATCTGGAATATCCACAGCAGAGCGAAAACGATGATGGTAAAAAGCATAAAGTATATCCACACCGTAGCCTTCAGGGGCACCCTGCTGGGAAGATGTCTGAAAGGCTTAATTCGCTTCAAACTTATACCCCATTCCTCTCAGTGTAACGATGAATTTACGGTATTCTCCGAGGCTGTTGCGGAGCATTTTAATATGAGTATCAACGGTTCTGTCATCGCCGAAGAAGTCATAACCCCATACCTCCTCAAGGAGCTTGTCTCTTGAGAGGGCGATATTCTTGTTCTTGACAAGATAGAACAGCAGGTCGTATTCCTTGGGAGTCATTGAAGCCTTCTGGCCGTTTACATAGACCTCGCGTCCTGCGATATCCACCTCAAGCCCCTCGAAAGCGAACTTATCCTGTGCCGCAGGAGCAGCAGGAGCGGCATTGCGCTTCAGCACCACCTTTACTCGCGCCATGAGCTCCTTGGGAGAGAAGGGCTTTACCACATAGTCGTCCACGCCGATCTCAAAGCCGAAGAGCTTGTCGTACTCCTCGCCTCTTGCAGAGAGCATGATAACGGGGATGTTCTTGCTCTTATGTATCTCCTTACAGGCTGAATAGCCGTCCAGTCTGGGCATCATAACGTCCATGATAATGAGGTCGTAGTCATTGTCGTGGCAGAGGTTGACCGCCTCCATACCGTTTTCAGCCTCTGTGACCTCATAGCCCTCAAATTCCGCATATTCGCGGACAACCTTTCTGATATTAATTTCGTCGTCAACAACAAGGATGTGTGCCATAGTATCTACCTCCGTTTGATTCGGCATTATAAACATATTCAAAAAAAGAGCTGTCTGTCACCCATACTCCGTTTATATTATAACATTATATCAGGGAAAAGTGTATATTCCGTGAAATTTTCTTGTAATTTTCCGTCAATTTTATCAAATTTGTTAGCAGTCTTGAATTTCCGATTGACATTTTAGGCTATTTTTGCTATAATGTATTTGGATATTTGTGTTTGAAGGGAGGCGGTTTCTATGAAAAAAAGGTCCGGTTTTAAGAGACACTTCAATCCGCTTGCAGCTGCACTCATCATAGTTGCCGCAAGCTCGCTTGTCATAGGATACTGCATCATGAGACCGCAGTACGCGACGGAGACGCTTATCATATACTTATGCACCATTGTATGCGCCACGCTGATACTTGCCCTCTCTACTTATATATATAAGAGCAAAAGAACATCCATCGACGAAAAGGACATCACCAAGATAATCGAGGATCTGAATACCGAGATGATAATCTGGTCGGACAACTTCTCCTATGTATTTATAAATAAGAAGCTGCGCGACCTGCTTGGCATAACCGCCGACCGCTCCGATAAGAAAGAGGCGGTATGGACGGCATTCGGCATCAACACTCCCGACGAGTCAGCGCTTATGAAGATAGCGGGCAGCAACTCCTACGAGTCCAGCTTCCGCAACCCCAAGGGCACACTGGTCTCCATCGCATGGAGCACCTCCCCCGTAAAGAAGCTCCGCAAGCAGTCGGTATACCTGAGCACAGGCTTCAATCTCACCGAGCTGAAGAAGATGAGAGTAAATCTTGCCAGCGCCAACGACTTCTTCCACTCCTCCATGGAGCTTGCCGAGATCGGACTCATCATGAGCACCGACAGGAAGATCTTCCGCGCATCACCCGAGCTCATGAGGATGCTCGGACTGAAAACGGGAACCATAAACATCAACGAATTCCGCTCGCTGGTACACCCCAACGACAGGATACAGTTTGACGGAGCAGTCCGCAGTGAGGACCTCTCCGAGATAAAGAACATCGAGATCAGGCTCAGGAGCGCAGACGGCTCATACCGCTGGTACTCCTACCGCTTCAAGTCGATAGCAGGAACAGGCAATACCCTGCCCCTGTTCGGAGGAGCAGTCATTGACGTAACTCAGGAGCACGAAAAGGACGTCCTTATCGAGAGACTGGCTTACATCGACGAGGTCACCGATATCGCCAACCGCAACAAGCTGGTGGGCACAGGTCAGGAGATATACGACTCATGTAAGGTACTGGGCTACTCCTTCTGGATGATAGTACTGGACATCGACCGCTTCCACATCATCAACGACACCATCGGCTACAACAACGGAAACTATGTGCTGAAGAATTTCGCGCACATCCTCTATAAATTCGTAACTCCGGGAGGACTTGCAGCAAGAATAAGCGGCGACAATTTCGCTCTGCTGCTGAGAGACTACGGCGACGACGAAATGCCCACAAGGACCGTAAAGTCCATACAGGAAGAGTTTTCAAAGCTTGCAGTTGAGGAGCTGGCTTCCATCAGCCTTACCTGCTCGGCAGGCTACTCAAAAATGCCTGAGGACGGCAATTCCTTCCTCGACGTAATGGAGCACGCCGAGTTCGCCCTGAAGTCCAGCGACGGCACACAGGGCAGCGTCTGCGGCTATGAGCCCAGTATGCATGACTCCATCATCGGCAACACCGAGCTTGAGAAGTCTCTGGCACTTGCCATCGACAACAACGAGCTCCAGCTTTTCTACCAGCCCAAGATAGATCTGGGAACAGGAAAGATAATGGGCGTAGAAGCGCTTATCCGCTGGATAAAGCCCGACGGCACCATAGTCAGACCCGACGACTTCGTCCCCATCGCCGAGAGCTCACACCTCATCGGACGCATAAGCGAATTCGTACTCAACGAGGGCTGCCGCCAGAACAAGCTCTGGCAGAAAATGGGCTATCCCAGCATAGTAATGTCCATCAACTTCGCCTCCTCCGACTTCTACCAGACGGACCTGAAGGACAAGGTATTCGAAGCGCTGGCAAGATCGGGACTGGATCCTCAGTGGCTTGAGGTAGAGCTTACCGAGACCCTTGCCCTCAGCGACATAGACTTTGCAGTGGACCAGATGAACAAGCTCCGCGACCTTGGCGTAAAGCTGGCGATGGACGACTTCGGAACGGGATACTCCTCACTGAGCTATCTCCAGATACTCCCCATCACCCTGCTGAAGCTGGACCGCTCGTTCATCACCGACATAGAGCACGACAACATTGCCTATGAGATAGTTTCCGCGGTAATACGAATAGCAAAGTCCAAGAAGATAGAGACTATCGCAGAGGGTATCGAGAACAACGTGCAGGAGTCCATACTCAGGATGGCAGGCTGTGACTACGCACAGGGCTACCTCTACGGAAAGCCCATGCCCCCCGAGAAGATACAGGAATACTTCGACATGGACGAAAAAAGGGAGATTTCCCAGAAAAAGAGATAATAAGTTCAGTATGAACTTCATATCATAAAGCAAACGGAGGTCATAAACATGAAAAGACGAATAGGAATCCTCACAAGCGGCGGCGACTGCCCGGGACTCAACGCGACCATCAGAGGCGTGGCAAAGGCTTGCTACGAGCGTTTCGGCGAGGATAATGTGGAGATAGTAGGCATCTCCAACGGCTACTACGGACTTATAAACAATCTCTGTAAGGACATGTCCCCTTCATCCTTCTCGGGAATACTGACACAGGGCGGAACTATCTTCGGCACCAAACGCCAGCCCTTCAAGATGATGCAGGTCATCGGCGAGGACAACATCGACAAGGTCAAGAACATGAAGGAGACCTACAAGAAGCAGAAGCTGGACTGCCTTCTGACCCTCGGCGGAAACGGCACACACAAGACCTCCAAGCTGCTGTCGGACGAGGGACTCAATGTAATAGGGCTCCCCAAGACCATCGACAATGATATCTACGGCACGGACGTAACATTCGGCTTCCACACGGCAGTTGACATAGCAACCGACGTCCTTGACCGACTCCATACCACAGCCGCAAGCCACTCCAGAGTACTTCTCTGCGAGATAATGGGCAACAAGGCAGGCTGGCTGACCCTCAATGCAGGTATTGCAGGCGGAGCTGATGTTATCATCATCCCCGAGATCCCCTATGATATCGACAAGATCTGCGACGCAGTAATGGCAAGAAGCGCCAGCGGCAAGACCTTCTCAATAGTTGCCGTAGCAGAGGGAGCCTTTGACATCAACGAGGCAAAGATGAAGAAGAAGGAGCGCGCAAAGAAGCGTGCCGAGGCAGGCATACTCACCGCCACGAACCGCATTGCCGCTCAGATACAGTCCAACACAGGACTCGAAGCAAGAGTCTGCGTACCGGGACATATGCTGAGAGGCGGAGCTCCCAGTGCATACGACAGAGTGCTCTCCACCCAGTTCGGCGTACACGCAGCGTATCTCATCGCCAAGGAGCGCTACGGCAGAACAGTAGCCAAGATAGGCAACAAGATAACCTCAAACAAGCTTGAGGACATAGCAGGCAAGACCAAATTCGTAGACACCGAGAACCACCTCGTTATCGCAGCCCGCGATATCGGAGTATCCTTCGGCGACTGATATACCGCCCCGAAGCATTGCGCTTCGGGGCGGTTTTTGATGAAAGAGTAATTGCCTGCGGAAATATATATAAAACGTGAGCGAAGCAAAAACAATGATCCTCAATTCAAATGTGCCATATACCCAAAGTAATATATACATTTCATAATACGATCATTAAAAAATGATATGCCGCTTGCAAAACGCCAGTTTATCGACCACATCCTCTAATTATGAACTTGTTAAATCATAAATTTTTTATCATTTTAAAAAAAGCTATTCCCAAAAGCGCCCAAATGTGCTATAATAACTATATATCTGTTCAGGAGGTATTATTAATGTCAGAAATGGAACTTTATGACCTTTGGTGCAAAAACGCCAAGGAAGACCCCGACCTTAAAGCTGAGCTCGACAAGATAAAGGGCGACAGCGAAGCTATAAACGATAGATTTTACCGTGATCTGGAATTTGGTACAGGCGGTCTGAGAGGTGTTATCGGTGCAGGAACCAACCGTATGAATATTTACACCGTAAGACGCGCTACACAGGGCTTTGCGGACTACCTCAATCAGGAGTACGACAAACCAAGCGTAGCTATCTCTTACGACAGCCGTATCAAGAGCGATGTGTTCTCAAAGGCTGCCGCAGAGGTACTTGCAGCAAACGGAATAAAGGTACATATATATACAGAGCTTATGCCTACTCCCTGCCTTTCATGGGCGGTACGCGCACTGAAGTGTCAGGGCGGCATCATGGTAACAGCAAGCCACAATCCAGCAAAGTATAACGGTTACAAGGTATACGGCGAGGACGGCTGCCAGATCACACTCAGGGGCGCAGAGATCATCCTTGAGAAGATCAATTCCCTTGATGTATTCACAGACGTAAAGACTTCCGACTTTGAGGAAGAGTTAGCCAAGGGCAACATTTCATACATCGGCGAGGACGTTATCGAGGACTTCTACAAGCACGTTCTTGCAGAGGGCATCAACACAGACCTCTGTCCCACCAGCGGACTCAAGGTGGTATACACTCCCCTCAACGGCACAGGAAACAAGCCTGTCCGCGAGATACTGAAGCGCATCGGCATCACCGACGTTACAGTAGTAAAGGAACAGGAGAACCCCGACGGCAACTTCACCACCTGCCCCTACCCGAACCCCGAGATACGCGAGGCACTTCAGGTAGGACTCAGCTACTGCGACAAGGTGCAGCCCGATCTTCTTCTTGCAACAGACCCCGACTGTGACCGTGTAGGCATCGCAGTTCCCGACGGCAAGGGCGGCTACGCACTGTTCTCGGGCAACGAGGTAGGCGCAATGCTCCTCGAGTACATCTGCGAGCAGCGCATCAAGAAGGGCACAATGCCCAAGGACCCCATTGCGGTCAAGACCATCGTAACAACAGACATCGTAAACCTCATCGGCAAGGAATACGGTGTAGAGATAATCGACGTTCTCACAGGCTTCAAGTTCATCGGCGAGCAGATCGGCTTCCTTGAGGCAAAGGGCGAGGAGAACCGCTATGTATTCGGCTTTGAGGAGAGCTACGGCTATCTTTCGGGCAGCTATGTAAGAGACAAGGATGCCGTTGACGCATCAATGCTCATCTGTGAGATGGCAGCATACTACCGCACACAGGGCATCACTCTCATGCAGGCAAGAGAGAATATGTACAAGAAGTACGGAATGTTCCTCCAGACGCTTTACAGTTTCGAGTTCGAGGGCGAAAGCGGCATGAAGCACATGGAGGAGATAATGACAGGCCTCCGTGAGAATCATCCCACAGCTATCGGCGGACTGAAGGTTGAGCGTTTCGAGGACTACAAGGCAAGCACCTCAAAGAACATCGCAACAGGCGAGGTCAAGGAGCTTACACTTCCCAAGTCCAATGTACTTGCATTCTATCTTGAGGGCGGCTGCAAGGCTATTGTTCGTCCCTCGGGAACAGAGCCCAAGATCAAGACATATATCACAGCCAAGGCACCTACAAGAGCCGAGGCAGAAGTCATCGAGCAGCAGATCTACGCTGACTTCACACAGAGCATGAAGTAATACACAGGGGGGCGGACTTCAGTCCGCCCTTTATATTGCAATAAGGAGCAGATCATGACACAGGACGAAATAAGATCACTGATAGACCGCTCCCTCTTTGCCTCACTCGGATATACCGACGAAAACGGCAGACAGAACATCCGCCGCGTATTCTGTGTCCGGCACAAGGGACTGGGAACTCACCTTATATCCACCAACACAAGCTCCTCACACGTTCAGAGTCTCATGAAGAACGGCAACGCCTGCCTTTACTTCTCCGACGATGACAGCTTTGAAGCCGTATGCCTTTACGGAAAAGCCGAGATAAGCTGTGACAGAAAGCACAAGGAGCTTCTGTGGAACGAGGGCGACGAGAAGTATTATCCCAATGGCATAGACGACGAGGACTACTCCGTGATAGTATTCACAGCCGACAGCGGCAGATACTACCGTTTTGACGGCAAGGCAGACCTGACTTCCGACGAGATAAGCAGCTATGACAGCAGCTGCACATTAGAGAACGGCTACTCAAAAACACACAGATAAAAAAAGAGCAACAGGAGAAAACAAATGACAGAAAAACAGAAATCCATTACTTCACGGCTAATATTCCCCATAGGAGCTGTACTGGGAGCGCTGGTATTCATCTGGATATTCGGCACAGCCATAATCGCACCGTCTAATACGGGCTGGATATTCGAGCACCCCGACGACACCACACAGCATCATCTGGGCTGGGTATTTTACAGGCATACGCCGTGGACATTCCCCATCTGCATGACAGACGGACTTACCTCGGACGGCGCGGTATCATGTATTTACACCGATTCACTGCCGCTGTTCGCCATATTCTTCAAGCTCCTCTCCCCCATCCTGCCCGAGACCTTTCAGTATTTCGGCATCTGGGGAGTCGTATGCTTCGCACTTAACGGCGGCTTCGGAGCACTTCTGCTGAGCCGCATAAAGAACAGCATCTTCTTCACATCGGCGGGCTCGCTGTTCTATTCCATGTTTTTCCCAAGCATAGCGCGAATAACCCACCACAACTCTCTCGGCGCCATCTGGCTCATAATGATAGCCATGATACTGACGCTGGATCACAGCCGCAAATACAAGCGCAGCTTCACTCCCATAGTGCTGTGGACGCTGACCTGCATGGCAGCAACGCTCATCCACATCTACTTCATCCCCATGGTGTACTTCGTCATGGCAGGCTATATCATACTGGTCTATTTCAGGGACAAAAAGCGCCTCAAAGCGGTGCTCACCTTCATGTCCTCCACAGTATTCTCACTGCTGACGCTCTACGTTATAGGTGCATTTGAGGGCGAGAGCAGCTATGTGGACGGCGGCTACGGAATATACTCCTCCAACCTCAACACCTTCTTCAACAGCATGGGGCACTCAAAGTATATCCGCCAGCTCAATACCACACAGGGACAGGGCGAGGGCTACGGCTATCTGGGACTTGGAATGCTGGTCTGCTGCTTCCTTGCCATAATTATAGCCATCACTCGGCTTGAGAGAAAAAACGGCTCCGTCATAAAGAACGCCGCCGCATACATAAAGAAGCACCGTGTCGAAGCGGCAGCCTTCACATTGGTATTCATGGTAAGCTTCATGTGGGCAGTGACCACCACCGTCGCCTACAATCAGAAGGTTATCATAAGCATCCCCCTGCCGAGGGTCATCATCGGCGGACTTTCCATATTCAGAGCAACTGGCAGATTTATATGGTGTCCCTGCCTGATAGTGATGACAACGGCATTATGGCTTGTATCGAAGCTTGACAAAAAGGGCGCAGCCGCCGCACTTGTCATATGCGCATGGCTGCAATACATGGACCTGCGCAATTACAGGTATGAGCTCCACGAAGCATACGGCACTGTAAAGGAGATACCCGAAAACATTCCGTCACAGGACTGGAAAAAGCTTTCGGAGGGCGTCAGCGAGATAGTCTTCCTCCCGCTGGAGCCAAATTACAGGGACGAGATGCAGCTTTATTTCGACCTTGGCAGGCTTGCCTCGGAAAGTGATATAAAGCTCAGCAGCTTCTATCTTGCACGTTCCGATTACTATTCCATAGCGCAGTACGCCGACGATCAGTACGAAATGCTGACCTCGGGCAGCGGACGCACCGACGCCCTCTATGTATTCTTCAAGGAGGAGACAGTTCCCGAAAAGCTTGACAACTTCGAGGTATACCATATCGGAGACTACATTTTCGGCAGAGTTAAAAAATAAAAATAAATCACATAGCCCTTGACACACACGGGACAGTGTGATATAATTAATTACTGTAATGTATATTCGGCACTACTGTCTAAAGGAAATGATGGGCTGCACGATCTACAAATTATTGTAAAGAGGTGAAAATCGTGAAAGAGGGAATCCATCCTGAGTTCAAGAAGACCACAATTACCTGCCACTGCGGTAACGTGATCGAGACTATGTCTACAAAGGAAAACATCAAGGTTGAAATCTGCTCAAAGTGCCATCCTTTCTATACCGGTAAGCAGAAGCTTGTTGATACAGGCGGACGCGTTGACAGATTCAAGAAGCGTTTCAATATGGACAAATAAGTCACAAGGCCCCGTCAATGACGGGGCTTTTCGTACATAGGTAAGTATTTATGAACTATCTGACAATTTCCGAAAATGCCAAGGCTTCGTTCATTGAGAAGCGTTCGGAGTTCATCGGCTATATCGCCCCCGTAAAGACAAACGACGAGGCAGTAGCCTTTATAAACTCCATAAAGGCAGAGCACCGCAAGGCGCGTCACAATGTATACGCCTACATACTCCGCGAGGACAACATTTCCCGATATTCCGACGACGGTGAGCCTCAGGGCACCGCAGGCGTCCCCGTGCTCGACGTACTGAAAAAGCGCGGACTCACCGATGTTTGCGTGGTAGTCACCCGTTATTTCGGCGGCATACTGCTTGGCGGCGGCGGACTGGTGCGAGCCTATTCCCACGCTGCATCCCTTGCCTGTGACGCAGCCCATATCATGGATATGTGTCTCTGTCACCGTCTGAAAATAACCGCAGACTACGGTATGTACGGCAAGATATCCTATCTGCTGCCCAATTTTGACACTATCACGGTGAACTCGGATTTCGGCAGCGATGTAACACTTGATATACTCGTTCTCTCCGAAAGGCTCGACGCACTGAAAAAAGAGCTTACGGAAGCCACAAACGGCACCGCCGCCATAGAGGACTGCGGAGAGCTTTATGAGGATTTTTCTTCGGTGAAAAAAAATTCCGAAGAAAAATAAAGGGTTTTTTGTCCCGATTTAGTATAAGTATATAGAGGCAGTTTTAAGGCTGTCCGTGTGTACAGTGGAGAATTTCGCTGTACACGGTTTTTCACTGCATTTTTTCCAATAAACAGTCAGGGAGGAGATAGTATGACAGTCCGCGAACAGATAGAGATCAGCGAAGCAGGCATTCTCAGCAAGTACGCCTGTGCCAGCGTTGACGAGGTCGGCACCAAGCGCGACCGCTACGAGGAAAAGTGCCCCTACCGCACGGAATTCCAGCGTGACCGCGACCGCATACTGCACTGCAATTCCTTCCGACGGCTGAAGCGTAAAACGCAGGTATTCCTCTCCCCCGTGGGCGACCATTACAGGACCCGTCTCACCCACACTCTTGAGGTAGCACAGATAGCGAGGACTATTTCCCGCGGTATGCGGCTCAACGAGGATCTCACCGAGGCAATAGCCTTAGGCCATGATCTGGGGCACTCACCCTTCGGTCACTGCGGAGAGAAGACTCTCAACGAGATCTGTCCCCACGGCTTCAAGCATTACGAGCAGAGTCTCCGTGTAGTTGAGGTAGTGGAAAAAAAGGGCAAGGGACTCAATCTCACCTACGCGGTCCGCAACGGCATACTCTGCCATACCAACATGACAGCGGACACCAAGGAGGGCAATATAGTCCGACTTGCCGACACCATCGCCTACATAAACCACGACATCGAGGACTCTATCCGCGCAGGTATCCTCAGCAATGATGACCTGCCGAGAGACTGCGTAAGGACGCTGGGCAGAACCAAGACACAGCGCATCACCACTCTCATCGCCTCTGTCATAGAGCACGGAGCGGTGGATATAGACTTTGCACCCAATATCCGCAAGGCGCACGACGACCTCAAGCGCTTCATGTTTGAGAAGGTCTACACCAATCCTGCCGCAAAGCAGGAGGAGGGCAAGGCTGAGCAGCTGGTGAGGAAGCTTTACGCTTACTTCATCGAGCACAGCGACAAGCTCCCCGATGAGTACCGCAATATAATGAAAAACACCGACGCAGACAGAGCGGTCTGCGACTATATCTCGGGTATGAGCGACGAATACGCAGTCGATCTGTACACCGAGCTGTTCGTCCCGAAATTCTGGAAGTGAGGGAAATATGCCCCGTAACGATGAATTTCTCTACAATCTGCGAAATGCCAACCCCATAGAAACGGTCATGGGCGGCTATGTGAACCTGATAAGGCGAGGGCGGAACTATGTCTGCTCCTGCCCCTTTCACTCGGAAAAGACTCCCTCCTGCACCATATTCACCGACACCCAGAGCTTCTACTGCTTCGGCTGCGGCGCAGGCGGTGACGTTATAACCTTCACCATGAAGATCGAAAATCTGGACTTTTCCGAAGCCGTCAAGCTCCTCGCCC
Organism: Ruminococcus sp.; assembly: GCA_017519145.1. Classification (GTDB taxonomy): domain Bacteria; phylum Bacillota; class Clostridia; order Oscillospirales; family Ruminococcaceae; genus Ruminococcus. Next base: position 118,538 of record JAFWTA010000022.1, read on the forward strand.
AGCGCTCGGGCATGGAGGTGCCCGAATACGGACAGAAGGACAGCGGCTACGCAAAGCGCAAGACCCGTATCTACGAGATGAACCGCCTTGCCGCCAACTACTTCTACACCAACCTGTTCAAGGGCCCCGACAAGACGGGTCTGCAGTATTTCGCAAGCCGAAAGCTCACTCCCCAGACCATAAAGAAGTACGGTCTCGGATATGCCTCGGACTCATGGAACGATCTCACAGATCATCTCCGCTCCAAGGGCTACACCGATGAAGAGATCGTGGATGCATGGCTGGCAGGAAGCAAGAACGGCAGAACATTCGATATGTTCCGCAAGAGGGTCATGTTCCCTATCATTGACCTTCGCGGCAATATAATAGGCTTCGGCGGACGAGTCCTTGACGACTCTCAGCCAAAGTACCTGAACACGGGAAAAACCCCCGTCTTTGACAAGGGCTCCAACCTTTTCTCCATGAACTTCGCCAAGAATTCAAACGCCAAGCGTCTGATACTCTGTGAGGGCTACATGGACGTCATCGCCGTAAATCAGGCAGGCTTCGACAACGTGGTAGCCACGCTGGGAACCGCTATAACTCCCGATCAGGCGCGGCTCATAAGCCATTACGCCGAGGAGGTCATAGTTGCCTACGACAGCGACGGCGCAGGACAAAAGGCGACCCAGAAAGCCATAAACCACTTCGCTGATGTGGGACTGCGCACAAAGATAATCCACATGGAGGGCGCCAAGGACCCCGACGAGTTCATAAAGAAGTTCGGCAGAGACCGCTTCCGTATGCTCCTTGACGGCTCCAACGACGCCAACGACTTCATGCTGGACAAGTGCGAGGACGGCCTTGACCTTACCACGGACATAGGCAGAGTGGAGCTGCTGAAGCGCACCTCTAAGGTGCTTGCTGGCATAGAATCGCCTCTGGAGCGAGAGGTCTACATCTCCCGAACGTCCAAGAAGTGTGACATACCCGTGCAGGTGCTGAAGACCCACATCGACGCCATGCTGAAAAAGAACAGCAGCAGTGCCAAGAAGAACGAATGGCGCAATATCAAGGCAAAGACCTCATACATACGCGATGATATCAACCCCGATGCCGTCAGCAACAAGAAGCAGGCGCGCGCCGAGGAGACTATAATAAGCTATCTGCTCATGCGTCCTCAGGAATACGAGGACGTTGAGAAGCTTGCTCCCGCAGAGTGCTTCGTGACCGCCTTCAACAAGAAGGTCTACAGAGCGCTGCTGGAGCGCATGAAAAATTCCGACAAGTTCTCCATTTCCCTGCTCTCGGACGAATTTTCCACGGAGGAAATGGGAAGAATAAGCGGAATAGCAGCAAAAAAGCGCGAAGTAGCCGTAACGCTGGACGTTGTGGCAGACTGCGCAAAGGTGCTGAAAGAAAACAGACCCGCGGCTGACGGAGAGCTTAGCAACGACGAGCTGCTCGAGCTTTTCCGTTCCAAAAATAAATAGGAGGATATAAGATTATGGAAAAGAAGAACACCATCGAAGCCCTGATGGAACAGGGCAAGACCAACGGCAAGCTCACCACAAAGGAGATAACCGATGCACTGGAGGAGCTTGATTTTGACGTTGATCAGATCAATACCTTCTATGACAACTGTGAAAACCTCAACATCGAGATCGTCGAGGACATGAACCTTGACGCCGACCTGAAGATAGGTCTCGACTCAAATATGACAGACGACCTTGAAATGGCACTTTCCACCGAGGGTATCGCCATTGATGACCCTGTAAAGATCTACCTCAAGGAGATCGGACGAGTTCCCCTGCTCACCACCGAGGAGGAGATCGAGCTGGCACAGAGAATGGCAAAGGGCGATCCCTACGCAAAGAAGCGCCTTTCGGAAGCAAACCTCCGACTGGTAGTATCCATCGCCAAGAAGTATGTGGGCAGAGGAATGCAGTTCCTCGACCTTATACAGGAGGGAAATCTCGGACTTATCAAGGCTGTTGAAAAGTTCGACTACACCAAGGGCTTCAAGTTCTCCACATATGCAACATGGTGGATACGTCAGGCTATCACCCGTGCTATCGCCGATCAGGCAAGGACCATCCGTATCCCCGTACACATGGTAGAGACCATCACCAAGGTAAAGAAGGTGTCCAGCCAGCTTCTCCATGAGAACGGCCATGACCCCAGCCCCGAGGAGATCGCGGACAAGCTCAATATGCCTGTGGACAAGGTACGCGAGATCATGCGTGTAGCTCAGGATCCCGTATCTCTTGAAACTCCTATCGGTGAGGAGGAGGACAGCCATCTCGGCGACTTCATCCCCGACGATGACGCTCCCGCACCTGCTGAGGCAGCTTCACATACACTTCTGAAGGAGCAGCTCAACGAGGTACTCTCCACACTTACAGACCGTGAGGCAAAGGTGCTGAAGCTCCGTTTCGGTCTTGAGGACGGCAAGTCCCGTACCCTTGAGGAAGTAGGTCAGCGCTTTGACGTTACCCGTGAGCGTATCCGCCAGATAGAGGCAAAAGCTCTCAGAAAGCTCCGTCACCCCAGCAGAAGCAAGAAGGTCAAGGACTTCCTCGACTGATAGCACAACACTCATAAAGCCGCCTTTAAAGGCGGCTTTTTTATTGACATTCAGCCTCCGATGTAGTATAATAAAATTGTATAAATATGTACGTTATCACGGTCACCTGCTGACCGTTCAAAAAGCAGGTACACAAGGGGAAAACAAGCTGCGGCATAGCGCTGCAGCCCCAAGGTATAAGGAGCGAGCATGAGTATATTTGATTTTAGCAAAACTCCTCCCGCGCTGAGCCATGACTGGCAGGTATTCCAGCAGTTTGTAGGCAATATAGGTGCGTTTACCTACATCGCAAAGGAAAAGGCAGCCTATCTTGATGCCGCCGCCTGTCATATGCTCGGATGCCCGAGTGAAAAGATCAATGAATTCGAGTTCTTCAACCTTCTTGAAAGGATATCGAAAAGCCCTGTTGAAGGACAGAAGCATATATATAAATTCACCGACGGAAGCACTTCACGCTACATAAAAATGAACATCTATGAGAGCAGCGACGAGTGGCTGGGCTTCGTTCAGGACTTCACACGCCAGATAACCGATATCAACGAGCGGCAGTCCTTCGTGGAGTACGACCCCATCACCAGACTTCCCTCCTATCCGTCCTTCTCACAGAAGATAAAGAAGATACTTCCCGAGATACAGCACGCCTGCCTCGCCACTATCTACATAAACGGCATAGACAAGCTGGGCTCTTACCTCACCGTTGACAACACCAACAGCTGTATCACATCTGTGGCGGAGGCACTGAAGAGCTTCGCCAGCGATACGCTCATAATCGGCTCAAAGTCCAACTATGAGATATGCGTTTTCTTCTGCGACTGCGACAAGATGAGCATTTACAACATCCTCAACAGCATGGACGAGGCTGTACAGAACTGCATACTCACCGATGACTTCGGCGAGATAATAGATATTTCCGACAAGAGCCGCATAAGCCTGTCCATAGGCTGTGCCTCCTTCCCCGAAGAGGCTTCCGACTTCAATATGCTGGTGAACTATTCCGAGTTCGCCCTCTTTGAAGCCAGAACAGACAAGCGCTCTGTCATCAACTGGTTCTCCGAGGAGAACTACGTCCGCGAAAAGGACTCATACCGCAATGCACAGACCTTCTCGCGCATAGTACAGGAAAATCTGCTCACCTACTACCTCCAGCCTATCGTGGAGACCCAGACAGGTGAGATCGTTGCCTACGAGGCTCTAATGAGAACTGTGGGCGATATAAAAATGGCTCCGAAGCAGATACTCAAGATCGGCGAGGCTCAGAACGACCTCTATGCTATCGAGAAGCTCACATTCTTCAATACCATGAAACTTCTCAGCGACAATCAGCAGATCTTCGAGAACAGAAAGCTGTTCATAAACTGCCTGCCCAATCACCTTCTCACCGACGAGGACTTCAACGAACTTTACCTTACCTACGGCGAGCTCCTTGAAAAGACCGTCATCGAGATCGTGGAGGAATCCGCTTCCTCAGCAAAGGGTATAGAAACGCTGAAAAAGCGCTGCGGCTTTGCCAGAGCCATGCTTGCCATCGACGACTACGGCACGGGCTATTCCAACAGCTCAAACCTGCTGCACTACTCACCCGATTACATCAAGATAGACCGCTCTCTCATCAGTGATATACACAACGATCTGAAAAAGCAGCAGCTGGTCACATCTGTAATCGAGTTCTGTCACGATAATCAGCTGAAATCTCTGGCAGAGGGAGTTGAGACACTTCAGGAGCTGAAAACCGTTATCCGTCTCGGAGTTGATCTGGTTCAGGGCTACTACACTTCAAAGCCAAAGCCTCTGTTCCTCAACAGCATCTCCGCCGACATCAAGGACGAGATAATCAGGACCAACCTTGAGACCCGTCCCGAGGGCGTAAAGAAGATATACGCTGCTCAGAATGACACAGAGCTTGATCTTCTCAAGCTGGCACTTGAAAAATATACCGATATACACGTTTATCAGAGCAAGCTCACCATCGTCGGTGACCCTGACAAGCCCGTGAAGATGAACATTTCCATCATGGATAACCACAGCTGTGAGCTTACACTGAAAAACTGCAATATAACCAGCGGCAACAGCAAGCCCACTATCTCTGTGGGCGAATACGCAAGACTGGTGCTCACCGTTGTAAAGGCGAACAAGCTGGGCTACTCGGGAATTTACGTCCCCATGGGATCACAGTTCGAGCTGAGCGGCAAGGGCAGTCTCACCATCGACTGCTATGCCTCGGAAGGTATCGGCATAGGAAACGACTACGATCACGGCTACGGCGATATCACGGTGGACTTCAGCGGTACTCTCGAGATAATCTCAAACAGCGTTGAATCCATGTGTATCGGCGGCGGCTATAACGATGATGATTCTGAGATAAACCTCCGCTCGGGCAAGATAAAGATCTATATGTACTCCCACAACGGTCTTGCCGTGGGAAGCTTCAACGGCGACGCAAATGTGGATATCGGCGAGGACTGCTCAATGGATATAACCATCTCGGGCAACCGCGTAACAGGTATCGGAAGCTGCAAGGGCATTGCCACTATCAGCTCCGGTGCTGATATAGTAATGACCTGCACAGGCGCTCAGGCTGTGGGTATAGGCGTTCTTGAGGACGGCGAGGGCAGTATCTACATCAAAAACGGCAAGATCGAGATGAAGATGCGCTCCGCAAAGCACTCCGCTATCGGCGCCATGAAGGGCAGCGTCAACACCAAGATAAGGGACGCTGTTATCTCCATCGACTCCGAGGGCGACGACGTTACAGGTATCGGCGATGCCTCGGGAACAGGAAATGTCACCATCATCGACTCTCAGGTATCACTGGTAGTCAATGCCGGCAATCCCAAGGATATCGGCACGGAAAACGGCGATGTCCAGATACAGAACTCCAACGTAAGCTCGCTGGTAAACAACAAGCGTACAACTTACGCAAGCAACTAAAAGCTATTTCTCCCCGCCTTTATCGGCGGGGAAACATATGATATGAAAGGTAAGAATAAATATGAAACTTGGTATGGTAGGTCTGCCCAACGTGGGCAAAAGCACTCTTTTCAACGCTCTCACCAATGCAGGTGCGGAGTCGGCAAACTATCCCTTCTGCACTATCGAAAAGAACGTGGGTATAGTTTCCGTCCCCGATGAGAGACTGGACAAGCTGGCTGAAATGTATGAGCCCGATAAGTTCACTCCCGCTACTCTCGAATTCGTTGACATCGCAGGTCTCGTAAAGGGAGCTTCAAAGGGCGAAGGTCTGGGAAATAAGTTCCTTGCGGATATCCGTGAGGTGGACGCCATCGTTCACGTTGTAAGATGCTTCGAGGACCCCAATATCATCCACGTTGACGGAAGCATCAATCCTCTCCGCGACATCGAGACCATCAATCTGGAGCTTATCTTCTCCGATATCGAAATGGTGGACAGACGTATCGACCGCGCCAAGAAGGCTGCAAAGGGCGATAAGAAGTACCTTGCTGAGATAGACTTCCTCGAGAGACTGAAGTCCCACCTCGAAAACGGCAAGTCCGCAAGAGGCTTCGACTTCACAGACGAGGAGAGAGAGCTTATAAAGTCAACTCCCCTGCTGTCCGCTAAGCCCGTCATCTATGCGGCTAACCTCAGCGAGGATGACTTCACAAACAATATCGACACTAACGAGAACTACAAGGCTGTCTGCAAGCTTGCAGAGGAGGAGCACTCCGCTGTTCTGCCTATCTGCGCTCAGATAGAGGCTGAGATCTCGGACATGGGCGACGAGGACAAGGCTATGTTCCTCAGCGAACTGGGTCTGGAAGTATCCGGTCTCAACCGTATCATCAAGGAGGGCTATGCGCTCCTCGGTCTTATCTCCTACCTCACCGCAGGCAAGCAGGAGGTCCGCGCATGGACTATTACCAAGGGCACTAAGGCTCCTCAGGCAGCAGGTAAGATACATACCGACTTCGAGAAGGGCTTTATCCGTGCAGAGGTCATCTCCTACGACGACCTTATGGCTTGCGGAAGCATGGCTGCCGCCAAGGAGAAGGGTCTTGTGCGCCTCGAGGGCAAGGAGTACGTTATGCAGGACGGAGATATAGTTCTCTTCCGTTTCAATGTATAAGTCACAGCAATAAAACCGCAGCAGGAGGGATAGAATGCAGGATAATACCGTGAATAACACTCCCGATCAGCAGCAGGCTGACAGAATAAGAAAGGCTGAAGCAAAGGTTGCAGCTATGTTCGCAAATGCCAAGTCAAAAAACAAGCGTCCTGTAAAAAAGCGCAGCTCCCGCTCTGAGGACACGGCTCCTGTTCTGCCCTTTGTTCCGCCTGTCAGGCAGGAAAGCAAAGTGCCTGAGGACACATCTCCCCGTGAGGAAAATGTTCCTGCGGAAACGGAAAAAGCAGTCCCCGAAACAGCCGCAGATATCACGTCGGATATCAGAAACGATGCCGCCGAAGCCGTCAGCGAGACCGACAAGGTCTCGGAAGCTGAGGCAAAAGTTGCGGCTATGTTCGCAAGTGCTAAATCCAAGAGCAAGGCTCCAAGCAAACTCACCCGCGATATTTTCGCCGATAAAAAGGCAGAGACTACCAGTGATGCCGAAATATCACAGGAGCTGAAAACCGCTGAGGACAAGCTGGACGCTCTCTTTGCCGATGCACAGGCTCAGAATGCCAATGAGAAAAAAGACGGTGACCTTGCGAGACTGGTCACGGAGGTCATGATACTTGAGTTCATCGGGCTCTTTATCCTGTTTGCCGCACTTCACTCCAGCGTTCCCGGCTTTTCCATCGTGGGCGTTATCATGCCTGCCACTGTGGGCATACTCTACAGAATGTACGCCAAACAGCTGACTCTCATGGAAGCTGTCTCAAAATGCAAGCTCCACATCTTCATTTCCCTTTTTATATTTGTGTGTGCTATGCTTTCTGTGTGATACTGACGTCAGTTCGTATAAAATATACAGCGCTGTATGGGCGGTCTCCCGTTTCATTGGGGAGCACCTGTTATCACCCCTTTCTGTAAGTGGGCTGAAAACGCCCCAAAAACAACCCTTTTCCGTTGTATATCATAAAAAATTAACATCTGTTCTGCGTATTGCACAAATACAAGGAACAGAATTTGTGTGTTATCACTGTAATAGCTTGTTGTATAGGCAGCATCAATGACGCTGCTGCCTGAAATAAATTAACTGGAGGTCTTTCAATGAGCTTTTCTCCTAAAGAGATACTTAAATTCGTTGAAGAGAACGACGTAAAATTCATCAGACTTACCTTCTGCGATATGTTCGGTAATCTCAAGAATGTTGCTATAATGCCAAATGAGCTGCCGAGAGCATTTGAGTACGGCATCCCCTTCGACGCTTCATGTATTGCAGAGGGCTGCTCCGACCTGCTTCTCGTCCCCGATATCTCTACTCTTTCCGTTCTCCCGTGGAGACCTAAGTCAGGCCGCGTTGTACGCTTCTTCTGCGCCCTCAAAAATACCGACGGAAGCGACTATGTGGGCGATATGCGTACTGAGCTCACAAACTATATCAATAAGCTCCGTCTGGACGGATATTCCTGCGAAATGGGCACAAAATGCGAGTTCTACCTCTTTGAGCTGGACGAACGCGGCGAGCCGACCAAGATACCTCACGACAAGGGCGGCTACCTTGATGTCGCTCCCCTTGATAAGTGCGAGAACGCAAGGCGTGAGATCTGCCTCTCTCTGGAGGAAATGGGCATGAGTCCCAAAAGCTCATGTCATAAGCACGGTCCCGCTCAGAATGAGATAGAGTTCCGCGAGAGCGAACCTATCACCGCTGCCGACAATATGGTCCACTACAAGACCGTGGTCAAGTCCATTGCGGCTCAGAGCGGCCTTTTCGCTTCGTTCATGCCAAAGCCTCTCCCCGATGAGCACGGAAGCGCTCTAAGCATCTCCATAAGCCTTAAAAAGGGCGGCGAGAATATCTTCGGGGATGATATAAATGCTATGCCGAATGAGGGAAAATGCTTCATTTCAGGCGTTCTCCGCAGAATGAGAGAGATAACCGCTTTCCTCAACTGCACCACCAACTCCTATAAGCGCTTCGGCATCGGCTATGCTCCCAAGTACGTCAACTGGTCCTCCGAGAACTGCGCTCAGCTCATAAGAGTACCTAAGCCTGTGGGCATCTCTCCCCGTATCGAGATCCGCTCAGCTGACGCCTGCTGCAATCCCTATATCACTTTCAAGCTCATCCTTGCCGCAGGCATTGAGGGTATACAGTCCCGTGACTGCTCACTCTTTGAAAGCGCTATGCACAGCGGCGAGAACTGCGACCTGTTCCAGCCGCTCCCCTCTACTCTCGAGGAGGCTGCAGCTATCGCTAAAAAAAGCGGATTCGTCATAGACAACCTCTCCAGAGAGATACGAAATAACGTTTTCGCTCAGCTGGACAGACAGATAGAGGACTACGACAGAGCCGCTGATAAGGACAGGTTCGAGGAAGAGTCCTACTTTAAGTTCGTGTGAGGGAATAAATGGAAAGAGCACTTATTGTTTCCGCCAATAACGAGGTCGGAGAGCTTGCAGAACAGCTCCTCAGGATAGAGGGCTGCGGCAGGATAGCTTCGGCTGTCAGCGGAAGTGAAGCCAGAAGGCTTGTGAAAAACGACACTGAGCCTGAGCTGGTCATCATCAATACTCCCCTGTCCGATGAGTTCGGTCATGAGCTGGCAGAAATGATAGCCGATAACACTTCTGCCGGTATCATTCTCATCTGCGGCAGCGATGTCTCAGACGAGATCGCTGACAGAGTCTCAGACAGCGGTATAAACGTCCTCGCAAGACCTGTCACAAGAGAGCTCCTTCAGCGCACCATAAGGCTGGTCATAGCCGCAAGAGTCCGTATGGCAGGAGTTAAGGAAGAAAGCTCCGATATTCTCAGCCGAATAGAGGAAATGCGCACCATCAACCGCGCTAAAACTACCCTTATGAAGTACCTGAAGTTCACTGAGCCTCAGGCTCATAAATACATCGAAAAGCAGGCTATGAACAACCGCCAGACCCGTCTTGAGGTGGCAGTCCGCATACTTGCTCAGTATGAATGATATGAGCGAAAAATACATTGCGGTCATAACCGACAGGCAAAATGACAGCGAGTCTAACCTCTCTGTTTTTACCTGTGAGTACGAAAAGGACGGCGTGAAGCAGACTGCGACATACAAAGACGGTACCCACATGATCGTCGATGTGGGCAGTACCATCGAGATAACAGTGGAGAATGGAAAAATAATCGGCACCAATGTTGATAAGATCGTCCGCTCAAACAACATACTTATGCTGGTATGCCTGTTTATCTTTATCGCTGTTGTGGTGCTGCTCTTTGTGTGGTTCGTAAAGACAAGATACATTGCCGTCCGTATCGGTATAGGCGTTTTTGCGGCGGCATTTTACATTTTTACTCATATGCCGTCAAAACAAAAGTAAACAGCTTTCAATAAGCAATTATTATGAAGAAAACTATATTACCATTCGTCATTGCTGCCATGGTGCTTACAGGCTGCGACAGCAAAGAGCAAAAAACGCTGAACAAGCAGTATATCAGCACTGCAAAGGCAAATGCCGTTAAGTATATCGAGGACAAGTACGGCTTTACACCGGAGATCAGAAGTGCAGAACAGGAAAGAGAATATGGCTGGATAAACTCTGATCCCCTGTCTACGGTATACATCCGTATGAACCACAATGATCGGGATTTCGGTGTGTATATAGACGGTGCAACAGATAATACCGACGGATATGACAATTATCAGTCTGAGGATATTGCCGATTACTTCTGTTCTGCTATCTCTGATATAACAGGCAAGCCTGTGCAGCTTACACTGAAAGGCGGAATGGTTCAGACAAGCTTTGATCCCATAGAAAATGAATGTATCAATATGTATTCGGAGAGCTTCGAGACTTCTGCTCCAGAGGAGTTTTTCAGCAGCAGCCGCTGCTCTGTCCTTGTGGAATATGTGAATACCGATATTTCTTCAATTAAGAAAAAAGACCTGCCCGAATACCTGTTCAGCGAAGATAATAATAACGAGATAACTCTGGTCTCTTATCGGGATAAGGATCACGTTGGACTGTACGACCAGAGCTCCATGCTCCCCTTTCATGCGGAGTGCAGGACGATCATCAGCAACAACGGAACTGTCCATGAGGATTACTCTCTCGGACAGGCGGGAGATATGTCCTATTATATCAGGAACGAGGACAGCAGCGCGGTCACTGTCAGGGAGGTCGTCCCCGATAACAGCTCTGAATGGAACGATGAATTCTTTACCGCAGAGACAGCTTCAAAAGCCTATTCCTTCAAATGTGACCATGACTGCGAAGTGAATATCTTCTTTCCTAAGTCTGCTATCGACCCCATCGCTCCAAATGCCCGCAGAATTCATCGGGAACTCGGTATCTGCCGCGGTTCAGGCAGCAGCCGCTCCTTTGATACATATAATCTCATGGATTTAAATGATGAGTATGAGATATGCAGTTTTAACCTTAATGCCCATCAGGAAGCTTATATTGTCTTCCTTCATCTGACAAATGTAAAAAAATAAAAAAACCCCACGGTCAACCGCTGGGGTTTTTTCATCACAATAATAAAAGCTGCGGATAATCGCTATCCGCAGCTTGTTTTACGATCCTTTGCGATCTCTTACTTCTCGGGCTCTTCGTCCTTGTCTTCAAAGTCCTCAATAGTAAGATCATCATAATCGAACTCAAGGAGCTCATCGCAGTTAGGACAGTTTATTGATCCCTCTTCGATCATGCCCTCGTCAAGGAGAATGGTGTCTCCGCAGGTGGGGCAGGTGATCTCATAAAGCTCATCGTCCTCGTCATCGAAATCAAAATCGTCCTCATCGTCATCCCAGTCGTCATCTTCGTCGCAGGTGTCGCAGTCGCCGTCGCACTCGTCACAGTCAAGATCATCATAGAAATCATCCTCTACTGCGCCAAGATCCTCGTCAAGGATATCGCACAGCTCTGTGAGCTCGTCTACCTGTGACTGGAGATCCTCAACATAGAGCACCAGCTCGGACATTACCTCTGACATCTGGATGAGAGCCTTGCCCTCCTTTGTAGATGCGTCGATCTCAAGACCGTCGATAAGTCCCTGTAAATATGACATTTTCTCGGTAAGCTTCATAACAAGCTCCTCCTCTCAAAATAGTATCGCGTTAAACGGGAGCTTATGCTCTTGACATATACTCGCCTGTTCTTGTGTCAACCTGAATGATCTCGCCTTCGTCGATGAAGAGCGGAACCTTGATCTCTGCGCCTGTCTCAAGTGTTGCAGGCTTTGTTGCGTTTGTAGCTGTATCGCCCTTGAAGCCGGGGTCTGTCTGTGTTACCTTCAGCTCAACGAAGTTGGGGGGCTCTACGCCGAATACGTTGCCCTTGTATGACAGGATCTTACAAATCATCTCTTCCTTAACAAACTTGAAGTTGTCGCCGAGTGTGGAAGCGCTGATCGGTACCTGCTCATATGTCTCAAGGTCCATGAAGTAGTAAAGCTCGCCGTCGTTGTAGCTGTACTGCATATCCTTTCTCTCAACGAAAGCTGTAGGGAACTTTGCTGTGGGGTTGAAAGAAGTTTCTACAACTGAACCTGTGATTACGTTCTTGTATTTAGTTCTTACAAAAGCAGCTCCCTTACCGGGCTTAACGTGCTGGAATTCAACGACCTGAACAACCTGTCCGTCAAGCTCAAAGGTAACGCCGTTTCTGAAATCTCCTGCTGAAATCATTATAAATACCTCCGTATTTTTCAAATTAATATGATACTTTATTTTATCACATTTCAGGAATTTTTGCAATACCTAAAGCGATATTCTTATAAAGTTATGAGATTTTTTGCACTTTTTGTCAAGTTTTCGCAGCCGTTTTCGGTCAAAATGACAAAATCCTCTATACGGACTCCGAATTTTCCTGCGATGTATATACCCGGCTCCACCGTCACTACTACGCCCTCATTGAGAGGAAGCTTGTAGTTCGGTGAGGCATTGGGCTTTTCGTGTATCTCCATGCCTACGCCGTGTCCCAGCGAATGTCCGAAGCAGCTTCCGTAGCCTGCCTTTTCGATGATGTCTCTTGACACCTTGTCAAGCTCACTGCCCAGTATGCCTGCCTTGGCAGCCTCTATGCCTGCAAGCTGCGCGCTGAGCACTATGTCATATACCTTGCGCATCTCATCAGTGGGCTCCCCTACGCAGACCGTTCTGGTCATGTCGCTGTGGTAGCCGTTGTACACCGCACCGAAGTCCATGAGGACGAAATCGCCGCTCTCCACCTTCTTGTCGGAGGGGACTCCGTGGGGCATTGAGGTATTTGCGCCCGAAAGTACTATTGTCTCGAAGGAGAGGTCCTCCGCTCCGTAGGCAAACATCAGGCGGTTGAGCTCAAGTGCTATCTCGCGCTCGGTGACTCCCACCTTTATAAAGCCCATAAGCTCCTCCAGAGCCTTCTCAGCTATCTCCTGAGCCTTCTTTATGCAGGCTATCTCCTCGCTGTCCTTGGAGGCTCTCAGCGTGGATATGGCGTTGCTCAGTGAGTCATTATGGATAAAGGTAAGGTCTGTGAAGAAGTGCTCGTAGGCGTTGAGCTCCTTGACCGTCATGGTCTCGGACTCTATGGCAACGGACTCTGCACCGTGCTTTTTCAGCAGCTCCATGAGCTGAGGGTAGAGCTTCTTCAGCTCGATGACCTCGGCATCCTTTACCGTTGCTCTTGCCTTTTCTATGTAGCGGAAATCTATGAGCAGGTACGCTTTCTCGGGGAATGCGAGTATCACTCCTGCCGAGGACTTCATGCCTGTGAAGTAACGCCTGTTTATGTCAGAGGTTATGAGTACGCAGTCCGCACCCTCAAATATTTCAAAAAGTCTGTCAAATCTGGTCATGCAGCACCTCTTAAAGCTCCGAAAGAGCCTGCACTGCAAGATAATAGCTGCCGAAGCCAAATCCGCTTATGCTGCCCTTGCATACGGGGGCGATGACGGAATTTGAGCGAAATCCGTCCCTTGCAAAAACGTTGCTTATATGCACTTCGATAACAGGTATCTTTATGGCTGCGATAGCGTCGCGGATCGCATAGCTGTAGTGTGTGTAGGCACCTGCATTGAGGATCACCCCGTCAAAGGTGTTCCTTGCGGCGTGGAGCTTGTCTATGATGGCTCCCTCGTGGTTGGACTGGAATATCTCGCACTCCAGCCCCTGTTCCTTTGCTCGGTCGATTATGTTGCTGTTGAGGGCGTCAATGGTCAGGTTTCCGTAGACTCCCGGCTCGCGCTCTCCCAGCAGATTAAGATTTGGACCGTGTATAACAAGTATCTTCTTTACCATATTTACTCCTTTGCAAGTTCAACAAATTTCTTCGGCAGGAAGGGCTTCTCCAGCACCCTTTTGAATCTTATGAACCTCTTGCTCTTTGGTTCAAGCTCCATAGGCTCAACATAGAGCATGGTCACGCCCGAAATATTAGCTCCCCATACGTCCGTGAAGAGCTGATCCCCTACTGCGGCGGTCTCAGTGGCTTTCAGCCCCATCTTCTTCATTGCCGCCTTGTAGCCCTTTCTCAGGGGCTTTCCGCTGTCGCTGACGAAATCAAGTCCCAGCGGGTCGGCAAAAGGTCTCACGCGCTCGGGGTGGTTATTTGAAACTATTATGAGTTTTATCCCCTCGTCTCTCATGCTGTCAAGCCACTCCCTTATACCCTCGGCAGGGACGGGGTTGTCATGGGTGGTAAGGGTATTGTCCACATCGAGGATAAGCCCTTTTATACCGTGCTTCTTCAGAAAGGCGGGACTGATATCCACCGTTCTTCTGAAGGCGAAATCCACGTCGGTCCCTGTAATTTTATGTATAAGGCCCAAGTTATTTGTCAACTCCGTTCATACAAATGAAAAAGCGAGCCTAAGCCCGCTTTTATCAACATTAATCATTATCGCAAGATCAATACTTACGCTTACGAGCTGCCTCAGACTTCTTCTTACGCTTTACCGAAGGCTTCTCGTAGTGCTCTCTCTTACGAACCTCAGCAATTACGCCGTCCTTTGCACATGATCTCTTAAATCTTTTAAGAGCTGTGTCTAAAGACTCGTTTTTGCCAACACGAACTTCTGCCACTAAATTTCCCTCCCTTGTTCAGAGGTTGCTCGGAGCTCAGCTCCAAAGCTCTATACTAATCACCCTTGCGGGTGTCAGTCAGCATATACCCCAATAAATAGCAGATATACAATAATTAGTTATAAAGAATATACTATAAGTTTACCATATTTTCGGACGATTGTCAAGCTTTTTTTTTGCCCAGAAAAAATTCGTTATTTTGCAACAATATTAACAAGTTTATTTGGTACATATATCTGTTTCAGGATATTCTTACCGTCTGTTGCTTCCTTTACCTTCTCGTCTGCAAGTGCCAGAGCGATAACGGAGTCCTTGTCGGCGTCAACTGCGATATTCAGCTTTGCCTTCAGCTTTCCGTTTACCTGTACAACGATCTCGATGGTGTCGTCCTTGCAGAGTGCCTCGTCATAGCTTACCCAGCCCTGCTCGCTGAGAACTGTGTCGAATACGCTGTTGTAGATCTCCTCGGAGATGTGAGGCGCAAAGGGATAGAGCAGTGTGCAGAATGTACCCAGCTCTGCCTTGTTTATGGAGCCTGCGTTGTATATATCGTTTATGAGGGTCATGAGGGCTGCGATAGCTGTGTTGAACTTCATAGCCTCTATGTCCTCTGTTACCTTCTTGATGGTCTTGTGGAAGTTGGAACGGAGTCCGTCTGTGTACTCTGTGCCCTCTGTGAGCATATCCTGAAGTGACCATACTCTGTCAACAAATCTCTTGCAGCCCTTGATGCTGGATTCGCTCCACGGTGCTGCCTTCTCGTAGTCGCCCATAAAGAGTACATACAGTCTCAGTACGTCTGCGCCGTACTCTGCAACTACGTCATTGGGGTCGATAACATTGCCCCTTGACTTGGACATCTTCTCGCCGTCGGGTCCGAGGATAAGTCCCTGTGCGGTACGCTTTGCGTAGGGCTCTGCGGTGGGTACCAGTCCCAGATCATAGAGGAACTTATGCCAGAAACGGCTGTATATCATATGTCTTGTAACGTGCTCCATGCCGCCGTTGTACCAGTCAACGGGCATCCAGTACTTCAGTGCCTCCTGTGATGCGAACTCATTATCGTTCTTGGGGTCGCAGTAACGGAGGAAGTACCATGATGAACCTGCCCACTGAGGCATCGTATCTGTCTCACGGCGTGCATCCCTGCCGCACTTGGGGCACTTGCACTTTACGAAGCTGTCTATCTTTGCAAGAGGGCTCTCACCGTCTGTACCGGGCTCGAAGTTCTCTACCTCGGGCAGTCTCAGAGGAAGCTCCTCATATGGAACGGCTACCATTCCGCAGGTGTCGCAGTGTACGATCGGGATGGGCTCGCCCCAGTATCTCTGGCGGTTGAATGCCCAGTCCTTCATCTTGTACTGTACGCCCTTTTCACCGCAGCCAAGCTTTTCAAGTATCTCAAGAGCCTTGTTGATGGCGTCCTTCTTGTTGGAAAGACCGTTGAGCTCGCCCGAGTTCACAAGCTCGCCCTCACCTGTATAGGCTTCCTTGGTGATGTCACCGCCCTTGATGACCTCGATGATGTCTATGCCGAACTTCTTTGCGAAGTCGTAATCTCTTGTATCATGTGCGGGAACTGCCATGATAGCACCTGTGCCGTAGCCCATCATTACATAGTCGGATATGTAGATAGGTATCTCCTTGCCTGTGATGGGGTTGATAGCTGTCAGTCCCTCTATCTTTACGCCTGTCTTATCCTTGACAAGCTGTGTTCTCTCGAACTCGCTCTTCTTTGCACACTCTGCCTTGTAATCGTCCAGTGCTGCGATATTAGCGATGCTGTCGCGGTACTTCTGGATAATGGGGTGCTCCGGCGCGATTACCATGAAGGTAACGCCGTAGAGTGTGTCGGGACGGGTTGTGTAGATGCGGAGCTTCTCGTCCTGCTCCTTTATCTTGAAGTCTACGAATGCGCCTGTGGACTTGCCTATCCAGTTCTGCTGCTGGAGCTTTACGTTGGGCAGGTAGTCTACGGTCTCAAGTCCCTCAAGGAGCTTGTCGGCGTACTCTGTGATGCGGAGGTACCATACCTCCTTGGTCTTCTGAATGATATCGCTGTGGCATACGTCGCACTTGCCGCCCTGTGAGTCCTCATTGGAGAGAACTACCTTACAGCTGGGGCAGTAGTTTACTGAGGTCTTGTCACGGAATACAAGTCCATTCTCGAACATCTTCAGGAATATCCACTGTGTCCACTTGTAGTAGCTCTCCTCTGTGGTGTCTACTACTCTGGACCAGTCAAAGGAAAATCCTACCGTGCGGAGCTGATTTGTGAACTTCTCGATGTTTCTGTCGGTAACTATTCTGGGGTGGATGTTCTCCTTGATAGCTGTATTCTCCGTGGGGAGACCGTAGGCATCAAAGCCTATGGGGAAAAGTACATTGTAGCCCTCCATACGGCGTTTGCGGCTTACTACCTCAAGTCCCGAATATGCCTTGATGTGGCCGACGTGCATACCGTGTCCCGAAGGATAGGGAAACTCTACAAGTCCGTAGAACTTCTTCTTGCTGTAATCGTCGGATGCCTTGAAGGTGTCATGCTCGTCCCAGTATTTCTGCCATTTGGCTTCAACAGATGAGAAATCATATCTGCTCATTGTAATATCATTCCTTTATTATTAATTATTATTCCATGGGTTTGTGTAATGCTCGCCTACGTCCTTATGGAAGCATAAAAGCGCGGCACAGCATATGTCAGCGGCTCCCTCAAGGAGATAGATCCAGTTGGAGCCTATATCGGCTATATTCTGCGGGAAGTATATTATAGCTATGAGGGCAAGAAGTCCTGCCAGTGCATAGTTCACATACCTGCGCCACAGGAAAAAGGCTGCCGCTTCAAGTATGGCGATGACCAGAGTCGTCACGGAGATATGTCCGCTGAGCGCCATGTTCAGCAGGCACTTCGCAACTACATACACCGCCATTACAACGATGAGCGTACCGCCTGTTTTGTTTTTGAATGTCAACCTTCATTCTCCTTTACAAGAAGACTGCTGATGTCCACCTGCTCGCCGTCTGCCCAGAGTCCCTCAAGCTTGTAGAAGTTTCTGGTGTCCTTGTAGAATACATGGACGATTATATCGGCGTAGTCGAGGATTATCCATGTGTTGCCTGTATCTGCCTCACGGCGCTGGGGCTCGATGCCCTTCTGTGAAAGTACGAACTCCACCTCATCAGCAAGTGTTCTCGCGTGGGTGTTGCTGGTACCGTTTACTATTACGAAATAGTCCGCAAGTATAGTGAGGTCGGCTATCTTTATAGCCTGTATGTCCTCGCCTCTCTTGCTGTCAAGTGTCTTTACTATAAGCTCGAGCTTTTCCTGCTCTGTCATCTGCTTCACCTTTCTTTCATTAGTTGTAATCCGAAGCTCTCGGCGGTTCAGTTGCCTTTTCGAGATCCTTGAAGGTTATTCCCGTATCGTCATAGAGCTCGTACTGATATTCGTATTCGCTTACAAATTCCATTATATTGCTCTCGGAGAGCAGCATGGGGCGCTGGTAGGGACGGAACGACTCGTTGAGCATATCCACTGTCGCCCTCTTGTGGATGGAGTAGATACTGTACTCGTTTCCGTCGGAGCCGATGTATGCCGCATCCTCTCCCGGTACCATGTTGACTGACACGTTGTCCATGGATAGTATTGAGCCGAAGTCTGCAAGCTTGCTGAGATCCTCCACGCTCATATTTGTGGCTATCCACTTGTTCTTGTATATGGTGTTGAGGTAGCTGTAAAGCTTCATCCTGCCCTCGTCCTTGACGATGCTGAGTATCTTCTGCATTGCAGCTGCCATGAAGCGGCGCTGGTTCTGTACTCGTCCGATATCGCCCTGAAGCCAGTCATGACGGAAACGGACGAACCACTCTGCCTGCTCGCCTGTGAGAACTACGTTCTCGCCCGCAGGGATCACCTTGTCTGCCTCGTATACTATCTCGTTGTCGATGTTCATGGGTATTCCGCCCACAAGGTTCACTATGTCAACGATGTCAAAGCAGGTGGTGGTGATATATGCGTCTATGGGTATGCCGAAGTTGTCCTGAACACAGTTTACAACACGCTGTATCTTGCTGGATTCCTGATCCCATGCATAGTAGTACACGCTGTTGATCTTGGTGGTGGGATTGCTGGTATAATTGGGTACGGCACAATCTCTGGGCACCTGAAGGATGTGGAGCTTTCCGCCTGCGATGTCGAACTGGCATATCCAGATAACGTCTGTAAGCTCCTGATCCTCGTCAAATCCGAGGAAAAGCACGGTGTACTGTCCCTCTATGAGCTGGGGAAGATCAAGTCCGTCGGTGAAGTCCTCTGTTACGATGTCGGGATCGACGCTGAGATCCATCTGGGGCTTCTCAAGCTCACCCTCAAGGTCAACAGTGGGCTGCCAGCGCTTGAAATATGTGATTATGGACACTCTCTCGTCAGGCTGTCCGCTCTTTTTGTACCATAGTATGGGCATATTCAGGAAGAGCGTGATGATGGCTGCTATACTGAGCAGCACCGCTGTCAGCTTTATAAGGGCGTCCTTTTTGCTCTTCTTTTTCTTCTTTTTGCCCGAACCCTTTTCGGGCTCGTCATAATCATAGTCGTAGTCATCATCGTCGTATACTGCCGACTCAACTATGTCATCAGCCCTGCCCTTTTCGTGCATACCGTGATAGACCTGCTGCGGAGCTCTCTCCTGCGGTCTCTCCTCGCCCTCAATGGCTATGTCTATCTGCGGTGCCTCGTGGAGCCCGTGGTATACAGGCTCGGCAGGCTTTGGACTGTTATCTATCCTTTTAAGCTTCCTCAGCGGTTTCATCTGCCTCGGAGCGTTGTCTGCTGTGGTTTTTAACTCCTCGTTAAGTTCTTCTCGGTTCATTAGAGTCCTCTTTTCAAATTTCCATCATTTTTTTATCTTATCAGGAAAGCCGTGTATAAAAATTATACCCCTCGGCGGTGCATATCGGTATAACTCCGCCTTTTTTTATCACGGACTTCATTGAAAATGCAAATGCCTCGCGCATTGCTGCATTGAGATCGGTGTAGGCAAGCTTTCGCATCTTGTCTACATCCTTGTAATCCCGCTCCGCAGAAATGAGATCGCCCATATAGACTATCTCTTCAAGCCGGGACATTCCTGCTCTGCCCACTGTATGAAATCTTATAGAGTTGAGGATGTCTATGTCCTCCACTCCGAACTCTTTTTTTACAAAATATGCACCTGCTATGCCGTGCAGAAGCGAACGTGTCTCCAGCTCCTCGCGGCATACGGTATATCCGCTCTCAAGCACAAGCTTCCTCTGCTCATCCTCGGGGAGCTCCTTGCAGATATCGTGAAGAAGTCCCGCAAAATATGCCTTATCAGGGTCTTCACCGTACTTTTCCGCAAGCTTCCTGCACTCAGCTGCCACATTCAGGGAATGGGTATAGCGCTTCGGCGACAGGTGTTCTTTCAGGTATTTCTTTTTATCGTCAGGGTTATACTGCAAATCGCCTTCACCTCTTACTGAATATAATCCCTTCAATCTTATATATTGTACTACATTTTCGTCAAGATAGCAAGTGAAATCCTTATTTTTTGCAATTTTTTTTCGCACCTCTGTACTGGATACAACAGTGGGCGACGCCTCGGATACCTTGATCCTGCCGAATTTTCCGAGCTCCTCAGCTTTTCTCTTCAGAGCAGGCAGATCTCCCTTTTCACGGGAAACTACGCACAGGGTCACGTTTGAAAGTATGTCCTCATAGCGGAACCATGTGTCAAAGCTCATGAGCATATCACTTCCCACAAGGAGGAAAAGCTCGTCATCGGGATAGGTCTCGCGGAAATGCTCCACCGTGTATATAGTATAGCTCACGCGGTCGCTTTTTATTTCGTAGTCGCTGACGAAAAGATGATCGTTGCCCTCGCAGGCAAGTCTCAGCATCTCAAGTCTGTCCTCGTCGGGTGCGTACTCAGCACTGGAGCGGTGAGGTGATATCTTTGAAGGCAGGAGAAACAGCCTGTCAAGTCCGAACTCTTTAACGGCAGTTTCCGCAAGATGAATATGTCCGTTGTGGACGGGATTGAAGCTTCCGCCATATATGCCTGTCTTCATTATGCACCTCCTGTTATTTCCACGGACGTTTGCTCTCTGTCCAGCCCTTTGCCTTCCAGTAGTCCATGTCTGCCTTGTTCCAGCCGTTTCGCTGCATAAGGCTCATTATCTTGAAAAACGCCTTTGTTTTAAGCGGTACGGGGACATTTCCCTGCCGCTTGAGTATCTTTTTGGCGATACTGTCTGCCTTTTTGCCGATGCTTTCCTTCACCTTCGGCTTTACGCTTTCCCAGTCCGTCGCCGCAACAGGTCTGCCCAGCTTGTATGTCTTGGGTATGCCCCAGAAGAAACAGCTGTCTGCCATATCCTTCATGGCGGACTTCACCCCTGCTCCCGCAGCTGTGGATATTACCACCGCCTGCTTGCGGAACATCTTCTCCTCGGGACGGTGTGCCATCCAGCGCCAGCCGTAATGATCCAGCAGCGCCTTCATCTGTCCTGTGCAGTGATAAACGTACACGGGCGATGTGAGTATCAGCACATCGGCGGCATCTATAAGCTCCGTTATGGGTCTAAGCTTTCCGTAATGGGGACAGGTGTCCTCTCCCTTGGTGAAGCAATTGGTACAGCCACAGCAGAACTCGTCAAAGTCCCGCGGCAGGAACACCTCGTCTATTTCCTCGGGCTTTGCAAGCTTCTCGGCTGTCATACGCCCGATATTGTAGCCGGAGCCCTTATGAGCAGTGCCGCTTATTATCAGTACCCTCATGACTTACTTTGCCTTGGGAATGTTCTCGATAACGGGATCCTTTTCGTTGCGCTTGAAAAGCACGAATTTGTTGCCAATGACCTGCACTACGTCTGCGCCTGTCTGCTCGGCGATGGCGTCTGCGGCTTCCCTTGCTGTCCAGCCCGAATTGTCAAGGACCCTCAGCTTTATGAGCTCCCGCTTTTTCAGTGCGGCGGATATGTCATTGCACATCGCCTCGGTAACGCCGCCCTTGCCTATCTGGTATATGGTCTCGTATGTTGATGCGATACCGCGCAGGTACGCTCTCTGCTTGCTTGTAAGCATATTATTCACCAAATCTTTCCTTCAGGTACTTGTACAGCCCTCTCAGAGCCGCACCTCTGTGACTTATTGCGTTCTTTTCCTCTGCGGTCAGCTCCGCCATGCTTTTCTCTCCTACCATGAATACAGGGTCGTAGCCAAAGCCGTTGGTGCCGCGCTGCTCATATCCGATGCTGCCGCTGCACCTGCCGCTTACGCCGTAATTCTCACCGTTTTCGTCTATGAATGCGATGGAGCACACGAAAGCTGCTCCCCTCTTATCCTCGGGAACGTCTTTCATTTCATCAAGGAGCTTTGCACAGTGCTGTCCCTCGGGAGCGTATCTTGCGGAGTATACTCCCGGACGTCCGTCCATGGCGTCTACGCAGAGACCGCTGTCGTCGGCTACTGTGGGAAGCTTTACCGCTTCATAGACCGCTCTTGCCTTGATAAGGGCATTTTCCGCAAATGTGGCGCCGTTTTCCTCGGGATCGCAGTTTGCTCCTGCCTCGCGCTGTGACAGCACCTCTATGCCCAGAGGTGAGAGTATCTCCCTCGCCTCGCGGAGCTTGTTTGCGTTGTTTGTAGCCATTACAAGCTGCTTAATCATTGTCCTTACCTCCGAACAGTCTGCTGAAGAAGCCGCGCTTTTTCTTCTTCTCCGGCTCGGGTGCGGGAGCTTCTTCCTCCTCGGATTCCTCGTCCTCGTCTTCTTCCTCTGCGTCCTCTGTATCCTCGGTCAGGCTGTCATCATCGTCAGACTCCTCGGCCTCATCGTCTTCATCATCAGCGTCATAGGACTCGTCCTCTGCCTCGTCTTCGTCCTCATCAAGCTCCTCATAGGCTTCCTCGGTGTCATCCTCGTCCTCATCATCGGACTCCTCATAGGCAACAAATGCGCCGTACTCGTTGTAGTAGCCCTGAACGCCGTCCACCTCAACGATATCGGTGTCTTCATCGTCCTCGGTGTACTCCTCGGCTGCCTCCTCTGTATCCTCGTCCTCATCGTCAAGGGATTCAAGCTGCTCTGGAGATGCAAAGAGGGCATCAACGAACATATTGCTGTCAAATGGCTGGAGGTCGTCTATCTTCTCGCCTACGCCTATGAGCTTTACGGGTATGCCAAGCTCGTTCTTTATGGAGATAACGATACCGCCCTTGGCTGTACCGTCAAGCTTTGTGAGCACTATTCCTGTGATGGGCGCGGTCTCGCTGAACAGCTTCGCCTGATTTACGGCGTTCTGTCCCGTGGTGGCGTCAAGCACCAGAAGTATCTCTCTTGAACAGTCACCTGCCTTGTTGTCGATGATACGGTTTATCTTCTTCAGCTCCTCCATAAGGTTCTTCTTATTGTGGAGCCTTCCTGCCGTATCTATTACCACTACGTCGCACTCTCTTGCCTTTGCGGCTTCAAGAGCGTCGTACACTACGGCTCCCGGATCGGAGCCCTCGGCGTGCTTTACTATGTCAACGCCTGCTCGCTGTGTCCACACCTCAAGCTGGTCGATAGCTGCCGCACGGAATGTGTCCGCTGCCGCTACCAGCACCTTCTTGCCCTCCTGTCTGAACTGGTGGCAGAGCTTGCCTATGGTGGTGGTCTTGCCTGCGCCGTTTACGCCGATGACCATTATTACTGCGGGGGATACGGAAAGATCCAGACCTGTGTCATCGCCCATTATCTCCGCGATAACTTCGTGGATAAGTCCCATTATCTCCTTGGGGTCGGTTATGCCGCGCTCCTTTATCTTCCTGCGGAGCCTGTCGCATATCTCCTCGGAGGTCTCAACTCCGATATCGCTCATTATCATCTGCTCCTCGAGCTGGTCGAAAAGCTCCTCGTCGATAACGGTAAAAGAGTTGAGTACTCTCTGGATACCGCCGAAAAGGAAATCCTTGGTCTTTCTCAGACCGCTGGCAATTTTAGAAAAAAGTCCCATTATATCCTCCAAACATGGTCTATTAATCATATCGCAGCGATATGGTCATCTGTGACAAAAATTATTGAATATCTGCTACGTCCTCCTGAAAATCCACCTGCTCCATCTTCAGGAGCTTGGATATTCCGTCCTCCTGCATGGTCACGCCGTAGAGCACATTTGCCTCCTCCATGGCGCTTCGTCTGTGTGTTACCAGTACGAACTGGGTGGTGTCCGTGAATTTCTTCAGGTACTGTGCGTACTTCCTTACGTTTACTTCATCAAGAGCCGCGTCTATCTCGTCAAGTATACAGAAAGGCGCGGGTCTCAGCTTCAGTATGGCAAAATAAATCGCTATGGCTACGAAGGACTGCTCGCCTCCCGACAGTGATATCAGGTTCTTGATGACCTTTCCGGGAGGGGCTACGCTTATCTCGATGCCCGACTCCAGCACGTTCTCGGGGTCGCTGAGTATGAGCTCCGCCTTTCCGCCGCCGAAGAGCTCCACGAAGATGCTCTTGAAGTTTGAGTTGATTATGGCAAAGCTCTCTGAGAATATCCTGCACATCTCTGCGGTCAGGTCTGTGATTATCTTCTCCAGCTCCGCCTTTGACTTCTGGATGTCAGCTATCTGCTCGGACATGAAGCGGTATCTCTCCGATACCTCCTTGTACTCCTCGATAGCGTCTACGTTTACGCTTCCCAGTGCGCGTATCTTGTTCTTGATGGTGGTCAGCTCCGCCTGTGCAGCCATCATGTCGTCTATCTTCTCGGCCATCTGTACAGCCTCTGAGCGTGTCAGCTCGTAGACCTCCATGAGCTGCCTGATGATGTTGTCAGTGTCGCGGCAGACTGTCTCTCTGCGCTCCTCAAGTCGTGTTATCTCTGCGGAGAGCTTCTCCTTGGAATCGTTTATCGCCTTGAGTCCGTTCTGCATCTCGTTGACCAGTCGGTTCTGCTCGGTGTGAGTGGTGTGACAGCGCTGTATCTCCTCATTGTATGAGGCGGTGTTGTCCTTGAAGTTCGCAAGCTTCTGCTTCAGCCCGTCTATCTCGGTCTCCTTCTGCGCTATTATCTCATTCTGGCGGTATATCTCCTCCTCGAACTGGTGGGCGCCGTATTTCAGCTCCTCCTCACGCCTGTCGATACGGGATATCTCAAGCTCCTGCGCCTGTAAGTCCTTGGCAAGCTCCATGCCCTTTATCTTCAGCTCCGAAAGCCTGTCGGACAGCTCCTCGCGCTGAAGTCTCAGCTTCTCGCGGATATCCTGTCCCTGTGCCAGTTTTTCCTCGGCTGCCTTTATCTCCAGTTCCGTTTCGGCAAGTGCCTTCTCGGAGTCGGCGATGTTCTGCTTTGCAGCCTCGATACGCTGCTCTGTCTCGGCGGCGACTCTCTCGGAGTCCGCAGACTGTGTACGGAGCTGCTCTGCCAGTGAGATGACGCTGGTGAGCTCGGCGCCTATGCGGACTCTCTCCGCCTCGCACTGTGCCTGCTCCTCCTTGGCTGCCTCGGTGTCGTAGCGGAGCTTCTCAGACTCCGCACGGAGCTTCTCTGCCTTCTCGCGGAGGGCGTCCCTCTCGGCGGAAAGCTTCTCTATCTCGGCATCAAGTGTGTCTATCTCGTTCTTTCGTGTGATGATACCGCCCGAACGCTGTGCGGAGCCTCCCGTGAAGGAACCTCCCGCGTTGATGACCTGTCCGTCGAGGGTGACTATCCTGAACTTATAGCCGTACTTCTTGGCGATAAGGGTCGCGGTGTCAATGTCCTCGGCTATGACTATACGTCCCAGCAGCGACGCGATTATGCCGCTGAACTTGGGGTCATAGGTAACTATCTTGTTGGCGTTCGCCACAAAGCCCTCGCAGTTCTCCAGCCCCTGCTCCCTGAGCTCGTAGCCCTTTACAGAAGTGATGGGCAGGAATGTGGCTCTGCCGCCCTTTTGCTCCTTCAGAAAGCGGATACAGCGCTTTGCAATGTCCTCGTTTTCAACGATGATATTCTGCATGGCGCCGCCAAGTGCGGTCTCTATTGCTACGGCGTACTGCGGCTCAACACCTATATTCTGGGCGACTGTGCCGAATACTCCGCCTATGCGTCCCTGCTTGGAAGCCTTCAGCACCTGCTTTACACTGCCCGCGAAGCCCTCCATGTTGTTCTCAAGGTCGGTGAGTATCTTCCTGCGCTGCTGCTTGTCCTTCAGGTCGTACAGCGCGCGTTCAAAGTCGTTTTTCGCCTGCTCAAAGCCGTCGCGGCGCGATTTATAAAGGCGCTCCAGTCCGCTGAGCTTGTTGCGGAGCTCCTCTGCCCTTGCGGCGTTCTTCTCGCTTTGGGCGGTAAGCTCAGTCCTGTGGCTCTCGTACTCCTCGATACGCTTCACAAGGGTGCCGCTGCTCTCGCGGAGCTCGCTGAGCCTTGCGGTCTGCTCCTCTATCATTGACTTTGAGGACTCGATGTTGAAGCGATGCTCGCTCTGTCTGATGTACAAGCCGTTTATCTCGCTGCCTGCCTTGTCAACGGAGTCGCCCAGCTTGGTGCTCTCGCTCTCAGCTTTCTCAAAGCTCTCCTCCGCTGCCTTTATCTCGGCTTCCAGTGCCTTCTTCTGCTCTTTCAGCTTTTCAAGCCCCTCGAGAGCTGCCTTGCGCTCCTGCTCCAGTGCCTTCTTAGCTTCCTCGGAGCTGTCGATATTCTTTCTGGCTGCCTCCACCGCCTCTGTGCAGTGCTTTATATCGTTCTCGAGAACGGCTATGCCCGACTTCATCTCGGAAGCGGTCTGCTCCTCCTCCAGCATCTTTCGGCGAAGCTCATCGGCACGCATGGTGCTCTCCTGCATCTTCCTGATGCCGTCGGCTATCTTCTGCTCCTCGCGCTGTATGTCGTTCTCGATGTTCTCGTATTCGTTCTTGCTGACAAGTATCTTGCTCTCAAGCTCGTCAAGCTTTATCTTCATCTCGTCAAGCCGGCTGACCCAGACGGATATCTCCAGACGCTTGCGCTCCTCGGCAAGCTTGATGAACTTCTCTGCCTTCTGGGACTGTATCCTCAGAGGCTCTACTCTGCCCTCCAGTTCGGTGAGTATGTCCGTGAGCCTCAGCAGGTTCTCCTGTGCGGCGGTGAGCTTTCGCTCCGCTTCCAGCTTCTTATAGCGGAATTTGGATATTCCTGCCGCCTCCTCGAAGATGTCGCGGCGCTCGGAACTCTTTGCGCCTACTATCTCGGCGATACGTCCCTGTCCGATTATGGAGTAGCCGTCGCGTCCCAGACCTGTGTCCATGAACAGCTCGTTGATGTCCTTCAGTCGGCAGGGCTTGCCGTTGATGAGGTACTCGCTCTCGCCGCTCCTGTACAGCTTACGGGTTATGCCGACCTCGTCACCCATGTCGGGAAGGGTCTTGTCGGAGTTGTCTATATTCAGCGTTACCTGCGCAAAGCCCATGGGCTTCCTTGCCACGGTACCCGAGAATATTACGTCCTCCATCTTGTTTCCTCTGAGGGTCTTGGTGGACTGCTCTCCCAGTACCCAGCGCACAGAGTCGCCGATATTGCTCTTGCCGCTTCCGTTTGGTCCCACGACTGCGGTAAGTCCCTTGTCAAAGGTAAGGCTTATCTTGTCGGGAAATGACTTGAATCCCTGTATTTCCAGTGATTTAAGATACACCCGCTCACCTCCTCAGCTTACATTCATATATAGGGACGGTCTCGCTGCCGACTATGGTCACGTCCAGACCGCGCTCCCTGAAAAATTCTATATTCGCTCTTTTCTGTCCCACAGCCTTGCTGATGCATCTGCTGCTGACCTCTGCCGTGACTTTGCCGCGGCAGTCGGGCAGCTCCTTCTCAATGGCATCAAGGATAATGCTGCGGTAGATGGCTGCCTCACACAGCTCGCGGAATGCAGGGTGATAGTAGCCTGCCACCATGTCCTGCTCCACAAATTCGCTGGCGTGGAGTCCGCATTTTATGACCCTTATCCCCCTGTCCGTGAAAAGCTTCATTATGTCCGCACAGACCTCCACCATTTCATCAAATGGCACAGGAGCGTACTCTCCCGACAGATAAAGCTGTCCCAGACGGGTGCCCCTCAGCACTGCCACAGGGTATATCCTGACTGTATCGGGTGCAAGGTCTGCTATTCTCCTTGCTGTGTCCATGTCGTCCTCAAGGCTGCTCTTATAAAGCCCCGTCATCATCTGCAAGCCAAGCTCAAAGCCGTGCTCCCTGATAAGACGGCCGGCGTTCACCACGTCCTGTGCAGTGTGTCCGCGCTCGTTGGCTTCAAGCACCTCGTCCTTCATGGACTGGGCTCCCAGCTCTATGGCGGTGACTCCGAAGCCTTTCAGCAGCTCCAGCACCTCCGCGCTTATGCAGTCGGGACGGGTTGAGCAGCGTATGCCCATGAACTTCCCCTCGCCTACATATTCCTTTGCCGCCTCGAGGAGCTCCAGCATATAATCACGGGGGATAGCCGTAAAGCTTCCGCCGAAAAATGCTATCTCGGTGTTCCCGGGAGACCTTACCTCCCTCAGTGCCTGCTCACAGACCTCCCTGACATCTCTGCCGCGGGGCAGGCTCTGTGCGCCGCTTATGGTGCGCTGGTCGCAGAAGCTGCACTTATGAGGACAGCCCACATGAGGCACGAATACGGAGATGTTACTGTGCTTCATAGCCCATGAGCTCCAGCGCTTCCTTTGCAGCAAGCTGCTCGGCTTCCTTCTTGCTCTTTCCGCTGCCCTTTCCGATGACCTGATCGTTCAGGCAAACCTCAACGACAAAACGCTTGTTGTGGTCAGGCCCCTCCTCACCGATGAGAACGTATTCCACCTTCTCCTCGGGATTTTTCTGGACGACCTCCTGAAGAACTGTCTTGAAGTCGTTGAATACGGGCTTCCTTGCGTGACGGATATCCTTGGGCATGAAGCGCAGAATGTGCTTCGATACGGGCTCCATTCCGCCGTCGAGATATATGGCGGCGATGACTGCCTCAAAGGCGTCGGCAAGTATGGAAGGACGCTCCCTTCCGCCTGTGTTCTCCTCGCCCTTGCCCAGCAGCAGGAACTTTCCAAGGTCTATCTGCTTGGCGAAAACGTGCAGTGACTTCTCGCATACCAAAGATGCTCTCATCTTCGTCAGCTCGCCCTCTGCCACGTTAAGGTTCTTGTAAAGGAAGTCCGATACTACAATGGACAGCACACTGTCACCGAGGAACTCAAGACGCTCGTTGCTGCCGTTGGGGTGCTTTCTCTCGTTTGCATAGGACGAATGTGAGAGCGCCTGCCTGAGCAGCTGTATATTATTGAACTTATATCCCAGTATATCTTCAAATCTCGAAAGATCTTCCATATTATCACTCCTTGTCTGCGGCGGACATACGAGCTACATAGCTCTCGGTCACGCCTGCGACATTGCCCTCCACACACTTCTTTGCCTGTCTTACGGCGTTGAAGAATGCTGTTCCGTCAGAGCTTCCGTGAGCCTTTATGACGGGCTTTCTTACGCCGAGAAGGGCTGAGCCGCCTACCTCTTTATAGTCCATCTGTTTTCTGAATGCCTTTATCTTGCCGAGGGAGAATATGGCTCCCAGCTTGCCTGCTCCCGAGAATATCCACTTTACCCTCTTGGCGAAAAAGCTTCCCATTCCCTCGTAGAGCTTCAGGACGATATTGCCCGTAAAGCCGTCGGTGACTACTACCTGCACCTCGCCCTTGGGCAGGTCTCTTGCTTCGATATTTCCTGCGAAGTTAAGACCGGACTTTTCCAGCAGCTTGTAAGCCTCTATCTCAAGCTCTCTGCCTTTAGTCTCCTCGGAGCCTATGTTGAGCAGTCCAACCTTGGGAGACTTTACGCCCATGACCTTCTCCATGTAGGCACTTCCCATAACGGCAAACTGCACCAGCATCTCGGGTCTGCATTCTGTATTTGCCCCTGCGTCGAGAAGTATGAAGCTTCCCTTATCGCCGGGGAGTACCGGCGACGGCGCTATCCTTTTGATGCCTTTGATACGCTTGACGATGAAGGTGGCTCCCATGACAAGTGCTCCCGTGCTTCCTGCCGATACAAAGGCATCGCCCTTGCCCTCGGAAAGCAGGGCGAGTCCCACTGCCATCGAAGAATTTTTGCCTGACTTGATTATTTCCTTCGGTTCCTCATGTATATCAAAAACATCATCGGTGTGGACTATCTCTATGCCGCTGAGGCTGAGACCGTTTTCCGCCGCACACTTCTTTATCTTTTCCTCGCTGCCTGTGAGTATGATGCTCACACCAAGCTCGCGGACCGCTCTCTCGCAGCCCTTTATTACCTCCAGAGGAGCGTTATCTCCTCCGAAGGCGTCAACTATTATCTTAGAAGCCAATTCTCTCAAGCTCTCCTCTCAGCGATCTAACAGCACGTTCTGCATATGCGCCGTAGCGCTCCTTCTTGTCTTTTATCCTTACGCCGATATCGGGAAGTATGCCCATATTCGCCCCCATTGGCTGAAAATTGCCGCTGTTGAAGGGGTCACTGATATAATGAGCAAGGGCTCCCGTCATGGTGTCAAGGGGAAGCTTTAAGGGCTCAAGTCCCTTTATCCTGCGGGATACCGCGATACCTGCTATGAGTCCGCTTGCAGCGCTTTCCATATAGCCCTCTACTCCCGTTATCTGCCCTGCAAAGGATATTTCGGGTCGGCTCCTCATGGAGAAGTCCGCGCTGAGCAGCTCGGGGCTGTTTATAAAGGTGTTCCTGTGCATTACGCCGTAGCGCATGAACTCTGCGTTTTCAAGACCCGGTATCATGGAGAATACACGCTTCTGCTCGCCGAACTTCAGATTGGTCTGAAATCCCACAAGGTTGAAAAGTGTGCCCTCGCGGTTCTCCTTGCGAAGCTGCACTACTGCATAGGGACGTCTGCCCGTTCTCGGGTCGTCTATGCCAACGGGCTTCATTGGCCCGAAGCGCATAGTGTCCACACCTCGCGACGCCAGCTCCTCGATGGGCATACAGCCCTCGTATACGCTGAATGGGTGGGTCTCGAAGTCCTTGAGCTGCACCTTTTCGGCTCCTGTAAGAGCTTCATAAAATGCGAGGTACTCCTCCTTGTTCATGGGACAGTTGACGTAATCCGCGTCACCCCTGTCATACCTGGACGCATAGAAGGCTCTTTCCATATCTATGCTCTCCGCAGTCACAATAGGAGCGGCTGCGTCATAAAAACTGAGTCCCTCGCCGCAGAGCTCCTTTATTATATCCGCCATGGCGCCCTGTGTAAGGGGACCTGTGGCGATTATGGTCTCTCCCTCGGGAAGCTCCGTTACCTCTGCTCCCACCACTTCTATAAGGGGGTGGGACTTTATCTTTCCGGTAACTGCGTCCGAGAATTTCTCGCGGTCAACCGCAAGTGCGCCTCCTGCCTCAACAGAATTCGCCTTGGCACAGGGCACGGTCAGTGAGCCCAGCAGCTCCATCTCGTATTTGAGAAGTCCTGCCGCCGATTCCAGTCTCGCCGCCTTCAGGGAATTGGAGCATACAAGCTCCGCAAATCCGCTGTACTTGTGGGCGGGAGAATATTTCTGAGGCTTCATCTCGTAAAGCCTTACGTTTATGCCCGACTCGGCAACTGCCCATGCGGCTTCGCAGCCTGCAAGTCCTGCGCCTATGACATTGACGGTCACGCTCATTTCTTCAGCTCTCTTTCATAGCCGCAGCCCTCGTTCTCGCACACCAGCTTTCCCGATTTTCCGCCCTTCATGAACAGGCTTTTGCCGCACTGAGGACATATCTCCTTGGTGGGTACGTTCCATGTCATGAAGCTGCAGTCCGGGAAGCCCTCACAGCCGTAAAAGCTTCTGCCCTTCTTGGACTTTTTAAGCAGCATTTTCTTTCCGCAGCGCGGACAGTTTCCGTCCGCCTCTGTTACTATCTTCTTTGTGTTCTTGCACTCGGGGAAGCCCGGGCAGGCAAGGAATTTGCCGAACTTGCTGTACTTTATCACCATGTTCCTGCCGCACAGCTCGCATACTACGTCGGTCTCCTCGTCGGGTACCTTCACGCGCTTGCCGTCCATTGCCTCCTCTGCCTTTTTAAGGGTCTGTGAGAAGTCGTCGTAGAACTCGTGAAGTGTGCTTACCCAGTTCTTTTCGCCGTGCTCAACCTCATCGAGATTGTTCTCCATCTCGGCGGTGAACTTGGCGTCTACTATCTTCTTGAAGTGATCCTTCATAAGCTCCGTGATGACCTCGCCAAGATTTGTGGGCTTCAATGCCTTGCCCTCATGCTCGACATAGCGGCGTGAGGTTATTGTGGTTATGGTCGGAGCGTAGGTACTCGGTCTGCCGATGCCGTTCTCCTCAAGCGCCTTGATGAGGGAAGCTTCTGTATATCGCGGAGGGGGCTGTGTGAAGTGCTGGTTGCCCGCAATGGACTTCAGCTTCAGCTTATCCTCTGCTTTCAGCTCGGGAAGCATCTTCTTTGAGCCGTCCTCGGAATCGCTTGACTCAACGTAAAGTGCCATAAATCCGTCAAACTTAACGGAGTAGCCCGATGCCCTGAATGTGCAGCCCTTTGCATCTATATCCGCGGATACCGTATCCAGCAGTGCGTTTGCCATCTGGCTGGCGATAAAGCGCTCCCATATGAGCTTGTAAAGCTTGTACTGGTCGGAGCTGAGGCTGGACTTTACTCTCTCGGGCGTAAGCTCGGGAGTTGAGGGACGTATCGCTTCATGGGCGTCCTGTGCGTTGCTCTTTGTCTTGAAGTTTCTCGGCTCGGGGGGCAGGTAGTCCTTGCCGTAGACCGTTCCGATATAATCAGCGGCAGCCTTCTTCGCCTCGTCGGAAATTCGCAGGCTGTCCGTTCTCATGTATGTGATAAGACCTACTGCACCTACTCCCTGTACGTCAACACCTTCGTAAAGCTCCTGCGCTGCCTTCATGGTGCGCTTTGCACTGAAGCTGAGCTTTCTGGATGCCTCCTGCTGGAGAGTTGATGTGATGAATGGCGGTGCAGGCTGTTTCTTGGTGACCCTTTTCTTCACCGACTTTACTACATACTCGGCATTCTCGAGTCTTGCAAGAAGTCCGTCTGCCTCTGCCTGATTTGGTATCTCAAGCTTTTCGCCGTCTACTGCCACCAATGCGGCGTCGAACACCTTTCTCGATGAGGGAGCGGTGAACTTGGCGTCTATGGACCAGTACTCCTTGGGGACAAATGCCCTTATCTCGTTCTCGCGGTCAACTACAAGACGTACCGCTACGGACTGCACTCTGCCTGCGGAGAGTCCTCTCTTGACCTTTTTCCACAGGAAAGGACTAAGCTCATAGCCCACAAGTCGGTCAAGGATACGCCTTGCCTGCTGGGCATTGACCAGATCCACATCTATCTTGTGCGGATTGCTCATTCCGTTCTTTACGCCTGTCTTGGTGATCTCGTTGAAAGCCACTCGGTTGTTCTCGTTCATATCCAGCTTGAGCATCTGCGCGATATGCCACGAAATTGCCTCTCCCTCACGATCGGGGTCGGTTGCGAGATATACTTTTTCGCACTTCTTGGCACGCTTTTTCAGCTCCCTGATAACATCTTCCTTGCCCTTCATATCTGTGTACTGAGGCTTGAAGTCGTTATCCTTGTCCACTCCCATCTTTGACTTGGGAAGGTCGCGGACATGACCCATGGAGGCTATGACCTCATATCCCGGTCCGAGATATTTCTGGATAGTTTTTGCCTTTGCAGGCGACTCTACTATGACTAAATCTGACATTGATTTATCCCCTTATCTGATAAGTTCAAACATTTTTCCGGGAAGTGAACGCACTGTCCCGAATATTTCAAGCTCCGTAAGCTCTGTCATAAGCTCGGAGGTATCGAGCCCGAGTCTCTGGGCAAGCTCGTCTGCGTGGAGCGGTCCCTCCGACAGCTCCATGGCAATCCGCCTCTGACTTTCCGACAGTTCGTCGGACAGCTCAGGCTGCTCTGTACTCACGGCTGTTTCCTTTTTTACATCATCTATGCCGTTCATCACCCTCATGAAGTCTTTCAACTCATCGGCTGAGGGCTCGCGGCGTTCACCGAACACTTCTGCTCCCCTTCTGACGGCAGAAGTCTCCGCTGACTGTTTCTTCTTTCCCGTTATGCAGTCCATAACGTCGGAGGCATCATACATCGGCAGTGCTCCGTCGCGGAGAAGCTTCACATTGCCCGCAAACTCTCCGCTGAATATGTCCGCAGGAGGCAGACACAGTACCTCACGCCCCTGTCCTGCCGCAAGATTGGCAGTTATGAGCGAGCCGCTCTTGGCTCCTGCCTGAAATACCACCGCAGCTGCTCCCAGCGCCGCAAGTATCCTGTTGCGCTTGGGGAAGTTGGGCGAATTGGGCGGTGTTCCGGGCGGAAATTCAGATATGAACACTCCGCCTGCCGCAAGGATCGTATCTCTGTACTGGAAATTGGGCTTGGGATAGTCCACATCAACACCGCAGCCCATTACGCAGACGGTGGGTCTGCCAATGTCTGCCGCAGCCATATGTGATGCAAGGTCAATACCTACCGCAAAGCCGCTGATTATTACGGCTCCCCTTGCCGAAAGCTCGGAGCATATCTCCTTTGCCGCTTTCAGACTGTATGGCGTTGCTTTTCTCGTGCCCACGGAGGTAACTGTCAGCTCCGTTTTAAGGCAGGAGATGTTTCCTTTATAATAGAGCAGCGACGGCGGATTGTAGATGTGCTTCAGCTGCTCGGGATAATCGGGGTCTGTAAATGCAGCAGCTCCGATACCGCGCTTTGCACAGTTTGCAAGAAATATCTCGGCATTCCGCAGAGGTATGGCGTTGACATTCTTCCGCTCGCTCTCATTCAGACTGACTATGCCGCTGTCGGAAGTAAGGGAGATGTATGCCTTCTCCGCTGTGCGGAAGAAGCTCATGACCTCCCAGATACGGTGATTGCCCGTTCCGAAGACCATATTCAGCCAGAGCCAGTATTTTGTTTCCTCCATAGTCAGCCCTCCTTTTCGGACTTATCGTTTCAGCTCCCACATGAGTATCCCCGCAGCCATTGCCGCGTTGAGGGAGTTGATGTTTCCGTGCATGGGTATTATGACCCGTCGTGTACAGCGCTGTGCGATATCCGCCGGCAGTCCGTTGCCCTCGTTGCCGATGAACACTGCCTGTGTGCCGGTAAAATCACATCCCGTTACAGGTACCGCGTCCTTGTCGATGACCGCAGCTGATGTAACGGCGCCCTTTCCGTGAAGCTGCTCAAATAGAGCGTCGGCGTCATTTTCAACGGCTATTGCCATCCTGAACACCGAACCCATGGTAGAACGTATAACCTTGGGACTGTACAGGTCGCAGCTGCCCGACATTATCACTCCGTCAATGCCCAGTGCATCTGCGGTCCTTATCATCATGCCCACGTTGCCCGGGTCCTGAAGTCCGAACAGCACAAGGTACTTACCATTCTCGCGGACTATGCTCTCCGCTGTCCTCCGAAGGGGAATCCTGCATATTGCAAAGACTCCCTGTGTGCTCTCCGTAGAGGCTATCCTGTTTCCAAGCTCATTTGAAATGACAATTGTCCTTGTATCTCTCAAATCAGCCTGTAAAAGCTCATCGCCCCAGCGCTCCGCCGCCTTCTCGGTCAGTATGAGCCGGGTTATGCCGCTGTCCTCTTTAAGAGCGTCCTCCGC
The DNA here is from genome assembly GCA_017519145.1 of Ruminococcus sp. Lineage (GTDB taxonomy): Bacteria > Bacillota > Clostridia > Oscillospirales > Ruminococcaceae > Ruminococcus. The sequence continues at coordinate 153,865 of JAFWTA010000022.1, forward strand.
TATTCTGAGCCCCTCCAACACGAATAAGCCGTACTGAAGCCTTTCTTTTTTCGATGAGGAAAGCTTCTGATACAGCTTGATGGTGGGATTATCTTTAGAGGTTATAATATTATCCAATACTACACGCACCTCCGTTATAACTTGGTGAGACTTCATGCAGCAGGCGGAGTCTTCCCCCGCCTCCTACAAGAAAACACGCTCTTTGTAAAAGGAGCGTGTTTTTAATTGCAATTAAAGAGCAGCCTTTGCCTTGTCAGCGATAGCTGTGAAGCCTGCTGCATCGTTGATAGCGATCTCGCTGAGCATCTTTCTGTTGAGAGAGATACCAGCCTTCTTGCAGCCGTTCATGAATGTTGAGTAGTTCATGCCGTTGAGCTTAGCAGCTGCGGAGATTCTTGTGATCCAGAGCTGTCTGAACTGTCTCTTCTTCTGCTTTCTTCCGATATATGCGTAGTTGCCTGACTTCATTACGGCCTGCTTAGCCATCTTGAAGTGCTTGCTCTTTGCGCCCCAGTAGCCCTTAGCAAGCTTTAAAGTCTTGTTTCTTCTCTTACGAGTCATCATTGCACCTTTAATACGTGCCATAGTCTTTTACCTCCAAAATTAAAATTACGGGAATTGCGCTCAGTACCATGCGGAATATCTTTTCCGCTTCCGATTACATATAAGGAACGAGCTTCTTGATTGTAGGTGCGTTTGTGCAGTCTGCTACACCTGCGTTACGAGCGATTCTCTTGCGCTTAGTGTCCTTCTGAGTAAGTCTGTGTCTCTTGTTGGTGTGCTGGTACTTTACCTTACCGCTTCCTGTAATCTTAAAACGCTTCTTAGCGCCCGAGTGAGTTTTAACCTTTACCTTTGCCATTATATGATCCTCCCTTACTTAGCGGCCTTGGGCGAAACGAACATTACTATGCTGCGTCCCTCCATCTTAGCCGGCTTATCCACAGTGCCTGCCGCAGAAACTGCTTCCTTGAAGCGATCAAGCAGCTCGCTTCCAAGTTCCGGATGTGCAATAGCTCTCTTACGGAATCTTACCGACACCTTGAGCTTATCGCCGCCCTGTAAAAATTTGACAGCCTGATTTACCTTCGTCTCGAAGTCATGTGTATCTATTGTGGAGAACATTCTGATCTCCTTGATAGCAACGACTTTCTGATTTTTCCTTGCTTCCTTCTCACGCTTAGCCTGCTCAAAGCAATACTTTCCGTAGTCCATGATACGGCACACGGGCGGTGTTGCCTGCGGAGCGATCTTAACGAGATCCAGATCCTTGTCGAAGGCTATCTGCTGAGCCTCTTTGGCGGATAAAACGCCAAGCTTTTTACCGTCAGCGTCGATTACGAGTACTTCCTTGTCTCTTATCTCTTCGTTGATCTGCAGTTCCTGTTTGCTAATAGTCAAGCACCTCCAAGCAATATAATTTAAAAACAAAAATGAGTGCAGAAATTATCCGCACTCACCAATACACACTGAATATATCCCCTGCCGCAAGAACAGCAGGATATCCGATACATATTGACCGTTTCAGCTTAGCCCGACGGTGAGAACGCATAGTTCTGCTTTGTTTACTCAAATATTATACATCACCGCGGGAGATAAGTCAAGCGTAACTGTGAAATTCGTGAAAGTGCACAGTTCAGCCATCTATAATGCTCTTGATTTTATCCCATATTGCAAATCTCACCTTGTATTTCTTAGGCTTTTTCAGGATATCAAGCTCCCCATCGTCAAAATACTCCTCCTCAGCCGACTCGTCCTCGGCAACATCTGCCTCCTCGTCCTCGCTGCCGCACGCCGCGGGAATACACAGAGGCGGATACATGACGCACCACCAGTTGTGCCCCTCTGCCTTTCCTATTTTAATACGAAGCGCCCTGTACTCCCCCGACGGCATGGTGATGTCTCCGTAAACGCGGTCGGTGAAGTCCGTTGTCTCAAGCTCCGCAGTAACACTGTCGGTGCAGCCGTGCTCGCGGAGGACGTCCTCGGCAGTATCCTCGATATCGCCGAGGCACTCCTGCACTATGGCTTCCGCCTCGGAAAGGTCGGACGCTCCGCTGAAATAGCACCTCCGCAGCAGCTCGTCACGGACCAGCAGCTTCAGCCGCTGATCCTCCTCGCTGTCGGAGTTCGCAAGTATGTGTAGCCGCAGCACCCGTCCGCGAAGCCTGTCCAGTCTGCGCCCGTCCCGTATAATGCTGCCTGCATTTGAAATAAGTATGGCCAGTATAAGTCCTGCCGCCATGACAGCCGATGTTGTCCTTTTCAATAGTATCACCTCATCGGCTATCATTGGCATTTTTTTACGGTTTATGCAGTCACCGGCGACTCCCTGCGGAGTATTTCCATAAACTCCTCTCCTGTGATAGTCTCCCTTTCAAGGAGAAAACGGGCTATCTCATGGAGCTTGGCGATATTGTCGGTGAGTATCTGTACCGCCTTGGTGTGGGCATTCCTTACGATGTTGTTGACCTCATCATCTATCTTTGCCGCTGTTTCGGGAGAGCATACAAGCGAGGCGTCTCCGCCGAGGTAGCGGTTGTTCACGGTCTCAAGAGCTATCATATCGAACTTGCTGCTCATGCCGTAGCGTGTGACCATGGCGCGGGCAAGCTTTGTCGCCTGCTCGATATCATTGGAAGCTCCCGAGGTGCAGGTGTTGAAAATCAGCTCCTCTGCCGAGCGTCCGCCCGTCAGTGTGGCTATCTTGCTGAGCGCCTCCTCCTTCGACAGCAGGAACTTCTCGTTCTCGTCCACCTGCATGGTGTAGCCGAGAGCTCCCGATGTTCTGGGGATTATGGTTATCTTATGTACGGGCGCGGAGTCCTTCTGCATTGCCGCTACAAGGGCGTGTCCTACCTCGTGATAGGCTATTATCTCCTTCTCCTTCTGGGAAATGACTGCGTTCTTGCGCTGATAGCCTGCTATAACTACCTCAACGCTTTCCTCAAGGTCGGACTGGTTCACGGCGCTCCTGCCATTCCTTACAGCTCTCAGAGCCGCTTCGTTGACGATGTTGGCAAGCTCGGCGCCTGATGCTCCCGCAGTCGCCCTCGCTACGGCGTTGAAGTCGATACCGTCGGTGAGCTTCACCTTTCTCGCGTGTACTTTCAGCACTGCCTCTCTGCCTGCAAGGTCGGGAAGCTCCACGGGGATACGCCTGTCAAAGCGTCCCGGACGGAGCAGCGCAGGGTCAAGGGACTCGGGACGGTTGGTGGCTGCGAGAATAACTACGCCCTTTTTGCCGTCAAAGCCGTCCATCTCCGTGAGAAGCTGGTTGAGAGTCTGCTCGCGCTCGTCATTTCCGCCTACCTGTCCGTCGCGCTTCTTGCCGATCGTGTCTATCTCGTCGATAAAAACTATGCAGGGAGCCTTTTCCGTTGCCTGACTGAACAGGTCACGGACCTTTGCAGCGCCCATTCCCACAAACATCTCCACGAACTCGGAGCCCGATATGGAGAAAAACGGCACCTCAGCCTCACCAGCAACTGCCTGTGCAAGCAGGGTCTTTCCCGTACCGGGAGGTCCAACAAGCAGTGCTCCCTTGGGGAGATCAGCGCCTATCTCGGCGTACTTGCCCGGATTGTGGAGAAAGTCCACTATCTCAGCCAGCGCTTCCTTTGCTTCGTCCTGTCCTGCTACGTCAGCAAAGGTCTTTCCCGTCTGCGCCTTTACATATATCTTCGCATTGCTCTTGCCAAAGGACATGGCATTGCCGAGTCCGCCCATGCGCTTGCCAAGGCTCTTGAAAAGCAGGTTCCAGAGAACAAACAGGAATACCATCGGGATTATCCACCCCAGCAGGAAGCCTCTGAGAGGGCTCTGCTGCTGAAGCTTGCCTGTGAACTCCACATCTCCGCTCTCATGGAGCCTTGTCACAAGGTCAGCGTCGTCTATGCGGACTGTTGTATACGCCTGCTCTTTACCGTTCTCCTCAACGGTAAAGTTTATCTCGGTGTCCTCGATCTGCACCTTCCTGACGTTCCCCTCGTCGATGCAGTCAAGGAAAAAACTGTAATCCGCGTCCTTGACGGCTGCCTGCGTCAGCCTCGGCATGACAAGTACATTGAACACCATCAGCAGAAGCAGACACACGATAATGTATACCGCGTATTGCTTGCGAGGATCCTTCTTTTCATTCATTATGATCATCTCCTATATCAAGTATGACAAAATTATAACATAGTCGATGTGAAAATACAACAGGTAAATTGTGAGAGAAATGAAAGTTTCGTGAAAAATCAAAAGCAAAGCGGCTGCACATTTCTGTACAGCCGCTTTCGGTAAATTATATCAGAGTGTGGTCTTCTTGTGAAGGAGGAAGAGCTGTATCTCCAGCGCGTCATTGCTGGTGAGACCTGTCTCTCCGTCAACATCGCCGTTCTTTCTGCCCTGCTCGGTAAGGCAATTCTCAAATGTGCCGCCTACACCGTACTTGTTGGGGCTTGCCAGCGACTGCATTACAAGGATAGCGTCTGCAAGCTCGACATTGCCGTCACAGTTTGCATCACCGCGTACTAACTTGCCGTCGCGTGCTGTTGCAGTAACGGTAGTTGTTGTTACCTTTGTTGTAGTTGTAGTCGTGGTCTTTACGGGTGCTGTTGTAGTTGTGGTGGTCTTGTCCTCCTTGGGTGCCGGCTCTGTGCCGTCAGGCTCGATGCCGCCTACCAGAACGCCGTCAGCGTAGATACAGATGTGATCTGCTTTCTCCTCCGGAGGATCGTCAACTGCGAAGAAATCGCCGCTGTCGCCTATCTTCAGTCCCTCATAGCTCCAGTCATTTGTAGGATCCCAGAAGTCGCCGTAGTACATACCAAGGTCAAACTGGTACTTCTTGCCTGAGTTTGCGATAACATAGCCGTCCCATGTTACCTCTACATAATATGTATCCGGCACCTTATCATACTTGAAAGGACCTGAGATAACGCCGTCTGCGCCCTCGTCTCCCGCTTCAGTGCTTGACTGATCGTAGAGCTCGCGGACTTCCTTCAGTCCGTCAATTCCGTTCTTCATCTCGCTGATGTTGAAGTAGTAGCGTACTGATGTCTTCTTTGAAGGTGATGTCTCACCTGTAAGTACCTTGAATGAGATCTGTGTGGTTCCTGCACCGTCGCCGTTCTTGTTGGGCTTGTCGATACCAAGTGCCTCTACCCAGTAGCCGCTTCCGCCGCCTTCCGAACCGCCGCCGTATACTCTCTTTTCATCAAGAGGAGGGAAGTTCTCGGTAACTGCCATCTCGGGTGTTCCGAACATCTTGTACATACCTGCACAAGCGCCTACGAATGCTGCATTATAGTCGATGGTAACCTCGTTCTCTCTCCAGTCATTTGTGCTGTCGCTGTGTGCATCTGCATCATCGGGACCGCCTGCAAGTGCGCCCCAGAGGATGTGCTTCTGCTCACGGGGATCCTCAGCCATGAGGAGTCCTGATGCTGCACGGTGGTGAGGATTCTTTACGGCTGTATCATTATAGCCGACAACGAAGGATCTGGGACCGTGTGTACCGTTCTTGCCTGCAAGAACTGTCATCTTCTCGGTCTCCTTGAATTTTATGTCATTCTTGCCCAGAACGTAGTCCATCTGGGTCTGAGCCCAATTGCTCCACTCACTTGCCTGACCGTTGTTGTTGTACTTGTCGTACAGGAGGCAGATGAGCTGCATAGCTGTATTGTAACGGCAGCTGCCCCACTCGTTGAGGAATGCGAAGCCGCCCTTGGTCTCTTTCTGCTGCCATGTCTTGAGGCACTTGCCCACACAGTCATTGTCCCAGAAGTTATCGAATACATACTGGTTCTTGCCCTGTGCGTCTCTTACCATCTGAACAAGGTCAAGGTCGGGGTGTTCCTGATTGATAACTGCCCACATAACGCCTGCGCCTGACCACATATCGTTCCAGCAGTAGCACCAGCCAGAGGGTGCATAGTAATCAAAGTAGGGTGCAGCCAGCTCAAGAGCTGTCTTGTCCTCTGTTGCCATGTATATCCATGCTGCTGCCCAGCAGTAGTCATCTTCCCACTTGCTTGAGCCGTAGAACTCTCCGGGACCGTCGTTGTTATCGGAGAGCAGAGGATCCGAATCCTTTTTCTCTCCGGGCGGGAATGCCTTTATTGCATCGTTTGTGAAGTCCCAGAGTGCCTTTGCATAGTCAAGCGACTTCTCTGCATACTCAGGATCCGAGTCCTTGAAGTTGAGATAGTTGATAGCCAGTGAAGCACAGGCAGATACAGCGTAGTCGATCTGCGGCTTGTCAGCTGTCAGGAAGAACGCAGGACGAGGCATTGTGTCTACCTCGGGATTGTTCCAGATCTTATGGTCGATCTCACCGAGACCTACCTGATAGCAGTGCGCTATGACCTTGCCGTCCTCGTCACGGAAGGTACACTTCATAAGGTAATCGTTGAAGTGACGGAGAATAGTCTCCATGTGAGCATCCTGTCCGAGCTGCTTGAAAACGTCCTTGTACTCGTAGTAATCCCATGCGAGAGTTGCTGCGGTGTAGTTTTCGGGCATACCAAACTGAACGTGGTCACCTGCGTCGTGGAATCCGCCCGCTACGTCAACAGTGCCGTCGCCGTCAGGGTCAAGGATATCCTTGTACTTCTCGATAAATGACGCAGAAAGGTTTACGCCGCTCTTGGTGCTCTTATCCTTTTTTCCGTCCCATGGTGTAAGCGGAACGTGAGCATCATAGGTGTGGCAGTTTCCTCTCCACGGAAGAAGGTTTTTGCCTTCAACATCGTCTCCGCACATATTCGCATCGTAGAAATAGAGCGAATACTGAAGTGCTCTTGCGTAGTCTATATCCAGACCCGAGTCTGTGACTACTTCACTGATGGGGGCGCAGAACTGCTGCTCCGTCTCAGTGTCCGCAGCCTGTATGGGCATTGTCGATGCCATCGAGGCTGCCGCCGTAGCAGCACTCAGCGCTGCGGCGATCATCTTCTTTGAAAGCTTCATAGTATTATTCCTCCCTTTTATAATGCTGAAGCAATTTTAATCCCATTTTGTAAGCTTGAGGAGATATCTTTGTATCTCCAGTGCGTCGTTGGCGGTTATACCCTCAACGCCCTTGTCAACGTCTCCGTTCAGCTGTCCCTTTTCGGTGATGTGCTGCTTATCGCTGCCCTTCGTGCCGTATTTATCGGGATTTGCAAGAGACTGCATTATCAGTATCGCGTCCGCAAGCTCCACTGTACCGTCACAGTTAGCGTCACCCTTCAGCTGATCGCTGTCCGAGGGCTTCTGAGATGTTGTAACAGTAGTTGTCACAGCTGTGGTCGTCACTGCCGTTGTTGTCTTTGAAGGAGCTTCGCCTTCGTTGATGGGGTACTTCTTCAGGTCGGGCAGCTCGTCAAGGGTGATACAATAATCGCTGTTGTATATCTCCTTGAGGTTATCAACAGGGTTGTTCTGCTCGCTGGTGAGAAAATTCATGTACCACGGGCAGAAATACAGCCATGCTGCCTTGTCGTTCACAAGGTTCTCCACCGACGGTATTGAGTCGTTTTCCGACATCGTCACCATCTTGTGGCAGTCTGTGCTCTGTACAAGGCTGTAAAATGTGGACGATATGGAGCTGAGATTGGGCATTCCGTCCGCTGCGTTGTACTTGTCGTAGCCAACTATATCCACCACGTCATTTCCCGGATACCATGCGGCAGATGTGGGGAAGGTATAGCCTGTCCACACCCAGATAAGGTTGTCCAGACCATACTCGTTGGTGAGCTTGTCATAGAGGAGCCTGTACAGCTTCTTACACGGCTCGGGACCCTCAGCGCCCCACCAGAACCAGCCGCCCTCTGCTTCGTGGAGAGGTCTCCACAGCACGGGTACATCGGCTTCTTTAAGCTTTTTCAGCTCTGTCGCCAGAACATCTATGTCTGCCATAAGCACCTCATGCTCCCATGTGCCCTCTTCAAGCGCCTTGGATATACTGAAGGTTGTATATGTAGCAGCCGCAGACTTAACATAAAAGGCTGTTTCCTCACTTCCCTTTTCAAGGGGCACGTTCCAGTGCCATGTGAGGGTAGCTATGCCCTTGTACTCGTTGACCCACTGTATAGCCCGCTCGGGTGCATGGTCACGCCATGTCGAGGTGGAGTTATACGCCAGCAGGTCGATGCCTCTGATCGCAGGCTGCTTGCCTGTGGTCTTTTCAATATACTGGAATTCCGCCTCGTTGTCCACTATGTAATTCTTGGTGGTCGGATCGGCATTGATGTTGTAATTGTGCTCTCCGCAGTACTCCTGCTGACCTGCGATAATGTGGTTCCCGTAGGTGTCGCAGAGGTAACTGTACAGCCTTTTCGCCGAATCTGATGCATTCGGGTTTGAAAGCGTCCTGTCGGGGCTCAGGTTGGTGAGCTTGTCAGATGCAGGCTTCAATGTGAGGTAGTCGTAATACGCATAGCCCCAGTAAGCCTTCAGCTCGATGTTGTTCTTTCCCTTTTTAAGATTCACCACGCCGCCCGAGGTCTCCTCGAACTCAGTGTTGAATGGAAAGCTGACTTCGCCCTGATTTACGCCGTTTACGTTCAGGTACTGGACCTTCTTGTTGGCGTCGGTGGGCTCGCAGTAGCAGATAGTCAGCTCGTAAAGCCCGTCCGCAGGCACCTCCACATCAACGCTGATAGTGGTGCCCTTCTGGTCGAGGTAGGAAAAGCCGTTTCCGGAAAATTCGGTTATTTCCCACTGCAATTCGGCATCGGGCTTGCTTTTTACCCCCTCGGTAAAGATCTTGCCCCCCGAGGTCTTGCCGTCCTCGAACTCGTACTTCAGCACGTTGTCCGCCGCCGAAGCACTCTTCCCGTCTTTCATGGCAGAGGGAAAACTCATCGCCGCCACAGCGATGAAAGCAGCCGCCACAGTGCAGGCTGACCGCTTTATGATCTCTTTCTTCAATTTGATCCCTCCAGATCGGATTATTAAATTTTCAATATTAAGCTTATAGTTTAAGTGCCTAAGTTAAACTATAAACTTAACGCATACTTCCAAATCTATAATAGCACATTTTCTGTGAAATTGCAAGAGATTTTATTAAACATTCCTAAAAATGGTCTGTTTTAGCAAAAACGCAATTAATGGTCAGTCATCTTTCTCATTATTTAAGCTTTCACCGCTGCCGCGCCCGAATACCAGTCGGAGCACCGCTGCACCTGCGATCCCGGACACTGCAAGTCCTGCCCACGCCGCCGCAGGTATCCCCTCGTCCACAGGCTCAATCTCCGCAAATGCAGCCGCGGAAGGCTCCTCCGCCATAAATGTCAGTCCATTGTCACGGGCGTAGCGTTCTGCTTCCGTGCCCTCCTGACCTGTGATGACAAGATCGGTCTGTTTTATCATAAGGTTTCCGTCACAGTCCCAGCCCAGCGCCTCGGTGCCGATGCTCCGCACAGTCGGCGGTATATAGACTTTGTCAAGGCTGCGGCACATATAAAACGCCCTGTCTCCTATTGCCGTGAGGAATCTGCCCGTGCAGATCTCCCCCAGTCCCGTACAGCCTGCAAAGCAAAACTTGTCCACAGTCTCAAGTCCCTCGGGGAGCTCCACCCCCGTCAATGAGGTGCAGGCGCGGAAGCAGGAATCGGGCAGGACCTTCAGCGTGTCGGGGAGCTCCACATAGGTAAGTGCTCCGCAGCCGCAGAAGCAGCCCATGCCTATCTCCTCCAGTCCGTCGGGAAGTACAGCAGTCTCCAGCTCGTAACAGGCGTAAAAGCTGTGATGACCGATCTTCTGCACCGTGTCGGGAAGCCTCACCCACTTCAGGCTGTGACAATTGTAGAATGCGTTGTCCCTCACCTCAGTAACGGGGCAGCCCTCGATAAAATCGGGAATATCTATGTATGCAGGTTCACCCGTGAAGCCGACGATGGTCACCTCGCCGTCTATTATGGTGTAATCGTAGCTGCTCTCCGGCGGTTCCGCACCGCCCTCTCCTCCGCCTGTCAGCGTCAGTGCAGCAGCAGCGAGCATTATCAGTTTTTTCATGGCATTATCCTCCTCTGAAAAGAGTATATCATCCCCATTCCTTTCGGAAAAGGGATTTTTTTCGCCATGATCTGAGGTTTCCCGAGAAAAAAACACTTTCGGCACTCCCCGCCGACAGGCACTTCCCGTTTATTCTGCCGCTCTTTGACGAAGCTCCGCGAAATATTTCCCGATAAATGCCGTCATGGAGCTGCAAATAAAAAAGCTGCCGGCACTTTCGTACCGACAGCCATTACCCCTTCCATTTCCTTCCGAGGTATCTCAGCGCTTAGCGCCGAACTATTCAATTAGTCGTTCTTCTTTCTCGGCTTTATGGAAATGCCGAGTCCGATGAACATCAGTCCGCCTACTCCCATGGGAAGCACAGGCCACCAGAGCTGTCCGGTCTGAGGGATCTTCTCCTTTGTGGTCGTTGTTGTTGTGCTTGTGGGAGGTACTGTGGTCCTGGGTGCTGTCGTCGTTGCGGAACTTCCGCCCGTCGTAACAGCTGTGGTGGTAGTCGTGGTGACCGTTGTTGCGGCAGTTGTGGTGGTTTCAGTAACGACCTTATAACTGTTCTTTATAAGGAACTGTGTTTCGGTATGATCGATCCTCACCTCATAATCCGTGGGTACCTCACGCTCTGCAACTCTCCACTGTAAAGAATTGTCAAGGTCTACCCAGCGGTACTGCCACTCATTGCTCTCGTCAAGAGTTATAGTGTCATAGAGCTCCTCATTCTTGAAAATGTCAACAGTTACATAGGTCGGACGTGCTTTGTAGGCATCGTCATCGTCTATCCACACCTTCCTTACCGTATATGCTGTTGCACTGTCGCCGAGAGTCATTCTGACTATCTTCGGATATGCGTCAAATGTGGTGCTGAGCTCATCGCCCCTTACCTCCATAAGCAGAGGTGAAGGCTCATAGAAGTATGCTCCCTCCTGAAGAGGATAGCCGACTGCAAGGTAAAGTCCGTCGGACAGTCCGCTGAATACAACGTCGCCCCTTGTACCTGTATAACCTTCCTGAAGTGCGCCAAGCTTCTTACTGATAGCGTGGCTCTCGAGAGTCTGTGCCGCGTGGCTTATGTTCTCCACCGACATATCGCCGAGATCTGCCTGACAATCTGCAAATTCGCCTGTCAGAACAAATCCTTCGCCGTTTCTCTCGCCCGCTCTGAAGATCTTCCACCGCATTCCTTTAAGTATTACGTCATCTTTTTTACATTCAAGAGTGATGCTCTTGCCAGAGGCTGCGGAAAAATCTATGGGAGCCGCCAAAGAAAATACAAACAGCATACAAAGCATACTCATCAACAGGCATATGGCACTTTTACGGACCTTCTGCATTCTCATCACTCCTTTCATCAACTCTGTCGGAGGCTTCGAGCCCCCTGAAATATTCCTCTACCGCTCTGCGGCTTCTTTCAGCCGCGCTCCTGCGCTTCTTTCCGCCGCCGATCATGATCACGGTGAACAATATCAGCAGTACGGGAGCCGCTATAACAGTTGCTACTATTACGGGCGATACCATAAATCCGTCATTTGCCACATAGACCTTCATCTCCTCGGCGGTCTCTATCCTCCTGCCCCTGACGAGGAGCCTGTGAGTATTTATACCGTAAGGAGTACAGGTGAACAGAGTGCAGTAATCCTCACGGGGGGATATTGCAAGATCGTCCACCTCATAGGGCTTCACGGTCTTTATCTGATCTACCTGATATGTGAGGACATCTGACAGAACCGTTATATGGAAAACGTCGCCTATCTCCATCTTGTCAAGGTCTGTGAAAAGCCTTGCACCGGGAAGTCCTCTGTGTCCCGACATAACGGAATGTGTACCGACACCGCCTACGGGCAGGCTCGTACCCGGCAGATGACCTGCTGCTATCTGAAGAACATCATCATCAACACTGTGGTATATGGGAAGCTCCACCTTGATCTTTTCAATGGTGATATATCCCATTATGCCCGTTCCGGTAATGTCAAGAGTGTCGTAGTAGCCCTCCACAAGCTCGGGATGAAAAAATGCACCCTGTGTGGAGGCAAGTCTGCTGTTATAGTCGTTTGCAGCCCTGATAAGCTGATCGTGCTGCTCATCGCTCATCGACTCTGCTATGCGGTTGTACGCCTGTATGGCACGAGACTGGTGCATTGCGTTGATATGCTCGCTGACTGTCGGATACAGCAGCAGCACCACACCCAGCAGCAGAGCCGCAAATGGCAGCGACTTCAATAAAAAGCGCTTCATCAAAAGCTCCTTGAGTAATATTTATGGTCATGCAGCGGAGGGGTTCCCTCCGCTGCACTCAGTTATTCAGTATATTTTTTCAGATCGTGTTTCGCTTAGTTTTCCTTAGCCATTCTCTTCTTTGTGATCAGAAGAACGCCGGAACCTGCAACGAGAAGTCCGCCGAAGATGTAGAACAGCTTAGTACCGATACCACCTGTTGAAGGAAGTGTGTTGCCCTTCTTATTCTTGATGGTTACCTCGTATACCTTTTCAGTGTTATTTAAAGTGAACTTGTTGTTGCTGATGGACCATGTAGCTGCATCTTCTGACAGCGATGTTGCTGCGATGGCGAATGTCTCATCGGGAGCCTTATTGTATGTGTCGGGAACTACTGTCTCTTCGAGTGAGTAATTTCCGGGCTTGAGACCGTAGAATGTGATGTAACCCTGTGCATCAACTGTTGCCTCTACTGATGTGCCCTCTGCTGCCTCTACGAATTCACCTGCGGTATCTACCTTCTTATACTTGGTCGTACCGTTATACTTTGCAGATGTTGCTTCAGTAGGAGCTGTCTTTGTGTATGAGCCATCCTTTAACTGGTAGTAATCGCCTGCTGTATCAGCAACGAATGAAGAACCTGAAGCTACCTTTACGTTCTTGAGGTCTGTACCTGTGAGTTTGAATGATGCACCTGTCAGGGGCTGAGTATTCTCGTCGACCTTCTTGATCCTGATAGCTGTTGTAAAGGTGTTTACCTTATCATCAGGTGTCTTACCAACTACATCGCTGGGGTTATCACCCTCAGGCGGCGTAGGCTCATCGGGAGTTTCCGAAGTAGTACCGTCACCCTTGTAATTAGGATTGTTGGAGTATGTCAGGTTAGCTGTATTGGGATTGCCCTTTGCAGGATCGATCTCTGCATCCTCATTGAGAGTTGCGTTATATGTGATCGTTACGGGGGTATTCTCAGCTATGTTTTTAGCCTTGACTGTTTCGAGGAAGTTTTCAAATACTACCTTTATCTGTGTACCGTTATCGACCTCTTTTGTAACGATATAGTACTTCTGATTCTCTGAAGGTTTGATCGTTTCATCATCCTTATTAATGATAAGATCGCCGATCTTGACCTGCATGGAATCAGGATTGAATGTTAAACCGGGTGAAAGAGTATCGGTAACTATGAAGTAATAATGATCGTATCCTGTGAGCTTGGGTACGTTTGAACTGAGCTTGTAGTATACATCATCGCCGATAGCTGCTGTATTTGCATCTACGGGATTAGTACCGTCAGCAGCTGTGATCTTCTTCTCCAGAGTAGGAAGCGAGAACTTAGGTGTTATAGGCTCGGAATCTCCTATTACCTCGAGGATATTGGCACTCTTGATATTGCCTGCTGTGCTGTCATCTATTACAAGATACCAGCCATCCTGATTTTCAACTTCAAATTTGAAAGTGTCTCCTTCATCTGTAAGCTTTGTTCCTGCTGTCTTAGGAAGAATTTCATCATCATTGAACACCTTTGCGAGACCGTCGTTATTTGTGTAGCCCTTGATCATATCAGCGAAATCAGCAGGTGTTGTGGTGGCTGTGAAATCCTCAAAGGTTGTAGAATCAAATGCCTTTAATGCGGTTGCGAGCTTTTCACGATTAATAGCGGTATTCCACTCCATAGCTGTAAGGGTAGTTCCATCTGATGCAAGTGTACCTGTTATCAGTGGGAAAGCCTTGTAATTGTGTGTAGCTTCATCATTTGCTACCTTGTTTATAGTTATGGATGTTGCAAAGGCTGTCATGCCTGTTGCTGCTAAGGGTGTGATAGCCATAAAGGCTGCTGTCATCATCGCTAATGCGCGTTTATTATTTTTCATATGATTTCCTCCATTTTAATATTGTTTTATTTGACGGATGCGTTTTACACTTTCAGGAAGCCATTTCAATCACGCCTCCTTCTGCGCCTGCCTACGGCGCATCCGCTAAATATTCCCATTGCTGTCAGGAATCCGCCGAGCACATAAATGCCTGCGGTTCCTCTGCCTCCTGTTTCGGGAAGCCTGTACCAGATATATTTGTTCTTGATGAGCATCGGATTTGCCGGATCGTTTGTTGCTGCGCCATTGCCGCTGTATGAAACGAGATAGCTGTGATCCGTGTCATCAGATTCGCCTGTCTGGAGAAGCTCGTTATTCGTAACAGTTATCCACTGATCCTTTGCATCATCGTAGATAGACACCTCTTCGATGTAGTACTTGTAAAGGAAATTCTGTGCATCCTCCTCTATACGATGGTCAGGATCATTTGTTGTATTATTCCAGTTATATGTCCAGCCCGAATCCTTATCAAGGATTACCTCTCTTGCTGTGAACTCGTCATCATTCTCGTATTTGCCAAGAAGCGTCATAGGATTTGTTACCGAATCCTCTTCCAGACCTGTTACATACAAGCTGTTATCGGAATAATACCTGCCGTTTGCTACATGATAGCCTTTCATTGCAGGCGGTATAAACGGCTCGGTGACATCTGTGATGGTGATATTATGGACTCTGAACGGATCAGAGCCTGACACGCTCTCAAAGACAAGATACAAATTATCTAAATCAGCGTAGTCTTTTATAAAAATGTCACCACTTATAGAGGAACCTAAATAGTTGTTACCCGGTTCCTTTATTACGCCTGTCTGATCGAGTGGCTTATACTGACCGTTACCTTCTCCTGTTCCTGCACGACCATAATCAACGGTTATTTTTACATCGTTTTGGTTAGAATTTCCGCCGTCGCCCTGAACATAGGCGTTAATATGGTATGTATGACCGAGCTCTAAGCCCATTACCGAATTACTCAGCTGAGCACCATTCCACGAAGCAGTTCTTCCGCGAACAAACATATAATCAAGATGATATCGAGTATCATGCTCGTAATTTAACTGAACATTGCCGCGAGGCTTCCAGTCACCAACAGTATCATTGAATACAATACTGTAAACCGTTCTGTCGGGAATTATCTCAACTGTACCGTCGGGTTCGTCTGTCTTGTCGGGACTGTTTACTCTGATACCGTCTCTGCCTTCGATGGCTATGAATTCATCCATATAGAAGGTATTGGTAACATAGTTATCATAATTTCCTCCCGGCGGAACTGTCTCTATAAGCAGATACATTCCGTAGGGGTCAATCTCGGGAGGAAGCTGTATAGTACCTGTCAGCTGTACCCACTCACCCGGCGGAGCATTGATCTCCGGATTTGTGATCTGTCTGAACACACCGAGTCCGTTATTGAATGTCATCTTAAAAGTTGCTGTATCGGATGTATTCTCAGGTGTCTTGACATACACACTGAAGGTATATGTCTTGTTTACCTTGAACAGCGCCGGATCAAGATTAAGTCTTGCGCCGCTCCATGCCTTGTACCTGTCCGTTACTGCAAGACAATCCTTCTTAGCATACGCTCCCGCATCAGAGGTATACGATAAGGTACTGCCGTTGGGCAGCCAGCCGTTTTCGCCCTGTGTGAACGAATGATGCAGTATCATTTTTGCATCCTTCGCTGTATTTGAAGTTACCTTTATAGTCACTTCATTCGGAGCAGTGCTTTCGGGATCTTCGGTATTCTCCAGAGCAAGATTATCGAGAACTATAAATCCATCGTCGTACTTTGCGCTGATGGTGCTCGGGCTCTTCACAGGATTATCCGGATCAATGACCTCAACTCCCTCGGGAAGCTCACATCTTATCTCCGCAGCTCCTCCTGCATATACGCCATGATAATCCTTCAGATCCCCTCCGCCATACTGTTCGGTAGAGTAGCTCTTTATGAGATTACCTGCTTCATCAACAATATTTACCTTTACCCATGTGGGAGTGCTGCCCCTATAACCGACTTTTTGTCTCGTAAGACGTATCTTTACCTTCTTTCCGTCCTTGGAAGTGTTTTCCCATTCCTTCTTGACGTTTATCTCCATCTTGGTGACATCTGTATTCGTTATCACCATGGCGCCGGAAGCGTCGGTTCCGTATGCAGCCTTGTATCCATTCGGAACATTGAGCTCTTCAACAGTGTATGTGTAAATGTGGTCACCGTAACGCGAAAGCAGATGTGTTATATCATAGCCTTTCGACCATTCTCCACTTGTTATAGCGAAGGTCCTTTTCTTAACGCCGTCTTTCTTGAGCGCTACCTGCTTGGTCTCTCCTGTAACGGAGTCTGTACGCATGACCTTGAACTTTACCACAAAATCCTTCAGAGGACTGTTTTCGGCAAGCTCGGGGCTCCATTCCTTTTTGACCTTTATATCGGTAAAGCCTTCCTTGATGGTATTCTCAAAGTTATAGCTGTTCATATCCTTCAGCACAGCTCCTTCTGTTTCGGCTGCACCGTCGATGATCGAAAGCGTTGTTTCCTCACCGTTCTGATCTGTAACAGTAACCTTATTAAATACCTCGGAACTCATCTCAACTCCAGGTCCGTTGTTCTGAGGATTGTTACCGTAACCTATTTCAACGACCTTGAACTTTCTGTCCTGTCCGAGATCATCGAACTTCTTTCTTTCTCCTGCCTTTATCTTGAAACGGTTGTCTTTAAGATAAAAAGGAGAATCGGGATGATCGCTCTGTGGTATTACCCACTTCTCATTCGTCTTATCCCATTCATATACCTGGAACCAGTAATCGATATTATCGTATGTCTTGTCAAGGTGTTCACCATATTCGACATCCTTTGTTACCGACAGAGGCTTCAGTGTAGGAAGGTTCATCTCCATTGCGAGGTTTGAATAACAGCCGCCTCGCTCAAGATAGAACATTTTTATCTCGTGTGTGCCGTTGGCATTATTATACCAGTTCGGTATATAATCCGTGATGGGCTTTACTATCCATTTATCATTGCTCTCCTGAGAAGTATTTACGCCGATGGGCTTTGGAAGCTCATCCCAAGCATCAGCAGCAGTTTTCTCGCCTACCTGATTTCCATGCTCATCATAGACTTTATATCCATTTATGAGCTCGGGTGAATGCTGGAGAACATAACTATAAAGTGAATTATCCGCATTAGGATCAGTAAGCCTGTTCCTTACTTCATCCAAGGACACTCCATCGCCAGTGGCACCGTTATCCTGTGTCCATACAAGGCCGTTTGAAAAGTCTATCATACCGCCTGCAGGCTCGTGGATACCGCCCAGATCAAGTGCAAGTTTTTCGTCAACATAGACCCACATATCATCGTCGCCGCTGTACTTGAAAGTTATCGGCTCCTTGACATTGACTCTGTCGAACTTGTTGTTGACGAAGGAAGCTTCCATAGTCATTCCGAAATGATGATTATAACCGTTACCGTCATAGTTAGGGTCTTTTCTGCTCTCATCATATTCGTCAAACGGGAAGAATCCTATTTTGAAACCTGCATTAACGTCCTCGTTGCCATAAACTATCGGATTTCCATCATCGTCAAACTTATTATAGTTTGTCTCGTTAGCTTTATGGTGAGCGTCATTGACGATATCAAAAGTGGTGTTGTACACTTCAAAATTATTGGTTTCCTTATTGAAGTAAGCGTAATTATCATTACTGTTAAAAATAAGATGATCTACGCCGTTTACGCTTGTCTCTTTCCTGAGCAGATGGTTTACGCCCTGATCTTTTACTCCGTTATATACCTTCTTGTATTCGCTCATATCCACACCGTCTACGGTCGTATCGGGCGAAAAGAGGTACTTGAGACTGTTATCCGAGCCTACTATATGAGGATAGCCGTCTGCTCCGAGATCAGACTGCACTATGCCCTGAACAGCTCTGTTTCCCGAATACTGAGGATTAGAGTTATAATCTCCTGCGTAGCTGTTTTTATCGGGGTGATAGTACTGTTTTCCGTCATCGCCAATATAATTGTAGACTCTGTCGCCGCCTTCTACGACCGCGCCGTCAAGTCCCATTGGTACAGGCGTACCATATGCGAAAAACAGGATATCATCCTTTGCGTTTCTGCCGGTGTTGATGCCGCTTGTCAGGTAACTGCTGTGTTTATATGGCGGAGCACCGAAATCTTGATAATAGCCGTCGTTGCCATCCGGCTTCCACTCTCCATCATATCCGTAATTATTGCCCTGTCCTTCAAGTTCTCTGTATTCAGCAGAAGCGTTGGAGCCGCCGTAGTCAAACAGAGTGAACTTGATGCCTTCCGCAATGTTATCAATAGTATCGATAACAGGCGGTGCTTCACCTGCCAGAGCAATCATTTCGTTGGAAAGCTGCAGCTGAGGAATGTCGCTCACCAAGAGCTCCTCCTCAGTTTCCTCATCCAGATCATAGACCACCTCATCATCAGAACTCATATCTGATGCCATGATCTCGTCTTCGGTGAACGTATCCTCATCGGTATAGCAGCCGATATCGTGGATGTGTTCCTCATAGCCGCAGACAAGCTGTCTTTCGTAGCATTCCGCCGTATGGGTATGCTCCTCATTTTCCTCCAGTCCGCATATGAGAACATCCGCGTAGCACTCATCTGTATGAGTGTGCTCGGGTACACCGCATTGTTCTTCGTTCACCATGGTAATGCCCGTATCACGCAGCCCCCAGAGGACGCCAGATGATACAAACATTGAAAGGACAAGCAATAGCGAGATCATGCGCCGTCGCTTGAGACTGTTTTTATGTATAAGCTCATAAAAACCGTCATTATAGTTTTTCATCCTATATCCCGTCCCCCCTCTGAGTCATTTTATCGGCCAGACCTTGAAAAAGACCTTGCCAATGATCTGATCCTTGCCCACACAGCCGATAGCCGTGCTTCTGCTGTCCACAGAAGTCTCACGCCTGTCGCCTAAGAGAAAGATCTTATTATCAGGGACCAGATACGGAAACTCGATCTCGCATATGCCGAGACTTTTCTCGGTCACATAGGGCTCGTCCAGCGGTTTGTTGTTAACGCTGACATTGCCCTGATCGTCCATATCTATCACGTCCCCGGGTAAGCCGATAACGCGCTTGAGGAGAGTCTTGTTCTGCCATGATACACAGCAGAGGTCTCCCTGTTCGACGTCATCAGACTTAACAAGCACAAGTACGTCTCCGTTCTTCAGTGTGGGCTCCATGCTGGTGCCCGACACCTGAACAACGGGGAAGAATAATGTTGAAGCCAGCACTGCCAGCGCCGCTACTACGATAAGTACGGAAACGGTGCTAAGCAGAGTGCCGAGGAATTTTTTCTTGTATTTTATCTTTCCAAGCTCGGTCTCGATCTGCTCCTTTGAGGGCATTGTGACCTGCTTCTTTTTATCAGCTGCCATTTAAGTGCTTCTTTCATATATCGTACAGTGAAAGCGGATGCTTTTCACTTTTTCTTGCTGTCTGCCTTGTCTCTTGCCTTGGAAATTATTTCCGCAGCCTCTTTTTCAGCCTGCTTTATGATCCCGGCAGCCTTTTTCTCTGCCTCCTCATTTGCAAGCCTTATCTGCTCGACATAATCATCGGCAGTTTTCTGCGCGGTCTCAAAAAGAAGATCGAGTCCGACTACAGCCTCTGCGATCGAACCCGCTTTACTTATTTTAAGATTTTTAGACTCGAGCTGTGCCCGGAGCTCATCGATCTCTTTTACGAGTTCTTCCTGTTTCTTCTGATATTCATATATAATCGCGATAAGATCGCCGCGTTTAAGCTTTCTGAATTCCTTGTCCGTCATATTAATGCTCCATATTATTTTCCTAATAGTGTCATATCTTTTTTACAAATCAATTATACCATCTGTTGACTGTGCTGTCAATCTAATTTGTCAACTTTTAACATTTTCTTCATCACTTTGGCGCTTTCAACAAACCCCCTGCCCATTTGCTGTAAATATCGGCTACAATTAGAAAAAAGTTCCACAAAGTTCCACTTTGTACAAAAAGTTATTTTAAATATAAATACTACAAAACATAATAAAAATGCTTGTTTTATGTCGGTTTCAACAATTCGTCAATATCTCGATGTGTATTTTGCACAAAAGCATTAACTATCTTCTTATTTAGAAAAATATATATATTTTACTAATAAAAAATCCTCTTTTTTAATTGACGTAACGTTATATATGAAGTATAATATAATAAGGAGATGACAAAATCCCCCAATTTGGCAGTATCGATATAAATTATTTATATAACGGCAAATATTACAATTTGTATATTAAGGAGAAAAATTATGACCGACAGACAATTAAAGAAACTGAAGCGCTCTGAGCTCATCGAACTGCTCTACTATGCCCGCAAGGAGATCGACAGGCTCAGTCAGGAAAACGAAAAGCTCAGAGGCAGTCTCGACAAGCTTGTGGGCGAAGCTATCAGCGAGTCCGCTGCCGACGGCGGAACGGAGTCCTGATATGAAAGGCGATAAAAATTACGAGCTCCCCACGGCGGAGCAGCTGAAAAATGAGATGGACAGGCTCAGATACAAGCGCGGCTATATAAGGACTCTCGTGGGAACTCTCGGCGCTTTTCTCACAGCCGCCGCTGCTGTTGTACTGCTGTCTGTTCTGGTGTTCCCCGTAATGCGCGTGACGGGAAGCAGTATGCAGCCTGCCCTCAAAGAGGATCAGGTCATCATGTGCAGCCGCTCGGCTCACATAAAACAGGGCGACATCATCGCTTTCTATCATAATAAAAAGATACTCGTCAAGCGCGTTATCGGCGTTTCGGGTGATACCGTGGACATCGGCGCCGACGGCAGAGTCTCCGTAAACGGCACCGCTCTCAGCGAGCCCTATGCCGCGCTTTCCGCAGAGGGCGAATGCGACATCAATCTCCCCTTTACCGTGCCTGCGGGAAGATACTTCGTCATGGGCGATGACCGCGCTTTATCCGTGGACAGCCGCTCTACCGCTGTCGGCTGTGTTGCCGAGGAAAATATCATCGGCAAGGTGAATATGATAGTACTCCCCTTCAGCGACGCAGGAAAGCTGCACTGACCTTCGGAGGCGATATCATGAAAAAGAAAAGCAGTGCCATCACGACTATACTAATTGTGGTCATGATGATCACAGGACTCTGCCTCACTCTGTATCCCTCTTTCAGCAATTGGTGGAACTCCCGTATGCAGTCCCGCGCCATCGCCAATTACGACCGCGCAGTTGCAAGTCTGAGCAACAACGAAAAAGAAGATCTGCTCCGTGAAGCAGAGCAGTATAACGCCTTGCTGTCAGAGCTGGGAGCACCCTTCGATGAATACCGTCAGCTGGAGGGCTACGATGATATCCTCGATATCACAGGCACAGGCATAATGGGATACATAACTATCCCTAAGATCGGCGTTTACCTCCCCATATACCACGGCACAAGCCCCGAGGTCCTGAATATTGCCGTGGGTCATCTTCAAGGCTCATCTCTCCCCGTCGGCGGCGAGGGCTGTCACTCGGTCATTTCCGCTCACAGAGGTCTGCCCTCGGCAAGACTGTTCACCGATATAGACCAGCTCATCGAGGACGATACCTTCACTATAACCGTGCTTGACGAGGTGCTCACCTACGAGGTGGATCAGATAGTTACTGTTCTGCCCTACGAAAGAGAGGAGCTGAGCCTTGTCCCCGAGGAGGACTACGTCACTCTTATGACCTGCACTCCCTACGGAATAAACACTCACAGGCTACTTGTACGCGCTCACAGGATAGATACGGTTTACCCTCACAATGTCAAGGTGCCCTCAGACGCAGTTATGGTGGACGATATGAGCGTTTACGCTGTCATTATCTCCACAGTGCTGATCCTCCTGCTGTTATACTGGATGATCTCCGGCAGAGTCGGCAGACACAGACATTTCACCGACGAGTCGGTATACAAAATACCGCTCAGGAACGAGAACGACCGCAAATAATGCCATATAAACAAAAAAGCCATAGTGCTCCCGGGAAAGGAAGCGCTATGGCTTTGTTCGTATGTGAGTCCGCTCAGTACGAAAGCACTGTATTGATTACCCCCTGATAGAGGCTGCCCGTCTGGCTCGCGAAATCAAATCCGAAGTCAGCAGGATTCTGGAGCTGCATAACGATAATGTATGAGCCGTTGGCAGCGTAATCGTTATAGTTTGTGTATACGGGCTTCTGTGCCGAATTGTCGTTGACATTTCTCAGGCAGCCGGTGATGTAGAGGAAGTCTCCCGCGCCTGTCTCGGCAGTTCCTGTCTTTGCGTAGAACTGATAGTTCTCGGGGACGTAAAGTCCGAGATTATTGGCAACTCCCGTCATGCCGTCAAGAAGGTTCTGGCGGCAGTTCTCGGGAATGCTTCCCAGCACCTCATAGGGTGCGCTTCCGGGAAGTACCTGCGTGTAGGGGTCAGTAGTATCCACTACCTGCTGAACCACAAAGGGCTTTACCATGTCGCCGAATATAGCCTCTCTGCCAAGCGCTGCAAGGTAGATGGGGCAGGTGCGGACGTATGCCTGTCCGAATGCGCTCCTGCGCAGGTCGTCAAGGCAGTATATCTCGATATTGTTCTCAATGGGACCGAAGTCGCAGTTGATAGTGTCACAGAAATGGAAAATGCTGTTAAGGTCAGCCAGAACTGCATCTGTGCCAAGCTGGTCGAACACCTTCGCAAAGTAGATATTGCTGGAATTTACGAACGCAGAGTAGAGAGTTCTCTCGGGAACAGGATACCAGCCTGTGTCGTGATCCCAGTTCACTATGGTGGCTCCTCCGTCCACCCATGTGCCGTCGTCATAAAGAGTGGTTATGCCGTTCTTGTCCGCAATGACCTCGGACATTATCTTGAAGCAGGAACCCGGTGAGGCGTTCTGGAACGCCTTGTTGGCTATGGTGCCGCCGCTGAGATTGTCTACATATGTAGGGTCGGAATAGAAAAGCTCCGGGTCATAGGTGGGATAGGACACCTCCGCAAGTATGGAGCCGTCTGTCCTCAGTACCACTATGGAGCCTGCCATGCCCATATTCGCCATATAGGAGCACAGTGCGGTCTGTACGTCTGCGTCGATGGTCAGCCTTATGGACTGTCCCACGTTGTTCTCCGCAGATACGGGCGTGGGATTCTTGACGCGGAGAATGTCTCCGAAAACGTCATCGAAGCCCGCCGAAGCCTCACTGACTATATTGCCGAATGAATATGCGTAGCCCTGACCATAGGTACGCTGCTCCTCGCCGCCCTCGGCGTAGGTGCTGTATGTTATAAGGTTATAATTCGTATCGTAAATATTTCCCCTGTAAACGGGTTCTGTCGTTGTTGTCGTAGTTGTCGTTTGTTCTGTTGTGACATCGGCTGCCGCTGTATCTCCATTCTCCTCGGAAGCAGCGTGAGGACTGCTGTCCTTATGGAATTCTATCTGTCCGACCTCCGATGAACAGGACGGAAACGACGCTATCACAGCTGTTGAGATCAGCAGCGCGATCAGCTTTTTTCCCCTCGATATCATCCTGATTACCGTCCTTGCTATCTATATCTTAAAGCCCTGTATGCCGTGCATACACGCTATACTATAATTATACATTTTTTTCCTTAGTTCGTCAATACGTTTTAAGAAATAATCGAAAAAAAGTATAACTGCTCTGATACATAGGGTCTGAACACGTTGACAGTCCGGCTTCCATGATGTATAATTTAACTTAACATCACATATCACGGAGGTCACTTATGAACGATCTTATAGGAACGCTGCGCTTCTATCTGGCAGGTGCAGACAAGGTGCAGTTTGTCTGGTCAGGCGCCATTCTGCTGACCATCGCCATACTTGCCGTGCTGCACCACAAATGGCGATATTACGACGATCAGCTGAAACAATGGAAGAAGCTCTGCTTCATACCTTTTATCATATCAACAGTCCACTTCTGCGTCTATACCGCACCCTATTTGGGGCAGAACTATACTCCCATGTATCTGACATCGCTGCTGCCGCTGGTCACTGCGATCTGTGCCGAGCGCGGCAAGGGATACAGAAAAATTGCCCCTATAACATGGGTACTGGCAGCGATCTTCAGTCTCCGCTTCATAACCACCGCTAACGAGATCCATAATTACTCGCGCAAAAGCTACTCAAATTCATTTCACGCACTGGTAAAGGAAATGGACAAGCGGTACGTTCTCAAGGAGTGGAAGGAGATAGACTTTTTCGCCCTTGAGGACAAGTATATGCCTATGGTGAAAAAGGCTGAACAGGAAAAGGATCCCGCCATGTTCGCAGACGCTGTAACATTGTTCTGCAACGAGCTGCACGACGGTCATGTCTCTGTCCACTCGAACTATGACAGAAGTAAATATCACTCGGCATTCGAGCCGAATGACTACGGGATGGCTATGATACAGCTTGACAGCGGCGAGGTCATCGCAGTCTGCACTGACGAGGCTGTACACAGTCTGGGTATCACCGACGGTACTGTCATTACAAAATGGAACGGAAAGCCCCTGTCTCAGGCAGTACAGGAGGATGTCATCTATGACGACGAAGCTGTAAAGGCTAATGCCGACAAACTGGCATTCATTGAGCTTTCGGGCATGGGCGGAGATACAGTTGAGGTCTCATTCATCGGGAGTGATGGCAAGGAGAAGTCCGCTGTGCTGTCCGCAATGGAAAACGGGGACACCTACGGCGATGCACTTGACGCCCTCGATCATTTCCCAGAAGACATTCGCGAGCTGTACTCCGCAAACTTCAGCACCAAAATGCTGGACGACAAATGCGGCTGCCTCGTTCTCAGCGCAGAGTTTACGGGCGGCAGTCTCCGCGATGATCTGGACTTTTACAAAGGCGAGAGCAAATGGTCACGGGAGATGTTCCGCAAAAAGCTCCGCAAACTGAAAGCACAGGGCATGGAGTACCTTGTGGTGGATATGCGAAACAATGGCGGCGGCAGCGGTGTTGTGGGCTACGCCCTTTGCAGTCTGCTCACCAATGAAGATATGTTCGCCGTAGGTCTCGGTATGCGCAAGAACGGAGAGTATGTTCAGTTGGCCGAGCAGAGAATAAAGGGCGACGGCGAGTTCGCAGACCTGAATGTGGTGGTTCTCACCAATCATAACTGCGTCAGCGCAGGTGACAGCACCGCGCTATGCCTGTCAAAACTTCCAAACGTTACCCTCGCAGGTATCACCGATCCCAACGGAAGCGCGCAGATAACAGGCGAACGCTGCTTTCTCTCAAAGGCACTGGTTTCTGTAAGCTTTCCCGTCTGCCTTATGCTCAACGAAAACGGCGAGCCCGATATCGATCCCCGCGCCGACCGCATCAGCCGTGATCCATGTGAGGTGCGTATACCGCTGGACCGCGATGCTGCCATGAAGATATTCCGCGATAAAGAGGATTACGAGCTGGAATGGGCTGTGCAGTATCTTGAGCAATGAGTATGCTCATGATTTAACACCGCAGATGTTAAATCACGAAGCCCTTAGCCTTTAGCTTTCAGCCATCAGGAAGCGGCTCCGCCGCTTTATTATCGGGCGGATAATATCCACTCCTACAATGCAGATTTCGTGGGACGTCAATGACACCTTACCTTACAACGTTATTTTTCGGAACGCCGAGGGCGGCGTTCCCTACATCAGGCTAAGGGCTGACAGTTCAAATAAAAATGCCCCGAAGCGTTTCAAAACGCTTCGGGGCGTGTTTTTATCTTCCTACTACTATGTTCATTACTCCTCTGTAAAGTCCCGAGGACTGTGAAGCAAACTCAAAGCCGTGTGCTTCGGGGTTCATGACCTGCATTACAACTATGTATGAGCCATGCTCGCCGTAATTATCATAGTTTTCGTACACAGTCGAACCGTCGTCGGAGTCGTTCTTGGCGCAGCCCGTAATATAAAGGCAGTCGCCCTTCCAGCCCTCTGCGGTACCTGTCTTGGCATAGAAGCTGTACCCCGCAGGAAGCTGTACTCCCAGTCCGGAGCCTACTCCTGTCATGCCGTTGAGAAGGTTCTGGCGATAATCCGCAGGAATGGAGGCAATAACGTCCAGCGCCTTTGAGCCCTCCCCTATCTTCTGCGCTCCGTCAGAGCTTACGATGTCCTTGACTACGAAAGGCGTGACCATGTCGCCGAATACGGCTTCTCTGCCAAGTGCCGCGAGGAATATGGGACAGGTCAGCACATAGGACTGACCGAACGCGCTCCTGCGCAGGTCATCGAGGCAGTATATCTCTATGTTGTTGCTGAGAGAGCCGAAATCGCACTGTATATCGTCATCTGCTCCGAAATGGAATATGGAGCTGAGATCGGCGAGAACGTCATCTGCTCCCACCTCCTCAAAGGCTTTCGCAAAGAAAATGTTGCTGGAATTGACAAATGCAGAGCTTAGCGTTCGGTCGGGTATGGGATATCCGCCCTTGTTGCTCTCGTGATCCCAGTTTACAATGGGCACTCCGCCTACCTCCCATGTTCCGTCGTCGTAAAGGGAGTAAACTCCGTGCTTGTCGGCTATGACCTCGGACATTATCTTGAAGCAGGAACCCGGCTCGTAATTGCTGAAAGCCTTATTGCCCACATCTCCCCATGCAAGATCCTCGTCGTACTTCTGGTCGGCAACTGCGTTGGGATCGTAGGAGGGATAGTTCACCTGCGCCATGATAGAGCCGTCTGTTCGCAGACACACTACCGAGCCCACGATGTTGTTCTGCTCCATATAGCTGTATATCTCGTTCTGTACGTCACCGTCAAGTGTCAGGCGTATGGACTGCCCTGCCCCGTCACTTGCGGGAGTGGTAAGTATATCGTCAAATGCGGTGTCGTAGCCGTCCGACATAGTGGTGATTATGTTTGCGAAGGATACCGCATAAGGCTCCGCGGAAACACGGCGTTTTCCGTCCTCGCCTGTGGAAAGCAGAAGCCTGCCCTTTGCGTCGTAGAAGCTGCCCTTTTCTGCCGCAGCTGCGGTCATGGGCTGTGTGGTGGGCTGCTCTGCTGTGGTCTCCTCGGCAGCAGCCTCTGTAACAGCAGCAGCCGTTGTCTCGGTCTGCGCACCGCTGTTCACGTCAGCCTGTCCCACAGATGAGGAGGAACAGGAGGAAAAGCCAGCCGTCAGAGCAAATGAAGCGGCAAGTGCCGCGATCTTTCTTGTATTCATTATATCATTCCTCAGTTTCAGTATTTAGAGATGTCATTTACATTATCAATTATAACGCATAGCCCATTTCTTGTCAATAAAAGCTTCCAAACAAACAGCCCGTGACTGCACATCGGCAGTTCACGGGCTATGTTCATCTCATTTGCTGATGGCTCAGCCGATAAGGCTCGAAAGCTCGGTATACTCATATCCGTGGGCAGCTGCAACATTCTTGTTGGTAAGCTT
This sequence comes from Ruminococcus sp., assembly GCA_017519145.1. Taxonomy (GTDB): domain Bacteria; phylum Bacillota; class Clostridia; order Oscillospirales; family Ruminococcaceae; genus Ruminococcus. The sequence goes on from JAFWTA010000022.1 coordinate 181,309, forward strand.
GCCTGCATATGTATTTACACCGCTTGCAATGACCTCGCTCTTTTTGCAAGCCTCCTCAAGTCCGTTCTCTGCGATCTGAAGGCCGTATCTGAGAGTTGCATTTGTAAGGGCAATGGTGCTTGTACGGGGAACTGCTCCGGGCATATTGCCTACACAGTAATGTACTACGCCCTCCTGAATGTATACGGGATCATCGTGGGTAGTAACGTGTGAGGTCTCTCCGCAGCCGCCCTGATCTATGGCAACGTCAACAAATACAGCGCCGTCCTTCATCTCGGGGAGGTACTTTGCCTTGAAGAGCTTGGGAGTTGAGCCGCCGGGGATAAGAACTGAACCGATCACCAGATCAGCGTCCTTTACTGCTCTCTCAACATTGCTGTCTGTGGAGTAGAGAGTCTGTACATGAGCGCCGAACATATAGTCAAGCTGCTCCAGTCTCTTGAGGTTCACATCGAGGATAGTTACGTTAGCTCCCATACCGACTGCGATCTTGCAGGCATTTGTGCCGACTGTACCGCCGCCGAGGATAACTACATTAGCCTTGGGAGTACCGGGAACACCTGCGAGGAGTATGCCTGCTCCGCCGAACTTCTTCTCGAGATACTTTGCACCCTCCTGAATGGACAGACGGCCTGCGATCTGGCTCATGGGAGCGAGAAGAGGAAGTGAGCGGTCGGTCTCCTGAAGTGTCTCGTAGGCTACTGCCTTTACCTTGCCGCCGAGAAGTGCGTCCATCTGCTCCTTATCTGCTGCAAGATGGAGATATGTATAGAGAATAAGACCGTCATGGAAAAGAGGATACTCCGATTCGAGGGGCTCCTTTACCTTTACCATCATGTCCACCATGTTCCAGATGTCCGCTGCGTTGTCAAGTACGGAAGCTCCTGCCTCGACGTATTCGGAATCTGCAAAGCCAGAGCCTGCGCCTGCACTCTTTTCGATGTAAACATGATGACCTGCGGCTACATATGCCTTGACATTGTCGGGAGTAAGTCCCACTCTGAATTCATTGTTCTTGATCTCTTTTACGCATCCGATCTTCATACTATTTCTCCTTTGATATAAAATTCTGCGCTGCGTCCGTGATATTACATTGTCAGCACCGTGAGGGCAATGCGGCGACGCGCTGTGTCCTCTCTGAAAAAAATATAGTTTAATTATACTATAATCCCGAAAAATTGTCAAGAGTAAACAGTTATTTATATCATCAGCCGCTTAATTTATCACTTATGCCCTCTGTATTTACAAAAAACCGAGCCCGAAACTTCGGGCCCGGCGCTTATATGCTTTATAGTTTTCAGTCCATTTTGTCGGGATTTTCTGCGTTGCAGCTGGGGCACCTCTTGTACTTGGCAGCAAATGTGGTGCCGCAGTACTGGCAGACCGTATTTCTGCTTGTTTCTGCTGTGCTGCTGCCGCCCGAACCGAACAGATCGTCCATTCCCGACTGCGGCGTGTATTGCGGAGATATCTCTGTCACAGGCTGCGTCTGAGCTCCGTTATATGCAGCAGACTGCTTATATTCCTTATAACTCTGGAACTGTGCTGTAGGATCATATACGTTTCTGCCGCCGCTATCGGGACCGTCAGCAGGCACTGCCTTTCTGTATTTCAGCTCGTTCAGTCCCAGCATGAAGTATGCGTGGAATGAAATAAAGCCAAGCACGAACAGTGCAGGGATAAGCTCCCCGAAGTTGAAGGAGCGTGAATAGTTATCGGTGAACTGTGAGAAAGACGTCTTTAGGGCTGTTTCTACGTCATCGCCTTTCTCGAGCGCACCATGTAATCTTGCACTTAATTTGTCTGCCCTTTCCTCGGTAATTACAGGATCGGTATCATTGCCCTGCATTCCCTCCCAGAACCAATTGTTAAACTTCGGATCAGGGTCTATCGGCTCGGAATAAACGATGAGCCAGTGCATCTCGTCATCAAACTCACTGAGATACCTGTCATAGGCATATTCCTCAAGGCTTCCATAGTTTGCCCATGTTTCATTATGTACGGTGACTACTGACGGAGTAACTCCCGTTTTGTCCCTGAAGCGTTCAAGCTCCTTTTCCAGCGCTGCCTCATCGTTGATAACATCGGCTTCATCCTTTATGATTATGGTGTGATCATAATTCTTTGGCAATATCTTCAGAGCAGGCTTCAGCATTGAAAAGCCGAAAAACAGGAACGGAAGATAGAAAAAGATCAGCAGTAATCTTCCCCAGCTGAATCCCGGCTTGAAGTTTTTGTCAGCATAGAAATAGCGCTGCTGACCGTGTCTGTAATAGGAGTAGCGTCTTGCTCCGGCAAAGTGTGTTCTGCTTATTCTCGGTCCGCTTCTTCCTCCGTGTGAACCGTGTGAACCATGAGAACCTCCGTGGGAGCCACCTCCGTGAGAGCCTCCTCCTGATGAATGCGGCATATTCATTCCCCCTATATCAATATTCGGCATATCGCCGTGTTCTGTGTACACTGTGCCGATGCTTCTTTTCCGCGGCACTCAGACTGTCAGTCCGACCCCATACGCCTGCGGAAACCATCCGACGCTGTGTTCACGAATATAAACAGATATCATGACCGCATCGGGATACAGTCATGATATCTTGCTTCAACTATTATATACCAAACGCTTTCGCTTGTCAATATGTGTTTACTCGGCTTTCCTGCGTTTTTTCCCTGAGCGCACTGCAATAATGATAATGCATACCACTCCCGCAGGCACTGCGCCGAACGGTATCAGCAGGGTCTTGTCAAGGAATTCCGCGTCTGTGCCTATGAAGAGTCCGTTCATCTCAGCCTCGTCATACGGTGCTCTCGTTCCCCTTACAAGAAGCCTGTGAGAGTTTATTCCGTAAGGAGTACAGGTCAGCAGAGTAATGTGATCCTCGCCCTCTATCATCTGAAGTCCCTCAACTTCCTCGGGCTTTACCACGGAGATCTTGTCCACCTTGTAGACCATCACCTCGTCAAGCACCGACACTGTGAACATATCCCCTATCTCCAGCTCATCCAGCTCCGTGAACAGCTTCGATGAGGGAAGTCCCGTATGTGCGGATATGACCGCGTGAGTGCTCTCGCCCCCTACGGGGAGTGAGGTGGAGGGGAGATGTCCCGCAGCCACCCTCAGTATCTCCTCGGAGGTACCGTGATATATCGGCAGATGAACGTCTATCTCAGGGATATCCAGCACTCCCATTATCCCGTTTCCCGAGATATCAAGTGCGCTGAGGTATTCCTCCCTGTTTTCAAGAGCCTGTGCGTCATACTCCGACAGCACCGACGGAAGCTCCCTGTTGTATTCATGCGCCTCCGCCAGTATCCTCTCCTTATCCTTATCCGAAAAGTCACTTATGCTTTTCTCATACCCTGCTATCAGTGTAGAACTGTGCTTTTCATTTATAAAGTTGCTTACAGCAGGGTACGAGATCACTGCTATACCGCCGAAGAACAGCAGTATTATACAGATGTTCAGCAATAAGTTTTTCATTCCGTTTTATGCTTTCAGTCTCTCTCCTCGTTCTTTCTTCTGTTTACTGCAAAGAGAACTGCTGCGCAGGTCATCATTGAGATACCGCATACCGCGAATGCTGCTGTACCTGCTCCGCCTGTTGACGGAAGAACAGAGCCCTTGCGGTTAACGATGTTGATAGTGTATATGCCTGAAGCGTCAGATGTTACTCCTGTGTATTCATCGCCGAGAGTATAGCTCCACTGACACTTCTCATCGGTGTCTATGATGACTTCGTCAGGAACTGTGCAGCCGATAGTAAGAACGATATCATCGCTTATCTTGTTGTACTTGTCGGGAGCCTTCTCCTCCTTGATGGTGTATGTGCCTGCCTTGAGACCGTAGAAGATGATATCGCCGTTTTCATCGACCTCGACCTTATAGTTGGTCTCGTTCTTTGCAGCTGCACTGTCGATAACAAGATGCTCGCTGCCTGCTGTATCTGTAACGGTCTTGAATACATACTCGTTGGTCTGTCCGTCGCCCTTCAGCGAGAACTGTGCGCCTGTGAGCTTGTTGCCGCTGCTGTCCTGCTTGTGGAGCTTGAACTGTGTGAGGTAGGTCTCAACTCTGTCCTTTGGAGTCTTTGAAGTCTCGTTGTAGCCATCATCATTCTCGTCCTCACTGCTGCCGTCGCCCGATTTGTTCGGATTATTGGAGTATGTGAGCTCTACATCGTTGGGATTGCCGTCCTCACCGACTACTGCATCCTCATTCACCGTTACCTTGTACTGAACGGTTATGGTGTTATCGGCAGCATCATAGTCTGCATTTCCTGTGATAACCCCGGAAGCCAAAAGCGCCTTCAGGTCATCGAAATCAAGTGAAAGCGAAGGTCCCTTGGTACCATTGGCAGGCGCCACAAAATCATCGGTAACGTCAACGCCCTTTACCTTTACGATCAGTCCGCCCGCATAGGTAAGTCCTGCGGAGGCTGTATCCTCAATGATGAACTTATAGTGCTGATACTCTGTCATATCGGGGATATCGGCTGTAATGAGGTAGTTTACCTCCTCGCCGTAGCCTGCGGTATTTGCGTCCTTCAGCTCACCGTTGTCTATCTCGGTGTTGTTGTTGGCGTCCTCCCATATCTTCTTCTCGATAGAGGGCTTGTCAGCCTTGAGGTCGATGCTGAGAGCTTCGTCAACGTAGGTATCAAGTATGAATGCGGAGATAGCATCGGCATCACCGTCGGAGTTATCCACAACAAGATAGTAGCCGGACCCTATATTGTCCTCAGCCTTAGTCTCATCGCCCTCTGCGGTGAATACGGCGGTATTGCCCGAGCCTGTGACTTCCTGTGTGGGCTCTATTGACTGCTTATCAGCAAATGCTGCCAGCATCTTTGCGAACTCTGCCTTCTTGGCTGCTGTTGCACCTGTGACGTAGTTCGTGTCTATCCATTCGGAGACCTTTGCGTCAAACTCCTCATCAGTTTCGGATATGCCTGACTTCTGCGCAAAGAGCGGCTTCCATGCAGTAAGGAATGTGTATGTGTAGGCACCGCTGTCATCGTCCTTTGCAACGCTTGCTATCTTGTATGCGGCAAAGCTCTTGTTGTCTACGGTAACATTGTCATTTCCGTTTATGGTGATAACGGGTGTGGCTGCTGCAAATGAGTTGAACAGAGGTGCAGCTGCCATAGCTGTAAGGGCGATAGCAGAAACTGCTGCTGTCATTTTCTTTATACTGCTCTTTTTCATAAAAACACTCCTTTAAAATAGATCAGAATAATCAGTTATCGGCATCTTCTGCGGTAAACAAGCACCAGTCCCAGAGCTGTGACTGTCATGAATGCTCCGCAGATATATATCAGCAATATTCCGCTGCCGCCTGTTGATGGCATCAATATGGGCTGTACCTCGTTTTCCATTACGAGGCTGAGCCGGTCGCCTGTACCGTCCCATTCGTGCGAGCTGTAAATGCTGCCGTTTGATATGATCGGTGATGAGCCGTCAAGATTGTTGGCAATGTCCGCGCTTATCATGAACTCGGTCTGTCTGTCGCTCTCCTCCTCGGGGAGCTTGTAGCCAAGAGCAGACTTTGTTTCGGTAACTCGGTATTTTACATTTGCCTCAAGATTTTCAAACTTGACATTGCCGCTCTCATCGGTCTTTGCCGTAGTTACTTCGGTATAAGCTCCGTCTGTGTATTTCTCAAGAAGGAACTCTGCTCCCTTGATGGGCGCCTTTCCCGATGCAGCAGACTGCTTGTGTACCGAAGCGGAATATGTTCCAGATTTGTCGGGCTTGTTGGTTATTTTCAGCGACAGAGGCTCATCCTCTGTTTCGCTGCTGAATTTGTATGCGGTATTGCCGCCGAATGTCTCAGTTGTGTCTGTGGAATAAGTGACCTTGTACTCGTGGCCGGGATCGTCCCGCTCTATTCCGTAGTAGTTTATGGGATACACCTCGCCGCTTTCGGTGTCGCGGTAATACATCTCCAGATCCTTCAGCTCAGCCGTCCATGTGTCCGCCGACTTGTCGCCGTGGAGAGTCACTGTTCTGACGATGCTGTCGTGATCGTTATAGATGTCAACTACTATATCATCAGCCTTTTCGTCCTCAAGAACTCTGAACCACTCCTTCTTTACGGTAAGATCCGTGAGCGGTCTGTTCTCGATGCTGAGAGAGCCTGTCTGAGCATTTATGGGGAATACCGATATCGTATCGCCCTCAAAGTCTATCTCCGAGGTAGTTACCTCGCTGTCGCCGTCAAAATATTTAGCGGTATACTTTTTCGGGCTGCGCGTATTCACGCTCTTTTCACGGGCGAAGTACTGATAGTCCTGACGTCCGTTTGCTATTGTCTCGGAGTCCAGAAGGTTTTCCCATACCTTTTCCCATGAAGTTGCGTCGCTGAGAGTAGCTTCACCTATCTTCTGAACATCCTCTGTGTATGTGTTTATCACCGTCGGCTCAGCGCCTGCCTCATATACCCTTACCTCGTCGGCAAAGATATCGTCGGTGCCGTTCTGAGACTCTATGATAAGATCAAAGGGTCCCGAAGCGTCATCGGGAACTCTGAAAGTTCCGCCAAGCTCCGTCCACACACCGCTTGGTACAGGTTCAGATGCTACCTGATTGAAGGAGTAGCCGTCCTGCTGAGTCTCATCGGGATATCTGAGGGTCAGCTTGATATTGTCATCGCTGCCGCTTGTCACGTCAGGTGACTCTGTCTTTGACACGGTAAAATCGTCGATGTAGAAGTTGACCTTTGTGCTCTCCTGAACAAAGACTCTGATATTCGCTGCACCTTCGGGAATACTGTGGCTTCCGCTGAGCTGATGCCATGAATTATCCGTCGGAGTATAGTTGTCAATCGGCTCATAATGCGTAGTCCCGTTCAGGTCGTACTGTATTCCCATTTCAAAAACTGTGGGATTCTTGGTATTTGCAGGTCTCATATACAAGCTGAAGTAGTAAGTATTTCCTGCGTCACAAAAACCATCCAGAGGCTTCTGGGCACCATACCAATCCTGCCAGCTTGATGAATTGCCGGCGTTTATCTTTATGGACTTTCCGCCAGTCTGATTAGAAATGTTGTCACTTGTAATGGAGAAATTGTCTCCTCTGGTGATCCATCCCTCTGCATCTCCGCTGTCAAAGCTGTTGTAGATGTAATCGGGTCTGCTCTTGACCATGGCACTGAAGCTGTACTCCTTGCCTGCCTTGAAAAGTGCAGGATCAAGAGTCTTTATCGCACCTATCCAGCTGGCGTTTCGTCCCGTGATACTCAGGGCATTTTCGCCGAATGCAGGGTCTGCGCTGTCAATGCCTATCACAGCGTCGGCATTGCTTGTCCAGCCCTCTGTGCCGTCTTCAAATCCGCAGTTGAGAACGTCCTGCGCTCCCTCGGTACGGGTCGTGAATGTGTTGATGGAGCGGTAAAGCTCTACCTCTACGGAGTCATTGCTGTGGTCGGTAAATCCGTCATCCAGCCATGTCTTTGAAACTCCGCGCTCAACGCTGTCGAGGAAATTGAAAGCAAGCTTGAAGTTGGAACTGTTGAGACCTCTCTCCATGAAGTATATCTTCATTTTGTGAGTTATAAGGTCGCCCTCTGCCTCACCCTCGCTCATGTCCACTGAGTTGAGCCTGAACTTGTATGTACCGCTGTAATTTGAACCGCTTGTCTTCACGTTATTTACATTCTTTATCTCAACGATATAAAGTCCGTTTTCCTCGTCGATGGTGGTCCTGTACTGTCCGCCCGAATAGGTATCGTCGAACATATTTACTGTTCCCACGATATCAGTCCATGTGGAGCGGTTGTAAATGCCGTCGTTGGTGCCTACTGCAAAGGCAGCCTTCTGTGCATCGGTTATCTTGTCGGCAGTTCCGCCTGTCTCATCATCAAATGTGGAGCCTACAACGCCGTATCCTGTGTTGAGGTCGATAACGCCGCTGACTGCGGTATGAGTTCCGCCGATATCAAGTGCAAGCTGATTGTCAAGATATATCCAGACATCATCATCGCCCGAGAACTTGAAGATACCGTTCGTTCTTCCCTCAACTGCACTTCCGTAAGTAACGAAGTCAAGGTCGAGCTCCATACCGAACATCAGATTTTCTGTGGCGAAATTGGAGTTGGTAGCCGGACTGTTCATAGGATAGAACTGATAGCCCGTAGAGCTGGTATTATCCGCCTTTGTAACGCCCTCCCGAGTGTACTGCATAACATACCTTCCGTCGTCGCACTCTGTAAGTCTTACAGCGTCATTGGGGTCGGTACTTGAAAACTCATAGTAGCCTGTTGCGGAATTGTACTCGAAGTCGAAATCAACGTCATTGTAGACTCTTCCGTAAACAGCATTCCTGTCGTTGTCGCCTGTGATAAAAGCTTCGTTGAAGTATGGCGACGGTACGTCCGTACCTGCCAGTTCAAGTCCGTTATCGTTTCTGGTCTTTACCAGCTCCGCTACGCCTCGGCTGTTGGAGAAGCCGTGTGCAGGCAAGAAGTAATTTGGGAACTGAGATATATAGTAGTAGTCGGGAGTTACTCCGTCTACCTGACCTAATCCGTAATCCACACCCGGGAACCATGAATTGGAGCCGAAATATACCAGCTTGTCCACGGAGCCGTCATAATAATCACGGAGCGCCTTGTTCCACAGGTCGCCCTGATATGCGTAGGCAATGCTTGATGTGGAGTTGGTGAACGTAGTTCCATCCACAAGCTCCGTAAGCTTCTTGCCGGAAAGCTCCCAGTCGGAGAAATAGTCGAATATCCTTGCAGTGGCTCTGAAGGGCGGCTGCGCCTTGGCTTCATTGCCCGACTTGTCTCCTACGGCATTGGTCTTGTTATCGCCCTCTGCCGTGTTGGTGTAACAGGAGCCCTCACTGTCCTTTTCCTGACTGTATTCACCGCTTCGGTTAACATCGTTCAGGTCGCCGAAAACGCCTGTCATCTCATATTCTTCATCACTGAATGTGCGATGATTATAGTCGTTCTGATAGCTGACGATGTGGTCCGCGACCTTGTTCTGCATCGCAAGTGCAGGTGCGTAGAAGCAGTTGTTCACCTCGTCCACAACGTATGCACCCGAGGTCCATACGAAATTTTCGTAATCATAGCCCCACTGCATCTTGCTTCCGTCTGACGGATTACCGTTGCTGTCAAGCTTTCTGATAACTGTGGTATCGTAAACTACTCCGCTGTCGTATCCCCTGAACATTATATCCGTTCCCGGAGCAACTGCATTTGCAGTGACATAGGTATAATCCGTATTGACATGGTCAAAGGAAATTTCCATTCTTTCGTCGCTGCTGTCAAGCTGTGACATAAGAGCCATGTCATTCCATGTGTTTCCCCCATCGGTGGAATACAGTACTCTGTCATATCCTGCAAGTCCGTTGTCGAAATAGATGAATTTCGGGTCACCTGCATTTTCTGCCAGAGCAGGCAAAAGGCACAGATATATAACTGAGATACCAACGACAGCGGCTATCAGCAGTGCGGCAGCTCTGACAAATCTGCCCACAGGGCTGTCTGCCCTTTTCACAGCGTCAGCACTCATATATCTTCTTGTCACACTTTATGCACCTCCTTCTGTCTTTTCTATTGACGATATCTTGTCCAATGGCCATACCCTGAGCTTTGCCTCGCCGATTATCCTGTCCTCGGATATCATTCCTATCATCTCCGAGCGGCTGTCCATAGAGGTTATCCTCTGGTCGCCGAGGACGAAATAGGAGTTTTCGGGTACATACACGGGAAGCTCCTTATCACAGGGCTCCAGCGAAAGGGCGGAAACATAGTTTTCCTGCAAGGTATCGCCGTTGATGATGACCGTTCCGTTCTGATCTATCATCACAAGATCTCCCGGAAGTCCTATTACTCTTTTAAGTAATATCTTATCATTATTATAAAAAGCAATGATATCCCCCCTTTTGATATTCTTATTGCTTTTTACACATATCACAACATCGCTGTGCCTGAGCGTGGGCTGCATACTCGTTCCCACTACTCTCAGCACAGGAAACCAGATATTTGTCACTATTATGATAGCTGCAGCAGCTATCACCGAAACTGCAAGGACATAGAGTATGTTCCGTTTACGGCTCCTTTTCGTTTTCAGTCTGTTCAGCTCCGTCTCTATCTGCGGTATCGTTGGACGTGACGTCCTCTGATAGTTCTTCATTCTTTTCTTCCTCCGATGCAAGCTCTGCCGATCTGACATACATATCCGCCGCACGCTGAGCAGCCTCAAATATCCCCGACAGCTGAAGTGCTGCCTCGGCAATTGATCCCGATTTGGCTATCTTTATCTGTCTGTCCTCCAGCTTCTGCTGAAGCTCCTCTGTCAGTCGGGTGAGCCGCTCTATTTCTTTTTCCTGTTCAAGTATTATCTCAAGCAATTCAAGCTTTTTCAGCTTACGCAGTTCAGATCCCATAGCTAATCCCTCGCTGTAATGTGTATAATTTTTGCTATAGCAAAAAATAATGTCCATATATTATGTATATATCGTAACATATTTTGGCTATAAAATCAACACTCCGTAATAATACGGTAATAAAATATGTGAAATTAAACAATCATTATTTCCGCCCATTATTCACATTAGTAGCATATTTTAAACAATGTGTTGAATAAAAATAGCATTATACGCACAATAATGCTCTTGTTTATTAGTTCTGACCCTCTTATCTTTGTTCATTGTTTTGATTTATTATATATACATATAGTATATCTCGCTTGTCATTTACCATATCATAATATTTGTATAAAAGCAAAACCCGAGGGCAGTTCACAATGACCGCCTTCGGGTTCTGATCATATATCCTCATTCACATGAGGAGCTGTTATTTTCTTCCGCAGTTTTTGTCAAACACAGGATTGCAGGCATAGAAGTTGCGTGAATCGAGCTTATCCTGCGCTATACGAAGCGCTTCGCCGTATCGTTCATGATGCAGTCAGATACGCCACTGTATGATGAGCCTTTCCGATGTGACGTATATGACGCGGATAAGTATATCAGTCACACGTCGCTTATCCTCGAAGCTCAGCTCCTCCCACATAGTGAGATGGCAGTCTATCTCATCAACGGGGATATCATTTCTCCCTTTCAGCACCTCAATGCGCTCGGTCATTTCGCTCCTGCGGGTGTCGAGTTCATTTACCCTCTCGCTGATGTAGCGGAACATCGCTTTGTCGCATTCCTTGATCTTTTCAAGGAGCACTTTTATCTCCCTGTCTATCTCTGCAAGCTCCGCCTCCAGTGCTGTCTGCTCAGGAGAGGATACTGTCCTGTCCGGGCAGGAAAGCTTCCCTAACTGTGCCAGCTTGTTTTTCATCTCGCCGTACACAAGCTTCTCCACCTCGTTGGTGTGGAGAGTTCCCGCACCGCCGCAGGTCTTGGAATTGAGCCTGCCCGAACACATAAGGTAACGGTCCCTGCCGCCGCGGAACTCCTTTGCGATGAGAGCATAGCCGCACTCGCCGCACTTCACCTTGCCGCAGAGCCACGAATTCTTCGCCTTCTGAGATGGAATGACCTGCTTTCTGCTCATGCACTTTTCCCGGCACCGGAGCCATACTCCCGAGTCCACTATGCCCTTGTGAGGAGCAAGAACTATCCGCTCTCCCGATAACTCGGCAGCCGCCGCCTTTTTTACATCACGGCTTTTATAGCTGTAACAGCCGTTCTCACCAATGAAGTCCGCAGGCGGATTTTCCATCTCAGCACCGTTCTCCGCCATAAATTCATACACCGCAATGTCAGCCCTCACATATATCGGATTTATCAGCATCTCCCGTATCCGCGCCCTTGCCCAGCTGCCTCCGCGCTTCGTTATGCCAAGCTCGCTGAGCTTTTTCACTATGTCTCCGTAAGAGGTATCCGGCTGAGAGTACATCCCGTATATAAGCTCAACCGCTTTTGCCTCCTCGGTAACAGGCTCATACATTGAGGTATGTACTCCGTCAATGACCGCAGGCACCTTGCGGAAGCCGTATGGTACGGGTCCGCCCATGTAAAAGCTCTTTCTGCTCCGCGAATAATAGGCATCCGCAACCCGTTTCTGTATGGTCTCGCGTTCAAGCTGTGCAAAAACGATACAGATATTCAGCATGGCATTGCCCATAGGCGATGAGGTGTCGAACTTCTCCGTTGCCGATATGAACTGCACATTATGCCTGCCGAAATCCTCCATCATGTTGGAGAAATCAAGTATGGAACGGCTTATCCTGTCCAGCTTGTAGACTATGACCGTATTTATGAAGCCGTCCCTGATATCGCTCATCATCTGTGTGAACTGAGGGCGATTGGTGTTCCTGCCGCTGTATCCTCTGTCCACATAAGTAGTGTACTCCTCCCCTCTTGTCTCATACCGACACAGCTCTATCTGCTGCTCGATGGATATGCTGTCTGCACGGTCAACAGACTGTCTTGCATATATCGCTATCATATTTACGGCTCCCTTCAGAGCTGCCGACGGTTCGGCTCAGTGCCGCACCGCCAACAATATGTCATTTTCCGCTGCATCTTTCCTGTATTTTGAGTAGACTCTGTACAGCTCCGTTTCTGCGTTCTTCAGTCTGCTGATGTCCTTGTTCCCGGGGACAAGATTTTCCACCACGATAACACCATTTTCCGTCATTACGTTTTTTTCTTCCGACAGGTAACCTGCTCTGCTTATGGCTACAATAGGCATCACCCCCCGTTATATTCTATTGAAGCAGAGCTCGTCCTGATACCTGAGGATCGAAAGTGCCAATAGCTTCAAGAGAAGCTGTCTGCTGAAAAAATCCCCCTGCTCGTTTATCAAACAGGGGGATATGTATTATAATATGTAACTGATACGGTGTTTTCCGCTTATTTCTCCTTCAAACTATCCCCGAATCCCTTGACGATCGGATCGAGGAAGTAGCGCATAATGGAGCGTTTTCCTACCTTCACCTCAACAGCTCCTGTGAGTCCCGACATGATGTCTATGTTCTCGTTGGAGTCGTCAACGTCAAGCTTTACAAGATAAACGCTGCCCTGCTGTTCTGTATTGAATGAACTGGGGCTTATGTACTTTACCTTGCCCTTGACTGTTCCGTACTTGTTGTAGGGATAGGCTTCAAGCTTTATCTCCGCATTCATTCCTACCTTTATGTCTGCTATGTCCATGTTCTTCACATAGCACACCATCTCTACGGGTGTATTTGCAGGGACGATGGTCACCATCTGCTGTGCCGCGGTTACTGTCTCGCCGATATTGTTCACCGCAATGCTGTTGATATAGCCGTTTACAGGAGCCACGATCTTCTGGTTTTCGATAGAAAGATCGTACTTGTCAAGATCCGCATCTATCTGGCTCAGCTTGCCGTTTATCTCCGATATGTTAGAGTTCACCTGCTCGCTGTATGTGGTCTGTGCCTTCAGCACATTTGTCTCTGCCTGTATAAAGGCGTTCTCTGCCTGCTTTACCACAAGCTTCTGGGCGTCGTACTCTGCCTGCGATACTGCTTCATTTCTGCTGTATTCATCCAGCTTGATGTTGGCGATATCGCGGTTGAGAGCCGCATTTTCTTTTTCGCTCTCAAGAGTGCTGAGATTGTTATGGTAAGCCTTGTCATTGTCTATGATGGTGAGGAGATAGGGCTGGATATTGCCAGAATATCCCGATATATCCACTGCGGATATATCCTCCTCGTTCCTTATCATCATGTAGAAGGACTTCTGTGCCTCCAGCACCTTTTTCTGATTATTGAGAGTATCAACGTCGATGTCAAGGCTCTGGGTGTCAAGCTCGATGAGCACCTGTCCCGTTGTTACATAGGCGCCTTCCTCCACGTTTATGGACTTTATGGTGCCGCTGGTGTAGGAGTTAAGGGAGCTGATATTACCCACAGGCTGGATGGTTCCGCTTGATGTTACGACTATGTCTGTCTTTGAAAGACAAGCCCATATCACGGCAGCGATAAGAAGTGAGAAGATACCGATGATTATCACTGTTCCTGCTTTGTGGGCAGGCCGCTCGATTATCTCCAGCATTGAC
>JAFWTA010000023.1 GCA_017519145.1 Ruminococcus sp.
TATCCGCAAGGCCAAGCAGGAGGGCTACAACGTGGTCATTGTCGATACCGCAGGCCGACTGGCCATCGACGAGCAGATGATGCAGGAGATTGAGGGACTGAAGCAGGCTGTCAAGCCCGAGCAGACAGATGTTGCGCTCGAAGATCTGGTCGGTGGTCTTGGGAGTTGTTACCACAATATCCCTTACTATTTCGTCACCGAAGGGGATAACTACATATGTATTTCTGTCGGAGCATCCGTAAATGGGATTTACGCTGTTTTTCTGGTCGGTGAATACTGCATCGCCCAGTGTGGGACCTGACTGCCACCACCAGTCGGTGTAGCCGTTGCCCGTATATATTCCTATGTGATGGTTGTCGGAAAGCTGTCTGAGACCGTTGAGACCCGTTCCGTAATAGCCGTCCACGCACCAGATTATGTCGCCCTTTCTGAGAGCGCCGCTGCCAAGCATTTCGGCTTTTGTGGAGAACTCATAATACCTGATGTTGTAGGTGCTCAGGTAGGAGAGCCAGCCGTTTCCGCCGTTCCATGACCTTCTGGTGAAAAGTGTATTGAAGGTGCTGTTGAAAGGCACCAGTGTACCCGCATAATCGATGGTGCAGCCTGTTTTAACGGATATTCCCTTGGCGAGAGCGTGCCACACGAAAGCCATGCAGTTGAGTCCGCCGTCGGTATCGGAGCCGCCGGTGCTTACGATGGTGTCCCTGCACCCCTCTGCATACTGCCACTTGTCGCCCCTTGGTGATGTGGCATAGAGCCATGTGGAGTAGGGAGTGCCGATATAGTAATCATTTGAGGCGTACTCGTTTATGAAGCTCTGCCACTGGCTGAGGGAGATGCTTGTCTGACCGCCGGAGGCTGCCTTTATAGCGTCGTTGAAGTAACCGCCGTCAGGATTTTTCAGCCCCAGAGTTGCAGTTCTTGTGCTTCTCTCGCGGTAAACCGCTGAGGTGGAGGTGGTGGTTATAGGCTGCCGGGGAGCAGATGTGGTGGTGGTAGTCACAGCAGGCTGCCAGCCGCTTACGCCGTCCCACGGGAGAACGATGTATGTGCTTCTTGCAGCGCATCCGTAAATGGGATTAATGCTGTTATACTGTGCCGAGTAGTCTCCGTCGCCCGTAGTGGGACCTGTCTGCCACCAGAGGTCGTTGGAGCCGTCACCCATGTAGATACCCACATGATGGTTGTCGGCAGGAATGCTGAGACCTGTCATGAGGGTGCCAACTGCGCCGTCAACGGTCCAGATGATATCGCCCTTTGTAAGAACTCCGCTGGACAGCATTTCGGACTTGGTGCTGAACTCATAATACTTGACGTTATAGGTCTTTATGAAGTCGTACCAGCGGTTGTTGCCGCCTGTCCAGCACTGCCTTGAAAAGCCTGCATTGTTGAAGCCGTTGAGCATGGGGACCCATTTTCCCGTTACGGAGATATCCAGACCCGAGCCCTCTGAAAGGCTCTTTGCAGCAGCGTGCCAGATGAAGCCCGTACTGTTGAGACCGCCGCTTGCGTAGGAGCCGCCGCCCTCAACGAGATAGCTGCCGTATCCCTCCTCAGCCTGCCATACATCGCCTCTCGGAGAAGCTGAATACAGCCAGTAGTCAAAGGGAGTTCCCAGATAGTAATCTGACTTTGTGTATCGGTCGAGGAAGTTAATCCACTGTGAGCGGGGCTCATGGTAGCGGTTGCCGCCTGCGATATTGAATGCCTCGCTGAGAAATACCCCGTTGGGGTTATTGAGAACTGCTGCCTTTGCGCGGAGACTGCTGTCGGCAAAGAAGCAGCAGGAAAAGATCATAATCAAAGATACGAGCAGAGCGGCTGCTCTGCGGATGATATTATCGGAGTGAGCCATAGCAAAGCTCCTTTCACAAAATGTTCATAATTTATTATAGCATAATTATATAGAGATGTCAATATAAGCGATTTTATAGAAAAATCTTGCTGTAATTTGTTGAAATAGCCGAGTTTTTATATATTTTGTCCACCAAATCTGCAAAATGTCGGTTGTATCAGGTTCGTCAATATGATAAAATAATAATCAACAAGGTGAAAGAAACCGTCAAAATGTTATATGTCATGCACGATAAACAATTGACGGTATGAGCCTTCACACTTAAAATAGAAATAAAGGGGATATTTATAGAAGGAGGAATTGGAAATGAAACACACAAAAGCAAAAAGAGCAGCACTTTCGCTGCTCCTTTCGGCTGCCCTGACGGCGGGAGCGGTAATGCCATCCCTGCGTTTTGACAGCACAGCCGCGGAACAGACGTCCACGGTGTCCAACCCTGTCATATGGGCGGACGTACCCGATGAGGACGTTATAAGAGTGGGAGACACATATTATATGGTCAGCACCACTATGTTCTTCAGCCCGGGTGCTCCCATTATGAAGTCCAAGGATCTTGTATCGTGGGAGATATGCAACTACGTCTATGACACGCTTGCCGACGGCGATGTTCAGAGCCTGAAAAACGGCAAGCACGACTACTCCCACGGACAGTGGGCAGCAAGTCTCCGCTATCATGACGGAATGTACTATGTGTTCTTCGGAAGCTACGGCACAGGCAAGTCCTACATCTTCAAGACCGATGACATCGAGAACGGAACGTGGACAAGAAGCGAGATCAACGGTATGTACCATGACGCTTCCATATTATTCGATGACGACGGCAGGAACTACCTTGTTTACGGCGGCGGAGAAATAAAGATAAAGGAGCTCAACTCCGAGATGACAGGCTTCAAGCAGGGCGGCGTAGACAAGACCCTGTTCAAGACAAATATACAGGGCTATGTCTCGGGCGAGGGCTCACATATCCAGAAAATAGGGGATTACTATTACATATTCATCATCGCATGGCCCAGCGGCAGCGGACGCACAGAGTACTGCTACCGTTCAAAGGAGCTGCTGGGAACATACGAGAGCAAGGCTGTGCTCAGCTCGGGCGTAGGCTCCTACGGAAGCGGCGCTGCACAGGGCGGTATCGTTGATACTCCCGACGGAAAGTGGTACGGAATGCTGTTTCAGGATCACGGCTCGGTAGGAAGAATACCCGTGCTCGTCCCCGTAACATGGCAGAACGGCTGGCCTATGATGGGTGTGAACGGCAAGGCTCCCGTGACCTTTGAGATAGACGGCGGCTTTGCTGGAACTCAGCTTGCCAAGGACGACGACTTCAGCTACAGCGAGAACAAGCTGAAGCTGGAATGGCAGTGGAACCACAATCCCGATAACTCTGCATGGTCGGTCACGGAGCGTGAGGGCTGGCTGAGACTCAAGAACAAGAACATCGCTTCGGAGCTCCTCAGGGCGAGAAACACCCTTACCATGCGTACAGAGGGTCCTGCCTGCTCGGGAGTTGTCAAGCTTGACGCCTCCAACATGAAAGCGGGCGACTATGCAGGACTTTCCGCATTCCAGTTCAATTACGGAAACGTGGGAGTCTATGTCGCAGACAACGGCGAGAAGCGCATTTACATGGCGAACAACGGTGGCTACTCGGACAAGGCAAATGTCACCGACAGCCGCAACAATATAGTGGAGGAGACCAAGCTCAGCGGAAACGAGATATACCTCAAGGCGGACTACCGCTTTGCAAACGTCACCTCCGACGGAAGCTCCTCCAACAATATCGACAAGGTCAATTTCTACTACTCCTATGACGGAAGCAGCTGGACAAAGATAGGCAAGGAGATAGGAATGACCTACGACCTGAAGCTGTTCACAGGCTACAGGAACGCTATTTTCAGCTATCCCACCAAGACCACGGGCGGTTATGCAGACTTTGACTTCTTCGACTATGAGCGCGAGGAGTGGAACGCTCCCAATATCGTTGAGCCCGACCCCGACGGATATTACTTCCACAATACCTTTGACAGCGGCACCGAAAAATGGAGCGGCAGAGGCTCGGCTTCCGTTGCTTCAGACAGCAAGGACAGCTATGCAGGCGGAGCTTCACTTCTCTGCAGCGGCAGAGAAGCCAACTGGAACGGCGCTGTGCGCTCACTGTCAGCAGGTACCTTCAAGGCAGGCGAGGAGTACAGCTTCAGCACTGTCGTTAAGTACGACGAGGGTCCCGATGAACAGACCTTCTATCTGACACTACAGTACGACAAGGACGATGATACCATTTACGACAAGATAGCCATTGTGGACTTCGTCCCCAAGGGCGAGTGGGTCCAGCTCAGCAATACAAACTACAAGATACCCGAGGGCGCTTCAAACCTCCAGTTCTATGTTGAAACGGCTAAGGACGAGTACGATTTCCGCGTGGACGAAGCCATCGGCGCTCCTGCCGGAACTGTCATAGACGGTCCCAAGGCAGTTCCTGTTATCCTTGGCGATGTCAACGGCGATGAGGTCATTGACAGCTTTGACATGACAGCTGCAAGAAAGGCTCTCCTCGCCGGCAAGTTCGATGACACAAGGCTGAAAAAGTCATACGACGTCAACAGGAGCGGCACCTGCGACGTTGCAGACCTGCTTCTCATTCAGCAGTATGTTCTCGGCAGGATAAGCGAGTTCCCCGTTGAGGAGAGCATCGTTACAGAGGGACCCTCGGTCCGCTACTCCATGGCTGAGTACACAAAGCTGGTGGAGGAAAAGGTGGTCAACAGAGAGCCCGACAGCTCCCATCAGGAGAAGTCGGGAGTAAAGTACGGCACTGTCAAGAGCGGTACTTACTACTCCACCACCTGCAAGCGCAATAAGCCCTATAATATCCTGCTTCCCGCAAACTATGACGAGAACAGGAAGTATCCCGTGCTGTACTGTATGCACGGCTACTGGGAAAATCAGGACAGAATGATAATCAAGGGCAACGGCACCATGTACACCCGTCAGATAATCGGAAATGCTGTTGCTGAGGGCGGGGCTGAGGATATGATAGTGGTGTTCCCGTACATCTATTCCAGCGCTACACAGGCTGACTGCTCAGCTATGGATGATGCCAACAACGCCGCCTATGACAACTTCATCAACGACCTGACCAAGGATCTGATGCCCTATATCGAGAAGAATTACAGCGTTAAGACCGGCAGGGACAATACTGCCATCACAGGCTTCTCCATGGGCGGACGAGAGTCACTTCTCATCGGACTTCAGCGCCCCGACCTCTTCGGCTATGTGGGAGCTATCTGCCCTGCCCCCGGAGTAACAGGCAGCTTCAGCTGGAAGAGCGGCGAGGAGCCCCATCTCCTGTTCATCACTGCAGGCAGCAACGACCAGACCGTATACAATATCCCCAGCGGATATAACGACAGCTTCACAAAGAACGGTGTGCCCCATATCTGGCACTATGTAGAGGGCGGCTATCACGGAGACAACTCCATCCACGCTCACCTTTACAACTTCGTAAGAACATTGTTCAAAGCATGAGGTCAACACATTCTTTCCTCTTAAAAAGAAATACCGCAGCTTCCGTATAGGGGAGCTGCGGTATTTCGTACCGTCAGATATCTTTTACTATGTTGTTGACCCAGATGTCGCTTTTTACCATGAAATATCCGATGACTACCTTTATTATCTCCGAGAAGGTCACGGCTGCGAATATGATTCGGATATCGAGGTCTGTGAAGTAGGCGAGGACTGCGGCAAGGGGTATCATTATGACCCATGTGAAGCCGAAGTCGAAAAGGAATGTTATGCCTGTTTTTCCGCCGCTCCTCAGTGTGAAGTAGCAGGCGTTGGTGTAGCCCCACAGCGGCATTGCCAATGCCTGAATGACTATCATGTATGTAGCAAGGCTCCTGACCGAGGGCTCGGTGTTGTAGATGTGGGGGAATATGGGCGCGAACGGCAGTGTGACCAGTCCCACCGCCGCAGCGGCGACAACAGCGAAGAAAAGCAGCTTGTTGTCGGTGTCACGGGCTTCCTCAAGCTTGTTGGCACCCAGCCTTGCGCCCACGATTATGGCGATGCAGGCTCCCATCTGAAGATATACCGAGCTGAAAAGGTTGGTCATGGTGCTGGAGATGTTTCGCGCAGCCACTACCTCGGTGCTCCTTACGGAATAGCACTGCATTACCACGGACATACCGAATGACCATAGAAACTCGTTTGCCAGCATGGGGATACCCTTTTTTGTGATGTCCGCCATAAGTGAGGCAGGTATGCGGAATCCGCGGAAAAGTCCCCTGATATACTTGTTCTTGTCGGGGTGAGTGTGTGCCCAGACTATTACCACCAGCGCTTCGATGGTCTTGGCGATGACAGTAGCCCACGCAGCTCCTCTTACGCCCATTTCGGGCAGTCCAAGCTTACCGAAGATGAGACACCAGTCGAGAAGTACGTTTATGCCAACTGCCGACATGGCAGCTGCCATAGGCGCCTTGGTGAAGCCGCATTCCCTGACCACGCTGGAGTAAGCCTGACCAATGCCGAATGGTATGAAGCCCAGCATGATTATCTTCAGATAGTCCATACCGCTTGTCATTATTGCGTCCCTCTGCTGTGGAGTGCTCTCCTTGCTGATAAAAAGGGAGATGAGTGATGAGCCGAAAATGCTGCATATAAGTGCGGCGATGGCGATGATACCGGTACAGACCAGCAGTCGGAAACGGAAGGTGTGCTTCTGACCTTCGTGGTCGCCCTTGCCGAAGAACTGGGCTCCGAATATGCTGGGACCTGCAACGGCACCGAATATAGTGACATTGAATACGAATACGAACTGATTGATTATGGAGACACCGCTCATAGGCTCAGTGCCCAGCCTGCCCACCATTATATTGTCGATAAGGCTTACCAGATTTGTTACCATCATCTGTAATATCATGGGTATCACCATGACCATGACGGACTTGTAGAAGCCTCTGGAGCCGATATACTTTTTCCTGAACTGTGATGACATAGTTACCTCCTGTTGAATAGGGAATATTATAACACAGCTTCGGGAAAAAATCAAGCGAAAAGCGGTTATATTACCAAAAAAGCTATGATAATTGTATTATTGTGCAGCTTGGTGGATTATAATAAGAATATATTAAAGAAAAATAGCTGTCATGCACAAAAGACAGCAGAAATAAGGGGAATAATAATTAAAGGAGGAATACTTATGACACTGAAAAAAACTGCCGCAATGCTGACTGCGGCGGCTGCAATGCTCTCTGCTGCGGATACGGGAGCATTTGCGGAAAAAGTCACCGCAGCTGACGGGATACAGGCTGTTTTCTATGTATCTCCCGACGGAGACGACAGTGCGGACGGCTCGGAGGGGGCTCCATTTGCTACTCTCGAAAGAGCGAGGGATGCTGTCAGAGCCATAAACGGCAGCATGACAGGAGATATCGTGGTAAGGCTCAGAGGCGGAGACTACCGTATCACCAAGCCTGTGGACTTTGACACAAGGGACTCGGGAACAGGCGGATTTACCGTACGATATGAGGCGTGTGAGGGAGAGTCTCCTGTCATCAACGGTGCAGTAAAGGTCACAGGCTGGACAAAATACAACGACAAGCTCTGGGCGGCTCCTCTCGACCGTGATACAAAGCTCAGGAACCTCTATGTCAATGACCGCCGCGCCAATATGGGCAGCGTTACCGTGCAGGCAAAGGGCGGCTACGGGGACTATAACATCACCGCAGGTCAGGCAGACTGGGCGTGGGACTCGGGAAAAAAGAGCGACGGCATAGTCTACGGAGCAGGCGATATGCCCCGTATTACCTCCAATTTCGACGACCTTGAGGTGGTGAACGGCACTACATGGAACGAGAATATAGTGTGCTCCCGTGATATAAAATATGACGGCGGCAGCATGATACTCCTCATGCAGCAGCCCTACGGCGCAATCGCCCAGACTCCGGGCTGGGGAGCAGGCTTCTCCACAGGCGGCACACATACCATATACAATGCCTTTTCCTTTGTGGACAGCGAGGGTGAGTTCTACTTCGACAAGACTGCCAAGACACTGTACTACTACCCGAGGAGCGGCGAGGATATGACCGCCGCCGACGTTGAGGCTCCCATAGCCGAGGGACTTATAAATATATCGGGAAGCTCTACCTCCGACCGCGTGGAGAATATTACATTCAGCGGTCTGACCTTTGCAAATACGGACTATCAGCTCACAAATGTTGCAGGCTCCCACGGCAAGACCACCTGTCAGGCTGCACAGAGCTATACTGCCTTTGCAGACTCCAACTGGCACTCGAAAAAGTACGAGATGGCGGATACACTTCCTGCAGCAGTCCATATCACCAACAGTGACGGCATAAAGCTCACAGGAAATGTGGTGAAGCATACGGGAGCTGACGGTATCTCCATGACCAATGACGTTATCAACTCGGAGGTCAGCGGAAATTTTGTCACGGATATCACCTCCAGCGGTATCACCGTGGGTCATCCTCAGCATATCTACATCGGCGACGCTGCTCCCAATAATCACGAGAAGTTCCCTGTGGGAGTTGAGGGCATATGCAAGAACGACCTTATCACCGAGAATCTCCTCTACGATATCAGTGTTGTACACGGCTTCGGCGGCTGTGCAGCCATTACCGCTTACTATGCCGACTCGGTGAAGATACTCAGCAACACCATTGAAAAGACCGCCTACAACGGCATACATCTGGGCTGGGGCTGGTGCAACTTCAAGGACAGCACCACCTGCCGTGACAACATGATATGCTTTAACAGAGTAATAAACTCACTTAACCGACTCCACGACAGCGGCGGTATCTATACCATAGGTCAGATGCCGGGGACTGTCATAAATGAGAACTACATTCAGGGCATACCTGCGGCGGGTTCATTCCAGCCAACCTACGGACTGCACAATGACGAGGGAACCGCATATATCGAGGAGAACGACAATGTTCTCGAGATAAGCCCCAATGTTACCTATACCATCAACTGCGAGGACTACGGTCAGAAGCATCACCTGACTATCCTAAGGACCTATGCCACTGTAAGAAAAATGGGCAAGAACCCTCCCGACAGCCGAATTGACGACCCCATAGTAGTATCCGACAATGTATGGGCGATGCCTCAGTACAGGATATGTCTCAATTCGGGAATATCCGACGAGTACCGCAGTCTCATGCCACTGTGGCTGAAGTCCGCTGCGGATTATGCATTCCCTGCAAGCTGCGCGGCAGCCTGCGGAGACAAGCTCCCTGTCAGAAAGGTTGACGGCACTGTATGGATAGCTCCCGACGGCACAGAAAGCTTCAGGGCAGGCTCGAACATGACAAAGGCGAGAGGCAGCGCAGGAAGCATAAAGACTCCCTCGGAGGAGGGCGAGTACAGGATATACGTTCTTGATGCTGACGGAAAGGTGCAGAGCAAGTCCTCCCACATACTCAGGCTCAGCGGAAGCAGCAGCGGAGATGTCATCGAGGCAGAGAGCTGTGACTATAAGTCGGGTATCGACGTGGAGAACTGCTCGGAGGGCGGAAGCGATGTTGCGTACATCGAAAACGGCGACTATATCGGCTTTAAGGACATTGACCTTACCGATGTCAGCACTATTGATTTCCGTATGGGCTCCAACGGCGCAGAAGCTGCCCTTGAGGTAAGGCTTGACGCTCCCGACGGAAAGCTCGCAGGCAAGATGAACGTAAAGAGCACAGGGGGATGGCAGACATGGAGCACTCAGAGCTGTCCCATCGAAGCTGTAAGCGGAAAGCATGATGTGTACTTTGTATTCACGGGCGGAGAGGGCTACCTATTCAACGTCAACTGGTGGAGACCCGACCGCCCGGATGAGGAGTACCTCCTTGGGGACCTCAACGGAGACGGAACAGTGGATGTATTCGATCTTTGCAGTATGCGCAGAGCTGCTGTGGAGGGAGATGCGGAGCGATTCGGAGCTGCCGACATCAACGGTGACGATGTGATCGACGAGAACGATCTGAAGCTGCTGAAGCAGTTCATCTCAGGTGAGCTGAAAAGCTTCTGATACATTTATATAAGTAAGCAGCCGCAGTATCCGAAAGGGTACTGCGGCATTTTTTGTGTGCTATTGTGTGCGGTTTTACTATTTGGGGGATTTTTTTGTGATTATTGCCGAATATAGATTTTACCTATTGACAAAGTAGAGTATGAGTGGTATAATACATATAGTTCCGATAGGAATACAAGGAAATGAGAAAGGAGAGCTGAACATGAGACATTTTTCAATGTGTTGCTGCTGTTGCATGAATAGCAATTATATGTTCCGTATAGTGCGCACTTATGCTCAGCGATGTTGCTCTTTCTGAAACATTTACGGCATATAACCGGACCTGAGGGTCTGTAACTGCGCGGAATGCGGAATGCGTTCCGCGCTTTATTTTTTGGAGGTCGCTATGGTTGATGAAAGAGAGAGCGTGACCGCTAAGCTCTGTGCATTTGCAAGAGCATGGCACTCAAACAGATCGCGCGAGAAGATATATGACGACTATCTTGCCTATGATCTTATGGGCAAGGAGGAGTATGACACAGTATACGACATGATAAGCCGGGGCTTCGGCGGCAATATACCGCAGCTTTCAAGAGAGGACACGGAGCAGGTCATCAATGAATATATAGCTCCCATCCCGCTTTCAAGGATACATTTCTCCGAGAGCAGACTGGAGAGATTTGCTGAGGAGAACGGTGAGATACAGTACGTTATCTGCGGAGCGGGCTCTGATACATTCTCTTTCCGCAATGCCAACGAGAATATCACCGTCTTTGAGGTGGATCACCCCGACACCCAGCGCTATAAGCTTGAAAAGATACAGCAGCTCCAGTGGAATATCCCTAAGAACGTCAGATTCGTTCCCGTGGACTTTGAGAAGGAGCGAATGTGCCAAAAGCTCATAGAAGCTGGCTTTGATCCCGAGAAAAAGGCATTTTTCAGTATCCTCGGAGTTTCCTACTATCTGACACTTGACGTTTTCGCGGATACACTTTCCCAGATAGCTGAGCTTTCAGCCCTCGGAAGTGCAGTTGCCTTTGATTATCCCATAAAGACCGGCACCTTCCCGAGAAGAGTGCAGAGACTTGAACAGATAACAGAATCCCTCGGAGAGGTCATGCGCGGCGGTTTTGATTATAATGAGGTATCCCGCGCTCTCTATGCGCTGGGATTTCAGATAGACACATATATGCCCCCGGAAAAGGTGCAGAAGATGTACTTCGGCGGCAGGCAGGACGGACTGAGAGCATTTGAAAATGTCAGCCTGATATCGGCTACCTATACCGCAGGCTATGATTACGAATAAACTTATTTGTAAAGGTAAAGGAGAATCATCATGAGTAATTATAAAAATACAGAAACAGCACTTATACACGGAGGCATCTCCATTGACGAGCGCACAGGCGCTGTTAATATACCCATATACCAGACCTCCACATACAAGCAGGACGGTCTCGGAAAAATGCGCGGATATGAGTATTCACGCACAGGAAATCCCACAAGAGAAGCTCTTGAAGCTCTCATCGCCGAGCTGGAGGGCGGCTATGCAGGCTTTGCCTTCGGTTCGGGAATGGCAGCGCTGACAGCAGTTCTCAGTCTGCTTCACAGCGGAGACAGAGTTCTTATCTCCAGCAATGTTTACGGTGGTACGTTCAGACTTCTCAGCAAGGTATTCGACCACTTCGACATCACCTATACCATCTCCGATACCACCGATATTGCAAGCTTTGAAAGTGATATCGCAGAGGACGTAAAGGCTGTGATCATTGAGAGCCCTGCAAATCCTCTCATGACAGTTACCGATATCAGAGCTGTCGCAGAGGCTGCACACAGACACGGTCTCCTCGTTATCGTGGACAATACGTTCATGACTCCCTATCTCCAGAAGCCCCTTGAACTTGGTGCGGATATAGTGGTACACAGCGCAACTAAGTACCTCGGCGGTCACAGTGATGTGGTGTCGGGACTGGCAGTGGTCAACTCCAAGGAGCTTGCGGAGAAGATAGCATTCATACAGAATTCCACAGGCGGAGTTCTCGGACCCTTTGACTCGTTCCTGCTCATAAGAGGCATCAAGACCCTTGCGGTCCGCATGGACAGACACGTTTACAATGCGGAAAAAGTTGCAGACTACCTGTCAAAGCACGATGCCGTGAAGAATGTCTACTATCCGGGACTTCCCGACAGTCAGGGCTATGAGGTCAACCGCAGACAGGCTAAGAACGGCGGCGCGATGATCTCATTCGAGCTGAAGGACAACTATGATATCAACACCTTCTTTGAGAGCCTTCAGCTTGTATCTCTTGCGGAGAGCCTCGGCGGAGTTGAGTCCCTTGTATGCCACCCCTCATCAATGACCCATGCATCAATTCCGGCAGATATACGCAAAAAGGTTGGCATAACCGACGGTCTTATCCGTCTCTCGGTGGGAATTGAGAAGATCGACGATATTCTTGAAGATGTGGCTCAGGCTATTGCAAAATCCGAAAGAAAGTGAGATAATATATGAAGTACTATGATTCAATGCAGGCGCTCATCGGAAATACTCCGCTGGTGAGACTGGGCAATATAGTCAGGGCAGAGGGCGTTAATGTCTTTGCCAAGCTGGAGCTTTACAACCCCTCGGGAAGTGTCAAGGACCGCACAGGTCTTTACATGATAAACGATGCCGAGGAAAAGGGACTCCTCGGAGAGGGCGGCACCATCGTTGAGGCTACCGCAGGCAATACGGGTCTGGGCATAGCCTTTGCCGCTCTGAACCGTGGTTACCGTATCATCTTTGTAGTCCCCACCAAGTTCTCGGCGGAGAAGCAGTCGCTGCTCCGCGCACTGGGAGCGGAGGTCATCAACACTCCCCGCGAGGAGGGAATGCTGGGAGCTGTCAGAAAGGCAGAGGAGATAAAGGCTCAGATAAAGGGCTCCATCTCTCTTGAGCAGTTCAAGAACCAGAGCAACCCCCTCGCTCATTATGAGACCACTGGCAGGGAGATATTCGAGGGACTTGACGGCAGGATCGACTACGTTGTGGCAGGCGCGGGAAGCGGCGGTACCTATACGGGCATACTCAGGTATATCAAGGAGAGAGTGCCCTCAGCACAGGGCGTTCTTGCAGATCCCGTTGGCTCCACCATGGGCGGCGGAGAGCACAGTGACTACAACATCGAGGGCATAGGCAACGACTTTATTGCCGAAACCATGGATATGTCACTGGTGGACAGGGTCATAAAGGTCAATGACAGCGAAGCATTCGACACCGCAAGACTTCTTGCCGCAAAGGAGGGAGTTATCGCAGGCTCATCCTCGGGAGCGGCTATGGCGGCGGTGCTGAAGCTCATAGACAGCGGTGCAAAGGGCAACATAGTAACGGTATTCCCCGACCGCGGTGACAGATATTTCAGTACGGGGCTTTACGACTGATATAATTAAATGAGGTGTTATCATGACTTTACAGCAGCTAAAATATATTCTTGCCATATCCGAAACAGGCTCCATGAACAAGGCTTCGGAGCAGCTTTATGTGTCCCAGCCCTCTCTGACCTCATCAGTGCAGGAGCTTGAAAAGGAGATAGGAATAAAGATATTCCACAGGAGCGGCAGGGGAGTTACTCTCACCAACGACGGTGCCGAGTTTATCCAGTACGCAAGACAGGTGGTGGGACAGTTCGACGTTCTGGCAGAGAAATACATCAGCAAGGGCGGTATAAAGAAAAAGTTCGGAGTTTCCACCCAGCATTACTCCTTTGCAGTAAAGGCCTTCGTGGAGATGGTAAAGCATTTTGACACCTCGGAATATGAATTTGCTGTCCGCGAGACCAAGACTGCGGAGATAATCAGTGATGTTGCAACTCTCAGAAGCGAGATAGGCATAATCTACCTCAATGATTTCAACCGCAAGTCCCTGACCAAGCTGCTCAGCTCCAACGGTCTGGAGTTCCATACCCTTACCAAGTGCAGTCCCTTTGTTTATCTGTGGAAAGGGCATCCGCTGGCAGGGGAGAAGTCCATAAACTTTGAGCAGCTGGCAGATTATCCCTGTCTTTCATTTGAGCAGGGAGACAGGAGCTCATTCTATCTGGCGGAGGAGATACTCAGCACCAATGAGTATCAGCGTATCATCAAGGCAAACGACCGCGCTACCATGCTCAATCTTATGATAGGTCTGGACGGCTATACTCTCTGTTCGGGAATTATCTGCGAGGAGCTCAACGGCAGCGACTATATAGCAGTTCCCTTTGACGGAGGTTCTGCCGACGAGATAATGGAGATCGGGTATATCACGCTGAAAAACGTGATACTCAGCGAGATGGCAGAAATATACATCAGTGAGATAAAGAGCTATCTCGGGTTATAAGCTCATCCTATAACATATCATAGCGTTTCGGTATTGGACAGGGAAGCGCTGTGGGTGTATAATTAAAACATACCAAAACGATAGGAGATTTCCCATGAAAGAGATAATCTGGCTGGGCAGAGGCGGACAGGGCGCATTTACCGCCGCAAAGCTCCTCGGAGCTGCATATACTGCCGAAAACAGCGATAAATACGCTCTTGCGTTCCCGTCATTCGGCCCCGAAAGACGAGGAGCTCCCGTAAGGGCCTTCACAAAGCTCGATACCAAGCCCGTTACCGACAGGAGCCAGACCGAAAAGGCTGACTACATCGTTATCCTTGACGATACGCTGTACAGCCCTCAGCTGAAGCAGCTCTTAAAGGAGGACGGCAGGATCATAGTCAACTCAAAGAGCGATATCGACGGAGCTCTCACCTTTGACGGTGAGAGGATATCGGCGGAGTTCAGGCTGCCTACGGTGAATACGGTCATGTACGGCTTGCTTGTGGGACTTTCGGGAGTCGTTTCCGCAGAGGATGCCATAGGCTCCATAAAGGGATATATGCCCGAGAAGATACAGGAGCGCAACATCGGCGCTCTCGGCAGAGCTGTTGAGGAGGTGCTTTCATGAGACCATATATCAGAGAAAAGACCGCCTTCGGCTTTGACGATGTGCCTGTGAACACCTCATTCGAGGCAGGCTATCTGGTCACAGTCAACAGCGGTTGGAGAAGCATCCGCCCCGTGGTGGAAAGCACGAAATGTGTGGGCTGCGAGCAGTGCTATCTGTACTGTCCCGACGGCGTTATCTCAATAAAAGACGGCAAGGCACAGATAGACTACGATTTCTGCAAGGGCTGCGGTATATGTGCAAAAATATGCAGGATAGGTGCCATAGGAATGGAGGCGGAGCGCTGATGAGCAGAAAATTTCTTTCGGGCAACGAGGCTTTTGCCGAGGGCATAAGACTTGCACGCCCAGAGGTCATATCGGCATACCCCATAACTCCCCAGACCATCGTTGTGGAGCGCCTTTCCGAGATGGTGGAGGACGGAAGCCTCAGGGCTGAGTATGTTCATGTAGAGTCGGAGCATTCCGCACTCTCATGTGCAATAGGCGCAAGTGCAGCAGGTGCAAGAGCATTTACGGCTACTTCCTCACAGGGACTTCTCTACATGGCAGAATGTCTTTACTATGCCGCAGGAGGCAGGTTCCCCATAGTTATGATGAATGCGGACAGATCAACGGCACTTCCGTGGAACATTTACGGCGACCAGCGCGACAGCCTTTCACAGCTGGACAGCGGCTGGATACAGGCTTACGCAGAGAATGCACAGGAAGCTCTGGACCTTGCTCTCATGAGCTATAAGATCGCCGAGAACAAGGCGGTTTCAACTCCCTACATGGCAAATCTTGACGGTTTTGTGCTGACACATACATACGAGACCGTGGATATCCCCGACAGGGAGCAGGCAGACAGGTTCCTGCCGCCCTATGAGACTGATAACCGCATCGACTTCGATAACCCGAAGAACATGGCGTTCTCAGCAGGTCCCGATTCCAACTACATCTTCAAGTACAGGGAGCATGAGGGAGTTCTGGCAGCTAAAGCCGTCATCGCCGAGACAGAGAAGGAGTTTGCGGAGATATTCGGCAGACAGTATACGGGACTCACAGAGAGCTACCTCACCGAGGATGCCGACTACATACTCATCACCCTCGGAAGCATCGCAGGACTCTGCCGCGAGACCGCAGATAAGCTCCGCAGCAGGGGAGTTAAGGCAGGAGTGCTCAGGATACGCTATATGCGTCCATTCCCCAATGAAGAAATAGCTCATGAGCTGAAAAATGCCAAGGGCTACGGAGTTCTGGAAAAGGACATCAGCTTCGGCAATGAGGGCGCGGTTTATACCAATGTAAATTCGGCTCTGAAAAAAGCAGGGCTTACCATAAAGGGCGGAAACTTCATCGGCGGACTTGGCGGAAGAAATATCTCCGCTGCCGACATCGAGGGTATCTTTGCCCACATCGCCGACGGTAAGGACGGCGTGCATTTCCTTGGTATAGGAGGTTCGGACAATGGCTAATAAAACGGCGGAAAGCATTTCACGGGAGGAGTTTTTCTACGGGCATAAGGCGTGTGCAGGCTGCGGCGGAAGCCTTGCAGTAAGAGCTGCACTCAAAGTTCTGGGCAAAAACGCAGTATCAGTGCTGCCTGCGGGCTGTATGTCGGCAGTCGGATTTAATTTCCCGCAGCTTTGCTTCTCCAACAACTCCATAATCTCCACCTTTGCAGGCACAGCCTCTATGCTCACAGGCGTCGAGGCAGGTCTCAGAGCCAAGGGCTTCAAGGACTTCACCGCAGTCGGCTTCGCAGGTGACGGAGGTACCGCAGATATCGGCATACAGGCTCTTTCGGGAGCTATCGACCGCAACGACAATATTATCTACATCTGCTACGACAACGAAGCCTACATGAACACGGGCATACAGAAAAGCGGTCTTACACCATTCGGCGCCAAGACCACTACTACTCCCGCAGGCAGGAATATCCACGGCAATATCCGTCCCAAGAAGAATATGTTCGAGATAGCTGCCGCCCATGATATCCCATATGCAGCTACTGCAAGCGTGGGCTATCTTCCCGATTTCATCGCAAAGGTGAAGAAGGCTTCACAGATACAGGGCACAAAGTATATCCACGTTATTGCTCCATGTCCTACGGGCTGGGGAGTCGCTCCCGACGAGACCGTTGAGATAGCAAAAGAAGTGGTGGACAGCGGTCTGTGGTATCTTGCAGAGTACGAGAACGGCAGGTTCACACTCAACCACAAGCCTAAGGAGTTCACAAGTGTTGAGGCTTATCTGAAAAAGCAGGGACGCTTCAGACATCTTGATGATGATGATATAAGAGTCATAACCGAGTCCCGCGACAAGAAGTGGGAGCACATAAACAGCAGCTTTGAATACTCGGGAAAGTAGTCCCCGAGGGAGCTTATAATAATGCTTAACAGTTATAGGGATCGTCTATAACAAATGATAAGCCTTTGGTATTGGACAAAAACTTTTATAGGGTGTATAATAAAAGCATAGAAAGCCGATAGGATATATCGAGATTGTAATAATAGAAATCGGAGGATAAAGACATGAGCAGAGATGTAAACAACAAATTCTGGGACGAGGAGCTGGAAACCCTCCCCCGCGAGGAACTGGAAAAGAGACAGCTTGAAGACCTGAAGGAGATCGTTAAGTTCGCATACGACAACGCTCCTTACTACAAGCGTTCGTTCGATGAGGCAGGCGTAAAGCCCGAGGACATCAAGACCCTCAAGGACATCGAAAAGTTCCCCTTCATCAACAAGAAGACACAGCGTGACACTCAGGGCGTCGGCTCATTCCTTGGTGAGCTTTGCGCAGTTCCCGAGGAGGACGTTGTATTCATATCCACATCGTCGGGCTCTACGGGAGTTCCCACAATGAGCCCCTTCACCAAGAAGGACTTCGACGAGTTTCAGGAGACAGAGAGCCGCTGGTTCTGGCAGGTGGGAATGAGACCCAATGACCGCTACGTTCACGCTCTCAACTTCTCACTTTACGTTGGCGGTCCCGATGTTATCGGCGCTCAGAACTTAGGCGCACTGTGCATCTGGGGCGGTACACTCCCCAGCGAGAGACTTCTTTTCATACTCAAGACCTATCAGCCCACTGTAATATGGACCTCCCCTTCATACGCATGGCAGCTTGGTGAAAAGGCTCTCAAGGCAGGTATTGACCCCAAGAAGGATCTCAATATCAAGAAGATCATCGTTGCAGGTGAGCTTGGAGGCTCCATCGACGCCACAAGAAAGGCTATCGAGGATCTCTGGGGCGCTGAGGTATATGACTTCTACGGACTGTCCGATATTTTCGGTGCCTGCGCTGCACAGTGCGAGTACCATGACGGACTCCATATCGCTGAGAATCACATCCTTGTGGAGACAGTTGACATTCACACAGGTGAGGTCCTCAAGCCGGGTGAGGTAGGCGAGCTTGTATTCACAACTCTCCGCAAGCACGCCCGTCCTCTTATCCGCTTCAAGACAGGTGATATCGGACGCATCGACACAACAAAGTGCAAGTGCGGACGTACACACGGCAGGATCAGCATCCTCGGCAGAAAGGATGATATGTTCATCGTTTCCGCTGTAAACGTATTCCCCAGCGATATCGAGGCAGTTATCCGCGAGCAGAGCGGAATCACAGGTGAGTACCTTATCCGTATCTTCGAGAAGGACTTCACAGCCAAGTATGCTGTTGAGATCGAGAAGAACGCAGACAACCCCAAGGACGATGATACGGTTGCAGCTGAGATAAGCGCAGCACTGAAGGCTCGTATCGGTGTTAAGCCTGCAAAGGTGGTAGTTCACCCCGACGGCGGACTTGATACACGTTCCGAGCATAAGTCCAGAAGAGTTATCGACGAGAGAAATATTGACTATAACATCTGATCGTAGTATAATATAAAAGATGTATGCAGGGGCGATGTGAGCATCGCCCCATGCGAATTGTTCTTGTAGGGGACGGCGTCCCCGACGTCCCATCGGTTGTTTAAGTGGGCTGTCGAGGACGCCAGCCCCTAAATTTTATATGATTCAGGAGGAAAAATATGCCAAAGCTTTCAAGCAGAACAGAGACATTTACAGATTCAGTCATAAGGCGTATGACGAGAATTTCAAATAAATACGGCGCAGTTAACCTCTCTCAGGGCTTCCCCGATTTCGAGCCGCCCCGTGAGATACTTGACCGCCTTGCACAGGTCACCAACGAGGACTTCCACCAGTACTCCATAACATGGGGAGCCCAGAATTTCCGTGAAGCCCTTGCGGACAAGCAGTCCGCTCTCATGGGCAGAAAAATAGACCCCAACGGTGAGATAGTAGTTACCTGCGGAAGCACAGAGGCTATGATGGCAGCCATGATGACTGTCACAGACCCGGGAGACAAGGTCATAGTGTTCTCGCCTTTTTATGAGAATTACGGTGCAGATACCATTCTTTCGGGAGCTGAGCCGATTTACGTTCCCCTTATACCTCCCGAGTTCAGCTTTGACGCGGACGTTCTCGAGGCGGCTTTCAAGCAGCGTCCAAAGGCAATAATCCTCTGCAATCCCTCCAATCCCTGCGGTAAGGTGTTCACGCTGGAGGAGCTTCAGACAATAGCTGATCTCGCCAAGAAGTATGATACATTCGTCATCACCGACGAGGTTTACGAGCATATCGTATATGCGCCCCATAAGCATATTTACTTTGCTTCTCTGCCAGATATGTGGGAGAGGACCATCTCTTGCTCATCACTGTCCAAGACATACTCCATCACAGGCTGGAGACTGGGCTATGTTATAGCTCCGCCAGAGATAATCGACACTGTGAAAAAGGTACACGACTTTCTTACCGTGGGAGCTGCGGCGCCCCTGCAGGAGGCAGCAGTTACGGGACTCCGCTTCGGTGCGGACTATTATCAGTGGCTTCAGGACAAGTACACCGAGAAGAGACAGCTTTTCCTTGACGGACTTGACCGCATAGGTCTCAGCCATACAGTTCCTCAGGGAGCTTACTACATACTGCTGGATATCTCAGAGTTCGGCTATAAGAGCGACCTTGACTTCTGCGAAAAGCTTGCCGAATATGTGGGAGTGGGAGCCGTTCCGGGATCAAGCTTCTTCAAAGAACCCGAGAACAGGTACATAAGGTTCCATTTTGCAAAGAAGAACGATACTCTGAACAATGCGCTGGAGCGCCTTGCAGACATCAGAAAGAAAATGCCGAGAGCATAAAAAATGCCCCTGAAAGATCAAGCGGTCTTTCAGGGGCTTTCTGTATCATATCTTCATTTCGTATTTGGGCATGAGCTGCAGCTTGTGCAGATTAGCCCTGTGGAGACGGTCTATCTTCTCCTTTATCTCGGGAACTGAGCTGAGGTCGTCCTCGCCGCGGATATACTTGTCCAGCATAGCGTAGGTAAAGCCTAAGTTCTCCTCGTCAGTCTTGCCGCAGAGTCCGTCGATAGGCACCTTGTGTACCAGTTCGTGGGGAAGTCCCAGAAGGTCGCCCACCTGTAATACCTCTGTTACCGTAAGGTCGGAAAGGGGAGAGAAGTCGCCTGCTGCGTCACCGAACTTGGTGGAATATCCCACCCAGTCCTCAGAGAGGTTGCAGGTGTTGACAACTCTGCCGTTGTGGCAGGCTGCCACGGCGTAAAGTGTGGTCATGCGGACACGGGCGGGAGTATTTACCCTTGCCTGTTCCGAGGGCTCCATGTGCTTGCTGAGCTCGTTCATGAATGCGCTTACCGTATCGCCGATGTTGATAGTATAGCTCTTTATGCCGAGGGTGTCCACCAGAAGGCGGCTGTAAGCGATATCTGCCTGCTCACCCTGAGGCATGAGGACTCCGATGACTCTGTCCCTGCCGAGAGCCTTTACGCATACCGCTGCGGCTACGGAGCTGTCCTTGCCGCCTGATATGCCGATAACGGCGTTTGTTGTGGGAGAAGCTGTTCTCTCGAACAGGTCTCTTACCCATTCAACTACTTCATTGGTCACTTTTTCTGCGTTGAAGCTGTAGCTCATAACTTTACCTCCGTTCAGTGTGACTGCCGAGCGTATGCTCAGTCTGCCATTGCTTTCTTTATAGCGTCAAGAAGCTCATCGTAAGTCTCGAATGCGGGAAGCTCGGGGTGATCCTTCTTGATCTGTTCTGTGCTTCTGAATAAGAAGCCTGCCTTGCTTGCCTCTATCATGCCGAGATCGTTGTAGCTGTCTCCGCTTGCGATAGTGTCATAGCCGATGGACTGGAGAGCCTTTACTGTGGTGAGCTTTGACTTCTCACAGCGCATCTTAAAGCCTGTTATCTCGCCGTTTTCGGCAACCTCAAGTGAGTTGCAGAAGATAGTGGGCCAGCCCAGCTTCTTCATAAGGGGAGCAGCAAACTGTGTGAATGTATCGCTGATGATGATGACCTGACCCAGCTCGCGGAGAGAATCAAGGAACTCCTTTGCACCGGGCATGGGATCGATCTTGGCGATGGTGTCCTGTATCTCCTTGAGTCCGAGACCGTGCTCCTTGAGAACGCCGAGACGCCAGTTCATGAGCTTATCGTAATCGGGCTCGTCACGAGTGGTCTTCTTCAGCTCGGGAATGCCGCTTGCTTCGGCAAAAGCTATCCAGATCTCGGGAACGAGTACACCTTCAAGGTCAAGACAAGTTATATACATATGAATTCCTCCATTGAATTGATTTCTTACTCTACTATTATACTACGTTTTATCCTTTTTGTAAAGCACCAAAAAGGGCAGTCGGTGTGAATTATTATATTTCCTGAGAATTTATGAAAAAAACTTCGGAAAAGGCTTGACTATTTCCAAAGAATATGAGATAATAAACTGTATGTGATTTTTAATGAAAGCGAGTTTTGTTATGTTAAAGTATATTCTTACATTTCTTATATCAATGGTTCCCATCGTAGAGCTTAGAGGCGGTATCCCATTTGGTGTGAGCATGGGCATAAAATGGTATTACGCAGTTCCTATATGCATGATAGGAAATATGCTGCCCGTTCCTTTTATCTTCTTCTTTGCGAGAAAGATACTTGAATGGGGCTCGGACAAGCCCGTGATCGGCAAGTTCTTTTCATGGTGCCTTAAAAAGGGACACAGCGGCGGCGAAAAGCTCAAGGCCAAGGCAGGAAAGGGTATGTTCTGGGCGCTGCTGCTCTTTGTGGGCATCCCGCTTCCCGGTACAGGCGCATGGACAGGTACTCTTGCAGCAAGTCTGCTTGACCTTGATTTCAAGAAGAGCATTATTGCAGTTACTCTCGGAGTAGCCCTTGCAGCCACTATCATGACAATAGCCTCGCTCCTTGGCGTAGAAGCATTCATAGCTGTCAAAGGCTAAAAATATTACGCGGCATCTGATGGATATCAGGTGCCGTTTTTTATTGTAACAAAGCTTTCCGCAAACTCATAATATAAAACGTGCGGAGAGCTCTTTCGCACAGGTTCTCCGCACAGGAAAGGAGGACTTATGTTATGAATCTCGATCTCTTTGACGATATGGAGGGAATCATTCTCCATGAGCGTGAAGCCTCTCTTGTATCCGATATGAAGAATAATAACGGAAACGGCAGTATGACGCGGTTTCCGAAAAATACTCCTCTTGCAATGGCGTATGTGCCGTTTCAGCAGTGGGGAGAGACCTACGGTGATGATGAGGCGCTCAGCAGGGGAACGCTCTTTCCCGAACTTGACCTGCCCTTCTCGAAAGGGGGCAATGCCAGATGAATGAACGCAATATGCTTCTCAGTCGGATAAAGAAGTACGACTTCACACTGAAGGAGCTGAACCTCTATCTTGATACTCACCCTAACTGCCGCCGCGCTCTGGCTATGTTCAGAAAGTATAAAGAACTCCGCAGCGATGCCGTTGAGGAGTTCACAAAAAGGTTCGGTCCCATCACTCCCGAACAGGTCAGCGATACGCAGAGATGGACATGGGTGGAAGATCCGTGGCCGTGGGAAAGGAGATAAGCTATGTGGCAATATGAAAAGAAATTACAGTATCCTGTTAAGATCAAGACTCCCAATGCAAAGCTGGCGAAGATAATTATTTCACAGCTCGGCGGTCCCGACGGGGAGCTATCGGCTTCCCTGCGCTATCTCAACCAGCGCTATGCAATGCCATACGGCGAAGTAAAGGGACTCCTTACTGACATCGGAACCGAGGAATATGCACATCAATGATGTATATGATACCTTTGAAAATCAAATCAGCGAAATATCGAGAAAAAACGGAACAGGGTGCCACTTGTCGCGGATCTCTGTCTCGCGGTGATAAGTGATATCCTTGATCACTGTGCGGAGCAGGCTGTTCTTTTTCTCAGCTGACGCAACAGGATCCTCAAGTATAGCGATAGCATCGTGCAGTGCAATGATCTTCTGTCGGTAGTCTACCTCTGATACCTGATAGCTCTTAGCTGTCTCGATTGCCTCTTGGAGCTCCTGCCGGCGCTGCGCGAGTGCAGCGTTACGCTTGACAAATACCTCGCTTGTATAGATACCCTGTTCGAGAAATTCGTATAGTCTCTCTTGCTGCGTCTCCAGCGCATTGAGCTCCTTGCGTAGAGCTTCTGCGATAGTCTTGTGCGCGTCAGGAGTGTTTTGAGTGCCTTCCGCAAGCTGCTCAGATAGTTCTGCCGCAAGCTGTCGGAGTGCTCTGATTACTTCCGCCTCGACTTCCTTGTACGTCGCCGAGCGATTACCGCACCGCATCTGATAGGCACAGTGCAGACGAGCCTCGCACTTCTTATGAGGCTGATATATCATAGGGCGGCCACAGGAGCAGTGCATGATACCCGCAAAGGGATTTTTCAGTCCTGACTTAGCCTTTACTTTCGGAAGGCTTCCGAAACGGGCAAGAGAAGCGCTGAACGTCCCCTCCGAGATGATAGGCTCATGCTTGCCGTCGACGAGTATCCAATCCTCTTTGTTAGCCTTAGGGCGTGATGATATCAGTTCGCCGCCCTCATAGTGCTTCACGGTCTTGCGGCAGTTCCAGCGTATCTTTCCGATATATACGGGGTTGCGAAGCATATCTCTTATGCTTGCGTTATTCCATATCTCGGACTTCCTCGGCTTGATGTGCAGCTCATTGAGACGGTTCGCGATCGTGGTGGTGCCGAGCCCGTCTTTTGTCCAGAGCTCATACATCAGGCGCACGGTGTCAGCCTCTGAGTTCGGGACGAGAGTATAAGCCTTCCCGACCTTTACTTTATCATAACCGTAGGGAGCGACGGAGCCGATGAAGTTTCCCTCATTGACGGAGGCTATCCTGCCGCGCATCATGATCTCCTTGACGTATTCCAGATAGTCGTTTCCGCGCATGAGCTCCATCTCGAAAAACTTACGGTCGAACTTGTCTCCGAGATCATACGTCTTCGGAGGCGTGACGATCAGTGTATCAGTATAGCGGAACGCTCTGATAATAGCTCCACAGTCAGACAGGTCTCCACGGCTCAGTCGTTGCGGATCCACGACAAGAACTCCCTTTACCTCCTCGGTCTGAATACGGCCGAGGAGCTTTTTTATTTCCGGTCGGTCCTGAATAGTCTCACCCGAGACTACCTCTCGGTAGATCATGTCCTCAGGGATAGCTCCGCCGAGCTTGGCGGCTGAATAGTCCTGCAATATCTTATAGTGCTTCGCAAGTACCTCCTCAACGGTCTCATGCTCGCCGTCGGCTCGGGACTTACGAAGATACATCAAGTATTTATCGGACATAGTTCCTCCTTTCTGTGACCGACAAAGATGTCGGTTGCAAATATCCCCTGCACGGAGCAGGGGAGTTGTTTATTTGAAGAAATCTCCTTCCTTCACTATTTTTATGTCGGCACCTTTCGACTGGAACTCTAATGCTTTTTTTACTTTTGTACCATAGTTTCCATGAGCCCAATCCGAACTTCCATAGCCGCCTACGATTACATAATTAGTTTTCTTGGTAACATTTTTCTGTACTTCTGCGCCTAAATTTTCAAGTTTGGCGGAAACTTCCTCTCGTGAGCCTAAAGTAAACTCGCCTGTTAAGACAATCTTGCTTCCGGCGATAACAATATTTGATTTATCAGAAGACTGCTGTTCAACTGGATTATCATAATTGGAAAGTATATCTATTAAGTAAACACGTTCATCTTCAGTTATTACCCCATCTTCGAGAACATCATTCAAAGCTTTTGAAATAACATCGAACGGATAATTGCCCTTGAGGTGTTCATTATACTTTGTCCAATCACTCAGAAGGCGGATTTCAGTATCAGTCAAGACATTGTCGCTCATGATGTTTTTTACTATCGCAGTAAGCTCATGGAGCTGCTTTGTTTCATCAGCAAAGCGAGTGTTATGAACGTGATCTGATGAACCGGCTTTACTATATGACCTATCAAAGAGAGGTTTGAGTTTTTGATAACATTCATGATTTGCAATACAATCGGCTAATGCTCTATGAGCGTTGTTATGTTCTATACCAAAGTACTTTGTCAGAGTAGTGAGATTATAGTTTGGTACATTGATTTTGCAATGACGAACATATTGAAGAGTATCGAGCATATTATTAGTGAAATGGTTCATGTTTAAGTTTTCACATATATCATAGATGATAGTGCTGTCATAAGCGGCTATATTATGACCGAGTATAATATCGTCCCCGATGAAATCAATAAAATCATTAATGATCTCTTCGATCTTCGGAGCATCAACAAGCATTTCATCACAGATGCCTGTTAAAACAGTGACCTCGCTCGGAACGCTCAGAGTTGGTTTTACAAATGAGCTGAATTTATCAACTATATTTCCGTTTCTGACTTTAATAGCGCCGATTTCAATTATCTCACAGGTATTAACATTCAAGCCTGTGGTCTCAAGATCGAAAACGGTATAGTCATTAATATCCTCTAATATACTTTTGCCCTTAAAGGAACGTGTGTAGCACATATAGTATCCCCCTTGAAATAATTTGTCGGATAGTGTCGAAAAGTGTAGAATTAGTTCAATGCTTGAACTTCTACCTAAATTTTATCATTTCAAGACTGTGCAATCAATATGTAAATTCACTGAAATATTATTTTTTTATTGTGCTTTTTCAATAAATCCTTTGAACTGTTTATGAACTTCACGCTCTAAAGGGTGCAGCAGGAAGGCGTTTCTCGCGTAAAGCTCACTCATTCTTTCGGCGCGATACCGTGCGGCAGTAGGGGATATATTGCATACTGCCGCGATTTCCTCAGGAGTGCGGAGTCCTATCGCCCAAAGGATACAAGCAGGTGCGAGAATATCTATTGCAAATCGCTCAGCCTGATACTCGATAGGGTCTTTTTTTGATACACTGAATGTTCGTCCGTATTTACTGTCGGTCATAGGGTGTTCAAGCCAGATGTGCCCTAACTCATGGGCAGCGGTATAGCGCTGAGCCTGCAAAGAGTCGGAACCGCGAACTACAATGAAATAGTTACCCTCATGGAGAAATGTTCCACCGCGGATATTTCGGGGCAGTATAATTTCTTTAGTATCTCGGAGCAGGCGGATATCATTTGATCGGCATATATCAGAAATACTTATGGGGAGACTATTAATCTTATTCTGTATCAGAAATTCCCATGCCTTGTTCCGAGCTTCTTCATATATATTCAAAAAATATCGCCTCCACCTAATATCATAACAGGTGGAGGCGTTTTTGTCATCATGAAAATACTGGAATTAAAGATCGTCAGCTTCTTCGGCTGACGAAAGGCTGTCTGCTGATACAGAGAAGTGCGTTTCGCTCCCGTCCTCGCTGCGAGCGACGGCTTTTGTGTTGATTTCCGTGCTTTCAATGTGATACTGTTCCTGCAATGCGTCAGCAATACCATCAAGGAAACTGGCGCGGAGCTTATCGGGAAGTGTGAAGTAAGCTTTCAGAAGCTTCTTTTCTCTTTCTTCGGCTTCCATTATCTGCTCAATGGGGTCTGGCTTTTCATCAGAGTGCCCGAGCAAATAATCCGTACTAACTCCGTAGAAATCCGCAAGCTTGCATATCGTATCATATCCTGCCTCGCGTCTCCCTGCTTCATAGTTTTGATATGCCGCGACAGTGAGCTTCAGATATTCCGCGACTTCGGCTTGACTTTTTTTCTGAGATTTACGAAGGTCAAGCATTATTTGACCTATTTTTAATTTAATATCATTCATGTGCAAACCTCCTTTTTTTCATAATTATACAACATAATGTTGTACTCTGTCAATATGTTGTTATGTCAAAAAGAGAAAGTTTACAAAATGTTGTTTGTTTTCAACAATATGACGTGTTTACTTTTGGATAAGGCTACAAAACGGCGAGAAAGTGTTGACAAATACAACAGTCTGTTGTATAATACACTTGAAAAAAGCAACGTAATGTTGCGAAGAGCTGAACGGAGGTGTATCTGAGATGTCAGACGCAAGCAAAGCATATAAAGAAGTCAGAGAGGCGGCTGAGGTTCTGCGCAATGCCGCAGGCTCTATCGCATCAACAGACGAGGAGCAGAAGCTTCTGAAAAGCTTTCGGCTTCTCAACTCAATCAATCAGAAGTCGATAATGAGCCGCCTTGAAGGTATCGTAGAGGGTCAGCATTACGCTGACGCCGAAAAAGCAGTTTAAGCTAAGGACACAAATGTCCCTACCACCGAGAAAGGAGGATATAATGGACAAAATACATATTCACTGCGATACTATTGCGCAGTTCAAAGCTTTAAGGGAAATACAGCGCTCTTTTCTGCCGGAGGGAGTAAAGTCGTTACAACTCATTCCTGATGGGATAAGACTCACCGATCAGACAGGAGCGACAGCAGATTTTATTTATTTTCCCGGAAGCGATATGGTGGTATTTTCACAGTAAAGAAAAAGAGCTGGAGGCAACTGTACAACCCGTAACCACATAAGCATAGGAATGAGGTGATAGTATGAGGAAAGACGATATCAGGAACTGGACAGAGACCGAGACCGAAAAGGAGCGCACGGTCAGCTATGATACAGACCGTGCTCATATAACTGTACATATCCCGAAGCACACTCCCGAGGAGCAGGCAGTCTTTGAGAAAAACGTCCGTGCAGCTCTGCGTCGCTTTTATCATCACGTCACCGTTGAAAAAGGCTGTGACTGGGACGAGCTCGTCGCCAAGTACAGTAACTGACTTGTGCATTCAACTGCACGGAAAAACCGATAAGGAGGAAAACACATGAAAATTACCGATGCCGAGAAGAAGGAGATCATCAAGAACATTCTCGGCGCAGCAGACCGAAAGAAGCAGCTCGGAATTGAAGCCGACCTGCACTGCATAACCAAGGGTGATGTGAAGGATATTCTCAAGGCTGACGGCGTTGACCTGAGGATATTCTGCGGAGGTCGCCACGACAAGAAACGCATTGAGGACGAGCTTATCAAGGAGCAGGCACAGGAGCCTGTGGACGAGCCCACCACCACGGAGCAGGCAGAGTCCGACGAGGAACTCGCTCAGCAGTGGGCTGATCTGGCGATACCACCATATGAGCCCCTTCCGCCTCTGAGCAACGAGGAGAGAGTCAGAGAGCCTATACCCTATACTAAGCCCGAGATACTTGACGGCCCTCCGCAGGATAGTCCGCGTATAGTCAAGGATATCCCCTGCGAAGCTGCAATCATTATCGGCCCTCACATCATCGAGGACGAGCAGCTCATGAGTGCCGTGAATAAGAAGCTCAAGGAACTCGCTGCTGAAAGGCAGGCGCACGCCGAAAGAATAGAAGTTATCGACAACACGCTGAGGAAATACGCGTATTTCTGCACAGACTGCTCAAACCTTATAGAGAGCGAGGGGATAGAGGTATGAGAAGCGATGAAGAGATCTTCGACGAGAAGCGCCAGTTTGTCACGGACAAGCTCACGCCATTCCTTCAGGCGATAGATCAGGACATAGAGTCTGCGGAGTATCACGTTATCACTCATACTCCCTACGACTTAGAGTACATAGTGATCACATGGAAAGGCGGCAGCAGTAAGAGGGCATACGTCACCGGTGACAGCCTTGTCGCCCTCGCA
Source organism: Ruminococcus sp. (assembly GCA_017519145.1). GTDB lineage: Bacteria > Bacillota > Clostridia > Oscillospirales > Ruminococcaceae > Ruminococcus. The sequence goes on from JAFWTA010000023.1 coordinate 28,823, forward strand.
AAGGACGTCCTGAAGGTGATATCATGATTAGATATAGGATAAGAGGCATCGCCTATGAGTGTGACGAGACACAGGGAACAGCTACGGTCAAGACCTCGAGCGGAGACATTGCCTTCAGCAACGCCATTGAGGGCTGGAACTACTTCACAGGTCTGGCGTTCTTCCCACTGGAAAAGGACCTGCGGGACAAGCTTCAGGAAAACGGCTTCAACCGCTGGACAGGCACACGAAAGCAGGACTATACCGAGAGCGAGCTGAAGATGATAGACGATGCCGACGAGGCAGCACGGAAGAGAGAACTGTACAAGTTCTGAGGAGGGCGGTATGGGCAAGAAAATAGATTTCGACACCGCCCTGAAGCTCGGAGGTATTACTCCGAACGAGAGCATCTATGCCAAGCCGAACAACTACGGCTACAAGCTGAACGTCAATCACCCTCAGATACAGCCGTTATATGAGAGATACAAAGAGCATCTCGGAGAGAAGATACTCTCAGACAGGCAGAGATACACCTTTGAGAGCCTGATCTTCCAGATGATAGAGAGAAAGAACAAGAAAGAGGTAGAACAATGCGACTGATAGCATATATCCTGATAGCGATAGCATTTATCGCTATCATAGGAGTGCCGATAGAGTTTCTTGCCGAGCACATTCGGAGGGGAAGCGCATACCGTGCGGCACGAAAGGAGATAAAGACAAGTATAAGAGTCTGGGAAAGTATCGCAAAGAGTTGCGATCCGATCACAGATGCATACGATAAGGGCTATGCAATAGCCAGACTTGTGATATATCATCATGAGCTGGACGAGCTGACGGCCCGAAAAGAGTACTTGTGCAGTTGACTGCACGATCGATAAGGAGGAAATTATGGATAGAGAGCAATATTTCGGTGAGAAAATCAAAGGACGGAAGGAAGAGGCTATCGCCTCAGCCGTAAGGGAAGCACTTGAAAGCTTCTGCGATCAGGAGCCCGAGTTCGAGCAGGCGATAGAGCAGAGTGGAAAGACCTTTCAGGACTGCCTCAAGGAGGTAGTGAACGGCTGCGGAAGCTGCCTGTCCGACATCGAAGCATACCGCCGCGCCGTGAAGTTCTACTTCTCGACCGCGACAGTGAGCTTCCGTATGACTATTGACCTAAGCGGCGACAACGGCGCTGCGAAGCCTATCACCATGTCCTCGAACAAGAAGGACACGCTGAGTATGTCACTCGACGATCTTCTGAACTTCTGAGGAGGTGAGAGTGTGGACAACTCATTTATCAGCACAGAAGGCTACCGAGAGGAGATAGAAGACTTCTTCCCGAAGTTCGTGTTCTACCGCAGAGGGTATCACACTCCTACCTGCGGGGGCTTCGGAGAATTCATAGACGGCGAGAAGGGGAAGGTCACGGACTGCTACTGCACAGCCTGCCACGAACGATATGAGGACGGGATCCGCAAGCCCTCGGAGTACAAGCATAAGGAACTCGGCTATTGTGCCAACTGTGGGCACCCTGTTGAGTTCAGACAGATGAACAGAGGGCGGCAGAGCTACTATGTGACAGGGAACTTTGCTATCTTCGAGGGTGCAGGAGATCTCATGCGGATCAAATGTATCAAGGCATACCAGCGCTTTTCGAGTGATACCTCCGAAATGGAGCCCGAGATCGGATGGTATACAGTCACTCAATATGAATTAAGGCCCGGACAAGCTATACAGTACAAGGCTGTATGGAACAAAGGGAAATATGAATGGAAAAGAAAGAAGACGGGCTGCACCGAGCCTAACTTCAATGCCGGCGGCTTTGGATATGCCGACAGGAACTACACGCTCATCAATCAGGAAGCCGTCGATCACAGCTTCCTGAAATACCTTTTCAAGGGTGAGCACTACGGCTATATCTATATCACATGGCTCTGCTGCTATGCGCAGCATCCTCAGCTCGAATACCTCCTGCACGGTGGCTTCGAGTATCTTGCGAGGGACTATGTCCAGGCCCACGTCCCTGAATATGGAAAGTTCGTCACAGTAAGATACAACTGGCGCAGCAACGATCTCAAAAAAATGCTGCGTCTGGACAGACAGGAGATAAAGTTCCTTGCTAAGGAGCAAGGCAGATACTACGACAGCTATATCAAGTTTAGGCGTGACTTTTTCAAGGGAAGAAATACAGCTGAAACTTTGAAATACTTCGAGAACTTCCACAACCAGACAGAGTATATCCGAGAAGTCGAAGATATGACAGGTATTGCTCGCAAGAAGATCATGGACTATGCTCTGAGAAAGCAGAACTCACAAGGAACATACTTCTTTATCACTCTCTACAAGGACTATATCGAGCAGTGCATCGAGCTCGGGCGAGATATGAGTACCGATGTAGTAACAATGCCGAAGGATATGTTTGCAGCTCATGACAGAACAACAGAAATGCTTCGCACCATACGCAGTGAGAAGGCCGCTATACAGCTTGCGGAGTCCGATGCACATCGCCGTGATCTTGAAGTCACGGATATGGAGCTTGGTCTTATCCTGAGGCTGCCGTATGATACGGAAGAAATAGTCGCAGAAGGTGAAAAGCTCTCTCACTGTGTCGGCGGATATGCAGACCGGCACGCAGCAGGGAAGCTGGCTATACTGTTCCTGCGGACAGTAGGGCACCCCGGAACGCCCTACTACACTATGGAGGTATCAAATGAACTCCAGATAGTGCAGTGCAGAGGGTATCGTAACAACAATGCTGGCAACCCGAAGCCGGAAGAGATCATCGAATTCGAGCGCCGCTACGAAGAATACCTCAAGAAAGTAAAGATTGACCGCAAGAAAACGGCAGAAAAAGCCAAGAAGAAAAGGCAGCAGCAGAAAGCAAAGGTTGCTGCCTGATAAGATAAGGAGGAAACTATGGACCAGATTATCACAGCAGGAGCAGGGGAGAGCACTCTCCCCGCCGCTGCAAGAGCAATACAGATCACGGAGCGCATCAGAGCCAACGGCAGGACCGCAGTCAATGCGGTCTGCGCCATCGGCGAGGATCTGCGCACAATGAAGATAGACGGGCTCTACACTGAGCTCGGATATGAGAGCTTCGAGGACTACGCAGAGAAAGAGTTTGACTTGAAGCGCCGTCAGGCATATCAGTATATCAGCGTGTACGAAAAACTCGGGAAGGATTTCGTGCAGTCAAATGCACAGCTCGGCATTACGAAGCTTGCACTCCTTGCCGCCGCTAACCCTGAGGACCGTGCTGAGGTCATGGAGTCCGAGGATGTCGCAAAGATCACCACAAGGGAGCTTGAGGAGCTCCTCAACAAGTACAAGCAGCAGGGAGAACAGCTCTCCCTCCTCCAGGAGGAGAGCAAAGCAGAAACGGAAAAGCTTCAGGCGAAGCTTGCCGCAGAAGCTGCAAGGTCTGCCGAACTGGAAGCCAAGCTCGGTGATATAGAGAGCGCTCCCGTAGATGTTGCAGTCAGGGAAGTGCAGGTCCCCGACAAGAAGACCGAGAAAAAGCTCAAGGACGTAGAAAAGGAACTGAAGCAGAAGGAGACCGAGCTTCGGAACGCAAGAGCTCTGAAGATTAAAGCGGAGCATGAGAAGGTGGTCCTTGAAGCCAAGGTGGCAGAGCTTCAGAAAGCAGTTGAGAAGCCACCCGAGAACGCTGACAAGAGCAATTTCAAAGTGCTTCTCAGTACAGTATATCGCGATATGCTCGGGCTTGTTGAGTTCATCAATGACACCGAGAACACAGAGGAGCGCAAGCAGTATTTCCAAAAAGCTCTCGAAATACTGCACGTCTGCGAGGATAGCATCAAGAAGATAGAGCTTCCCGTAGATATGCCGAAGCAGCCCCTGACGTCTCGCGGAGTTGTTGATATCAACAGCATGAAGCCGATAACAAGCAGCAATGCGGACTATGACGATGACGACTACGACGAGGAGGAAGATGATGATGAATGAGCCGATACCTAAGCCGTGCAAGTGCGGAAATACATTCGTAGGACCTACGCATCATTTTGATATCGTCAGCTTGAAAACGGTCTATCATGTATCGTGCCTGATATGTGGTAAGCAGGGAGAGAGCAAAGATACTCCGGAAGGAGCTATCGAAGCTTGGAACAAGGAGGACAACGATGAATGATTACGAAGTCACCCCTCGCAAGCGCTCTAAGTGCGAAGTGAAGAAAATCCCCGGTCAGACACTGGACTTCTGCCGTGACATTGCCGCAGCGAACTCCCGCGGAGTCAGCTACGGTGTCTACATGGGCATGAAGCACGACAAAGAGGCACAGGACTACTATGAGAAGTTCGGCGTCCGTATGAAAAGGAGACGCCCGAAATGAAAATGAAGCTCAGGAAATGCTCCTGCGGCGGAACCGCCGAGATCGTAGACGGTGAACCTACGGAATTAGGAGCTAAGATGTTGCACGAGTACGGTCTGACACCGTCTCGCACTTATAAAGCCGTGTGCAGCTCCTGCGGTAAGAGCACCGCGTCCTTTCCCTACGGTGACGAGGTAAAGGCGGACTGGAACCGCCTGAACCCTCTGCCGCTGAGAAAGTATGTCAGAGTTGTGCACTGTAAAGACTGCATATATCTCAATCGGCACGACTGCCCTATGGCATATATCGAGCACCAGACGCTGCAATTCGCAGCTGTCACTCCCGACTTTTTCTGCGCGAAAGGAGCCGACCATGAACCGTGATAATATCAGCAAGATGTCATTGATAGACTTTTTATCAATAATCTCAAAAGGAATAGACGAGTGCCTCTATCAGGTGCTCTCAGACTGTAAAGACGCGGAGAAGCGCTCGCGCTGCGAGAAAATGCACTCATGCTATGACTGCTTGTCCGCATGGCTGAACGAAGGAGGCAAGATCATGTTTGTAGGAGACAAATGGTATTCAGAACCTGAGATCAAGGCGTATATCATGGAACTGAAAAAGAAGCTCTCGGAAGATACATACTCGCAGGAGCTCGAAGCCAAGGTGAAGCTGCTCCAGGAGTTCCTACAGTGTGTCAGGTCATACTTCGGAACTACCTGCGGCTGGGTGGACCTTTTCGAGGAAGATGCCAAGAAGCTTCTTGAAGGGGAGTGATGACATGACACAGCACGAACTGAAAATACTCCCTGAGTACTTCGTCGCCGTGAGAGACGGCATCAAGAAATTTGAAGTCCGTAAGGACGACCGTCCTTTTGAAGTGGGAGATATTCTTTGTCTCCATGAAATCAACTGCGGGGTGTTGACCGGTCGCACAATAAAAGCTGAAGTGACCTATGTTCTCCGGCACCCTGATTACTGCAAAGAAGGATATTGTATACTCAGCATCAAGGTAGCTCAACAGGAGCTTGTGATTGAGAATATATCGGAAAAAAGCAAGCGGGAATATCACGAACTCGTCATAACAGGCGAAGGAACGACAGATTTTTATGTATGCCCGAAATGCAAAGGGGCATTTGCAACAGATCTATGTCAAATAAACGGGTCATTTGAGATTGACGCAGGAGAAAGCTTTAAATTCTGCCCTTACTGCGGAAAAGAGTTAGGAGGAGTCGAGCATGAGACATGAGGGAACTCCACTTAGTATAGGATTAGTCATTTTGATAGTGCTCATAGGAATATTCGTTGAAAGCTGTTGGAGCGGATCTGTAGCTGACAGCGATATTCACTCGCACAAATATATCGTAGTCGCAGGTAAGTACTACCCCACTGAGGATATAGAGTATATCGAAACAGATGTAGTGTTCCACGATAAGCACGTTATTACTATTCACTTCGAGGACGGAACGACTTACCAAACCCAAGAGGGTCAGTATGTGTTTGCCGAGGCAAAACCTGAGGACACGTAAAGGAGAAAATCATGGCAGACCCAAAGGACTTAATTAATATAGCATTTGAAGGGCTGGCTTGCTCTCAGCTCCCCTGCACTTATGAACTTTTTCGTGCGTGCTGCGAGGACGAAAAGCAGGAGATAGCTTCCCTTATATGTTGTACTATGTTCAACATATCCCGAGACATGATCCTGAAAGGAGAATATTAATGCCCAATTGGTGTGAAGGCACATTGATAGTGCTCATAGGAATATTCGTTGATAGGAGGGACAGATGTTAGAAATATTCAAGACAACTGTTACAGCTAAGAACTTATATGCTTTTCTCTTGTGCTTCTGCTGGGACTGTAACAGAGGAAAGACCCGCTATGAATGTGGTCATGCTGTATGCTGTGCAATGACAATACTCGCGTCAGACATGATCTTGAAAGGAGAATACTAATGCTTATTACAAAAATGAAACGCTGCCGCTGCGGAAGCCTTGTCGAGCGGCACCAGACTGTCAACGGCGGCTGGATAGTACACTGTCCCGAGTGTAGCATGGCATTCGGAGTCAAGCTCGATGTAGCGGGTACATTTGATCCTGAGTGTATCAGTGGTGAGTTTGAAACCGCGGAGCAGGCGGCTATCGCTTGGAATGAATGGATGGGAGGCGGAGACGATGACGAAAGCTGAGCTGATAGTCGGTATACTTATAGCAATTGCAAGCATCGCAGTAGCGCTCCTCATAGCCTACTGTGCGGATAACAAGGGCTATGTCTCAGATGAGGAGTGGGAGCGCTCCCGTCAGAAGACGGACGAGCCCGACGAGGAGGTGAGAAAATGAAGCCTTGCTTTTACTGCGGAGGCAGAAAAGTCAAATACCAGCGCGACGCTGAGCTGAGAGTGACAGTGAAGTGTGAGAAGTGCGGCTCAGAGGTCAGCACTCCGTACATGACTGAGGACTCAGCTCGCGGCTACTGGAACATGAAGCAGGCGAGCCTTGAGCACGCTGCTAAGAGATCAAGGGAAGCGGCTGCCAGCTGAGCAGCCGCATACCTATACTATTATATAGTGAAAAAAGCAGTCCCGTGAAGCTCGGGAATACGAGCTTGTAATCTATCTTATATTTACGACCACCGAGAGGAGCGGAGGAAAATGAGAAGTTGGTATAGAGAAACACGCTATGAATGCGGCGACTACATGGAGGTAAATATATACCCCGTGTATACAAAGGCACCTTGCAGGAGAAAGAAGGCAAAGCCTACCTCGGAGACTCAGCAGAAGCTCAATGATATCTATGCAGAGAGTAAGCTAATCAGGATAGCGAACGCCAACTTCACAGATCACGATCTGAAAGTCGAGCTCACTTACTCGAAGGAACATCTTCCTCAGACTGATGAAGAGGCAGCTCGTGAGCTGAGGAACTTCCTGCGCAGGGTGAAGAGATACAGAGAGCGGAACGGACTCTCTGAGCTGAAGTACATAGCAGTCACCGAGAAGGGCTCCCGATCAGGCAGATATCATCATCACCTGATCATGAGCGGAGAGATATCAGTCTTTGATCTTGTACAGCTCTGGGGACTCGGCATAGTCGGAACGGATATCCTGATCTTTGACGAGAACGGGATCGCTTCTCTCACTCGCTATATGCTCAAGCAGGCTCGTGAGTTCGCAGGCAAGAAAAAGTATACCCGCTCTCGGAACCTGATTGATCCTCCACCGAAGCAGAGGGACAACCGTTTCAGCAAGCGGAAGATCGTCGAGCTTGCCAAGGACACGGAGAACCGCGCAGAGTTCGAGAAACTCTATGAGGGCTATCATCTCTCTCAGGCTCAGGTGGTATACAACGATACCAACGGCGGCGTATACATCTACGCCCGCTACTACAAGGAAGGAGCTAAATGGTGCAACAGAAAGAAGAAAACGAGCAGACCTTCTTGTTCCGCTGGGCGGCCTTCGCAGAAGGGCAGTACCCGGAGCTCTCGCTGATGTATCATATCCCTAACGAGGGCAAGCGAAGCAAGGCGACAGGAGGGCGACTGAAAGCGCAGGGACTCAAGCCCGGCGTCCCCGACGTCTGCCTCCCGACAGCACACGGCGGATATATCGGCTTGTATATCGAGATGAAAGTCAAGCCGAACCGTCCGACCGAGAACCAAAAGAACTGGCTGAGGGCTCTGCGAACTGTGGGGCACCTGACAGCCGTAGCCTATGACTGGGAGGAAGCAAAGAACCTCATCGAGGATTATCTGAAGCTCCCTCCGACAATACCGAAAGGAGAAAGCAATGAAGCTAAGTAAACTATTCTCTCTCATGAAGCAGCGCAAGAGGATCACCGTCTCTCAGGGCATGACAGCTCAGTGGGTAGGCGACGGGACAGCACTCTTCCCAATCTACAATCTGCCGAAGCTAACCGAGAACACTATGCGCACTCTGCTCGATCTGACAGATGACGCATGGGACAAGTACACCTTCGAGGAGCATAACACTGTACACGTCAGTGAAGAGGACTTTGAGGAAGGACAGGTGCAGCTTGAGCCCGCACGTCTCAGCATCAGATGGAACGGTGTAGAATATCTGCCGCTTATGGGCGGCGGAAAGATCTACTACATACAGGAGAAATACCTCAAGCCCTTTGCAGATGATAGTCTGCTCACGTTCGCACTCAGAAAAGGAGCTCTCGGCGGTGACCTGATATGTGTCAACGAAGGCTTACTGTTAAGCGCGATTATAGCGCCCGTCGATATAGGCAGAGACAATGTCCTCCGTGAGACACTCTATCGCGTATACGATCTCACCAAGCGACAGGCGGATGAGGAAGCGTGAACGATGAAAAAGAGTAACAGGAAAGGAGACCAAGTATATGACACCCGAAGACTACCTCATGCAGATCAAGGACATCAGTCTGCGCATCAAGTCCCTTGAAGGGGAGCTCCACGACGCAGAAGCTGAGGAAGATACCGAGTATGCTGAGGAACTCAGCGCAAGGATAAGTGCTGACATCGCACGATACAAGGAGCTGAGACTCAGGATCAGAGACGAGATACAGCAGATAGGAGACAATCGCCTGAGCTGTCTCCTCACAGAGTACTACGTTCGCGGCAAGACGTGGGAAATGGTGGCAGAAGCAATTGGAGTCAAAGACGCTAAGTGGGTAAGGACAAGGCTTCACGAGAAGGCATTGAAGCTTTTTGCGGGAACATTCCCGAAATATTTTTTGCAATGCCCCTTATGAGCCCTTTTTCACCCTTGAAAGTAGTTCCGAAATGATGTACTCTAAAACTAAGAAAGGCAGGCGGAACCATCGTAGGGCTACCTTACCGGGCGTTTCCTTAACGGTATGCGGAGACGCTCGGCAGCCTCCGCCTACTTTCGCTCCTTATCGGAATAAACTTCATCCCATTCGTGGGCGCATCAGCGCCCGCATCTGGCAGAGTGGAGCAGTGGTAGCTCGCGAGGCTCATAACCTTGAGGTCGCCGGTTCGAGTCCGGCCTCTGCAACCAGGGCAGCAGTAAGCCCGGTAACCTTATCAACAGCCGCTTCGGCGGCTATGCAGGCGGCGGTACCAACGCAGGGTGGACACCTGCGCGGAGAGGTCGGCACTCTCAGCTTGCACCAGTGCGGAAGCACCACCTTTTCAAAGATTTTTTCCAGAGTCAGAGAGCCCGAGTTGCAGCTCGGGCTGATATGCACACAAAGCTATGCTATCAAAGATATGCTCACGTTGTGGCAGAAAGCTCCAAGTCGGAGAGGCTTGCAGCTGCTACAAGCGAGACAGAGTCAATCCTCTCGGAGCTTATAATGCCGAGATCAAGAAATTCTACCTCACAGCAGACTGGGAAAAAGCGAGAAACAAGTGCATTTCATCTTGTTTCGGGCTGGATTTGGTCAGCCTTTTCTGTGAGAAAAAAATCGAATACGGATTTACGGTGCATCACATTGTACCGCTGATAAACGACTACCGACTGCGATTACAGCAAAGTAATCTGATATATCTTACCGAGGCTCACCACAGAGCCGTCCATCGCCTATATGAGGCGGAATATCAGGAGACTGTCGAGGCGTTGAAAACATTTTCCGAACTTGCCCGGGAGGCACTCGCTACCCCGGGGGGTATGTTGAAAACTTTCGACCTTCTCAAAATGAACCGCTGCGGTAGTTTTCTTTTTGCAAAATTGTAAATAAAAATTTTTTCTAAGCCTGTGCAGTCAACTGCACAGCAGAAAGTGAGGAGAGAATGGGAAGAACCCGCTTGCCGCTCTCCGAACAGAAGGGTGATCTCACCAAGGAGCGAAGAGCAAGACTTGAAGCGGAGCAGGACCTTGTCCGCACACCTAAGAAGTATATCCTCAAAGCTCCGACGTGGCTCAGCAAAAGAGCTCGCAAGGAGTATCGCCGACTGATCGAGAGCATGGCGGAGATGGATATGCTCGGAGACCTTGATGCTAACAATCTGGCGGCATACTGCAACGCATGGGACAAGTATCTCCAGGCAGAGGAGGAGATCAAGGAAAAGGGGCTGCTCATAGAGTCCCCGAAAAATCCAAAGTCGCCGTATCAAGCTAATCCCGCAATCCAGATACAGATCAAGCACGCGAAGGAGATGCGCGAGTTCGGTCGTCAGTGCGGCTTATCAATTGATAGTCGTCTGAAGTTCGCAGCGGCGAAGCTGCCGGAGATAGAGGCAGACATCACCGAGGAGTTCGGCGATATCTGATGACGATCAGGCAGGAGCTGGAACGATACGCGGCAGAGTGCATTGACGGCAGACGGGTAAGCTGCCGGAAGCACCGATGGGCCTGCCAGCGCTTCCTGGCAGATCTCAACAAGCTTGATACTGATAGCAACTATCCGTACTACTGGGACGAGGAGCAGGCGAGGGCTATCGTCAAGTGGTTCCATTACCTCCGCCACTCGAAGGGAGTCCTCGCCGGTAAGAGCATCGAGCTCATTACCCCACAGCGCTTTTCCCTCTGCCAGCTCTACGGCTGGCGGAGGAAATCTGACGACCTCCGGAGGTTCACCAAGTACTTCAAGGAGGTAGCCAGAAAGAATGCTAAGTCTCAGGAGCTCGGCGGTGTCGCCCTCTATGAGATGTCCTGCGGAAGCACCAGAAACGGAGAACACTATGAGGGCTACTGTGCAGGTACCAAGAGAGAACAGTCCAAGATCATAGTTGACGAGTGCAAGCTGATGCTCAAGAGGAGCCCGCTTGCACGAAAATTTAACTGCACGGCGAACAGAGTCGTGCATCGGAAGACAGGCTCCTTTATCGTTGCTCTCAGCAAGCAGGACGGACAGAATGGTGACGGTACAAACCCCGCCTTTCTGATCCTTGACGAGTATCACCAGCACACGACAACAGAGTTCTACGACCTCGGGCTCGGCTCCAATACCAAGGAGCCGCTGCTGCTTATCATTACAACAGCAGGCAAGGACCTCAACTGTCCCTGCTATCAGCAGGAGTATATGTATTGCAGCGACGTGCTGGACCCCGACAAGCCCGATATCGTCAACGACGAGTATCTCATAGATATCTTCGAGGCAGACACAGACATCGAGCTGAGCGATGAGACATACGACAAGCTCGTGGAGATGGCGAACCCCGTCCGTGCATCGTATGCGGCAGGCCGCAAGCTCATGCATGATGATTACGTCATCGCGAAGGAAGTCCCCGAAAAGCTCATATCCTTCCTCACCAAGGTGCTGAACGTCTGGGTACAGGCCCGGAATAACGGCTATATGGATATGGCAAAATGGAACCGCTGCAAGGTCAGCGAGCTTCCCGTCGATATCAGAGGACTTCCGGTATACGTCGGTTTCGATATGTCCGCGAAAATAGACCTCACTTCGGTGAGCTTCATCATTCCCTACAAGGACGCAGACGGCATCGTCAAGTATATCCTGTTCTCACACTCCTTTATCCCGAACCGTGAGAAGCTTATGGAAAGATGCCGCGTCGATAAGATGCCTTACGACGCATGGGAGCGCAACGGCTGGCTGACTGTCACAAATACCGAGATTGTCGATCAGAACGCCGTCATGAACTATGTCCGCGGCTTCTGTAGTTCTCAGGGCCTCGTGATACAGTCTTTGTGCTTCGACCCCGCGAACGCGAGCAAGCTCATGCTTGAGCTCAGCGACGAAGGCTACGATGTCGTGGAAGTGTACCAGTCGCACAAGAGCCTGAACGAGAGCACAGCAGGCTTCCGCGAACAGGTGTACAGTCAGAACGTGGTATTTATCAACAACCCACTGTTGAATTATGCGATAGGAAACGCCGTTATCCGCAAGAATAACGGTTTAATTAAGATAGACAAGGACGCAACGAAGCGCCGAGTAGACCCGGTAGACGCTACTCTCTGCGCATTCAAGCTCGCCTTATATCATGTATTCGTCACTGCTCCCGTAGACGTGGACAAGTGGCTGGAAAGTGAAAGCTGGTGATAAGATGTCGCTGTTCAAGCGCAGAAAAAAGATAGCCGACGAAGTGGAGAACACCACGGGGCAGGCAACAGAGGAAACGACTGCCAACACGGAGCAGGAACAGCCCGCGGGCGTCGTGACGATCCAGCAGCTAAATGAATTCTTCGACAGACAGGGCTTTTCAAGCGCTCTGGCGAAGAACAACCTCAACGCTGCGACATACTACGCTTGTATGCTGATCCGATGCAACGCCCTCGCGAAGGTCCCCTTCAAGGTATACGAGAGGGACGGTGACGGTGCCAAGGAGTCGGATCACTACCTCAACAAGCTCCTGAAGCTTCGTCCGAACAGGTTCATGACTGCTCACGATTTTTTCTGGGCTTCGGAGTTCCAGAGACTGAGCACAGGAAATACGTTCTGGGTATATAGTTTCCGACGCGGCAAGATCGAGGAAATATACCTCCTCGATAGCAACTATGTAGAGATCATAGTCGATAATGCGGGCATACTCAGCTCGCCGAACTCGGTGTACTACTTGTACACTGACCCGCGAAGTTCGCGGCAGGTGATATATACGTCCGACAGGATAGTGCATCACAAGTACTTCTCGACTGACGGCATCAAGGGCAACTCGATACAAAAGTATCTTGTCGATGTTCTCAGTCAGGAGAAGTACGCACAGCAGGTCGTGAATGAGAAGTATAGCCACGGCTTGCAGGATCCTATCATCGTCACTTTTACGGGCGACCTTGACAAGACCCGCGCGGCTCAGATCAAAAAGAAGTTTGCTAACCTCGGTGGCGCTCAGAACGCCGGTACAGTTATACCGATACCGACAGACTTCGGAGTGCAGCAGCTTGAAACAAAGCTTGTCAACTCGCAGTTCTTCGAGCTCAACGGGCTCACTACTCGACACATCGCGAACGCCTTCGGTGTCAAAAGCTTCCAGCTCAACGACATGGAAAAGAGCACCTACAGCAACATCGAGCAGCAGAACAGAGCATTCTACAGCGACACGATGCAGAACGTTCTCACTGCTTACGAGCAGGAAGCGACGTTCAAGCTCCTCAGTTCCGAGGATCAGGAGACAAAGTTCATTCAGGCGAACGCAGACGTCTACCTCAGAGCGGACATCGAGGCTCGATATAAAGCATACCAGACAGGTATCACGGGCGGCTTCTTGCAGATCGCAGAGGCCCGGAAACGCGAAAATCTGCCGTTCATACCGGGCACCGATAAGCTTATCATCGGCAACGGCGCAGCTATTCCGCTGGATATGCTCGGTTCACAGTACGATAAAGGAGGCAACAAGTAAATGGAATATGCTGACACAATAGAGATCACCTTCAAGAGTGGCGAGACCATTGCCTATAAAGAAGGGGAATGGGACGACTACGCTTACGACGGCAAGGCTGTTATCGTCAAACAGAAGGGTGCATGGATCGGAATATATAACTTCGACCATGTTTTCAGCGTCGAGCTGAAGAACACCAAAGCTGCCACTATAAGGAGGTGAGAAGAACGAAAAAGTACCAGTTCACTCAGAAAGACAAGACAGGCGCAGTCAAGGACTGTGGCTATATGATCTATGACAGTGTAGACGATGAGAGCGCAGAGCTCCGCTTCTACGGTGACATCTGCTCAGCTACATGGATCAGCAAGTATTTCGAGGAGGACAAGTGCCCTCAGGACGTCGCCGATTTTCTCGCCGAGCTTACTACCGAGAGTGGCGGACACAAGAAGCTCGATGTGTATGTCAACAGCGGAGGCGGTGACGTCTTCGGCGGTCTGGCTATATACAGCATACTTGCTCGATATCCCGGCGAGAAGATCGCACACATCGACGGTATTGCCGCGAGCATCGCGGGAATAATCCCGTTCGCCTGCGACAAGGTCGTAGCTCCTAAGTATGCGCAGATCATGCTTCACAAGCCATGGAGCGGATGCTGGGGCAATGCTAACGACTTCAAGAAGGCGATCGAGGCACTCAATACAGCCGAACAGTCCATTATCAACGTCTACAAGGCCCACGCTGTTAACGGCACAACCGAGGACAAGATCAAGAGCATGATAGACCGCGAGACATGGCTGACCGCGGAGCAGGCGGCAGAATACTTTGCAATCGAGCTCCTTGACGCAGAGCCTGTCGCTGCCTGTGTATCAGACAGCTACAAGCGGTATATAAACACTCCCGAAGCTCTCCTGAAAATCAGCGAGAGCACTCAGCAGCCCGAGCCTCCTATCCCTCAGGAAGGTGAGGCTATCAACAATCGCAAGAGAAAGCTACAGATGTCACTCGATGTCCTGAAGCTCCTCAAATAAAACATAAAGAAAGAAGGAAAACGACTATGTCGAAAATCGAAGAGATGCAGGCTAAGCTTGCAGTAATCATCAACACAGCTCAGGACTATCTCGACAAAGACGATCTTGAGAACGCTGACAAGATGCAGAAGCAGGCGCAGGAGCTTGCTGACAAGATCGAGAAGCAGAAGGCTCTTGATAAGCTCTCAGCGGGTATCGAGACTTCGCAGGCATCACAGGCAGCCGAAGGTGCTAAGGACGCTACTAAGGCAAAGGAAAGCGCTTCCTTTATCCGTGCAGCCCTCAAGAAGTTCTCGGGAACGAAGCTTACAGAAGCAGAAGATGCTCTGCTCCTTCCATCGGTAACATATCCTAACGGCGAGCACGGTGAGGGCTATATCCTCCCTCAGGATATTCGCACCAAGATCAAGGAGAAGCTCCGCCAGTTCAGAAGCCTCAGAGAGGTATGTGGTTATCTGAAGACCACTGCTCTCACAGGTAGCTATCCTTCTGACAGCGATGAGACAGAAGGACTTATAGACTTCACAGACGGTACAGACGGCACATATGTGACCGATCCTGAATTCACCTCCGTGAGCTGGTCACTGAAAGAAAAAGGCGCATTCATCAAGATTTCAAACACACTGCTCTCACTCACAGATAATGATCTCATCAACTACATCGTAAAGAGATTTGCTAAGAAAGCAGTTATCACGGAGAATGCTATGGCGAAGGCTAAGCTCGAAGCAAATAAGACCGCGAAAACACTCAGTGGCTGGGAAGCACTTAAAGAGTCCATAAACGTGGATCTCGACCCTGATGTGCTTTACAATACAAAAATCATAACAAATCAGGACGGCTTCAACGCACTTGATAAGGCACTTGATCATAACGGCAGGTCTGTGCTTCAGCCTGACCCCACACAGCCTACACGCAGACTGTTTATGGGATATCCTATAGAAGTATACTCAAATGCTATGCTTCCGAGCGACTCAACTAACAATGTCGCACCCATTTACTACGGTAATATCGAGGAAGGTGTACAGTTCGTCGACCTCGACAATATCTCATTCGCATCCTCAAAGGAAGCAGGCTTCATGAGCAACACAACAATCTGCCGCCTCATTGAGTGGGTAGATGTAGTTCAGGCTGACGCATCCGACAAGTGCTACTGCTTCGGTAAGCTTAGCCTGGGGGAATGATAAGCGAGGGTTCTGAGTCTACTGAGGATCCTGAAACAGCACTTGCCGCCGCTGATACAAACAGCGACGGTGAGCTGTCGCAGGAGGAACTCGAAGCCCTGACAGTAGATCAGCTCAGAGCTCTCGCTGAAGAACTGGAAATCACACTTACAGCAACCAAGAAGGCTGACATCATCGCCGAGATACTCGCGGCGCAGGAATAAGCTCTAACTCGTCGGAAAGGAGGACCTCATGGAGCTATCACTTATAAAGCAGTTTTTAAAGGTCGACTTTGACGACGACGATAATATCATCGAGCTGATAGCAGATGTCGCTACCGACTACATCAACGCAGCAGTCGGCTCTTGCAATTACGAGGACGCGAGGGTAAGGCTCCTCGCCCTCGTAATTATCACAGAGCTCTACGAGAAACGCAGCTACTCCGTAGAGAAAGCAGGCGTTAAAGCACAGTACACAATAAGATCAATCATAGCGCAGCTGCAAGCGGAGCAGGAGATGACCGACGATGAAGCTTGAAACAGATGTAGGGCGCCTGAATAAGCGTATAACGATACAGCAGGCAAGCTCAGAGGAGCAGTTTGACACGATCGGAAATCAGCTTCCCGGCTGGACTGACTATCACTCATGCTGGGCCGCAGTGACGGGTGACTCCGACAAAGAGAGCTACACTGCCAAGGAGCCCCGTGATAAGGCAGTCAAAAACTTCAAAATTCGCTATTGCAGCAAGCTTGAAGACATGACAACAGACAGCTATCGCATCAAGTACAAAGGACACTACTACAACATAGTAAGCATCGACAACCTCGTCGAAGCTGACTCTTTGCTTATCATCAAGGCTCGGAGGGAGAAGGATCATGAATGAGATCATTACCCCCGACGAGTTCGTCGAGGCACTCGCTGAGGCGACGAGAACCATGACTGAGGAGGTCGTGGAAGAGATGGAAAACGGGCTTGTCGATATCGCTAACAATGCGGTCGAGGAACTCAAGCATCTCTCTCCCGTCTATAAGGGGAGCAGTAAGAAACTGAAAAAAGGTGACTACCGCAAGAAGTGGAAATGTATAATCGAGAAAGAGCGCGGTGTCACGAGAGTGACGATTTACAACGCGAAAGGCGGTCTCACGCATCTGCTCGAGAACGGCCACGTCGTAAAGAACGGCACTAAAAGAGTTGTCGGCAACGCTGACCCTATACCGCATATCTCGATAGTCAATGAGCACGCCGAAAAAGAACTTGACAAGCTGATGGAGGGGCTGTAATGGAACTGAAAGAGATCCGCGACAGACTCTTGTCGCTTGGCTTACCGGTAGCATATCTGAGATTTAAGAAAGCTCAGAAGCTGCCGTTTATCGTATACTATGAGTCAGGCACCGAGATAACAGGTGCCGATAATTTCAACCTTTATCGTGACGTTGAAATCACGATAGAGCTTTACACCGAGGACAAGGATCCTCAGCTGGAGCGCAGACTTGAAAATCTCTTCCGTGAGGTAGAGATCGACAAGGAAGGCGACACAGCTCTTGAGAACGAGGAAATGCTGCTTACAGTATTCTCGTTCCGCACAATACAGCACATAGAGGAGGAAAATAGCAATGCCTGATAACACTACATACACACAGGAAAAAGATCGTATCGCGATCGGCTCCGTGGACATATATGTCACAGAGTGGACCGGTACAGCAATATCGGATATTCCCGAAGATGCTACCCTTGAGGTAGACGCTAACCTTATCGGCCGCACCAAGGACGGTGCGGAGTTCGAGTATCAGACGACGTGGTTCTCTGTAAAGTCTGACGACGGTAAGGCTTCTCGTAACGAGCTTGTCGAAGACAATGGCTATATGAGCTTCGGTTTGATCACCTGGAATGGTGACACTCTCACCAAGCTTATCTCGACAGCATCGGCAACCGTATCTGGAACAGGCGCAAGCGCCAAGAGAAAGACCAAGATCGGCGGTGTATGTAACGACAACGGGAAAACATACCTTTTCCGCGCCGTACATAAGGACAAGAAAAAGGGCGATGTCAGATACACTATGATTGGCAAAAATGTCAACGGTTTCGCTGCGTCTTATAGGAACGGACAGGCTACTACAATCACGCCAAGAATACAGGCAGAGCCGTTCAGCGACGGTAGTCTTCTCATTAAAGACGAGGAAAACATCGACGCAGGAGCATGATATGCGGTACGAGGTAATTGAGTACTTCGAGGACAAGCAGGATAATCGCCGCAAGTATTTCCCTGGTGACGCTTATCCGCGCAGAGGGCTCAAGCCCACGGCAGAGCGTCTCGAAGAGCTCTCCACCGATAAGAATTGCCGTGGAGTGCCCCTCATAAGAGAGGAGCAGAAAGAAGATAATGAGACTCAGACCGAAGCTGAGTCATAGTATAAGGCGAGCTTCGGCTCGCCTTTTTTCATAAATGGAGGTAGTAATGCAGGCTTTTCAGTTCAGATTGGGGGCGCAGGTCCTGACGATAGGAATGCCGACCGTCAGAGAGTGCGACGGGCTTTTCAGCTCGATAAACAGCTATGAGATAATCGACGCCGCCGAGGAATACCTCTCGCGAAATATCGAGGGGATAACAGTGCGAGACAAGCTCTCAGCACTGGATATAATTGCACTCGAAGTCAGGCTCGGAGCATGGCTCGCTCAGCTCAAAGAAACACCTGAATACAAAGCCCCGCCTGTGCAGTCAACTGCACAGACTGTACTCCCGTATGATTGCGCCACAACACATATCAAGGCAGTAGCCGAGTATGCACGCATGAGTTTTTTGGAAGTTTGGGAGCTCCCTATCACGGACTTCTGGAAGTTATTTCACGATGCCATCGTGTGGAACTACAGCCGCACCGCGGAAGGCATCGACCAACTTGAGCACGCAAAAACTATATCAGCTACAGAGCCCGACCGGGATAAACAAAATAGCTGTCCAGCGATAAGGAGGCGAAAGAATGGCGAGTAAAAAAATCAAGGGTATCACCATACAGTATGAGGGCGATACCGTCAAGCTGGAAAAAGCCCTCGCGAATGTAGAGAGCGGTGGACGAAAGGCGAAAGCCGAGATGTCTGAAGTTAATCGAGCCCTCAAGGAGGCACCTGACTCTGCCGTACTCTGGCAGCAGAAGCAGGAGCTGCTCAACAAAGCACTCGACAGCTCCAAGGATAAGCTCAAGCTTCTTGAAGACGCTCAGGAAGAAATCCAAAGGCAGTTTGACAACAAGTCCATCGGCGAAGATCAGTATCGCGCATTTGAGCGCGAGCTCGAAAGAGCCAGAGCTGAGACAGAGAAGCTCGGCACCGAGGCTGAGGACGCAGGGAAGCACGTCGAGGAGCTGAGCGGAGAAGCTGGAAAAGCTTCAGGCAATCTCGATAAGATGGGGAATACCGCTGAAGGCTCTGCTGAGGGCTTCACGGTCCTCAAGGGAGCAGTTGCACAGCTCGCAGCAGACGGCTTTGAGAAGCTCATGTCCTCCGCGAAAGAGGCATGGGAAGAGATCGACGAAGGCTATGATACTATCATAAAGAAGACAGGAGCCACAGGGCAGAGCCTTGAAGAACTTCAGAGCGTTGCTGATAGCGTTTTCGGCGCCCTGCCTGTCGAGATGTCAGATACCGGCGCCGCCGTGGGTGAAATCAATACAAGGTTCGCAGCAACAGGTGACGAGCTCGAAAGCCTGACAGAGTACTTCCTGAAGTATGCCGAAGTGAATGATACACAGGTAGCCGGCAGCGTTCGCAACGTCTCTGGCATCATGAAGGCATTTCAGGAGGACACCAAGAACACAGGAAAGGTTCTCGATACACTGACCGACGTAGGGCAGCGCACAGGAAAGGACCTCAGCAGCCTTGAGTCAGAGCTCCTCAGCAACTCAGCGACATTCAAAGAACTCGGACTTGATATCAGGCAGTCCGCGGAACTCCTCGGGCAGTTCGAGGCAAACGGCATCGACACATCGACGGCAATCAAGGGCTTGCAGAAAGCGGAACAGGAAGCAACAGCTGACGGAAAGACGATGGCAGAAGCCCTCGGCGAGACCATTGAGCGCATCAAAGGCGCTAAGGACGAGACCGACGCTCTCCAGATAGCGACGGACCTCTTCGGTAAGAAGGGCGCCGCTACTATGACTCAGGCTATCAGAGAGCAGCGCTTCAGCCTCGACGATCTCACCGCAGGCTATGACGATATGCGCGATGTAGTCTCCGATACTTTCGAGGCTACTCAGGACGCCCCTGATAAAGCCAAGGTCGCACTGAACAACCTCAAGCTTGAGCTCGCACAGCTCGGCGAGGCAGTCCTGCCGAAGGTGGAAAAGATCGTCAGCAAAGGCGTTGACGACCTCCCGAAGATCATCAAGTTTGGCGAGGAAATGCTCCCGCTTATCAAGGGGGTAGGTGCCGCCTACGCCTCATGGAAGATAGCAAGCACCGCACTGAAGGGCGCAGAAGCTGTCAAGGGACTCGCCACGGCCATGAAGACAGCCGACGGAGCGCAGAAGCTGCTCAACAGCTCTATGCTTGCAAATCCTGCCGTAGCAGTCACAGCAGCAATTGTCGGTCTTACCGTCGCAATCGGCGCTCTTGTAGTCGCTCAGAAAGAGGAGACAGATATATCCGCCGAGGTTGCTGAGCAGTTCCGAGCGGAGCAGGAAGCCGCAGACGCTGCCCGCGAAGAGATCAAGAAAATGAAGGACGACTTTAACGATCGCGCCCGCGATATCGAGAACGAGTCCAAGCGCACCGAAGACCTCTGGAAAGAACTTGACAGCCTCGCAGACGCTTCGGGAAAAGTCAAGGAAGCCGACAAGAAGCGAGCTGAGTATATCCTCGGCGAACTCAATAGTGCTCTCGGCACCGAGTACACCATGACCGGCAACCAGATAGAGAACTACAAGACGCTTGCGTCAGAGATTGACAAAGTGATCGAGAAGAAAAAGGCGCAGGCCCTTGTCGATCAGTACATGGCGATGAACTCGGCAATGATGCGGCAGAACGCAGAAGCTCAGGCGAGATATGAAAAGTTCGATGCTCAGTTAGTGACTGCGAGAGTTGATATGGACACAGCAGAGCAGCAGTTCCGAGCTCTGGCAGGCGATGATATCACCGCCGAAGAGTATCTAAGTCAGTATAAAGACTCCCGTGCCTTCGGCAAGAGCAACAGCGAAATGTGGGGCACGGATGAAGCTGCTGCCGCCGCTAAAGCTTATCTTGATGCAAAGCAAGCCGTTATGGAAAATAGCCAATATAGACAGGAAGCTTTGCAGGCCTTTAATAGCACCATCGACTATATGCACCGCCTTGATGACGCAGAAAAAGCCTTTGCCGAGGAGAGATACGACGATGTAAAGGATATCCTCTACACAGAGAAAAACGCGAACAAAGAAATCCTCGAAGATACAAAGAGCAGCCTTGATGAAAGAAAAGAGGCATACAAGGCAAGCCTCGAAAAGATATACTCGGATATAGAGCTCTACTCTAAGAACTGGCGGCAGAAAGAAGCTGACGCCATCATGCAGGAGATGGGTGAGGTCGTGAACTCCGCAAGGCTCGCGGGCCTTGATGCAAATGAAGCCTTCGATGAGACTTTCCGCGAGAACGTGCAGAAAATGCTCGATGACGGCTTTGACATAACTGAGCTTGCTAAGTGGGCGAAGGAAGCAGGACTTGACGTTGGAGATGTTTTTCAGGAAGACTACACGAAGATAGTTCAGGATCAGCTCGACGCAGGATATGATATCACCGAGCTCCTTCTCTGGGGTATCGCAAGCGGTGAAGACGTCGGCGGACTGTTTACGGACGAGTTCACGAAAAAGTATCAGTCGCAGCTCGACAGTGGCTTTGACGTTCAGGGACTCCTTCAGTGGGCGACAGAAAAGGGATATGAGCTCGGTGACGTTTTCGGAAGCAATTTTTCATCAAGGTATCAATCATACCTCAACGATATGCTTTATGCTAACAACGACCTCATCAATGAGCACAGCATCAACTCTGAGTGGGACGCATATCTCCAGGGCAAGGGCTCTCGGGCTTATGCTCCTGCACACGCCACAGGCGGCACCATAGGCATAGGGCAGCAGGGTATCGTTGCAGAAGCAGGCCCCGAGCTCCTTCAGGTGATGAATGGCGGTATCAAGATCACTCCTCTGAGCCGCACGGCAACGAACACGCCTGTCGGAGCAGGCAGCGGTACAACTATCAACAACTACAACAACACCGTCTATGCGACGGTGAGAGATAAATATGACGTATACGGCATGGCTGAGGACATGGCAACAGCCGAGCGCCGCATAGAGCAGGGAAAAGGCAGGTGATAATATGAGTTCTTTCATCTTCAACGGTATCAACAGCGACGCTCTCGGGCTGATAATCACAACTCCGATGATACGCCCTACATGGCAGCCCGAAAGGGAATTTACAGCTATACCGGGCAGGCCTCAGCAGTCATCGCACGAAAAACAATGGTACCCCAACGCTGAGTTTACAGCATACGCAGTGATCGCAGACGCAAGCACTGAGAAGCTGCATGATATATATGCCGCACTGCGCGGCTACGGAGTGCTGAGTATATCGACAGCACCTGACGAGTTACTATACGCATTCGCGCACCTGCCCGTCCCCGAGGCTAAGGCTCTGCTCATGGCGGAGCTGCCTATTGTATTCGAGTGTGAGCCTTTTGCGTACGCCGTGCAGGAAAAGGCTGTTGATATCACGGAGACAAATCCGTATAAGCGCGTAGACGTTGAGGGAACTGTATTCTGTGACCCTGAGATAGAATTTGTGCCGTCTCAGGCAAGTACCGATATCAACTGCAACGGCAAGGTGATACAAGTCAAAACACCGCAGGAGATCATCGGAGCAGGCTATCCGGACACATACAGCATAACGCTTGACTGTGACGCGCAGCTTGCATACTATACCCGTCCGAGCGGCGATAAGGTCGCCTGCACGGAGCTCACAAAGGGGCCGTTTCCACGGCTCCACGTTGCGGACAACTACATCATCAACAGCGGCGTGCAGTCTGCCGAGATCAGATACAGGGAGAGGTGGTACTAATTGAGCGAGATCAAGGAGCTTACAAGTATACCGCCTATAGTCTTTAATTCGCAGGGCGGAGACCTTATAGACTGGAGCGTCACGGGAGCCGCAGGCGGCGTCGGAAAAGAGACCTCCAATCGCCTTAACTACAAGCCCATAGCTGACGGCGAGCTTACGAACAATGTTAACCCCGAGAGATATCCCGATGTTTTCGGCTATATCTACACTTACTCGGGAGGCGGCAGCGCCGGGTTGATGAACAACGACACAAGCATACCCAACGGTACTCCCGTCGGAGCTGACTATCAGCGGTGGTACTCTATCACGGCTCCCTATAATGATTACTGGCACAGGATAAACGACTACCGCACTAAGCTGTATAGATGGTGCAACTGGACAGGACATCTCGAAGCAGGCACATACAAGCTCATAGCTGAGTGTGCCAACCCATACGAGTACCCTCTGCCGCAGGACAATCCCGATCCCACTATGACGGACTCAAAGGGCTACTATGCGCTCATCGACGAGAATGACAACGTCCTTGCCGAGGTGCTGTGGGACGAGTTTTTCGACGGCAGCAGCAGCGCTCCCAAGTGGACCCGAAAAGAAACTGTATTCACAGTAACACAGGCGGTTAACGTGGGAGTGCTGTCCAAGATGTACACCATAAGACGCGAAGCCAATGCTGATGTGAGCTGGCGCTTCATGATAGTGCCTGCGGACACGCCGACCTCACAATTCAGCGTCACTCTGCCTATATCGGGCAGTCCGGTTATCTCGGGAGAGAGCTGCTGGGTGCCGCACAAGGTAACGCTTGCGCTGACTATCAGCTCAGTTGGTGCAGGCGCAACAGATATTGAGATAGACATCGGGCAGAAGCTGACAGCAGGTCAGACGATATCCCTTGCAAGCACTGGCAGGAGTATACCCACATACTACGGAAGGAATACCATCACCTGTGACAGCGAAGTGCAGCCTACAGTATATATCAAGTACACCGAGCAGGAGCTTGTGCCAATGTGGGCTGAGGAACGTCCCGCACAAGTGAACATATACGACCTGCACGAGCCTCAGAGTGGCTTTGACCACAACGGCGTCGCTATCCTTATGCCGTCGGAAGTGACGTCAGAAAAAGAGGATAAAGGACGCTGGGATATAACTCTCACGCATCCTATAGACCCATTCGGGAAATGGACCTACATAGTCGGTCAGAATATCGTCAAGGTGAACAAGCAGCTTTTCCGCATTGATGAGACCGAGGTCGTCGCAGATGCGGACTCCGAGTATATCTCGGCTCACGCATGGCATATCACATACGATATGCGCGACTACTGGATCGAGGAAGCGAACTTCTCGGCTCGCGGCGGAGAACAGTATATCACTCAGCTGAACGCTCACAGAGTCAAGGATTTTCCCAATCAGCAGCAAGTTATCGGCGAGTATACCTTTGATATCACGTCTGACCTCGAGGGTCAGATGGACTGTGCTCTTGAAGATCAGAGCATCATTGAGTCGATTTTCGGCGCCGATAACTCCCTCGTCACGCTCTACGGCGGTGAGGTATATCGAGACAATTTCCACATGAGCGTCAATCAGACGCTTGAGGGAGCACCTGAAGGCAATGCATTCGCCCTCAGATACGGCACCGACCTTACGAAGATATCCTTCAAGATAGATATGTCGGGCTGGATCACCAACCTGATCGCAGTCGACAACTTCGGGACTATGGTCGCTGTGTGGTATGACACGTCAGGCGACTGGATCGTGCATCATCATAAGACCAAGCGCATTCACTTCACTTACTCAGAGACGGACGGCGACGGCATTGAGCGTCTCTGGAAATCCGTATGGCCATACTGGGACAGCGTGAGCACTCCGACGATCTCCATTGTTGTGGAGGTCGCCAACATCAAGGGCGACCCGAAGTACAAGGATTTCCTGAACTTGCAGAACTACGACGTCGGCTACAAGGGAACGATCTATGTCGAGCACCTCGGTATAGACGTGGAAATGAAAATAGTCTCTATACGCAGGAACGAGCTGACAGGGGAAGCAATACAGATCACCCTCGGCAATACCAGACGCTCACTGATACGTCAGACAGTCATGTCGCAGACCATAGTGTCCCCGAACTCAGTGGAGGGCAAGAACGTAGCCGCCATGCAGTCGATGCAGGCGGAGCTGTACAATACCCAGACTGCACTCATGAGTATGAGTATCGCCGGCATGGAAGCGTTCGGCATAGCAGAGCTTGAGCGCAGAACGGTAAAAGAATTGGAGGGAAAATAATGAGTACTACATATACGCCGAACTACAACCTCGGCAAGCAGGAAGATCACGCCGACAAGTTTGATATGAGTGTGCTCACCGAGAATGCTGACAAGCTCGACACCGCACTGTATGAGCAGGCAGAGGATATCTCGGAAGCACAGAACAGACAGGACAGTCTCGAGAGCGCAGAAACCGCCGACCGTGCCGCACTCGTTGAGCTTATCGACGGCGGTGGAAAAAACCGTCTGCCGTTCTCAGATCTGGCGGTGATCAAGTCTATGAACACGGGCGGAACGTGGAGTGGAAATGTCTACACATGGAACGGTGTTACCTTTACTATCAACAGTGATTTTTCTGTTGCCGTTGACGGTACAGCCACAGGCGGCAACGCTGTCTTAGTTCTTAGCCGCCCGGGAGGATATACGATGCCCGAGGGAAACTGGATACTTTCGGGCTGCCCGTCAGGCGGCTCGGCAAGCACATACAACATCGCTATCGCGGGTACGACATCCGATACAGGAACGACGGGAAGCTTTACCTCGTGCAACAAGGTGCTTGTGAGGATCTACGTCATAAATGGCACAAGTATATCAAATGCGGTATTCCGTCCCATGGTCTGCTCGAAAGCAGCATGGGATATCTCGCAGGAATATCAGCCTAACCGTCCAAGCTATGCCGAGCTCTACGCGATGGTGCAGGCACTCCAGGGCAGCAACAGTCTCAGCTCTGTGCAGTCAACTGCACAGCTCACAAGCGCAGGTGATAACAATGCAGATATTATGTAAGGAGGGAAACATAATGAAGTATATAATCATGATAACAGTAGTACTCGGTCTCGCAATAGCGGACTTCATAACAGGTATAATCAAGGCATACATCACACGGAAACTCAGCAGCAGCAAGATGCGGAAAGGAGGACTCAATAAAATAGCTGAGATCATCATCATGACCGCAACCTGCGGGCTTGAAATCGGCATCAAGGCACTCGGGCATTACTACGGGGAAAAGCCCGAGCAGCTGACACAGATAGCGGGCACGCTTGCGGCAATCGCAGTATTTGCCTATATAGTCATAATGGAGATGCTCTCAATGCTGGAAAATTACTGTGTGATAAACCCAAATGCCCTATGGGCAAAGAAAATTGTAAAAAGGCTTAAAGTATTTGAAGGTGAGGAGGAAAAAGATGAAAAACGGAATTGATGTCAGCAGGCATCAGCTAACTATCGACTGGACAGCAGTCAAAAACAGTGGCATCGAGTTTGCAATCATCAAGGCGGGCGGCTCAGATGATGGCTTCTATGAGGATAGTACCTTTCAGCGGAACTATGCCGGCGCAAAGGGTGCCGGGCTCGCTGTCGGTGCATACTACATTGTCGGCAGCAAGTGCATATCCCGCGAGGATGGTATCGCGGATGCGAAGCGCTTCCTGAAGATCATCGAGGGCAAGCAGTTCGATTACCCTGTGTACATCGACCTTGAGACAACAAGCACATGGGATAAGGTAGGAGCGACAGATGCTTGTATCGGCTTCTGTCAGACTATGGAGCAGGCAGGTTACTACTGCGGCATATATGCATCTGATGTGTATGGCTTCGCGGACAGGCTCGACATCTCACGCTTGGCAGCATTCGACAAATGGGTGGCAGGATACGGCAGCAAGCCGCAGTACGTTAAGACTTACGGCGTTTGGCAGAAATCTGACGCGGGCAGAGTATCGGGTATCACCGAGAAGGTAGACCTTGACGAGTCCTACATGGACTACCCGTCAATCATCAAGGGCAAGGGTCTCAACGGCTTCAAGAAGCCAGAGCCGGCGCAGCAGGCTCAGCCTGTAAAGAAAAAGATAGAGGTAATCCTCGAAATCAACGATCACAAATACAGTGGTCTCCTTGAGGAACTGTAACAGAAAAGCTCCCTAATAAGGGAGCTTTTTCTATAGGATTAATTTAGCATTAAGTTTCGGTGATCATTCCTTCTTTTTTGAGTTTATACTCTATCAAGTTGACAAGATATTCAGGCGGTACTCTTGTCCCATACTCCCAAGCTTGAATTGTTCTTGGCGGGATATCGAAAAAATCCGAGAATGCTTGCTGAGTCATACCGGCAGCTAATCGCAATTCTTTGATTGTCATGTTCGTTTTCCTCCTTGTCCAGTTTTTCTTGCCGTTTTCACGCCTTATCTATTGACACAGGGGGGCAAGACGTGCTATAATTTATTTAAAGAAAGGGCGGCGGCAAGTCCGCCCGATCTTTAAGGATTTGTTAGGAGCTTTGCTTATTTAAGCAGAGCTTCTATTTTTTTAAGTGCTTCGTCTTTGTCTTTGCTGTCCTTTATTATTTGGATTACAGCTTTGAGCATTATTCTGAGTGTATCGTTCATTTCTTCCATTTTTTCCTCCTTTCCGCATCGTGTCTTGCCCCACATACTCGTAAGTGTTTCCCTTACTGTAATTATATTATATCATACATTGCATGACTTGTCAAGGGCTTTAGGAAAAAAGTCATACAATGCATTACTTTTGTATACTTGCACAAGAGAATAAACTAACGTTTGTGCAAGTATACGAATATCACTCAATGAGTATTGTCTTTTCAAAAACCTATTGACAAAACACTCAATGAGTGCTATAATATAATCAAGGAAAGGGGATAGAACCCCGAAAGATGAACGCCGAAAGGCAGGAGGTAATTATGAAAAAGATCACTGCTGTAAGAATTACAAACGCAACCGACACAGGCGCAACTCTTATAACAATAGTTTACCACGATGAAAACGGCAACAAAAGCGTACATAATACACCCGCAATTATAACAAATAATGATATAACAGGCGAAAGAGAATATTATGCGGATACAAAAGAAATTGACAAAGAAATGAAGGACTTTATAAAAACAGCTACTAAAACAGTTAAAAACAAGGACGATAAATTTGCATACATTTACAAGTAAAACAAACATTAATACTGCTCGACAGGGCAAGGAGAAAATTATGGAGAAAATGGTTAAGGTTAATGTAAAGGGCATTACAATCGGCGAAGTTAGAACAAACCGCTCACTCACAATTGAAGAAGCAATGTACTCACTCGGATATGACATCAACGATCAGGACGATTGCAGAAAAGGCTACGAAAATGAAGTCGAAGGTTTTTACCTTGACGATTGCGGAAATTATTGCTTTGACTACGAAGCAGCAGAAATGGAGTATTAATCATGAACTACGATTACTACAAAAAACTGATAGGCGAATACATTAACCTCGGGCGCTCGAAAGAGCGCCTGCTGGGTGAGATAGGATTTCCCGAGGAGCTAAAGCTTGCAGCCGATGGGCTGACAAAAACTGTAGACATAATAGCCGCAGCAGCTGAAAACAATATGAAAGAGCTTGTTGAGCTCTCAGGTCTGAGTATGAGAGCCTTCGCGGGAAAATACATGATCCCGTATAGGTCCATGCAGAACTGGTGCGCCGAAGGTAAAGAAGCTCGCACCCCTCCCAATTATCTTGCACTGCTTATCGGTTACGAGCTTATCACCGAGCTCAAGTCGGAGGGTACAGACAATGTCGATATATGACAGGATATGCCGTACTTGCGGAGCGAGCTTTAAAGGCGGTCCTCGGGCATGGTATTGTCCCGAATGCCGCAAAGAGCGTCAACGCGAACGAGCTGCCAAGTATCGCAAGGGTGTTCCAAAAAGAAGCCTCGGAAGTAAAGACATCTGCCAGAACTGCGGCGAAGAGTATACTGTTGAGAGTGGTATGCAAAAGTATTGCCCGAAATGTCAGAAACTCATGCACAAAAAGCTCGACGCTGAGCAGGCTCTTGAGTATTACCACAAAAACAAGGACAATATAAATCCTACTCGCAATGCCAAAAGGCGGGTACCAGACGCCCGCTGCGTTATATGCGGCAAGGATTTTAAGCGATCAGGCAGAGCCAAAGCCTGCCCCGAATGCCGAAAAGAGTATAAAAACAGCAACTGGAGAAGCATATACGGAAAGAGGTATACAAAGAAATAAAAAAGCCGCAGTTATATGCGGCTTTTTCTCGTATATATCATTATTGTGCAGAGGAGCTTGCCCACTTTGAAATGATCTCGGCTATACTCTATCAGCTCACCAAGGACCTGTCCATGGAGGAGATAAAGGCAAGCGGCTTTGACACCTACTTTGTGGATCATACTACGGGCATTTATCCCGTGGCAGCCTCGGGAACGCCATTTACAGCAGCTTATTTCCAGTCCAAGGGCGATATCCTTACGGATATTCAGGAGGACATGGCTGCGGAGCAGAAAGCCCGCACCACCTACGACAATATACTGAGGCTTGCGGATGATCCCGACGTAAGGGATCCCATACGCTTCCTCCGTGAGCGTGAGATAGTTCATTACCAGCGATTCGGTGAACCGTGTCGGTCAAGGTGAAGCATGATAAGCGGGAGCTTTATCTTCACGCATCTTGCTTTATTTCGGATTATATGCTATAAGCGGCGAGCCGCAGCTCCCTGTTTGCGGCAGTGCTTTTCTGCTGGGGAACTTTTATGCCGCGTCCCTTGCTATTCTTTAAAATATATGCTATAATTTATAAAATACAGAGCAAAAGAGATGAGGAGAGAAAATGGATAATTTCTATGAGAAAATGAACGAGGAGTGCGGTGTGAGACTGCCTTTTTCGGGTGAACAGGACTGGGAGTGGTGTGCAGGCGACCCAAAGCACACAGACGACTACATCGCTTTCTATAACAGGCACTGCGAGGATATGGACATCTGGCAGAAATACCTTGCTGTGAACCTTATCGTGCAGGGAATAGAAGACCTGCTGGAGCAGGATGGGGAGCAGGCTGCGGCGGACAGGCTTTGGGCTGACACGAAGGAGATACTTCTCCGCGATAACCACAGGCATACCATTTTTTCGTGGTCATGTGTGGACGAGGATCCAGAGGACTGCTGGAATATCACTCCGCGAATGAGGGAGCTGCTGTGAGATCAGCTGATCAACTTTAGATCATAACTAAACAAAGAACTAAAATAACGCAGGAATTTGAGGAATAATATGAAGTATAATTTCAGAACAGATTTGAACTATGTTGATATAAAAGGTCATAAGCTGCACATATTCAGAGCAGGAGATGAGAGAAAGCCAAAGCTTGTGTTCATGTCAGGCTCGGGGACCGCAGCACCCATGTATGATTTTAAGATACTGTATGAGAAGCTGATCGGTGATTTCAGGATCATAGTTATAGAAAAATTCGGGTACGGTTACTCTGACTTGTATGAAGGTTCATGTAAAATAGACGATGTTATAGCTTATCAGAGAAAGGCGCTGGAGTCTGCATGTGAAAAACCGCCATATGTTCTTCTGCCGCACTCTATGAGCGGTCTGGA
Source organism: Ruminococcus sp. (assembly GCA_017519145.1). Lineage (GTDB taxonomy): Bacteria > Bacillota > Clostridia > Oscillospirales > Ruminococcaceae > Ruminococcus. Next base: position 59,222 of record JAFWTA010000023.1, read on the forward strand.
GGCTATCAGGTGGAAACAGCTGTATCCTGAAGATGTAGCTGCGATCATAGGACTTGATATGGCAACGCCAATAACCTACATGGAGTGGAGTGACAGTGAGGTAGAAAAGCGAATAGGTCTTATGAAGAAATTTCAGAAGCTCAACAGAATGGGGTTGCTTTTCTGGTATCCATTGAGCAGGCGCGGACTTGATAAAAATGAATGCAGGGAGCTGAAGCTGCTCAAAAAGAGAAATCTGATGAACGACTGTTATATAAATGAAGCGAGAGCGGTGCAGGCTAATGCTGAGGTCACCGCATCATCGGAAATGCCACGCTGTCCTATGCTGATGTTCGTGTCAGACGGTAAACAGGTATCGGCTAATTGGCGTGAGAACCAGCGCAAGTACGCAGACAGTGTTGGCGCCGAAACAGTTTTTCTTGACTGCGGCCACTATATCCACTATTATGAGAGTGAGCGTATCAGCGCAAAGATAAGAGAGTTTATATCTCAAAATGAGCTTTTTAAAGATACATAAGCACAAACAGATAATAAAGTAAAAACAAGCAGTCTGTAAGCAATATCCCATTGCTGTTTCTGCTGCCGCCTTTCATATTGATAATATGTCAGGCTATCATCATATCTTATATCGTAACCGCCAACCACCCCCTAACGTTGATTCGGCACTAAAAATGCGTTAAAATAGTTCCAAAGGGATTTAACCCGAAAGGAGCTGAGAATATGCCAACAATCAGAGAAGTAAAAAACGAGCTTCGTCACAGGGAGTGGGCAGAGCAGATACAGGAATGCCAAAGCAGCGGTATGACTGTAACAGCGTGGTGCAGGGAAAATGGCATCAGCCAGCACACATACTACTCACGCCTGAATGTGGTGAGAAAAGAGCTGCTGAAACGTGCTGAACTGCCATTGCAGCAAATCGTACCGCTGAGTGTTTCCCAAAGTGTCACCTGCACTACAGCTATGTTGAAAACACAATGTATTGCAAGCGGTGCTGAGCCAGAGAAGTCCGAGCCTCAAAAGGTGATCGTTCATAAGGACGGGGGCGAGGTTGAAATGCCGCCAGATATATCTGAGGAGCTTCTCCTTACGCTGCTGAGAGGTCTGAAAGAATGCTGAAAGACTTAACTGCTGACAATATCTACATCGTCTGCGGACATACGGATATGCGGAAATCCATTGACGGACTTGCGGCACTTATACAGCAGCAGTTTCAGCTTGACCTGTTCACAAGCAGTGCGTTTCTGTTCTGCGGCAGGCGCAGAGATCGTATGAAGGTGCTTTTATGGGAAGATGACGGCTTTCTGCTGCTGTATAAACGTCTTGAAGACGGGAAATTCTCCTGGCCGCGCAATGAACAGGAGGTCAGGAATATTACCCGTGAGCAATTCATCTGGCTCACGCAGGGGCTGTCGATCGATCAGCCGAAGGCAATCAAAAAAGTAGCCGGCGGTGTGGATATATGCTGACTTTTCCACGATGAAAATATACAGTAATGTGGACAATATTTCTATGCTTTCATAGCACTCTTTTCCTTGAAAAATCGGGCAAATCATGGTATAATCAGAGTATCATGAAACGTCCGGAAATTCAGGGAAGGGAGTGCTTTTGCTATGACATACGAAGAACTGAAAGCAGCATATGAAGCCGCTGTGCAGAAGTGCTCTGAGCTTGAAAAAGAAAATGATGAGCTGAAAAAATCGAACGAAGATCAAGCTCTTCACATCTAGCATCTGGAAGAGCAGATACTCAAACGGAACAAGATGCTCTTCGGACAGAAAAGCGAGGAATCTAAATTCATCTGCAACGGACAAATGGATCTGGATGGTAATGTGTTCAACGAAGCGGAAGAATTGTCAAATCTTTCTGCCGCTGATCCTACCGAGGATTCCATCACAAAGAAATCGAAGAATACCGGAAAGCATCGGGGAAGAAATGAACTGCGTGGTGATCTTGAAACGAGAGAGATCGTGCATACGCTCCCCGAAGATCAGAGAAAATGTGCGGTCTGCGGCAGTAAACTCGTGCCGTTTTCTAAAGAATACATCACCACGCGGCTCTGCATTATCCCTGCGAAAATCTTTAAGATCACATACTTTCGTGAGGTCTACAAATGTGAACACTGCGATAAGCACGGAGATAAGGCGAATATTGTGAAGGCTCCGAATCTGACTCCTGCGCCTGTCATTCCGAGAGGTCTGCCGGAAACAGAACTGATCGCATATATCGCTGAGGCGAAATATCTGCTTGGCGAACCGCTTTACCGTATGGAACAGCACTTCAAGATGCAGGGCATCTACCTGAACCGCACATCACTTGCGAACTGGATCATCAAAGGTTCAGAATGGTTTGTACCTGTTTTGAAGCACTTCTGGAAGTATGCTTACCTCGCCCCCGTCCTGAACGCTGATGAGACTACGCTGCGTGTTCTGAAAATACAGGGAAAGCCCGTGAAAAAGCTGGGACAGATGTGGGGGGCTGCACAGGAACATCAGCAAAGCTTCTGATTGCGATCCATACCTATCGGGACAGCCGCTCCAAGGTGACCGCCGAGGAGCTTCTCGGAAGCTATGACGGTATCGTGCAGACCGATGGACTGGGGGCTTATGGTTCGGAAGAATATCTGCACGCAGGCTGCTGGTCGCACGCTCGCCGCAAGTTTGTGGACAGCATACCTGAAAATGATAAAACCAGCAAAGCGGCAAAAGCTGTCGAGATCATCGACAGAGCATTTGCCTTGGAGCGTGAAGCAAGAAAAGCAAACGTCCCACTGGAAAAGATGTTGGAGATACGGCGGAAAGAGGTAAAAACGATCATAGAAGAATTCTACAACTTCATCGGAACGCTCAGACCGAGTAAAGGTTCACACCTTGGCGCGGCGGTCACCTATGTCCTGAATCAGAAAGACAAGCTCCTTCTGTTTTAGAGCATCCCGAAATAGAAATGACGAACAATCTTGCAGAACGCACCGTTAAGCCTTTTGTGATCGACCGTAAGAATTTTTTCTTTTCTGCGACGGATAAGGGGGCAGATGCGAGTGCTCTCTTCATGAGCGTGATCGAAACAGCCAAGCGAAACGGACTGAATGTGTTTGGTTATCTCTCCTATCTGATGCTTGTTCTTCCTTCATGGGGCAAAACACCTTCGGAAGAACAGCTTGACAGCATCATGCCGTGGAGTGCTGCACTGCCTGAAACCTGCCACAGAACATATCATCAAATCATCGAAAACGAGGCTGAGGTTAAGTGACAGCTTCTCATCTACAGTATTTCATAGTAACTGACAGTATTTCACCGCACAGTAACTCACTGCAATTCATTGTGATGAATCGAATACAGGATTTGAGCCGATGTTGATCTCGGCTCATTTTTTTACCCACTGGGCTGGTTGGCGCTTACCTCATATCTGAAGCTTTTACGAGCAGGGGAGAGATACAATATAGCATGATATAATACAACCGGCTCCACAGTAATTGTGGAGCCGGTTTGTTTATGTATGATCGCAAATAGCAGAGTAATGTAATTGTATCGAAAAAGTCTGCATTAACTATTTGGACTATTATCAGTGAAGAGATGAGCTGATAATAAGGTGATCAAGTACTGAGTTATCTGCTGTGGGATCACCTATATTGATGCCGTCTGAGATCTGACTGTCATTTCTGAATGCGGACATATTCTCAGCAAGTACCATTGTTTGGATAGTTGTCATATCACTGACGGCGTCGTTTGTATTATCAATACTTGCAATATCGTTTGCGTCAGCGATTAGTGTATTTTCAACAGACAGTTCTTCGCTTAATATATCTTCTGAATAAATATTGCTGAGATATTCGGTAAATATCTGCTCTGTTTCTGCACTTGTTCCCTGTATATCGATAACGAATTCTGATGATTCTAGATCGATGTGCGCAATTGTTCCGTCAGCAAATTCAAAGCTTTCAACCTGATACTCTTTTGTTGCATAGTGATTTGAGATCCTGATACTGTCACCGTTATCTCCGATATGAAGAATAAGGTCATATCCGTATCGAGTTACAGTAATATCTTCTGGAGTGATACCTTCACCGAAAACGATTTTATCAGCTGGTGAATTAGCAGACTTTTCGTTGATAAAGTCTGCGCCGTCACCAAGATTGAAGATATATGTATCGTTTCCGTAACCGCCGAAGAGTTGGTCATTGCCTTTTCCGCCTTCAAGAGTATCATCTCCGCTGTTAGCGTAGATGTTGTCGTCAGTGTCAGAACCAATTATGGTATTGTTATTCGTTCCAAAGCCACCGTCTGGGTCAGATATATTTCCTGATCCCTTGATGATCATAAGCCGATCAAACATATCGTCCTTAGAGAAAATTGTACCATCTGCGAACTCAAAGCTCTCAATTTGGGTGATGCTGCCCGAATACTGGTCTGCTATCCGTATACTGTCACCGTTATCACCGATCTGAAGGATCATATCCATTCCCTCTCTGATGACAGTTATATCTTCAGGAGAAATATCTTCTCCAAATAATAACCTGTCATTTGCAGAGCCTCTGCTTTCAATTTCAGAGATAATGTCAGAGCCGTCTCCAAGATTGAATACATATGTGTCATCACCGGTTCCGCCGTAAAGAGTATCGTTTCCTTTACTGCCTTCGAGAACATCGTCGCCGCCATTGCCGTAAATGGTATCATTTCCGTCAGAACCGATAAGAATACTGCTTTTGGTACCGTAAGATGTTTCGGTATCGTATATAGTACCCGCTCCTTTGGTTACGATCGGAGTAGCCAGCAGATCGTTGATAGTGAGAACGGTTCCGTCAGCAAATTCGAACTTCTCAATAAACTTTGAAGAGTCACAGTACTGATACTGTAATCTTATTTTATCTCCGTTATTGCCTATAGTAAGTACCATATCCTTATCTATCTTGCTGATCGTTATATCATCGGGAGATATACCTTCGCCGAATATAAGTTTATCATTCGTTGAATTTGCACTGCCTTCTTCCGAAATAAAGTCAGAGCCGTCTCCAAGATTGAAAACATATGTGTCATCACCGTTTCCGCCGTAAAGAGTATCGTTTCCTTTGCCGCCATCGAGAACATCGTCGCCGCCATTGCCGTAAATGGTATCATTTCCGTCAGAACCGATAATAGTATTTCCTAATGTGCCATAAGTGGTATCTTGATCAGTTATTGTACCATTGCCATGAACTGTGAACGGATTATTGAAAATGTCTTCCTTGTTAATAACGGTTCCATCAGAAAATTCAAAAGAATCGATCTGATGATATATATCCCTGAGTTGCTGAACTATTCTTATGCTGTCACCGTTATTTCCGATAAGAAGAAGCAGGTCTTCTCCATCCTTGGTTATTGTAACGTCGTCAGGGGATATACCGTTCCCGAATAATATCTTATCATTTACAGATCTTGCACCATCTTTATTTATGACATCTTGTCCGTTTCCTGTATTGAAGAAGAATGTATCGTTTCCGTGGATGCTATAAAGAGTATTATTGCCAGAGTCAGAAACAAACAGGTTATTATCCGAATATTCGTAAACATTATCGTTATTTTGAGTGCCCAGAACGATCCTTGTCTTGCTCATCTTATCAAAGTCTTCCGTATAAGCAGAATAAGCAGCTTTGAATACTGCATAATAGTTTGTGCCTTCAGCTTTGTCACATAGCTTCAGATAAGAACATATACTACCGATGATCTCATTTTTCTTAGTATCACTTGCAAGTGAATCAGAGAGCACCGTATCAAAAAGAGACAGATCAAGAATAGTGTTGCCGTTTGCATCCTGAGTTTCTTTCAGGTAGTCAATATATGAATATGTTGAGGTATTGGCGTTTAGAAGATTAAAGTATAATTCTTCAAACTTAACATATATATCATTCAGGATAGCGGAGGCATTTTCATTTGGATCTGTTGAATTATAAGCACCTCTGAATGACTCTACTCCCATTATTTTTTCTATGACACACAGATCTCTTGCGTCAATATTTTTCCCTCTGGAATCAGGCTTTATCTTATCTGCGCCAGAAAGAACATACAGTATCTTTTTGGTGAGAATCCTCTTTTCAATGTAGCTTTCAGATGCTTCAAATTTATTGTAAAGCTCTGTCAGTTCATCAGGTTCATCCTGATTAAGCTTATTTATGATATTCGGAAGAGTTCCGAATGTGAAGATGCTGTTTCCATTTCCGTTGTTAACACTTATTTCATGGGTATCATATTTATGGGCTTTAAACCAGTGCTCGCTTATTTCAAGATGGTCACCGTTTGAAAGAGTAACTTCTGATGACTCTGTTACAATAGTTCCGGTACTGCCATCATTGATAGAGATCCTTGTGGTGTCGAGACTTATGGAGGTGATATCATGTTCAGAAAGTGATCTCAGTTCATCTGCATCAGAGTTTCCGTCTCTGTTTGCATCGATCCATACTTTGAGTTCGGAGAATCTGCTGTCTCTTTCGTCAATTATGCCATCGCCGATGCTGCCTGTGTTTTCGTCAATATTATCATCAAGTTCAGCCAGAGCATTAAAACCAGATGACGATTTTTCACCATTTTTCAGTATGACCTGATCGCCGAAAAGCTCTCCTCCGTTATTGATCTTGCCATCTTCGTTTCTGTCAAGTGCAAGGAAGCCTCTGCTCGGATTTATCCATGCAGTTTTTTCTGCAAAACCATTATTATCAAGATCAAAATATACACCGTTATCAACATCAACAAGACCATTGACATTATTATCTGTCTGATTAAAGTTGATTATAAGCGGATCACTGGGAGGGCCTACCTCATTTGCATCATTGAACCTATAGATCATATCAGCGAATTCATTACCAACAAATCGAAAAACACTGCTTGAAGTGCTATTTACAGTTTTTTCCCAGTCATCTTTAGTTATATCCATGGGCATAAGATAATAGTTTCCGTCTCCAGAGGATTCAATAGAATAGATCTCATTCTCTTCCTTAAAGCTGATAGCAAAGTTGTCATGGGTTGTGTCATAGTCCAGAATTGTTAGAGTTGCCTGAGTTGACTTTATAGTGAATTTAAGATGATGAGTGTTAGCTTTGGGACCTTCAATTTTGATATTTGAGATGTCAGTGTCTGCAAAAATTATAAGATTATTACCCTGAGAGTCCTTGAGGGCATCGTTCTCGTCGGAAGAATAGAATTTATAAGTATCATTTTCTTGACCTCCAAACATTTCATCGTTTCCGCGTCCGCCTGTCAGGATATCCTTATAGCCGTTACCAAAAATAAAGTCTTTTCCGCCATTTCCTTCAATATAATCGTAACCTCCGTCACCGTAAATCCTGTCATTACCGTTGCTGCCAATGAGTGTGTCTGCACCGCCGATGTCATCCTGACCGAAATCGCCGTGTATGATAGCATTTTCATGGTCAAGGTACACTTCATCATCATTTGAACCGGCGATTACCAATGAGATCTTTTGATCATTGCTGTAATGCATGCCTTTTACATGGATTACATCATTTCCCGAACCGCCAAGGATAATGGTATTTGAAGTATCGATATTATCATTTATCTGCTGAGTATCGTCATATGTTATAACTTCATCTGAATCACTTCCGATGATCAAGTGGTAACCGTGGTCAGCAAGTATCTCTTTAATCGTTTTCTTGTATAAAGCGAGTGCAGCTAAACGCTGGGGAACATCTTCCTTGCTGATATCAACATTTTCAAATGTCTGTCCATAGAATTGGTGTGCGAATTCTGATAATATTTCATAGTTGTTTGCCATAATATAATTATCATTTTTATAGTCGTTCAGTCGATCATCAACAATATTAAGGACTTTGATATTCCTATTAGTAAGAAAAGCAATATCTTTTATTATTCTGTCTTCAAGCCGTGCTTTGGCTATGGTGTAATACTTATCCTCACATATATCTTTTAATTCATTGATACGATCTACGGCTTCTTCCACTATTGCTTCGCAAGCTGCTGCTCCAAAAAGAATTACGAATCCGCTTACAAGAGATACTCCGGCTACAGCATATACCAGAGCACTCATGATCATATCAAAGTTAATACCATGGTGCATTAATCCGAATATGCAATTGGATATATCTTCTGGTGTTATTCCATTTGAATGCGCATAAAAGACAGCATTGCCCACAAGACTTGCGATTTCATCCTGATAGTCTTCTAAAAGACCAACTTCAAATCCCGAAATAAAGGTTTTAGCTACGGTGCCTTTTATACCGAAAGGTTCGGGGTCAGCTAAGAGATCCTTTCGTATGCCATTGAGCTCCTTATATAGTTCGCGCTTTAAGTATTTTTGTCTCACTTCTTCATTGTCCAGTTCGCTGCAATGTTCAATTGTTTCATCCAAATCATCGATCTTATTCCAATTATCTATAACATCTTTTATCTCATCTTCTGCAAGATCCGGTAATGATTCTTTCAGATTATCAGTTATTTTTTCAAAATCAAGCCTGTATCTGAAGTCCAGAATAGATTCTTTAATGCGACCATTTATATCCTCTTCAACAGTTCCGTTCTCTAAAAGATATACTAAGAAATTCTTTAGTTTTTCATCGTTTCTGCATACATCGATCAAGTAGTCCAGAAAGCCCTTTAGTTGAGTCATGGATTCAAATTCTTCGCGTTCCTCAAATAGTGGGATAGTATTAGAAGAATTGAATTTTGTATAAGGTTTGATATAGTCAACGAATCTCTGACCAAAATTGTGATACATTAATTCCATAAGATCAGCTGTCGTATCTCTTTCCATGAGGCACGAGTTTATTTTGGGATTAGTTATTGTAGCACTACACATATTTGCAAGCTCGATAAAATTCAGGTTGAAGTTATCTGAAATATAATTGTCGAAGCTTTTGTTTGTGGTTTGCTCCTTCATGAATCGGTTATATAGCCATTTTGCTGATTTTATTCGGAAGGCAATAGCCTCATCTCCGTTACGATTGATAAATTGCTTTCCAAGCAGACAGTCTTTATAAAACTCGGCAATTTCGTCATTAGTCATGGATCCATTAAGGTGATTTTCTTTATAAAAAGTAAAGTTGTCACCCGAGTTATCATACAGGAACTTATCAAGACTAAGCTGGTCATAAAATGTCAGCTCTGAATATTTGCTGATAATATTATTGCTTACAAATGAATCCAAACTATATAAACTGCAGCCATAGTTTTCTTCGCAGAATTCGTCAAAATCATAAGCCATATCATCAGGATATTTATTATAAAGCATTCTGGCAACACTTATGCAGCCAACTATGCCTTCCGCTGTGTCAAGATCGAAGTGAAGAAAATTGGTATACAGCTCAGATTCAGAAAAAGTTGATAGATTATAAAAATCATTTTTCTGATTAATGAAACTGTTGGGAGCATGATTTTCGTTAATTGCATCTATGCCGTAACCTTCAACATATATCTGACGGGCTCCCGGAATCTGGTTAAGCAGGATGTGTGTATAATCTGAATAAACGGAATAGTTTGTAATTATCTCAGATTTTTCATCTATTTTTGATTTGTAATCTGATATGAATTCGTTAGAAAAACCTTGACCGTCAAAACTTACACATCTTGTAACATCGTCACAGAGTATGGCGGTATACATTGCCTTATTACCGCCTTTTCCATGACCTACAACAGTAATATCTCCATATTCGCGAGCCATTTTTTTAACATATTCTAAAGCAGCAGTCTGAGGAAAAGTTTCTCTTTCATAGGCAGCTTTAATGTTATCTGCCCATTCGTTGGGACCTGTAGTTCCTTTGAATACAACTACAGCTTCATTTTGAGTGTTATCTGTAAAAGTGAGAGCAAGAGGAACTCTAACCAATCGGCTTTCATCAATAGGTTCATCAGGATATAATTCCCTGAACTTGCCGATATCGATATATCTGCCGCCATCAGAATAGGCCGCTCTGTAATATCCATTTCCGATTTCGGATTTATAGTCATAGTGACTTTCATAATTATCTTTAACGTCACGCAACACAAGTTGAGATAATCTGTTGTTTGGGTCTTTGAGATATGTTATTATCTTAGCCCATTCAACACCGTTGATCTTTGCGTCGCATATCGACTCCTGGTATGCCATAAGGCGAGCGATTTCTTTATCACCGAATGGTTCCAGAATTTCGGCTATAGTTTTACCTACAAGGGTGGAATTAACTTTTGAGAATAAAGCATTTATTCCTGCTTTTTCAGCAACCATTTCATCAAGGTATGTAAGCTGTTCAAGTATACATAATTCTTCATCTGTTAGTTGCACATTATTTTGACCGTTTAATACCATGTTTGTACTCCTTTTATTAGATTTTGAAGTGCGATTTCTATTAAATAAAAATAGCAATTTCATATTATAACATAAAATCGTGCATTTGTCTACTCTATTTATATTGATTTAATTGAAAAAATAATGGATTTTGTATGATTTAATTAAGTTTTCACTAATCGATGGTAGATAATTAAAACATGATATCTGAAAAAGAAGAGTAGTGCAATAATCTTTTCGGGCAGGTCAAGACTCTTGCAGATGACGATTCGTACAAAGAGATTTTATGTGTGCCCATAATCCGGTATATATGCGGAAGCAGTTAAATTGACCTTGAAAGGCATTCAAGTATAGGTTCTATATATAATGACGCGTTCCGCGGTATACTTCAGAGAAAGCATACGAGAGGCATAATAGGGCGAAAAAGATTTTGGATGCACATCATGAAAAGGCATTATTGATGGATGCATATTTAAAGTATGCTCTTTTCAAATATGCACATCTTGAAGGCGCATATTTAGAAGTTGATAAGGGGGGGATAACCTGTTTACTAAAGGTTATAAATATCATGGTGAAGCCGGAAAGGAGATCTTTCAGCTAAACAAAAAGAACAGCTCACTGAGCTGTTCTTTTTGTTTACAGAGATAGTCCCGACACTCAGTCAGACTTGTCATATCAGAGCATTACCGAGTCTGTATATGGAGTCTCGATCTTTACAGGGGCACCTGCCGCTGTAGTTACCATGCTGCACATTTCACACTGTCTCAGGTGTCTTGCTTTCAGCTCCGCAGCTTCGCTGCCGATAAAATCCAACACGGATCTTTCCATAGCTTCAGGCCATGCTTTTTCATACAGCTGTGCATAATCGGCAATATCTCCCGAATAAAGCCGTTTCATTGGCATACTTGAACGGTACTTTTCGGTATTGCTCTCATCATCTCTCATGCAGCTTAGATGTGGCTGCCAGATAACATCTCCGGCAGGATCGGTCAGTATGAGATTGCCGCCATCGGTATCTATTTTCAGATCAAAGAAAAGAGCAAGTGAAGAGTCGATATTCTCGGTATATTCATTGTAATAATCGAGGAAATAGGGGATACCGTTTATCTCTCCCGTTATCACGGACATTGCTCCGTCGGCAGCTTTTTGTGCTGTAAAGGACTCCGCTCCGCCTGCAGCACTGTAAAGCACATCCATCAGCGGATAAAGCACCTGCGAACTGCAGCTCATGCGGCAGCGAAGGACCTTTCTTTCCGCCCGAAGCTTTTCTGCATAAGCCAGAAACTCATGTACCCCGGGAAGGTATCTGTAGAAATTGTTGACTGCATATTTTACGTCATCTGCGGCGGCAGAGATAAGGTCCCTGACCTCAAGGTGATGGACAGGCTGCTCCTGAAGTACGGATATGCCGTTTTTCAGCAGCTTTTTTACGGTTGAGGAGCTTCTTCCGCCTGTTATCATCGATCTGGCAGCCATAATGACAACATCCGCGTCTTTTATCTCATCGGCGTCGGTGTAGAGGGGGATGTTGTACTGCTCGGATATCCTGCGGCTTTTTTCGCTTCCCTTGGAAAGGATGCCGCATAAAGCCAGTTTATCGCTGCGTTCGATGGCTTTTATGTAAAAGCTGCCGAAATTCACACCGCATACCACTGCATTTATCTTTTCACTCATCACTGTACCTTTCCGACAAGTCTCTGATTGATCAGGTCGCAGATCTCTTTTTTCTGTGTATCAACGAAGAAATGACCGCCCTCACGGATCTCGAGTCTCATTTCGCCATTGGTGACATCCTGCCACTGCTTTGCCTTCTCATAGTCAACAGTATGATCTTCCTTTCCGTAAAGGACATCAAGGTCGAGTGAAAGCTTGTCGTGCTTGCGGTAGATGAATGTGTCAAGCATTTTGCAGTCCGCTTTCAGAAGCGGAACATAGTATTGCAGGAACATTTCACTCTGAACTATCTGCTCATCGAACATACCAAGACCAACGAGGTATTCCGTGATATCGTTCTTTGCGTCCTTCTGCGGGAATTCAACAAGTGAATCCCTGAGGTATTGGGGAGCCTCGCTTGATGCAACGAGTCCCCAGAGCGGTTCCTTGCCTGTGAGCTCCTTGACTCTGACGGCTGCTTCATAGGCAATTACCGCACCTCCGCAGTAACCGAAAAATGCATAAGGCATACTGAAAAGCTCCAGATTATCGTTTACAAGGTCCTCGATAAACTTATCGAAGGATTCTTCCATGGGGTCCTTTCTTCTCACTTCACGCTCGGGATAAAGAATGGGGATAAGGTTGACAGAGGGATCTACCAGTTTCTTCCATGTTGCAAAGCTGCTTGCGCTTCCTCCCGGGAAAGTGAAGCAGAAAAGGTTTATCTTGTTGTTCTCGTCCATTCTTTCATGGGCTATCCATTTGCTTTTATTCATTTTGATATCTCCTTATCATATGTTCAGAGCCTGAGCCATGAGCCTTATGGTCGGGCACTCATAAACCTCGGGAAGTGTGAGCTTATAGCCAAACCTGTTTTCAAGTTCGGTTATCAGCTTAACTATCATGACAGAGTCTCCGCCGCAGTCAAAGAAATTCTCGTCGGCTCCGATATTGTCGGTATTGAAAATGCTGCACCATACCTCGAAAATGTTCTTTTCGGTCTCTGAAAGGTCGGTGTCACAGCTTGTATTGTTTTTCTTCTCGTCAATAAGCTCTGCTGCCATTTCGCCAAGCGCCTTGACGTCGACCTTGCCGTTCTTTGTGAGGGGGATCGCGTCAAGATACTTATAGAAGGAGGGCACCATATATTTAGGAAGCTTCTTTGAAAGAGCCTCGTCGAGAGTGTCCCTGTCGGGGAGGGAAGCGCCGTTCTCGGGAACGCAGAACATAACTATATGCACTGAGCCGTTATGATCGGCAGCGATGACCTTCAGATCCTTTGGACTGAGAATGTCGTTTACAGCAGACTCTATCTCTCCCAGTTCAACTCTGTGACCTCTTATCTTTATCTGGAAATCCTCTCTGCCCTGAAACTCGATATTACCGTCAGGCATATATCTTCCTATGTCACCTGTGCGGTAGAGACGCTCGCCGAGCTGTTCGGAATAAACGAACTTTGCATCGGTAAGCTCCTTATCTCCGAGGTACTCAAGGGCAAGTCCCTTGCCTGCGATGTAAATGCTGCCTGTTACCCAGTCGGTAAGAGGCTGGAGCTTTTCGTCCAGAATATAGAAGCGCTGATTTGCAAGAGGCTTTCCGTAGGGGATGCTCCTTTCGTAAACCGCATCAGGATCAATAGGATAGTAAATGGACCAGATGGCTGCCTCGGTAGCACCGCCCAGACTTATGCTCTCGGAATTCGGGAAGCACTTCTTTATATCAGCAGGCAGGTCGGTGGGGATCCAGTCACCTGAAAGCAGGACCAGTCTGAGTGAATCTATGGTTTTTTCCTGCTCGCCGTCCATGAACATGGTGAGCATCTTCATCTGCGCAGGTACACTGTTCCATACGGTTATCTTTTGTGTGCGGACAAGCTCGAGCCAGTGTGAGGGATCCTTTGCAAGACTCTCTGTAGCCTGTACGAGCTGAGCACCTGCATAGAATGCTCCGAAGATATCATATACGGAGAGGTCAAATCCGAGATTAGCAAGTCCCAGCAGATGATCCTCTGAGGTGATGTTCCAGCGCTGGTTTATATCGAGGATAGTGTTTGAAGCTGCCTCGTGGGAAATGACCACACCCTTTGGAGTGCCGGTGCTGCCTGATGTGAAAATAACATAAGCAGGGGATGAGAGTCCCGGAGCATCGGGGATTATCTCTGTATCGTCAAGGTCGGCTCTTTCCAGCTTTGTAATGTCGATCTTCTGCGTGATGCCGTCGCTGATATAATCATATTTTTCAAGCAGTATATACTTTGTGCCCGAGGTTGTGATGATCTTTTCCGCTCTTTCGGAGGGCTGATGTACGTCCAGAGGCAGGTATGTACCGCCGAGAGTAAGTATAGCCAGTACAGCGGCGATCTGCCATACTCCCTTGGATATGGACAGTGCAGCCAGCTCGCCCTTGCGGAAGCCAGCGTCGCTGAGCGCTTTTCTCAGTGTGACCGTATATGCAGCCAGTTCGCGGTATGAATAGGTAACTCCGCTGTTGTAAAGCGCGGGGGCATCGGGAGTTTTTTCAAGACTTTTCAGGAAGCCATCATAGAGGTAAGTTGCTTCGATAGGCTGATCGGTGCTGTTGGTCTCGAGCCTTACCTGCTTTACTCGCTGAGGAAGCTCTGTAAATATCCTGCTTTTCAGCCCCTCCGGTGAAGCAAGACGGATAACATTACTGCGGAATATTTCAAAAGCATTATCTATGAGTCCCTCGGGGAATACTCCCTCGCGGACGTCCCAGTTCACGCGCAGTCTGCCGTTTACTTCGAGCACCTGACAATCTATGAGCACCTGAGGAGTCATGCTGATGGTGTAGAGAAGTCTTCCCACACGGTCTATCTCCGTATTCATCGCACCGAGAGTACTTGTGAATACCGCAGGCACAACGATCTCTCCGTGGGTATGTCTGCTAAGCTCTCTCAGTACCTCTGTACCCGAAAAAGCATTGTGTCCCAGATCCTCCCAGAGCCTTGACTGGAGTGCCTTTGCCTCATCGAGATAGGTCTCATAGCCTTTGTCCTCGGCAGCGAGGATACTTGCGATGGTGAAGTCACCGATGACCTTTTTGATATCGGGGTGGATCTCGGGTCTGTCGGACATGGTGACATCTATGCAGAACGACTTGTTTGCAGAGATAGCTCTGAGAGTCTCTACATAAGCCGTTAGCACAAGATTTGAGGGAGTTACCTTTTCGCTCCTTGCGGTTTCGCAAAGGCAGGTGTATACATCGTTTTCAATGAAAAACAGGTGCTGTCTGAAAAGCACGTTATCGTTGCTGACGGTGCCCAGTACGGGAAATACGGGAGCAGATGGCATTGTTTCTGTCTTTTCGAGCCAGTACTCCTTATCCTGTTCGTATTTGCGGATACCCTCGGCAGTCTTTTTGAGGTTCTCGCGGTGTATTACTATATCTCTGAATGTGAGATCGGTAGTTTCGGGCTTTTTCCTGTTATAGTAATGATCCTCGAATTCATCGAAAATAAGGTTGATGCTGACGAAGTCGGCAATAAGCATATCCAGAGAAAAATGCAGCATAAACCTGTCCTTCAGCACGGTCATTTCAAGATCGAACTGAGGCCATGTTCCTGCGGGATACTGCTTCAGAGTAAGCTCGGTGCGCTTGTCCTCAAGGTATTTCTCTGCCTCATCCTCGCTCATGGAGCTGATATCCGTCAGCTTTACCGCAGGGACAGTATATTCCCTGAGCACCCTCTGTACTCCCTTTGATTCGATGACAGCGTGGAGCATTTCGTTCTGCTTTATGACCTTTTCCCAAGCTTCCTGAACCTTTTCATGATCCAGCTCATCAAATTCAAACTCGGAATATATCTTGCAGTTCGTTCCGCCGTATTTGTAAAGAGAATCCTGTCCTACAAGGTAGGATGACTGGATGTCGGTCAGCGGAAATTCATCGTAGATATGCTCCTTATCAATGATAACATCATTGTCGCTGTGCTTTGACAGATACTCGATAATGCGTGCCTTGTTTTCTTTCAGTACTGCCTTGTCATCTTCTGTGAGCGTACCCTTCGGTGCGCTGAATTTCAGCTTATCTCCGTTAAGAGAAAGCTCAACGCCTTTCTGTCTGTATGACAGAAGTAACTCTTCAATGCTCATTATATTTCTCCCTCATCAGTATAATTGTCTTTTATCTCGTCCTTTTGCTTGATAAGCTCGTCAATGCAGCTTCCCAGCGCTCTGATCTCGCCGCAGCCGAAAACATCGGTGATCTTCAGCTCAACATCGTATATCCTGCGGATCTCGTTTATCAGTCTGACTGCTTTCAGTGAATCTCCGCCTGACAGCAGGAAGTCACTGCTCCCTGTAAAGCCTGTTTTGCCGAAGATCTCCTCCCATATGCCTATGATAGCCTTTTCGGTCACGGTAAGCTCTCTGCTGTCGGGAACGCTTTCCTTGAATACAGCTTTTCTGCCCGATGCAGATAATCTTTCGTTCAGCCGTGAGAATATGTATTCTTTCTGGCTGTCAACAAGGAAGTGACCGCCGTCCCGTTCTATGATGCGTGTATTGCCGCTTGTGAGCTGATCCCAGCGCTGTGCCTTTTCCCTGATGACCTTGGGGTCATCAGGGCATATAATAACATCAAGATCACAGCCGAGCTTATCATGCCCGTGGAAATCATAGGAGTCCAGCAGGTCGTGATCGGCGGTAAAAAGCGGCTTGTAGTAATCCAGAAACACCTTGTCGTGCAGAGTTTTTTCGTCAATGAACGGAAGTGCCGAAAGGTGCTCGAAGAATAGACGTTCTCTGTTTTCGTCGGTGAGCTTCGGCACCGATTCATGCAGGAATTCGGGAGCCTCGCTGGATATTATCATGCCGTACTCGGGCTCGGTGCCGTAGAGCTCCCTGACCCTGACTGCGGTTTCATATGCTATCACAGAGCCGCTGCAATAGCCGAAGAATGCGTATCTGCCGCGGAAGATATCCTCCAGCGACACCGCCAGATCCTCCACAAATGCCTGCATATCCTTGTACATCGGCTCTTTACGGCGTTTTTCACGCACGGGATAAAGAATTGGTATCAGGTCGATATCCTCATTGAGAGAATACTTCCACGCTGAAAAATAGCTTGCACTGCCTCCGTCAAATATAAAACAAAGCAGCGATAATTTATTGCCTTCTGTCACGTTTTCGTGAGCGATCCATTTATTTGCTTTCATTTTACTCTCCTACGGCTCAAATCTCAAATTCGTCTTCATCGGTGTCACTGCTGCCTGTATTTGCGGCTTCAACGACCTTTGCAAGGGCAGCAAGCGATCCGCAGGTGAATACTTCTTTCACGCTTATCTGTATGCCGAGGTCTTTCTTTATGCCATTTACAAGATAGATGGCTTTCAGCGAATCACCGCCTGCGATAAAGAAATCGTCATCTGCATATACGGGTGAATATCCCAGTACTCTTTCCCATATGGGAGCGATCTGCTTTTCAGCGCCATCTGAAAGCGGAGTCTTTCTGCGCTTTTCAGAGCTGCTCTTGATTCCGCGCGATATCTCATACATCATGGCGGTGTCTATCTTACCGTTTGATGTAAGGGGGAATTCTTCCAGATGAACGAACTTGCCGGGGACCATATATGCGGGAAGCATACCATGAAGTGCCTTCTTGATCGATTCCTCGGCTTCTTCAGTGTATTCACCGCTGTAGCGGAAGAATGCAATGAGCATTCCGTCGCGGAAAAGTATCTTTCCGTCAGATACATTTTCAAGCTTGCCCACCGCAGCCTCGATCTCGCCGATCTCCACGCGGTATCCGTTTATCTTTATCTGATTATCCAAGCGCCCGAGGAATTCAATATTACCGTCGCTCCAGTATCTTCCCATATCGCCTGTGTTGTACATATACTCGCCGGTCACGGGATGGATTATGAATTTCTCCCGTGTTTTTTCACTGTCGTTGAGATATCCCATTGCAACGCCCTTGCCGGCTATGAATATAGTTCCTGCCACTCTGTCGGGACGGTCGGCAAGGTACTCATCCAGTATGTAGTATCTCTGGTTGTACAGAGGCTTGCCGTAGGGGATACTTGTCCAGTTTTCGGGTATCTTCTCTGTGACCTCGTAGATGTTTGACCAGATGGAAGCCTCGGTCGCTCCTCCAAGTGAAACGAACCTGAGCTTAGGGAAAAGCTTCCATATCCTCTCGGGAAGAGTAGTGCTTATCCAGTCACCGCTGAGCAGCATGAGTCTCAGCGAGCTGTCTGCGCTGAAGTTTTCACCGTTCAGATACTCACACAGCATTTCGGCGAAAGCCGGAACGCTGTTCCACAGGGTTATGTGTTCATTTTCCACGAGCTCTATCCAGTGTTCGGGATCCTTGTGCCTGTCGCTTTCGGGAACGACTATCTTTCCGCCTGCTGCGAGCAGACCGAATACGTCATATACCGAGAGATCAAAGTGCATATTGGATATAGCCAGACACGCATCTGATTGAGAAACGTCAAATCTGCTGTTTATGTCTTCAATGGTATTTACAGCACCGGAATGCGGTATCATTACGCCCTTGGGTATTCCCGTGCTGCCCGATGTATAAATAACATAGGCAAGCTGTGATGGAGCGTTTTCCGTAATGATGCTGCCGTCTTCAGATGTTCCGGCAGTCTCGGCATCGATCAGCTTGTAATTGCTGAACGAGCCTACTCTTCCTTCTGCAAGATCCTTGTATACGATCTTGTCGGTGCCGCTGTCACTGAGAATGGTCAGGAGTCTGTCATCGGGATTTGATATATCCAGAGGCAGGTAAGCTCCTCCCGAAAGAAGAATACCCAGAGCTGCGATTATCTGTTCTGCGCATTTCGGCATGAGTATTGCAACAGTTTCTCCCTGCTTCACGCCGTATTTACGAAGCTCACTGCATATGCCGAGAGCTCTTGCCTTCAGCCGGCGGTAGGTGTATCTGTCCTTTCCGCATACGAGAGCGGTATTATCGGGATATTTTTCCGCAGCCTTCAGGAACATTCCGTCAAGTGTATCCTCGGGGAGCTCCTTATGGGTCATATTGGCATTTTTTCTTGCTTCGCCAAGCTCAACTTCGATAAGACTGTGGGACTTTTTATCAAAGAGACTGCTGTCGGAGGCAAGTCTTCTGAGAAGACTGATATATGCTCCGAACATCTCATCTATAAATCCGGGATAGAATATGTCCTTCAGGCTGTCCCATGACAGACAGAGTCCGCCGTCTCTCTCAACGACCTGATGATCGAGCCATACCTGAGGAGTCTGGCTGATATTGTATGTAAGCTCGCCTATGCACTCATTCTGCGACTGCCCGTTAAGACCGATACCGCTGGTGAATACGACAGGCATCAGTGAATCCTTTGAATTCCCCGTCTTGTGTCTGAGTTCTCTTTCGAGATCCACGGCACTGTAGCAGGAATGTTCAAGGTCTCTTGCAAGCTGTCTTGCTATTTTTTGTGCGCGTTCCGCAAAGGTCTCCTGTTTTGAGTTCCTTATCTCAAGCAGTGTGAGAGTAGTGAAGTCGCCGAACAGCTTGTTCACATCGGGATGGAGGGGCTTGCGGTCAAACTGAGTAAGATTGAGTGTAAATTCGGGAATGGAGCTTCTTGAACGCAGGGTTTCGGTATATGCCGCTATCAGAAGCACGGATGGAGTGAGTTCAAAGCGTCTTGCGCTCTCACGGAGGCTGTCCCACTCGCTCTTTGAAAGGAATGCGGAATGCCGCTCAAAGTGCTGATCGGTGATCTCGCTTTCCTTTTTGACAGTGGGAAGTGCGGGAGCAGGCAGGAAACCGTCTATGCGTTCCGTCCAGTATGCCTTGTCCTTTTCGTATCTTCCGGAGTTCCTGATGTTTTCAAGACCGAGGACATAATCACGGAAGGTTATCTCCAATGGCTTGTCTTCGCGGAAAGTTCCCTTATAGCGCTTTGCCCATTCATCGAGTACACCGAACATACTGAAGCCGTCGAACACGATATTGTCGAAGCTGACAAATATCCTGAACCTGCCGCCGAAAACAGCTGCTCTTATATCGAACAGCGGCCACTTTTCGATGTCGATGACCTGATGAGACATTTCCTCTCTTACCGACGCAAGCTTTGTTTGCAGGTCGGCTTCGGAGATGCCGTCAAGGTCAACAGTGTTTATATGGTATTCGGGCACCTCGGGGAGGATACGCTGTGTGCCGTCATAGGATATCACAAGACGCATCGTACCGTGGTATTTTATCATGTCATTGAGTGAAGCCTGAGCGCGGGATATATCAAGGTCTTCTCCGTCAAGCTCAAAGTAACAGTGTGTAGCCACTCCGCCGAGGGAGAATGTACCGCTTCTGCCGAGGAGGTATGCGTTCTGCACCTCCGTAAGAGGGAAGGGATCGGAAGCGTGTTCCACATCTGCCGTGATCCGTGTGCTATCCTCTGTGCAGATGCAGCTTCCCTCGGCGAGTCTGCGGTCTATCTTGTCAGCCTGTACAGCTATGGTAACATCCTTCATCATATCGCGGACTGTATACTCTATGCCGAACATTTTCTTTATGCGTGTGGTCATACGGATAGCGGTAAGCGAATCTCCGCCGAGACGGTAATAGTTATCGTCCGTTCCGATATTATCCATGCCGAATATCTCCTGCCAGAGCTTACAGAGCTTCTTTTCAGTCTCGGTAACGGGAACAGCTGATGCGGACTTTTCCTCCGCAGCGGAGCTCGCCATTTTCCTGAGCAGCTTGCGGTCTACCTTTCCGTTTTTACTGAGGGGGAGCTTATCCATGGCGTAGTATACCTTGGGTATCATGTATTCGGGCAGCTTCTGATCTATCTGAGAAATGATATATTCCTTGTCGGGAACGTATCTTCCTGCGGAGGATGAAGCCATGATGAGGGTCCTGCCTGCACGGCCATCCGTCAGCAGCTCTGTGATGACGTCTGCGCCCTCTGCTTTGAGCAGAGCCTTGTAATCCTCCGCAGCCGGCAGCATTATTCTGCGCTTTTCAAGAATATCAGCCGTTATCCACTGAAGCGCGTTATTGTCTGTGACCTCCAGTATGAACAGAACTCCCGAAGCGGAGAGCAAACGGTCAAGCTGGCGGAGCTTTGCGCCCATGTCTTTCTGACGGTGCAGGTAGTTTGCGGCGATAACGATATCGAAGCTGCCGCAGGTCTCGGACATATCATTCTCCGTCAGCAGCTTTGTCACGCAGCAGCCGTGAGCTTTTCTGAGCTTGTCTGCTTCCGTCAGGAAGAATGCGGAAGTATCGGCGATGGTATAGGAAATATCCATATTGCCGATGGTATCCAGTATCCTGCTGCTGAGGGCGGTATTCCTTGCGCCGACCTCGATTATGTTCACCTTTCTGCCGTATGCACCTATTGCAGCGGCTATACTGTCAGCGAGGACAGATGAGATCTCATCACTACCGGGAAGTCTTTCAAGGAGTGAATTGGGTGAGAGATTTTTATCGGGATCGTAAAACAGCTCTGCCGCGTCCTTTGAGCCTGATAAAATATCAGGGAGGGATGGCTTTATCTCGTCAAAATATGCCTCGACAGCCTTTTCTGCATCTCCTTCGGCTGACGGCATATCGGCATCGGAGCAGGACTCATAGCCGTTTTCAGTTTTTTTGATGATCCCGTTTTCACAGAGCGCATCCACATACATCCCGGCAAGTGGTCTGTACTGCTCATCTACGCTGTCAAAACTGCCGTCAAGGATACCGAGGGCTTTTACAGTGCCGTAAATGACCGAAAGCACCTTTTTACGGGAATATTCCACAGCTTTATCATATCCGTCGGCTGAGATGTCTGTGGGCGAAACAGCTGATAATACCTTTTCGGACTCCTGTTCTGCCTTAGCATCGAGTCTGAAAAGCGGTGCATTGCGCAGGTTTCCGGTCT
The DNA here is from genome assembly GCA_017519145.1 of Ruminococcus sp. Lineage (GTDB taxonomy): Bacteria > Bacillota > Clostridia > Oscillospirales > Ruminococcaceae > Ruminococcus. The sequence goes on from JAFWTA010000023.1 coordinate 81,000, forward strand.
CGAGGAAAGCTACGAGGTGCTTTTCGCCCATGCCGACCTCAGCGGCTTCAACGGCTGCGGCATTTACCTGCGGCACCTGTCTGAGAACAGCTTCGGCTTCACCGAGCTCGATACGATGACCTCTTATCTTTACCTGAAAATCCTTTCGTCCGAGGAACTCAATGAGTCCGTTTTCTCTGAATCTGCCGTGGTCGCCTGTTTTGTACCACCTTGTTCCGCTGTCCTCGATGAATTTTTCCGAATTGAGTTTGTCGTCGCCCTTATAGATGCCGACACCTATGCCGCCTATGAGAAGCTCACCCTCGCACCAGAAAGGTACATCCTTGCAGCTGTCATCGACTATCCTGTAAGATTGACCGCTCAGAGGACGTCCGTAGGGGATAGAAGGCCAGCTTTCGTCAAGGGGAATGGTAACACGATAGAAGTTGGACCAGATCGACGCTTCGGTAGCACCGCCCATTGAAATGAAAAGGCAGTCATCGGTAAGGGCGTCTGCTCTTACAGGAAGGTCAAGACCTATCCAGTCGCCTGAGAGCATTATTTTCTTCAGCGGCAGCTTCTGACCGCCTGCCTCGGCAGCAGTCATGAGCATATTCAGCAGTATGGGAACGGAATTCCATACCGTGACATTATACTTTAATACCAGTTCAAGCCAGTATTCGGCGTCACGCTTTCTGTCGTCGGGTATCATTACGAGGGTTCCGCCTGCCGAGAATGTTCCGAAGAAATCATATACCGACAGGTCAAAGTCAATGGATGAGATACCCAGCACTTTGTCGTCTGCGGTTATACCGTATCTTTCGTTTACGTCGCGGATGGTGTTGGCAGGACCCTTATGGAACATCTGCGCGCCCTTGGGCAGACCTGTGGTACCCGAGGTCATAATGACATATGCAGGGTCATCGCAGGATACATCCGGAAGAGTATCAGCCGCAGGATGCTTCATCAGCTCTTCGATAACGAGTACATCGGTGCTTTCGGGCCATTCTATGCTGCTGTAAATGAGCTCATCGCATATAACGCTGCCGATGTCTGTCTTTTCGTGTATCAGCTTTCTTCTTTCCTTTGGCTGGTCGATGCTTACGGGCACATATGAATTGCCCGAGAGTATTATTCCCGTCAGGGCAACAGCCTGTCTGAAGCCTCTTGTGACAGTAACAGCAACTGCCTCGCCCTTGATCCCTTTTGATATGAAATAGCCTGCAACTGCGAGGGCTTTTTCTTTGAGTTCGCGGTAGCTCATGGTAATGCCGGCACCTGTGTCGATAAGGGCAGTCTTATCCGGGTATTTTTCTGCGGAGCGCAGAAATCCGTCAAAGAGCCTTTCCTGTTTTTGCGGGAGGACTATATCCTTCTGTTCCTCTATGAATTTGCGCTGTGCAGGGGGAAGGAGGTCAAAGTGGTCGTTCCAGTTTTTTTCGGAGGTGCTGATAATGAGCTGCTCCATGGAGCCCATCATGTCATTTATCATGCCGTCGGGGAAGAGTCCCACAACGCTGTCCCACGAGAGCATTATGCTGTCGGGAGTTTCATAGGACTGGAAGTCTATCCATACTCCCGGAGTCTGTGAGAGCATTCTTTCAAACCTGCCGAATACCTCAGCGGATTCACCGCCAATGATGGAATTGCCGAAATTGCAGGCAAAAACCACGGGAGCAGCGTTCTTGACTTCGCCGTAGCTGCTCATGATATCGCGCTGGACTTTTACTCCCGAGTAGGCAGTGTACTTCATTTCCTCGCTGAGTCGCTTTTTTATCTGCATAGCAAGCTCCTCAAAAGTGGGATCTTCGGTAAGATCCACCTCAAGCAGCATGAGAGTCGTAAAGTCGGCAACAGCATTTTCCGAGGCACCGTATTCGGTATGTCTGTCGAAGGTAGGTATGTTTATCAGGAAGCGCTTGCTGCTGCTCCATTCTGCAATGATCATGGCATATACGGTCATGAGGTATATTGCAGGTGTGATATTGTATTTTGCAGCCATGGCAGTTGCTTTGTTCCATGTATCAAGCGGTATCTCCACGATGTCTCTGACTGTTCTGGTGGTGGTTATTTCCGAGGGATCCTTAGCGAGAGGGAGCTCGGGGGCAAGAGCTATATCGGCAATGCGTCCGCTCCAGTACTCCTTGGCAGCAGCTTCATCCTCTGCCTCCTGTATCTTCTTGTTTTCAAGGTAGGCACCGAAATCCCAGTTCAGCGAATCTTCGGGAAGCTCTCTGCCTTTATATGCGGCAGCAAGATCCCGCAGGATTATATTGAAGCTCTGTACGTCGGCAACAAGCAGATCCACATCGTAGAACAGCCTGTATTCGTCATTGGGACCCTTTACCAGCGTGAAGGCGCAAACGTGGCCTTTTTCGACTTCAAACCTGCGGTGGGTGAGCTTTTCGCCGATAGCAGCACACTTTTCCATCCAGTCGCTGTCATTGCTCAGGTCATAGATATCAATGTGCTCGCTGTATGGCGCTGACATGATCTCCTGTTCGCCGTTATCGAGAAATCTCGCCCTGAGCATGGGGTGGTGATACTGTACCTTTTTCCATGCTGCATCCAGTCTTTCAGTGTCAATGCCCACGCCCGAGAACTCCATGAATGCATGGCAGCCTACGCCGCCAAGCTCTCTGCCGTCCTCTCTGCCTATCTTATAGGCATACTGTATGTCAGTGAGAGGAAAGGACTTCCTTGCATCGGGAGTTTCCGCATTTTTCCTGTCCGTGCGTGACTTTTTCTTCCTGCTGCTCTTTTTGGCCTCAGCCTTTTCGATGAGACCGTGCCATGCAGCAATGGTAGGTTCTTCGAGAAGCTCTCCGTATGATATCTTTATGCCTTCTTTTCTCAGGCTGCTTACAAAGCGCATTACCATGAGAGAGTTTATGCCTGCACTTATCAGGTTCTGGTCATCATTTATCTCTCTTGCGACAGGCAGCATCGCTGTGATCTCCTGTCTAAGCTTGTCAATCTGCATTGGTTCGATCCTCATTTCCTGCTATCTCAAGAAGCTTTTTGCCGTCCTTTTTACCGACTGCCGTCAGGGGCAGCGCATCGAGTGTGATGCATCTGTCGGGGAATTTGTACCTTGCGACACCTTTTTTCGTAAGGTGGTCAAAAACTTCTTCCATTGTCACTTCGTTATTATCCTCGGATACTATGAACGCATAGATCTTATTGCCCATCTCCGGGTCGGGGACACCTATTACTGCCGCATCCTGTACACGCTCATACATACAGAGGTGTTCTTCAAGCTCGGCAGGCATGATCTTTTCGCCTGCTCTGTTTATCTGCTCCTTTATGCGGCCCACGAACTTATAGTAACCGTCGGGAGTTCTCATTGCCTTATCGCCTGTTCTGTAGAAGCCGTCAGCGGTAAAGCTTGAAAGGTCTGCATCGCCGAGTCCGTAGTATTCGTCGATGATATAGGGACCCTTGCACAGTACTTCGCCGTATTCGCCGTCTGCAACATCGTTGTCTTCGCTGTCAACTATCCTTATCTCCGTAGCTTCGCACTCCTCGCCGATAAACTGATCGGGGAGAGCTTTTCCCTGATACTTCTTGATGGTTTCGCGGCTGTCACTGAGCAGAGTCGTAATGATAAGCCCCTCCGATGTACCGAATACCTGCATTATGACAGTATCGCTGAAAGCGTTTATGGCGCGTTCCGCAGCACTGTCATCGAATACAGAGCCGCCTACCTGAAGGATCCTCAGGGAGGAGATATCGAAATCATCATCGATCTCCAGCATATCTATGCACATACTTACCATTGTCGGCACAAGAGCTGTCACGGTGACTTCATACTCGGTTATCATATCAAGCACCTCATCGGGGCTGATGTGACCGCAGAATACTGCGGTTCCGCCAACGTCCATGACACCGAGGAAACCCGGGTCACCTGTGGGAAAATTATGCTCGCAGGGAAGTGCCACAAGGTAAACATCGTCGGATGTGAGCTCACATCTGTCACAGCAGAGTTTACACAGGTACATATAGTCGGAATGAGTCCTTGCGATGAGCTTGGGAACACCTGTTGAGCCGCCGCTGAGCAGATAGTGGAGGGTATCGTATGGGTCAAGCTCCGGAAGCTCGCCGCTCTCGGCTGTGACATCCTTGATCTGTATTACCGAGTCGTCGCCGTCAGTGATATCTCCGTCAACGATTATGTATTCCAGACAGCTGTGAGCCGACTTGAGCTTTCGGGCGAGAGGAAGATACTCATAGCCCATGTACTTAACAGGGATGATGTACGCTTTTGGTGCGGCAGTTTCCATAATTGAAGCAAGCTCTGCTTCGCGGTGGGCGGGAAGCACAAGAACAGGCTTTACACCCAGCTTATATAGTGCAAACAGCGTTATAACGTACTCTGCACTGTTGGGAAGCTGAATTGCAGCTGTATCGCCCTTTTTCAGTCCCAGCTTGCTGAGACCGAATGCCCTTTCGTCACTGAGACTGTCTACCTCGCTGTATGTCAGTTCATCGTCATCTGCAATAACGGCAGTTCTGTCGCCGTATTTATCAGCCCATTCCCTGATATATTCGGTAAGAGTCTTTTTATTCCAGTATCTGAGACCTTCGTATTTACTGAGATCCTTTTTATATCTTTCCTTCAATTTTTTCTCCTTTTTCAGCTATTGCAGCGGAAATGTCCGATGCCTGAGAGGGACACCTTTTTCTTCCGGCTGCTGTTTTTATGTCTTCATACACAAAAAAACTCTCGGGAGAGATGGAATATCCTCCCGACAGCTTTTTCCTGTTCTTCCCGTAACGTCCGTATAGCCGCAAAGCTTTGAAGTACCGCATTATACGGCTGTTTGGGAAATGATGATCATATTACCTTGCGTAGGTAACTGATGACATCGTTCTCTTTTTCCTTTATGAAAAAGTGGTCTCCCTCAAATGTGCGGCAGTTGAATTCATCCGAATACTTTCTCCACTGCATAACATCATTTTCGTGAGCATCATCATCGTTTGTGCCGCAAAGCGCGGTTATTGGGCAGGATATCCTTGACTTCCCAAAGGAAAAGCCCTCTGATATCATGAAATCCGCCCTCAGCATAGGCAGGAACATATCGAAAAGCTCTTCGTCCTGCAATATTGCCTGTGGAGTGCAGTTATACTTGCCGAGAGCCTCGCGGAACTCCTCTGTGGGGAGGTCTCCGATGGGATCATAGTCGGGGATATGAGGAGCGCTGCACCCCGAAACGATCAGTCCTTTTATGTCAATGCCGTCATTCTCGCATTTTTCAGCCACGGCATAGGCGATCTTTGCACCCATGCTGTGTCCGTAAAGGTATATATCATGGTCAGAGAATTTTCTGATCTCACTGTATACGTCCTCCACCAGTTCTTCGTGGTCCTCATAAGGCTGTTCGCCGAAGCGTTCTTCTCTGCCGGGGAGCTGTATAGGGCAAACCGCTACATCGCTGCCCAGACCGTTTTCCCAGTTCCTGAAAGCGGAAGCTCCGCCGCCTGCATAGGGGAAGCAGAACATTACCTTTTCGCTTGAAGATATTTTCTCCTCATTCTTGATAAGCTTCCTGTTATCGCGCATTTTTCCGCACTCCTTTTCCGTTATTTGCCGAGCTGCCTTTTCAGTTCGCCGAAGGTCATATCCTTATCGGTGAGGCAATTATAGACTGCCTCGAATATTTTTATTCCCTCAGCCTTCTGCTCGGGAGGCATGAGCATATCGTCATTGCGCAGGGTGAGAATGATATCCTCGTCGGTTTCAACAGCAGATATGCACAGGAAATTTGAATAATAGTAATCCATAAGAGCCATGTCGGAGAATGACTTTGCCTTTGCTTCGCCGAAGGGGATGACCTCGTTGAAGTTGGTTATATAGCTCTGATACGATATAACGCATTCTATCGGCAGGTCGTTTTCCGTTATAACATAGGTCATGATAGGTGAAGTTCTTACCTCTCGGAGATTAATGTCGCGGCAAACAACAGCGTTCTCAAGCATGGTCTTGTTTTCATCGAGGTCGATACGGCTGAAGTACATTTCGGTGAGAAGACCGATGGTAGACATATACTTTTTCTTTCGTGTTCCCACGGGAATAGTAAGTCTGGTCTCGGATCTTCCGTTAAGGATCGAGAACATGGTATGTGCCATGATAAGTGTCACATGGAAGAAGCTGAGTCGGTTCCTGCGGCAGATCTCTTCCAGCCTGTCCTTTTTAAGGGTGAGGAACTCGCTGTACTTTGCGTAATTGCGCTCCTTGGACTCGGGGATTTTCAGGAAAGGCTTGTACGCCAGATGTCCTTTTATAAGATCGTCGTATTTTTTCAGCTGTTCATCAAGTCCGCCGGAGCTGATAAGCTCGTCAAACTCGTCGATAAAGGCTGTAATGCCGAGAGCTTCGGTCATGGGCATACCATTGTAGCCGGCAACGATGCTCTTCATAAGTATCCCCATAGTCATACCGTCGGAAATGAGGTGGTTCAGTCTTACATAGAGGATATGATCGTCATTGCCCATATCAAAGAGGATGATATTCCACGGTACAGCGCTTCTGAAGGTGTTTTCCACAGAGAAGCGGCGAATCTCGGCTATCTGATCTCTGACGTACTGAAGACGTTCTTCTTCGGAACTGCCGCAGGCTTTTCTCTCATCGAGCTTATAGCCTGTGTTTTCGGTGGTGTACTGATAGATCTCATTGTCCTCTTCACTGTATTCAAATCTGAAGCTGAAAGCATCGTTGCTGCGGACGATACCGTCGATGACCTCCTCCAGCTTTCTCTTATCGATCTTTCCCTCTATTCGTATAGCAGCTGCAAGTCCGGGGCTGTATACGCCGTTTTCGGGGAAGCGTGAAAATTTCTGCATTGGGTAGAGCTTACGTTTATTCATATTGATTTCCTCCTGTAAATACTGTTAAGACAGCTTTTTTGTCATTGTGTTGATATAAGATAAAGTCTGCTGACTTATTCTGCAAACTGTTTTTTCAGTTCGCCGAAGGTCATATCCTTATCGGTGAGGCAGTTATAGACAGCTTCAAATACCTTTACGCCTTTTGCTACCTGTTCGGGATCCATGAGCATATCGTCAGTACGCAGGGTAAGAATGATATCGTCATTTGTCTCAACACCGGATAAGCACAGGCAGTTTGAGTAATAATAATCCATCATCCCGTTATCTGAGAAAGCTCTTGCCTTAGCTTCGCCGAAAGGCATTTCCTCGCCGAAATTCGAGATATAGCTCTGATATGTAACTATGCATTCGAGGGGCATTCCGTGTTCTAAGACGATATTAGCCATTATTGGCGCTGTTTTTGACTCACGGAGATTGAGGTTGCGGCATTCGATGGTATTTTCGAGCATGGTCTTGTTTTCATCAAGCTCGATACGGCTGAAATAGCACTCAAGCATAGGAGCGATAGTTGCCATATGCTTTTTCTTTCTTGTGCCTATCGGTATAGTGAGTCTTGTTTCTGTTCTGTCAAATACGACAGAGAACATCGTGTGAGCCATCAGAAGCGCAACGTGGAAAAAGCTGAGACGATTCTTGCGGCAGATCTCATTGAGCTTGTCCTTTTTCAGCGTGATAAAATCGTTGTATTTGGCATATTTGCGCTCCACGCCCTCGGGAATGCTCAGGAAGGGCTTATAATTGATATGGCTCCTGATAAGATCATCATTATTATTGAGAAGCTCGTTATACTCATCTGAACCCATGAATTCAAAGGTCTCATTTATGAAGTCGGTCATATTAAGCGAGCCGGTTACGGGAGCATCGTTATAGCCCGAGATTATCTTGTTTATGAGGATGCCGATGGACATACCGTCGGTTATGATGTGGATAAGTCTGACATAGAGTATGTATTTATCATTTCCCATATTAAAGAGAATGATATTCCACGGAATTTCGCCTTTAAAGTTGCCTTCCATGTTGATACGTCTGATTTCGGCTATCATGTCTCTGATATCCTGTAATTTTTCTGCCTCGGTATTGCCTGAGGCGATGCGTTCATCGAGTGTATAGACTGTGTTTTCGACCTTGTACTGATACACCTTGTCATCGTTTTCATCGTATGTGAATCTGTAATTGAAAGCGTCATTTTCATGGACGACCGTGTCTATTACAGCTTCAAGCTTAACCTTGTCGATCTTTCCTTCGACCATGAATACTCCTGCCAGACAGGGACTGTATATCCTTGGCTCGGAAAAGCACATTATCGCTTTCTGCATCGGTATAAGCTCTGTTTTTTCCATTTTTAAGTGCCTCCCTACAGATCAATCAAAAAGCTCTGCAAACTGAGCAATGGTCTCACGTTCGTAAAAATCTGCGACTTCGGCAGTTTTGCCAGTTCTGTCTTCAAGCTCGGCTATTACCTGAGCAGCGGAAAAGGAATTGCCGCCGAGGTCAAAGAATGACTCGTTCTCGTCAGGCAGCTCCTCGAGCTCCAGTATTTCTTTCCATATTTCTCTGAGTGTTTCTTTCATATTTACCTTTCCTTTCTGACGCTTTATTATGCTTTGTTTGTTATATCCCCGATAGAGAGTCTGTCGGCGGTATCCATCTCTTCAAACCTGATGTACTCATCATCGCCTATTTCATCGAGTATCCTTTTTTCATAGGCAGCATCAACAAGCTCAAAGCCATAGTTGAAACCGCTATGGAGCTTTGACGGATCACGGAGCACAGCCAGTACGGTCTCTGCGAGAAAATATCCGCATACTCTGTTTACATTTCTGAGGCAAACCTTGTAAGCCGCAGTTTTTCTGCTGCCGTTTTTTAGTCCCGTAAGCTCCATGTATAAAAAGGCGAGAGGGACCTGTGAGCCGAATTCCTTATTGGTCCTTATGCGCTCATTGAGCTTGTTTTCGATGATATCCGCAGCTTCTTCCTTGCTGTGCCTTGTGACATCTACGAGGAGTCTCATGAAAAAGCTGAGAGTAGCCATATCGTCATAGGTGCAGAAGAAGTAGTGTTCATCTGAACCGAGCACTTCTGCAAGCTTTTGGCTGTCGCAGGTAATGAGAGGCTTGAAGATCACCTTCTTGTCGGAAAACGGAGTGGCATGAGTTTTTCTGATATCCGAGCCGAGGGGAGCGATATTTCCCTTGGAGATATAGGCATCTCCGCAAAAATCCTCGTTCCCTGCACCGATTATCATGTCAACGAATGAACCGGCCGAGCAGCCGTCAAATCCTCCCTGATAGACCACGGAGCGCTCGATGGTGTCGAAGTCCCTTTTTGCAGCCACATAGGGCAGAAACTCTGACAATCCCGGGATATAGCCTGCTGACGCGACACAGATGCCCTCGGTATTGCTTCGGTCTTTTTCATAGCTTGCATCCGATGGATCCACAAGGATCTTTCCTGCCGATATGACAGCATCCCTGACGAGCTTTCCGTAGACATGAGAGGGACTTACGCAGTTGACGATGATATCGCACTCGTCTATGAAAGCTTCAAGGTCGGCTTTGACGCTGACATCGACTTTTCGCCTGCTGAAGTTATCATACTCACTGAACAGCTCCTTGTCACTGCGCTGTCCGCCAATGACCCGAACTCCGTTCCTGAGCAGCTTTTCAGCTGCATTGCTGCCGATATATCCGCCGCAGCCCAATATACCAACGATACTATTTTCCATTATTACTCTCCTTTACTTATGACAGCTCCATTTCGGGAACAATGATAACGCTCCCGGGAACGCTGTCATTTACTGCTTGGTATACCTAAAGACAGAAGTATCTTCTCTCTTATAAGTCTGATGACGTTTTGTTCCTCATCTCCGTAAGGGAAGAAATGATTTCCGCTGAATTCGTATCTTTCAAAATCCGAGGATGTTACCTTTGACCATTTATCCACGATATTTCCGTCAGCATCGGAGTCTTCACTGCCGTTGAACGCAGTTATTGGTATATCGAGGATCTCGCCGTTATAGACATATTCTTCATTAAGCCTGTAATCGTTGTAAATTATGGGGAGAAATACACTGCGGAATGTTTTGTCGGAAAGGAGCTCCTCGCTTTCCATGCCGCACCTTATCAGTTCCTTTTCAAGTGCATCTATGCCCTGAGAATATCGGAATGATGAGGAAGTTTCCTCGGAGGGGGCGTGACGTCCCGCAGCAAACAGCCGTTCAGCCTTCAGGCCGTATCTCTTTTCGAGCTCCCATGCAGTCTGAAAACCAAACAGCGAGCCGAGGCTGTGACCGTAAATGAAAAATGGCTTGGAGTCATTGGCTTCAGCGATAGCTTGGGTCATATCATCAAGAACGCTTTTGAAAGTGAGCTCGCTTGGGTCGCAGCTCCTGTCGGGCAGCTCCAGAGGAGCCACATCAATGAGCGGAGACATCTTCATCCAGTTTCTGAAAGTACAGACGCTGCCTCCCGCATGGTGAAAGCAATACAATCTGCATACAGCACCTGTTTTCCCGAGACCGAAAGGGAATATTCTGTCAAGTTTCATTATTCCTCCTATATAAGTTTGCTATAGCTAACATATAAGCACATTGCGGCACAAAAGAAAAAGAATAGACAACTTATGTTATCTATTGCTAACAGATATATAAAATTCATATTCCGGAACAGATAATGGACGGGACGGTGGAGTGGGACGGAGAGTGAGTTTATTGTGCGATCTTACTGAAGCTTGGAAAAAGCTTTGGTTCAGGTCATATGAAAGTCGCTGATAAAAGCAATAGGTTAGCTGTAACTAACTATAATACAAAAAAATAGTCGAATTTTTCAACCGAAAAAATTCTCACGATGGACATTATATCATATTGATATCATTTTGTCAACAGTTAAAATTTTTTTGCGTGTGTGAAATGTCCTGTTATATTACATAGTCCGGGCTCTGAAATAGAAAAATACCGACGCTTTGCATTTTACAAAACGTCGGTATTATATAATTTTTATAATTTCCAGCTTGCAGCTTTTTGTCTGTCTTCAACGAATGTGCGATAAATGCCCTGTTTCTGCATGAGTTCGGAATGAGTACCGCGCTGAACGATCTTACCTGCATCGATAACAACTATCTGGTCGGCGTGTTCAACGGTTTTCAGACGATGAGCGATCATGATGATGGTTTTTTCCTTGGTGAGCTCCTTTACAGCCTCGGTGAGTTCAGCCTCATTTTCGGGGTCTATATTTGCGGTAGCTTCATCGAGAATGATTATGGGCGAATCCTTCATTATTGCTCTTGCAATGGAAATACGCTGCTTTTCGCCTCCCGAGAGACTTGCACCGCCCTCACCGATGACGGTATCGTAGCCGTCGGGGAGCTGTGTTATGAAGTCGTGGCAGCACGCCTTTTTTGCAGCTTCAATAACTTCGTCCATGGTTGCGTCTGGGCGTCCGAAGCGGATATTATTGGCAATGGTATCCTGGAACAGGTATACGCGCTGGAATACAAAGCTGAAGTTCTTCATAAGGCTGTCGAAGCTGTACTCCTTAACATTTCTGCCGCCCAGCAGTACCTCACCGCTCTTTACATCCCAGAATCTCGACATAAGGCTTGTCAGAGTGGTCTTTCCGCCGCCAGATGGACCGACTATGGCAGTTGTGGTCTTTTCGGGGATCTTCAGGTCAACACCGTTGATGATATTTCTGTTCTCGTAAGCGAAGGTGATGTTTTTCAGCTCCAGATCGTGATTGGCAGGAGTGATCTCCTCACCGTTGATATCCATTTCGGGGATATCGAGAATATCCTGAGCAAGGGTAACTGAGAGGTCGATGCTTCTGATGAGTGCGCTGTATCCGCTCATCGCATCAAGGCTCTCGTAGATCATAAAGGAGCTTATCATCATCATTATGCAGTAGAGCAGGCTCATAGAGCCGTTGACATAGAAGTACAATGCCGCAGCGGACATTACAACTCCCGTAAGCTTGGTAACGATCTCCTGCAAAGTGATGTAGGGGATAACATCATATTCCAGATGGGTGTCTGCGAACTGCTTTGCCTTTATAGCATCTTCCAGTTTTTTTGCACGGCTCTTTGTCAGATTATAGTTCTTGACCTCAACGATACCCTGAATGAATTCGATAACTGCAGATATCATCGCGTTATCGGACTTCTGCTTTCTCGGAGCACTCACTCTTGCCTTTTTCTGCATAAGACCGTTTACAAGAGCGTATAGTGCAATGCCTGCGGTAAGTATCAGACCTATGCGCCAGTCAAAAACGAAAACGCATATCACCAGAACGAGTGTAGTGAGAACGCTCTGGGTCGTCAGCATGACTATACGCGCCGCAACGCCTGCAAGGGCTTCCATGGTATTTGTGGTTACGCTTGTTATATGACCGAGGCTCGTTTCATTGAAATATCCCATGGGAAGATAGCGCAGGTGCTCGGCTATCTCTATTCTTTTGCTTGTACAGCAGTGATAGCCTGCTTCTGTCTGGAGCATTGTTGTTTTAAGGCTGATGAGCAGCTGTCCCAGCAGCGAGACAGCGAGTATGATAATGGCGTTCCTTACGGTTTTCATAGTCATATTATCGTCTATGATACCCATTGCAACGACTCCGATGGCACCGATGCGCATTGCAGCGAACATCGCCTTGATAACTCCTAAGACTATGGCTTTATAAAGTTTGCTCCTGTCCTCGGACGAACAGAACATAAAGAATTTTTTTAATGTCGAAATCATTATGCTCCCTCCTTTACTGAGATGTGACTGTTCCACATATGCCTGTACAGAGGAGAATTACTGAGCAGCTCTTCCTGAGTTCCGCTGGCTTCCACCTTGCCGTCATTGATGACTATTATCTTGTCAGCATCAGCAATAGTTGACAGCCTGTGAGCGATGACCAGCAGAGTTTTGCCTTTTACCAGCTTGGCAACAGAGGACTGTACCAGAGCTTCGTTCTCGGGATCGGTATAGGCAGTAGCCTCGTCAAGAATGATAACGGGAGCATTTTTCAGCATTGCCCTTGCAATGGAGATACGCTGTCTCTCACCGCCAGAAAGATGTCCGCCTGCACCGCCGACAATTGTATCATAGCCTTTTTCCAGCTTCATGATAAAGTCGTGGCATCCGCAGGCTTTAGCGGCATTAATAACATCTTCATCGCTTGCTTGGGGATCACCCATACGGATATTATCCATAATCGTCTCGTCGAACAGGTAGTTATCCTGAGAAACATAGGCGATATTGCGGTTATACTCTTCAAGGGGGATCTTCTTGATATCAACGCCGCCCAATGTGATCCTGCCTTCGTTCACATCCCAGAATGAGGCTATCAGCTTAGCGATAGTGGACTTGCCCGAGCCGGAAGGACCTACCAGAGCATTGACAGTGCCCTGCTTTATTGTAAGGTCTATACCGTGAAGAATTTCCTTTTCCTCATAGCCGAAGTGTACATTTTCGAGGATGATATCCGAGCCGCTGAGCTTTTCGGTCATTGACTCGGGACGTACAAGCTCTTCGCGCTCAAGTATCTCTGTGACTTCGCCGATTATCAGTCCCATTTTTGAGATGTCATCGGAATAGGATGTAACAGTGTTTATCGGAGCTATAAGGCTCAGCGAAAGGATCACCAGCATAAGCAGGTCTCCGCCCGATACATTTCCGTGCATATATTCAATGGCGCCGAATGGGAGAAGTCCCAGCAGGAAGAACGGCATAAGGATGAGAGCCAGATTCTGCCACAGATTGCATTTTCTCATCCATTCGATGTAGCAGGATGCGCATTCTTTTGCAGCGTTTGCAAATTTCTCATAGGAGCTTCCCGACTTGCTGAAAGCCTTTATGACCTCGATACCGTTTATGTATTCGACAGCCGAATCGTTCAGGGCTTTTGTCTTGGTGATGGCGTCACCGTAGATGTTTTTACTTGCAGCCATCATGAAAATGAAGAACACCGCACCCACAGGCACACACAGCATAGAGAGGAGCGTGAGTTTTACATTGATGGTGAGCATATAGATTATAAGCACGATAGGCACGAGTATACCTGCGCCCACCTCGGGGATGATGTGTGCAAGTGTGGTCTCGATGGAGTCAACACGCTCGCAGATTATGTTCTTGTAGGTACCGCTGGAATCAGCCATTACCGAGCCCAGCGGGAGTCTTGAAAGCTTTTCCGCAAGTCTTCGGCGGATATTTGCAAGGACAACAAAGGATGTTGCGTGTGAGATGGTGGTCGATATAGCGTGACTGATCTTGCTCAGCACCCAGAAAACGGCCATCATGATGATATCCTTAGTGAAATCGTCCATTTTGGGGACTTCACCCGACTGGTGCAGCTCCAGCACCTTTTTTACTATATCCGCCATGTAAATATACGGTACCATACTGCAAACTACTTTTGCTATCGCAAAAATAATGCTGAGGATATAGTATGATTTTTTTTCTTCTGCGAACTCGACCAGCCAGCTGGTCAGGGAACGCTTTTTCTTCGCCTTTTCAGACATTACATATTCCTCGCTCTCTGTATTTGTTACTATAAGCTAACATATGCTCAAAAAATATTGGCATTAAATGCCAAGTATTTTTTTCCATCCTGCCGAGAAAAACTCATCCAGCGTATCGGCATAGTGGAGTGCCTGTTCTTCGGTAAAATCATGCTTTACCGCTTCATACATAGCCGAAACGTTAGCTGTGACCAGCATATGGAACTCCAGTCCCGAGACCTCTCTGACTGACATATCATACTCATCGAGTTTGTCAAAATACTCTGCGTCAAGTTTTTCTTCCATAAGCGCCATATCGTGAATGAAATTCTCATATCTTGTTCCCTGCGAGCGGCATATCAGCAGCTTGAATACATCGAAATGCTTATAAATGAAACTCATGATCCAACGGGTCTTGTTTTCGGCATTGAGCCATGCCTGTTCATTTGCCATGGTTCTGAGGCGTTCGTATTCCTTTTGGCTGGCAATGTCGTAAAGCTCTCTCAGCTCACAGAGAGTCGGCTCGACCAGCGAGGCGAACATTTCCTCTTTGTTTTCAAAATGCCTGTACAGAGCGCCAACAGTTATGCCTGCATCGGCAGCGATCTTTCTCATAGAGGCATTTTCAAAGCCCTGTTCCATGAATTCTTTTTTTGCAGCAGCGACTATCTTCTTATTGTTCTCACTTTTATCTCTCGGCACCAATCTCACCTCCTGATTTTTTAGTAAGCATTGTTCACGAACGACTCTATTATATCACATTTGTTTTTGTCTGTCAAGGTATGTATACGCTGTTTACTAAAAATTTGTTTTTTACTAATATATATGCACTGCTGTGATATGAAAATCAAATAGTGCAATGTTCATTCCCGTAAAGCTTTATTAGTTAGATACAACTAATAATATATGCCTGTTCAGAGCTGTATAACGTCTGAATACTTAACATACAGTGGGCAGTTTTTTCGGTATCAATTGGTAAGGTCACCCGTAAAAGTTCAGGTCGGGCTTTTAGTCATAGGGGGTCTGAACCGACGAATTATAGGGAAGAATAATGCCGGTGCAATTATGCCGCCGCAACAAATTGTATAAAAAAAATATATGGCAAAATAATAGCTTGTTCTTATTCAACAATTGACAAACAAAAATCATTATGATATAATTCTAATGTTATACAATACTAACATAAATGGAGGAAATAGTATGAAAGAAAACAAACTCAAAGCAAAGGACTTTATCACGATAGGTATTTTTACCGCGCTGGTATTCGTAGTGGAATTTGCTTATATGATGCTTGGATTTATCCACCCCTATGTGATATTATCATATGCAGTGGCTATACCCGTATTATGTGCCATCCCCATGATGCTCTTTTACACTAAGGTAGAGAAGTTCGGCATGATTACAATAATGTCTGTTCTTATCGCGATAATCATGTTCGTAACAGGCATGGGCTGGATAGGAGCTCCGCTGATTATCGCAGCAGGCGTCATTGCTGACCTTATAGCTAAGAAGGGCAACTATAAGAGCTTTAAATCAACAGTTCTCAGTCATGGCGTTTTCTGCATCTGGGTAGGTGCAAACTATATCCCGCTTGTTGTAACTGCTGACGATTACAAGCAGGATATGATAAAGGGCGGCTTTTCCGAGGATTACTGCAATACCCTTTTCAATGCTGTTAACGGCAAGACCATAGCACTTATTCTTCTTTGCTGTTTTATTTTCGGAGTTGTGGGAGCATTCATCGGCAAGGCTGTGGTAAGAAAGCACTTTGAAAAAGCAGGAATAGTATGAGAAAGTTCGGACTTGATCCGCGTACAAAGCTGTTCATGATCTTTGCCATTTCGCTTATCGTTATGGTAAATTCTTCCAATCCGCTGCAATGGGGGATACGCATACTGGTAACGGTCATTCCTATTATACTGATGATGCTTGAGGGGAAATTTGCGGCAGCAATTCGTTTTGCTGTACTTTATGCTGTTGCGGTGCTGCTGCAGATCTTTTTTCTGTCATCGGAGTCAAGCGGCATGATTTCAGCCTTGATAACAGGCTATTGCAGTATATTTGCACAGTTTATGCCTGCAATGATAACCGCGTGTTACGCTATCAGGACCACAAAGATAAACGACTTTATGTCGGCAATGCAGAAAATGCACGTTCCTGACAGTGTTTCCATATCGCTGGCTGTTGTAATGAGGTTCTTCCCGACTATCAAGGAAGAATACGGATATATAAATGACGCCATGCGTATGAGAGGTATTGCCATGGGCGGCGGAAAGGTGAGCAAGATGGTGGAATACCGTCTTATTCCCGTCATGTTCTCCTGTGTGAATATAGGAGAGGAATTGTCGGCTGCGGCAGTTACCAGAGGCCTTGGCGCACCGATAAAGCGTACAAGCGCCTGTGAACTCAGACTCACAGCTATGGACTATATAACTATGGCGGTGTTTGTATTATTGACGGCTGCATTCTTTGCGTCGAAATATATCGGGTGATGTACATATGATAAGTATTAAAGATGTGAACTTTTGCTACAAGGGCTCACAGGAGGCAGGCCTTCATGACTTCTCCCTTGATATCGGCGAAGGCGAGGCGGTACTGCTCTGCGGCGCATCGGGCTGCGGCAAGACCACTATACTCCGCCTTATAAACGGACTCATCCCACACTACTATAAAGGCGAGCTTGAGGGAAGCATCAGCGTAAACGGCAGGAACGTGCCTGAAAGCGAGCTCTATGAGCTGGCAAGCGTTGTGGGCACAGTTTTCCAGAATCCCAGAAGCCAGTTCTTCTCAGTGGATACGGACGGCGAGATCAATTTCGGAAACGAGAATTTAGGACTTGCTCCCAAGGAGATAGTCAGAAGAAAAAAAGAAGTTGTCAGCGAGCTTGATCTTGAACCTCTGCTCGGGAAAAGCCTGTTTGAGCTCTCGGGCGGGGAAAAGCAGAAGATAGCCTGCGCAGGAGTATCTGCACTGATGCCTGATATAATGCTGCTTGACGAACCCTCCTCAAACCTCGACTGGAAAGCTATCGGCGAGCTGAAAGAAGTCATAAAATGCTGGAAAGCCAAGGGCAAGACCATAGTTATCTCGGAGCACAGGCTCTGGTATGTGAAGGATATCGTTGACAGAGTCATATTCATGAAAGACGGCAGGATAGAACATCAGTGGAACAAGGAGGAGTTCGGCAGCCTTACGGCGCAGGAGCTCTGTTCCTACGGACTTCGTCCTACCTCTGTGGAAGAAAAGTATATCAAGGAATTCGGAGACGGTATTTTTTCAGCGGATGATAAAACGGAAAATGGCAGTATCGAGCGATATGAGAACAGTATCACTCTGAAGGATATGTTCTTTACCTATGATATACCGAAATACTTTTTTAAGAAGAAAAAGCTGAATGCAGCCGATTCGGCTGATTACACTCTGGCAATACCCGAGCTTGAACTTCCCCGCGGAAAGGTCATCGGACTTATCGGCAGGAACGGTGCAGGAAAAACGACGTTCCTGAGGTGTATCTGCGGACTTGAAAAGGACTGTACACTGAAGATAACTGCCGATGGCGATACATTATCCGGAAAGCGCATTATGAAAAAGTGTTATATGGTAATGCAGGATGTGAACCATCAGCTGTTCACGGACAGCGTAAGGGCAGAGGTAATGCTCTCTATGGATGATGAGGATAAGGAAAAAGCCGACAGTATCATAGGTGATCTCGGACTTAGCGGATATGAGGAAACTCATCCCATGGCTCTGTCGGGCGGACAGAAACAGCGCGTAGCCATCGCGTCCGCACTTGCGGCGAACAGCGAGATACTGCTTTTTGACGAGCCCACTTCGGGTCTTGACCGTGCGCACATGACAGCGGTCGCGGAAATGCTGGCTGAGCTTGCAAAGGACAACAGGGTAGTTATCGTATCGACCCACGATCCCGAGCTGATCTCTCTTTGCTGCGATTATACGCTGTGCATTGAAAAAGGCAGGCTGAAGTACCTGAGAAAATGTCAGTAAAATGCTCATAGAAAAAACAGACATCGTACAATATCCATTGTACGATGTTTTTTATTTGCCGGTGATATTTCCGGCGATTGACCTTTTATGCGCTCTGTGATATAATGTTAACGGCAAACACTATATTCGGAGGAACGCTATGAAAAAGATACTGACAGCCGAGGATGACAGGGAGATAAACCGCCTTATCTGCGAATATCTGTCCTCACAGGGCTTTGAGACGCTGTCCGCACTGAACGGTCTGGACGCGGTGCGCATGGTGCGCGAGCAGGAGGACATATCCCTGCTGATACTTGATCTTATGCTGCCGTTCCAAAGCGGTGACATGGTGCTGACAAAGATACGGGAGTTCACGGATATTCCCGTTATCGTGGTCTCGGCAAAGAGCGATACGCGCTCCAAGATAGACCTGATAAGAATGGGCGCGGACGACTATCTGACCAAGCCCTTTGATCTTGACGAGCTGCTTGTTCGTGTGGAGGCTGTGCTGCGCAGATATGACGCAAAGTCCGTGCATGACGAGGTGAACCTGCTTACCTGCAAGAACCTTACCCTTGATATTACCGCAGGCACAGCCAGCGTCAGCGGAAGCGCCCTTTCCCTGACGAGCAAGGAGTTCTCCATACTGGAGCTCATGCTGCAAAATCCCCGGAAGCTGTGGTCAAAGGCGAACCTTTTTGAGAGCGTATGGGGAGAGTCATACATAAGCGACGACAAGACCGTTAAGGTGCATATGAGCAATATCCGTCAGAAGCTTAAAAAGTTGGACCCCGACAACGAATATATCGAGACTGTCTGGGGAATGGGCTATCGTCTCATAACTTGACATATTCTTGACCATTCGCTTAACCTTTTCTTTACACTTGCCTGTTAGAATAGGATCAACGAAGACGAAAGGGGGCGGCGCTATGGGAAATAGCGTGATAACTATGACAAACATCACCAAGCGCTTCAAAAAAGCCGAGGTGGTGAAGGATTTCAGCCTTGATGTAAAAAAAGGGAGTATTACGGGACTCATCGGTCCCAACGGTGCAGGCAAGACCACTATAATGAAGATACTTGCGGGACTTATGTTCCAGACCTCGGGGGAGCTGAGCTTCTACGGAAGCCGCGATGATCTTGACCTGAACCGCAGACGCATGAGCTTCATGATAGAGGCTCCCATAGTGGACTACAACATGACCGCATACGAAAACCTGAACTATGTGCGCTATGTAAGGGGCTATCCCGATAAAAAGCGCATAGACGAGGTGCTTGACATCGTGGATCTGAAGGACACTGGCAGGAAGAAGGCACTCAAGTTCTCTCTTGGCATGAGGCAGAGACTGGGCATTGCAATGGCTCTCCTTACAAAGCCAGAGGTGCTGGTGCTGGACGAGCCCGTAAACGGTCTTGACCCCGAGGGCATAGTAGAGGTAAGACATATACTGCAAAAGCTTTCTGAGGATCAGGGCGTCACCATACTCATATCAAGCCATCTGCTGTCCGAGCTTTCTGAGCTCTGCACGGACTTCTCCATAATCAACAAGGGACAGCTTGTGGAAAATCTCAGCCTTGAGGAGCTTCACAACAGGTGCCGCAGCCACATAGTGCTAAGGACAAACAACACCGAAAAGACCGCAGCCGTGCTTGAGGATAAGCTTTCCATC
This sequence comes from Ruminococcus sp., assembly GCA_017519145.1. Lineage (GTDB taxonomy): Bacteria > Bacillota > Clostridia > Oscillospirales > Ruminococcaceae > Ruminococcus. The sequence goes on from JAFWTA010000023.1 coordinate 100,994, forward strand.
GGCAGCTACAAGGTGCTCCAGAGCGGAGACATCGAGATATATGAGCAGCTTGACGCGGTGGAGCGAATTTCCAAGACCGTTACCGACAGCGGCTGCATAATCACCAAGCTTTACGAATCGGGACAGTCCCTTGAGGACTATTATCTTGAAAAGGTAGGTGGCAGCCATGAGTAATTACATAAAAGCAGAGCTTTACCGCATAACAAGAGGAAAAGGCATACTGACATACATACTGCTTGTATGCGGCGCACTGACGCTTATCTTAGGAACCTTCATGTCGGATCCCCTTCATCCCACCTATAAGGTGGCAGCCGGCAGCTTTCCAATGATGGCATGCATGATGACATTGGTTGCAGGATCACTATTAGGAAAGCATTACACAAACCGCACCGCACACTACGAAATAATGGACGGCGCAAACGTCCACAAGCTCATATGGTACAGGATAATAGTATACACATCGCTTCTTACGGTGCTTTACTTTATTCCCCTGAGCCTGATAATGCTGATATATTCACTTAATATGAAGACTATTATGGCTATTGCGCTGCTTTATATCGTTTTTCTGAGAATGACAATGTTTGTCATCGGCATATCCATGACAATAAAGACAGGAGAAGGCGTCATTTTAGCGTATTGCAGGGTAATTCTGGAGGATATCGTCGCAATGCTGGGGCTTGCTTCAAATGAAGGCGCAGTTATCTCAATGTCTGATACTGCTGTTGCCATATTCGGGTGGTTCCCTGCAACGGAATGTACACTGGCGGCAAACGGCTACCTCAGCGGAGGACTTGTGGTAAAGGCACTCATCGGCTTCATCATTGAGTTTGCAATAATGTACGCTCTTGCCTATACGTCCCACAAGAGAAAGTGGTATGTAAGGACAACTATCGGCGGTCACGTTTAAAACACAGATAAAGAAAAGGAGGTTCGCGCTATGGAAATTTTACTTGGAGCAGTCTGCGTGTGCCTCCTTGTTCTTTCGGCAGTGCTGCTGCGGAAATATCTGTCCTTGAAGCGTAATATCCGCAGCTTCTCACAGGAGCTGGAAAAACTGAAGGACAGCGGCTACAGCCAGCCTCTGAAGGTGTCGGACTTCGACAAGGACATAGTTGGGCTGGCGGTAAAGGTTAACGAACACACCGATATCCAGCGGAAACTTGCCATGGAATACGAGGAGAGCAGGCGGCAGCTGAGCACAGTAATATCAGGTATCTCCCACGACTTCCGCACACCGCTGACAGCTTCGCTGGGCTATCTGCAAATGATAGAGAAAAGCGGCGGACTTACGGGAAAAAATGCGGAATATCTCAGTATCGCCATGGAGAAAAACCGCTATCTCAAGGAGCTCTCAGACGAGTTCTTCGAGCTTACCAAAACAGAGAGCGGCGGCGAGGTGCCTGACTATGAGGAGATAAATCTCAGCAATATCCTGACGGAAACGGTTCTGGAGCAGCATGACTGGATATCACAGCGGAACATCTCCGCGGATATAGATATTGTCGACGGCATAATTATCAGCGCCGACAGCAGAAGTCTCACAAGGATACTGAACAATCTCATGTCAAATGCTCAGAAATATGCAGAGGACCGCGTTGCGGTAACTCTGTGCCAAGAGGGTGAGCAGGTAAAGCTTTCGGTGGAAAATACTGTTGGAGACAGCGCTTCTGTGGATATCGGCAGGGTATTTGAGCCGTTTTACCGTATGGACTCCCGTACCTCAAAGGGCTCCGGACTGGGACTATATGTGGTGAAGCTCCTCTGCGGCAGACTTGGCTGGGATGTTGCCGCAGAATTAAACGGGGATGTTTTTGCCGTCAGGATAATAATATGAAAGCCTTCTTCGGTCTGTACCACCGTGGAAGGCTTTTTTGTACCGATCTATATACCTGCACGAAATGCAACATCATTGCGCGATCGGCTATTCTTGCCGTGCCTTAGCCTTTTTTCATATTTCAAGATCTGAATGATAACTATATAAATATTATATGTATCGATACTCCTGCTGAATAATGCTGACGGGCGGCAGTATGCCCTTTTTTTGCATTGTTCGGCTTATTATTTTTATATACGGGAAAAAGTATGATTTTTCTTTACAAAACGGGAGCCTTGTGTTATAATGCCATTTACAAGTCTGTCTGAAAGAAACATAACACTACAGGTAAAGCGTAATACGCTATACCTGTAAAATTTACTATCAAAAGGAGAATCAGAAAATGCGAAAGAATATAAAAAGATCTTTAGCAGCAGTTGCAGCATCTGTTTTAGCATTATCAGGACTGCCCACCGCAGTATCATCGATAAATGCAAATGCAGAGTCCTATTCAATGGACGAGTTAGCCAAGGAGCTTGAGGAGCTCGGCAGACTCCAGGATCTTGCGATCTCAGATTATTATGACCAGGGCGAAACAAGCTTTTCGGTACCTGCCAAGCTTGACGTACTGATCGTAAAGTGCAGCGACGTTACAATGTATGATATGCCGTCAAACAATCACTTCATCTTAACTCAGGGTTCTGACACAGACAGAGTCATCGACCATGGTGTTGACAGATTCAAGGAGACCGTTGAGGAAATGACAAATTACAGTCTGGAGATCAATCCCACTACAGTATGGGTTAACGATCCACTCAGCGTTCCTAAGGGCGGCTATGGCTACGATACTATCAAGGACAGTATCTCCAAGCCCATTCCTGTTGAGCAGTACGACTGCGTATTTTTCTTTGACGCAAAGCAGCCTTCGGGATACAGCGTGACCGGCAAGAATGTTATCAGTTCAGGTTACGGCGAGTCTTACATCATCCCCATTGATGTAGCCGGAGAGATCGAGAGACTCAACAGAGGTGCTTCAATTGAGGAAGAAAGAAGTCAGCAGTGGACCTGCGGCTGGATGACACATGAGTGGATCCACCAGATCGACAGAACAGCCCGTGATATTGTAGGCGATGATCGTTTCCCCATGTGCCATGACTACCAGATAAACGGCGTTACAAATTTCGCTGCTCTCACAAAGACTGTTGAGAACGGAGTTACCTATCTGACCAACAATTATAACGGTCTCAAGTGGAAGTACGAGGCAGGAAGATATCCCGACTTTATCGGCGACTACTATGAGGCACTGTTGAGCGGTGAGGTCATCGACACCCTTGACGGCAACAAGAAGAAGGGTATGACTCCTGCTATCTGGCAGTTCATCTGCTCAGACGTAAAGCTCGGAACATACACATTCAAGAATACAGCCACCAACAAGTATCTTTATGCAGGCGATGAGAACGATGATTTCGGTGCATCAGCACTTAAAACAGCAGCTAATGCCGATCTCTTCTCCGCAAATACAAGCTGGGATCTCGTATACGACTACACATCAGACGTAAGAGGAACCTGCCGACTCATTCCTTCCAAGGACAAGGGTCAGCTCATGAGAGCAGAGACAAGTTCAAATCCTCGGATCCGCTCCGCAGCTCTTTACAGATATGCATGGGGTGCAGATCCTACACCTACCAAGAACTTCTCATTCAATATCGAAAGAGATGCAGACGGCAAGTACCAGATAAAGAGCACTCTCAGCACACTTGACGGTTATGCTCTCCGTGACAACGGAAACAGCGGCGTTGAGTTCAGCTCCACAAACAGCAACAACAAGTGGGAGCTCACAAGAGTAAACGCAAAGAACGGAGTTTACTATATCAAGAACCTCGAAAAGAGAGGTGCTCTTACATTAAAGGACAACAACTCTGCGGCTGATATCCAGTGGTTCTCAAAGGATAATGGCAACGACAGACAGGCATGGACTATCAATGAATACGGCAGCGGTCTGTACACTATCTCATCTGCTGTATCAGGCACAAACCGTTTCTTCACTGCTTCAGGCAGCAACCTTACACTGACAGGCGAGAGCTCAACACTTAACAACAATCAGCTCTGGCAGCTCAGAAAGAACGCAAGCGGCTTCTACACACTGGTATCCAAGGCTGATCCCGGACGCTGCATCGCATGGAATGAAAGCAGCAAGAAGCTGGTGCTTCAGAGTATCAGCGGTTCAAGACCTCAGACATGGGATATCGGTCAGATAGTACAGACACCTGCTATCACAGACGGATATTACTACATCAAGACATCGGATAACAAGTACCTCAGCTGGAACGACAGCAATTACAACGTGACCAAGTCAACTACACCCTGTATGTGGAAGCTGACAGACAAGGGCAACGGCTACTACTGGGCAGAGACCAGCACAGGCAATGCCATCAGATTCCTTGATGTTTTATGGTCGGTAAATGATGAGGGTACACGCATCCGTATCTGCACAGATACAAATCTCTGCGGCGATCCCGAGGGAGCAAGCTACGCTCAGCACTGGGCATTTGTTCAGAATGCAGATGGTACATTCAGGATCATGCCTAAGCTTTCATTTGCAAGAGGACTTAGAGTTGAGGACACAAGAGCATATCTCTCAAGTGTGCCCGACAACTTCACTTTAATTGCAGCATAATAAAGAAAACAGTTTTATTACTCGGTATTCAGACAGACCTTGTAGCGAAAAATAAATAGTATGGATAAGCAGTGCTGCTGATCGCAGCACTGCTTTTTTGTGCAGTTCTGACTAATGGTAGGGGAGTTTACAGTGCGTTTTGCCGAAAAAGCGAAACTTGAGGGAAATATATTGACACAGTGTCAGAATGGCGCTATAATATCATTAATGACACAGTGTCAGAATGATACAAAAGGGGGGCATTGAAATGCCGAAGGGATCACCCGAGCTTACGGCATCACGCCGTGAGGAGATAATAAACGCCTGCGAAAAGCTCTATGAGACCATGAGCTTCAAGGAGATAACGATCAAGGAGATAGGGGCAGTTACGTCCTTTACGAGGACTTCCATATACAACTACTTCCAGACAAAAGAGGAGATATTCTTAGCTCTGATGCAGAGAGAGTATGAACTGTGGGCGCAGGAGCTGTCGGCTCTGGCGGAGGAAAAGGAAGGCATGACTGCGGAGGACTTTGCGGACACACTGGCGAAGTCTCTTGAGAAGCGGCAGCAGCTTCTGAAGCTCCTTGCTATGAATCACTACGATATGGAGGAAAACTCCCGCGCTGAAAGGCTAACTGATTTCAAGGTTGCATACGGAGCGTCACTGGATGCGGTAAGAGCCTGTCTGCGGAAGTTTTTCCCGAATACGGACAGAGAGAGCTTCATATTTGTATTCTTTCCCTTCCTTTTCGGAGTCTATCCGTACGCTTTTGCCACGGAAAAGCAGCTTTCCGCCATGCGTGAAGCAAAAATGGATTTTAAAATGCACAGCATTTATGAAATAATATATTCCTGCGTAATGCAGCTGTTGGGAGGTACACGATGAAATACACAAAACTTGGCTATTCCGACCTTAACGTATCCCGTATATGCATGGGCTGTATGGGCTTCGGAGACTCACAGAACGGACAGCATTCATGGACACTTGACGAGGAGCACTCCCGCGAGATAATAAAACGCAGTCTGGACCTCGGCGTCAATTTCTACGACACTGCAATAGGCTATCAGTCGGGCACCAGCGAGCAGTTTGTAGGCAGGGCTCTGCGTGACTTTGCAAAGCGCGATGAAGTAGTTGTGGCTACGAAATTCCTGCCGAGAACACCTGCCGATATCGAGGCAGGCATAACAGGTCAGCAGCACATCGAGCGCATGATAAACAAGAGCCTTGAAAATCTCGGCATGGACTACGTTGATCTTTACATCTATCATATGTGGGACTGGAATACCCCTGTTTATGATATCCTTGACGGCCTCAACAGGATAGTCAAGGCAGGAAAGGCGCGTTATATCGGCATTTCCAACTGCTATGCATGGCAGCTTGCAAAGGCGAATGCCCTTGCGGAGAAGGAGGGCTTTGCGAAGTTCGTAAGCGTTCAGGGACACTATAATCTCATCTTCCGCGAGGAGGAGCGGGAAATGGCAATGCTCTGTGCAGAGGACAACATTGCCATGACTCCATACAGCGCACTTGCCAGCGGCAGACTTGCAAGGCTTCCCGGCGAGACTTCCAAGCGTGCCGAGGAGGACAGCTACGCTAAATTCAAATATGACGCCACTAAGGAGCAGGACGAAGTCATCATCAGGCGCGTTGCGGAGCTTGCGGAAAAGTACGGCGTGTCCATGACAGAGGTGTCTCTTGCATGGCTGCTCACCAAGGTCACAGCCCCTATTGTGGGAGCCACCAAGCTCCACCATATCGAGGGCGCGGCAAAGGCTGTTGAGCTGGAGCTCACTGAGGAGGAGCTCGCTTATCTGGAGGAGCCCTATGTTCCTCACGCACTTGCAGGAGTAATGGCGCAGAACAAGCCTGCAAACAAGAACGAAAAGCACGTCTGGTCCACAGGGAGCCAGAAAATATAAATTAAAACGGAGGTAATAACTATGTTCAATGAAAAACTCACTTTAGCAAACGGCGTTGAAATTCCTCAGCTTGCACTGGGAACATGGCTCATTGACGACAGTGCAGCAGCAGAAGCTGTAAAGGCTGCACTTTCACTGGGCTACCGCCATATCGACACAGCACAGGCTTACGGCAATGAGCGCGGCGTGGGAGAAGGCGTCCGCACAAGCGGTATCCCTCGTAAGGACATATTTGTTACCTCAAAGGTAGCTGCCGAGCACAAGGACTACAAGTCTGCAGCCGAGGGCATTGACGAGACTCTCCGCAAGACGGGGCTGGACTATCTTGACATGATGATAATACACTCGCCTCAGCCTTGGAAGCTGGTCAATCAGTCCGACGACCGCTTTGTCGAGGGCAACCGTCAGGCGTGGAGAGCTCTTGAGGACGCATACAAGGCAGGAAAGCTCCGCGCAATAGGCGTTTCAAACTTTCTTCAGGGCGATATCGAAAGTCTCTGGGAGACAGCGGAGATAAAGCCCATGGTGAATCAGGTGCTCTGCCATATCTCAAACTCTCCCATAGAGCTTATTGACTACTGCACGGCAAAGGGCATAGTAATGGAGGCTTATTCTCCCGTGGCACACGGTGAGGCGATGAAAAATCCCGTTATCGCCGAAATGGCAGAAAAGTACGGAGTTTCCGTGCCGCAGCTCTGCATAAGATTTGACATACAGCTGGGAATGATAGTTCTTCCAAAGACAGCTGATCCCGAGCATATGAAGACAAACGCGGAGCTGGACTTCATCATCTCCGACACAGACATGGAAGCCCTCAAAAACATAAAGCATATCGAAAACTACGGCGAGCACAGCTTCTTCCCCGTATTCGGCGGAAAGTTCTGAGCAGCCGCTCCGAAAGGAGAATAGTATGAAAAAGCTCATATCAGTAATAGCTTCGGGACTTCTTATGCTGACCGCATCGGCTCTGAGTCCGACAGGAGCAGGAACAGCTGCGGAGACTGACGCTGCTTCGGCAGCCACAGCCGCAGTAAGATACACTGCCGAGGATGTTCGCGCTCTTCAGGACTTCCTCCTCGGAAAGGAAACGGAGGATCTGACCGACAAGCCCTATGACCTTAACGGTGATGAGGTATGGGACGTATTCGACCTGTGTCTCATGAAGGGCGAGGTGAAGAAAAACAGTGCCCCCGAGCCCGATAACAGTACCATAGTTGTGTACTTCTCGAGAACGGGCAATACCGAAAAGATAGCGGAATACCTCATAGATATCACAGGTGCGGACAGCTATGTCATCGAGGCGGCTGTGCCCTATACCGATGAGGACATAGAGTACAACAACTCCACCTGCCGCGCAAATCAGGAACAGAACGACAAGACGGTACGTCCTGAGATAGCACAGCCCATAGCTTCCCTTGACAGCTATGACACGGTGTTCCTCGGCTATCCCATATGGTGGGGACAGGAGCCCCGTATCATCGACACCTTCCTCGAGAGCTATGACTTCTCGGACAAGACGGTTATACCGTTCTGTACATCGGGAAGCAGCGGCATCTCAACCAGCGAGTGCAATATCGCCGCACTGGTGCCCATCGGTGAGCAGCTTGCGGGAAAACGCTTTGCCGCAAGTGCCAAGAAGGACGACGCAAAGGCATGGTACGACAGCCTTGATATTAAAAGTGAATAATTACCTGACAGGAGAGATAAATCATGAGTGAAAAAATAGTACAGACAGCAGGCAGAGACCAGCTTGGAGAGTTCGCCCCCACATTCGCACATCTCAACGACGATGTGCTTTTCGGTGAGGTGTGGAACGAGCAGTCCATCGACGTAAAAACAAGGTGTATCATTACCGTGGTATCGCTGATGGCATCGGGTATCACAGACAGCTCCCTCAGCTATCATCTTCAGAACGCAAAGGCTCACGGAGTCACTAAAGAGGAGATAGCAGCCATCATCACCCATGCCACCATGTATGTTGGCTGGCCAAAGGGCTGGGCAGTTTTCAGGCTTGCAAAGGATGTCTGGAACGAGACTTCTCCCGAGCTTACCGACAAGGACAGATACCGGAACACCATATTCTTCCCTATAGGCGAGGAAAATCCCTACGGACAGTTCTTTGTTGGACAGAGCTATCTCGCTCCCGTTTCCACGGAGCAGGTGCCTGTTTACAATGTCACATTCGAGCCTGCCTGCCGCAATAACTGGCATATCCACCACGCAAAGAACGGCGGCGGTCAGATGCTCATCTGCGTAGGCGGCAGAGGATATTATCAGGAATGGGGCAAGGAGGCTGTGGAGCTCACTCCGGGAACAGTCATCAACATCCCCGCAAACGTAAAGCACTGGCACGGTGCTGCCCCCGACAGCTGGTTCTCACATCTGGCGCTTGAGATAGCAGGCGAGGAGGCAAGCACGGAGTGGTGCGAGGCTGTGTCCGACGAGGACTACGGCAAGCTGAAGTAATAGCAGGTGATAAAATGAAAAGAGTTTTTATACCCATAATAGCAGCAGTGTGTGTACTTGGACTCACAGCCTGCGGCGATTCTGAAAAAGGCAGCAGCGCTCCTCAGTCCACAGCGGCTCAGACCGAGGCACAGCAGGAGCAGACCACTGAGGCGGCTCAGAGCGGCGCCGAGGACAAGACTGCTCCCGTGAATGAGGAGACAGAGCCCGAAGTGACGGAAGCTGCAGGCAGCATGGGCAAGGATACCGTTGTTGTGTATTTTTCTGCAACAGGCACCACCAAGGGCGTTGCGGAGCGCATAGCCTCTGTCACTGACGGTGACCTCTATGAGATTGTTCCTGCCGAGCCGTATACAGATGCAGACCTTGACTGGAACGACAAGAGCAGTCGTTCCACAAAGGAGATGAACGATCCCGATGCCCGTCCTGCCATTGCAGGCGACACCGTCAGCCTTGACAGCTATTCTACGGTGTATATCGGCTATCCCATCTGGTGGGGAGAGGCTCCCCGTATCATGAGTACATTTGTTGAGTCCCACAGTTTTGACGGCAAGACAGTTGTGCCCTTCTGCACCTCGGGAAGCAGTCCCATAGGCAGAAGCGGAAGCGATCTTGCAGCACAGGCAGGCAGCGGGAACTGGCTTGACGGTGAAAGACTCAGCGGAAGCGTTACCGAGGACGAGATACAGAGCTGGATAAACGGTCTCAGCTGAGTATCGGAAAGAGGTGCAGTATGAAAATAGTTGTACTTATGGCAAGTCCCAATCCCCGTGGCTCCACGAGCATACTGGCGGAGCAGTTCAGAAAGGGCGCCGAGGAGAGCGGCAATTCGGTGGAGGTGATAGACGTCTGTCGGATGAATGTAGCTCCCTGCACAGGCTGTGTAGCCTGCGGCTATGAGGGGAACTGTGTTCAGCGGGACGACAACGAGCTTATCCGCAGGAAGCTTCTTTCCTGCGATATGGTGGTATTTGCCACGCCGCTGTACTACTACGGTATGTCGGCACAGCTGAAAACCGTAGTTGACCGCTTCTGCGCATACAACAGCAGCCTCAACCGCAGGCACTTGAAGTCTGCACTGCTTACAGTTGCATGGAATTCTGATGACTGGACCTTTGATGCCCTTACGGCACACTATAAGACCCTTGTCCGCTACATCAACTTTGAGGATATGGGCATGGTACTGGGTTACGGCTGCGGAACTCCCTCAATGACAAAGTCGGGGGAGTATCCCGAAAAGGCATACCGTCTGGGCAGGTCACTGTGACCGCGGAGCATTCGGCTCCATATAATATGTATAAAAAGGCAGGGAAGTCACTCTGCCTTTTTACTTTTTTTACGGAGTTAAGAAAAGTTAAAGACTTGTTAAGAATTTCCGTGATATAATCAGAGCATAGAGAAAACAACACAGGAAATGAGGTAGGGATAATGTTCTGGAGAATATTGAAAAAGGACCTTAAACGCAAAAGGACCATGAACATCATACTGCTGCTGTTTGTCATCATATGCTCGATGTTCGCAGCGGCAAGTATCAACAACATCATAGCCGTAACAGGCGGTATAGACCACTTTTTTGACATTTCCGACGTAACGGATATTGCTCTGAGTATGCCTGCGGAAAGCGATCTGGCCGACAGGATAAGAGAGCTTCCCGGCGTCAGTGAGGTCAGGACAGAGAACTACATAATGGTGACGGGATCGAAGAACTTCAGCAGAGACGGCGTAAAGCTTGATAACTTTATCAATCCTGCATTTTTTATCTCCGATGATAATATGGGCACAAAGTACTTTGACGAAGACAATAATGTCATCACTGATGTGGAAAAAGGCTGCTTTTATGCCAATTCGCCATTCCTTTTCAATCTTGATATCAAAGAGGGAGATGTTTTTGATGTCAATATTGATGGAAAGACGCTCCCTCTCAGATACAGCGGAAGATTCAAGGGGGCGCTTCTGAGCCATGAATCTTTTGCAAATCCATTTCTCATCATAGACAGCGAGGATTACAATTATCTGGATCAGGATGAGAATACTGATTTTAACGGATTGCTCTCAATGACCGTTTATGTCAATACCGAGGATGTCGATGCGGTACGGGAACTCATCAAAGACAGTGAGTCGGTATCTCTTAGTACAAGGGAAGAGATGAAGGATAATTACCTTTTTGATATTCTTGCGGCATATCTGCTTATGGCAATAAGTGTGATACTGATGTTTACGGGATTTGTGGTACTGCGATTTACCATCGGCTTCACCATCTCGGAGGAGTTCCGCGAGATAGGAGTGATGAAGGCTGTGGGTATTGACAACAGGAGCATACGAGGTATGTACATCGTCAAGTATCTGGCTATTTCGGTCGTAGGCGCAGCTATTGGATTTATATGCTCGCTGCCTCTTACGGATGCAATGATGAAGACTGTATCCGAAAATGCAGTCCTTGACGATAATAACAGCAGGTTTATGGGAATTTTCAGCTCCGTGCTCGTAGTTGCGGTTATATTGCTGTTCTGCTATTTCTGCACACGCAGAGTAAAGAAGCTTTCTCCCATAGATGCAGTACGCAGCGGTCAGACAGGTGAGCGCTTCCGCAGAAAGAGCATCTTGCACCTCGGACGCTCAAAGCTGCCGTCAACAGAATTTATGGCGCTGAATGACGTACTCAGCGCACCAAAGCGATTCAGCATAATAACGCTGATATTCACGCTCTGTATGCTTTTGATGATGCTGATGTCGAACTTTGCCCTGACGCTCAGGAGCGAGAAAATATTATGGGTATTCACTGTGCCTGAATGCGATGCAATAATTGCTGATGTTGAGTACTTCAAGGAGTTGTATGAGGATCCCATGACATACCGTGAACTCCTTGACGATAGTGAGAAGATGCTGGAGGAAAACGGCATCCCCGGAAAATGTTCAACTGCTATAGGGGCAAGGTGCGAAACCGCATATAAGGATAAAAAGGCGAATGTAGGCTACTGGATAATAAAGGGCAGAGATGATTACCGCCAGCGTATGATCGAGGGAAGTGCTCCTCAGAAGACCGATGAGATAGTAATGACAGGAAAGGCTATGGATAGCATTGGTGCAGGCATAGGTGACAGAGTAAGGACAGTCATATGCGACAAGGAATATGAGTTTCTTATTACCGGCAGGTATTCGACCTTTGAGTATAACGGATACTGCGCGCTGCTGCACCCTGATTTTGAATTTGCTCCGACACGGGTCAACTCAACAATGGGATTACAGATAGATTTTGACGGAGATCCCGACAAGGAGACTGTTGAACGAAATATAGAAAAGCTGAAAGAGATCATTGACAGCGACAAGGTATATACTCCCTCGGAAATGATAAATTCAGCAACAGGAATGTCCGACACTCTCAGCGCCATCAAGAAGCTGATGATGATACTCACGGTGGTCGTGACTTCGCTGATAGTTATTCTCATGGAGCGAAGCTTCATATCAAAGGAAAAGAGCGAGATAGCTCTCATGAAGGCAGTGGGAGTATCAAATGGCAGCCTTATATTACAGCACGTTCTGAGATTTGTCATAACGGCAGTGCTTGCCTGCATAGTTTCGACAGCGGTGATGATGCCGCTGAGCGATCTGCTCATGAACTGGGTATGCTCGATGATAGGCGATGTTTCGGGAATGAAGTGCGCCTTTGACCCGCTGGAGATATTCCTTATCTGTCCGGCGATACTGATAGGCGTGACAGTTATCGGCTCAGCGCTGACTGCGCTTTATATGAAGACCATAAAGGCAAGCGATACGGCTTCCATAGAATAAGGATGTCCGAGGGCGAAGCAGGATACTGAACTGACCCGGGAGGTATCCCGACACAGGATTTAAGGAGGAAGGTTATAAAATGAGTACAGTTTTACAGACAAAGGGACTTTGCAAGACCTACATAGTAAACAAAAGGCAGAACAACGTTCTGAAAAACATAGACCTTGAGATCAAGGAGGGGGAAATGGTGGCAATAATGGGACCCTCCGGCTCGGGCAAGAGCACTCTGCTCTACTGCGTTTCGGGAATGGACAGAGTGACCGCCGGCGAGGTCATCTTCAACGGCAAGGAAACCGCAAAGCTATCAGACAAGGCGCTTTCACAGCTCAGACTTGATGAAATGGGCTTTATCTTCCAGCAGATGTATATGATGAAGAACCTTTCCGTGCTGGATAACATCATTCTTCCGGCGGTGAAGTCAAAGAAGAATACAGAGAGCCGCAAGGCAACCGAGGAGCGCGGCAGAGCTCTCATGAGGAGACTGGGTATCGACGACGTCGGCGGCAATGACATCAATGAGGTCTCGGGCGGACAGCTCCAGAGAGCCTGCATTGCCAGAAGCATGATAAACTCGCCTAAGATGATATTTGCGGACGAGCCTACGGGAGCGCTCAACCGTTCAAGCTCCGACGAGGTAATGAAGGAGCTCATCTCCCTTAACAATGACGGCACGACGATTATGTGCGTCACTCATGACCCCAAGGTTGCCGCAAAGTGCAGCAGGGTGCTGTACATCATGGACGGGGGCATCGTCGGCGAAAAGGAACAGGGACGCTTCGGCGGAAATGACGCAGAGCTCCGCAGCCGTGAAAGAGAGCTTAACAACTGGCTGATGGAGCAGGGCTGGTGATATAGGGATCTTATCCATGATATAGCGCGGTGTCGGCTTATAGGGAGCCTGACACCGCGCCACTTGCTATTTTCGCAACTGTATGGTAAAATTAGAACAGGTGGTGATATTATGACTGATATTCTTATAGTTGAGGACGACAAGGAGCTTGCCGACCTGCTGACGGACTTCCTGCGCGACGAGGGCTACACGGTCACGGCAGTGGAGAGCGGCGGGAGAGCGCTGGAGCTATTTGAGAAATACGGCGCAAAACTTGTGGTTCTGGACATTAATCTCCCTGACGTAAACGGGTTTGCGGTATGCTCAAAGCTCCGCGAAAATGCTGACACTCCCATACTCATAGTCAGTGCGAGGACGGACAAGGAGGACAAGCTTAACGGACTGGATCTGGGAGCTGACGATTATATCGAAAAGCCCTATGACATAGACATACTTATCGCCAAGATAAAGGGCATTTTCAAGCGCCGCTACCGGCATGAGATACTGTCTGCGGACGGAGTTACTCTTAATCTTGCCGACCGCACTGCCACAGTGGACGGTGTGGATACAGAGTTTCCCGCAAAGGAGTTCGACCTGCTGGCACTTCTTATGGAAAATCAGGGCAAGGCGCTGAAAAAGGAGTATCTTTTCAGCTCTGTGTGGGGAAGCGACAGCGATTCAGAGCTCCAGACCCTCCATGTGCATATAAACCGACTGCGTCAGAAGCTGGGCGACGATCCCAAGAACGCAAAGCGGCTGCTGACTGTCTGGGGCGTGGGGTATAAGTTCGTATGAGTACATTCAGAAAGCTTGCGGCAGCGGTAATATTGCTGTTTATAGCTATGATCGCAGGACTGAACATTTACCTGCTGTGTTCTGTGAACGACAGCGGCATATATCGGGTGGAGGCAAAGAGACTTGCCGACCGGATAGAGGAGACGGGAAGCACGGATATCTCAGGATTTCCGCATTTGACAGGAGTTTATTCGGGAGAGCAGCTGTACCGCAGTGATGAGCATTACCTTATTATCGAGGCAGGGGGGACCCCCTACCGTGTGGAGTACACTGTAAGCGACAAAAACAGGACTATTTTAGCTGTTGATCTTGTTATGGGAGCACTGTTCCTGCTGGTTATCCTGCTGCTGATATTTATCAGGCGGCATATCGTAGTGCCTTTCGGAAGGCTCAATAAAGTTCCGCAGGAGCTTGCGAGGGGCAATCTTTCAGTTCCCATACCAGAGGAGAAAAGCCGATTATTCGGCAAATTCACATGGGGAGTAAATCTGCTGCGCGAAAAGATAGAGAGCGACCGCGAGAAGGAGCTGTCCATGCAGAGGGACAAGAAGCTGCTGCTGCTGTCCCTGTCCCACGATATAAAGACGCCGCTTTCGGCAATAAAGCTCAACGCAAAGGCGCTTGCGAGAGGACTCTATAAGGACGAGGAGAAGCGGCGCAGTGCTGCGGAGAGCATAAACTCCCGAGCCGACGAGATAGAGCATTTTGTCAGCGAGATAACCAAGGCTGCCAGTGAGGACTTCATGGATTTTGAGGTCACTCATGGGGAGGCATTCCTCAGCAGCATAATCACACGGCTCAGCGACAGGTATGCTCCACAGCTGTCCGTATCGGGAACAGAGTTCAGCATTGACAGTTTCGATGACTGCATACTTTCCTGTGACCCCGACCGACTTGCGGAGTGTCTTCAGAATCTTGTCGAAAACGCCATCAAATACGGCGACGGCAGGCGTATAGGTCTCAGCTTCGATAAAATGGACGGCTGCGAGCTCATAACCGTGTCCAATACGGGATGCAGCCTTGAGGAGAAGGAGCTGCCTCAGATATTCGAGAGCTTCCACCGCGGAAGCAATGCGGGTAAGGTGCAGGGAAACGGCCTCGGACTCTTCATCTGTAAGCGCCTTATGTCACTTATGGGGGGAGAGGTCTATGCGGATATCAGGGATGGCTGCTTCTGTGTGACTCTTGTAGTGAAAATGGCATGAACTCAGTAATAATATAACGAAAACAGCGGGAAAGCGTGTCAGCTTTCCTGCTTTTTGCTTTTTCGGAGCAGAATAGTCTGGCAAAATATGGTAAAACAGTAATATATTTTATATTATATTTGGAACCTTAATATAGTTAGTCAGACGTCCGGACGACGTAATATGTACGACTTGTATAATAGGCAGTGCAATATACAATGTGATTATATGCATATATGAAAAGTATATATCTTGAGCTTTAGAAATGGCCGGTTTAGAGTGTAAATTGTACAAATATAACAATTCTTAATGATTAATCTTGCGAAAATGACTATTTTCTGGTATAATTATTAATGTATCATTTATGGAAATATATAATACTTTTACGCAATTATACTATTTGCGTAAATCAAACTCAGTTATACTGTTCGTAAAGATGCGTGGATATGAGATCTTGCTTCAATAAAATGCTTATGGGAAAGGATACTTTCAAAATGAATAACACATATAGTATAAAGGATATCATCAAATTGCTTCTCAGCAAGTTATGGCTGCTCATCATCGTAACAATCATTGGCGGTGCGGCAGCCTTTTGCTATTCAAAGTTTGTAATGCCCCTTGAATACTCCTCACATATTTCGATGTATGTGCAGAGCTACACGGGAATTTCCGAGAACGCAAATGCTCAGAACAATATCAGCAATTCCAAGCAGCTTGTAAATACATATATGGAAGTCCTCAAGGACGATGCTGTAATGAATGCAGTTGCAGAGCGCCTGAGAAATCAGTTCGACAACGAGACCCTCAGCGAGAATTTCGCCATTGCCGACGGAAGGATAACTCCGTCCTCACTGCGCGACTGCCTGTCCATAAGCTCCGTGACCGATACCTCGGCGGTAAAGATAGTTTCCACAACAAAGAATGCCGAGGTGGCAGCAGCGGTCTGCAACGACCTTACAGAAGTGGCTCCCGAGTACGTCGAGAAGGCTGTTGGAGTAGGCTCCATAAATACCATCGACAGAGCAAAGGTCTACAACAATCCCGTAGGACCCAACATGAAGAAAAATGCAGCACTCGGCGCCATTGCAGCCCTTATGCTGACTGTCCTCATAATCTTCGTGATAGATTTCTTCGACAATACAGTCAAGGATACCGATACACTGGGAGAAAACTTCAAAAAGCCGATCATCGGCGAGATACTCCAGTTCGGCAATGACAGGAAAAAGAAGAACAAGGACGAGGGAGATTATACAAAGCTCACCGATAAGGACGTTCCGTTCAACATCATAGAGAGCTACAAGTCCATCCGTACAAATGTGACCTTTGCACTTTCCACCGTGGATAAAAAGATATTTGCGGTATCATCTGCAAATCCGGGTGAGGGAAAGTCTACCACCTCTGCAAATATAGCTATCGCTCTTGCGCAGGGCGGCAACAAGGTGCTTCTCATTGATGCGGATATGCGTAAATCGGTACAGCACAAGATATTCGGGCTGAAGAATAAAAAGGGTCTCTCATCAGCTATCAGTAAGATGAGCAAGCTTGAGGATTGTATCCAGACAAACGTAATGGAGAACCTTGACGTCCTCACAGCAGGTCCCATACCTCCCAATCCCTCTGAGCTGCTTGCCTCCGATAATATGGGAGATATCCTTGAAAATCTCAGCCAGAAGTACTCAATGGTAATAATTGACACTCCTCCTGTAAACCTTGTTACAGACGCTATGGAGCTCTCAAAGAACATCTCGGGCATCGTTGTTGTACTCAGATACGGCAAGACCACAAACGAGGATATAGAGGCGGCAGTCAAGAAGATAGAGTTCGCTCAGATGAATATGCTGGGCTTCATTATGAATGATGTCAAGGCTGCAAGAAGCGGCTACGGAAAGTATAAGAGCGGCTATTACTACAAGAAGGGCTACGGATACTACGGTGCAAAGCCCGAGATAAATGATGATGACTCTGATGAAGCAGAGCATTCCAAGAAAAGTAATGCCGAAGAAAAAAATACGGACGACAGCAAAAGCAGGAAGAAAGGTAAGAAATAATGATAGAATATCATTGCCATATTCTTCC
Organism: Ruminococcus sp.; assembly: GCA_017519145.1. Taxonomy (GTDB): domain Bacteria; phylum Bacillota; class Clostridia; order Oscillospirales; family Ruminococcaceae; genus Ruminococcus. The sequence goes on from JAFWTA010000023.1 coordinate 118,525, forward strand.
CGGGATCGATGACGGAGCAAAGGATGCCGAGACCTCTCTTGCCATGATAGAGATGATGAAGGAGCAGGGGATAGAGCGTATCGCCGCCACTCCGCACTTCTATGCCCATCGTGAAAAGTCAGTGGCTGATTTCATGAAAAAGCGGCAGGCAGCCTTTGATAAAATAAGGGACAAGGCTGCGGTAAGCGATATCCGACTGGGTGCTGAGGTGTCTATCGAGCATGGCATTTCCGAGCTCCCCGATATCGAAAAGCTTGCAATAGAGGGCACAAGGATGATCCTTCTTGAGCTTCCGTACAGAGCCTATGCAAAGTGGATGTCGGAGGAGATATACAATATCGGCGCAGAATACAAACTGAAGGTAATTCTGGCGCACGTTCACCGTTACCTTGAGTATTACAGCAAGGCGGAGCTGGAGGAGATACTGTCTTCAAACTCCGTCATGCAGATAAATAACGAAGCCTTTTCAGGCTGGAAAGAGAAAAGACTTGCCAAAAAGGTCATTGCTTCGGGAAAGGAGTTCGTATTCGGAAGCGATGCTCATAATCTCGGTGAGCGCAGACCTAACTGGGATATGCTTAAAAAAAGGGTGAAGTCTGAGGACATCGCGCTTTCAGACGGAGTTTTTGAGAAATATACGGAATAAGCAGGATGTGTTCGGCGCGGCTGATATAGTACCATTCTGCATTGCGTTGGCCGCGGAAGCGGTCGGATATGAGTGATCAGGATAATAAACACAGCATTCGTAACTGAAAAAGAATCTTATGACCGTTTTTTCGGTCGTTTATAAACTCATTTCTTTATAAGGGGGTATATGTATGAAAAACTTGCTTATCTTAGGCGCAGGGCAATACGGAATGGTCGCAAAGGAAATTGCTGAGTCAATGCACCGGTTTGATCATATCGATTTTCTTGACGATAGTAATCCGATCGCAGTGGGAAAGCTGGGAGATTCAGGAAAACTGAGCAAAGAATACGATTCTGCGGTAGTAGCTATCGGTAATTCCGATCTCAGGCTGAAGCTCATCAATGAGCTTTGTGATCAGGGATACAGTATACCAAGTCTTATTCATGAGAAAGCATATGTCTCGCCTTCCGCAAAAATAGGTATGGGTTCGTTTATAGAGCCTATGGCTGTTATCCATACAGAGGTAGTGGTGGAGACAGGGTGTATCATCTCGGCAGGCGTGATCCTTAACCACAACAGTACGATACATAAAGGCTGTCACATAAACTGCGGCTCCGTAGTAAAGGCAAGAGCTGAGATAGAGGCTAATACACGAACGGGTTATAACGAGATATGTGATACCAAACAGGGACACAGTATCCTTGTCGCTGTGTGATAGTGCTTGCGGTATTTACCGCCGGTCTTTCAGCGGAGACCGCTTCGGAAATGAAAGCGATCATAAATACAAAAATCAAGAGCTCTCTGGTTCGGTTCAGGGAGCTTTTTTACATTGACAATAACAGCATTATATGCTATGATTAATATTGGATCTATCCATGAAAATGGCTATAATAAAAAGGATCGGGTGATCGGATATGTATACTGACAGCGTAGATCATAAGCTCTATGATCGGCTGATGGAAGAAAAAAAGAGACTTGCAGCTATGCTCCACACTCTGGAGGGAAGCAGTGAGTACAGACGGGGAGAGCGTGTGGAAAAAGCCAGAAATCTTTTTAAAAACGGGCTTAAACAGGGCTTTGAAAATGCGTTTGACATAATCGGTGAACGTAAAAACAGGAAAAAGCTGCTCAGTATGGTGGATATCCCTGTCAGGAAAGCTCCCGTCGCCGCCCCTGATTATTATTCCGATCACAGAATAGCTGTTTATACTTGTATTTTCGGAAAATACGACCACATCAACGAGCCGCTTTGCGTGCCTGACAATGTGGACTACTATATTATCACAGACATGGAGGCACCCGAAAACTCGGTCTGGAAGAAGCCGGATATATCGGGATATCCCGATAGGATACGGAGTATGGGAGATGTTGAGAAGAACAGGTGGTTCAAGATGCATCCTCATCTCGTTTTCCCCGATTACAGGTACTCTGTTTATATTGACGGAAACATACTGCCTGTGACCGATTTTACAGAGCTTATCAACAGGATATCCGACAGATCGGGAGTGGCGATGTTCTGGCATAAATACAATAACTGTGTTTACGAAGAGGCGCTCTTCAACAACATGGTGGTGAAAAAGGTGCCTCAGAAGGAAGTTGACCGTCAGGTAAGGTACCTGAAGGCGAAGGGAATGCCTGAAAAATACGGCATGACCACCTGTAACGTCATCGCACGGGATCACGGGAACGAAATGTGCAAAAAACTTATGAATGACTGGTGGAGCGAGTTCATCAGGCATTGCAGGCGGGATCAGCTGTCTTTCCCCTATGTGCTCTGGAAGAACGGAGTGAAGTTTGAAGACGTAGCAACTCTCGGAGCAAGTGTATGGGACTCGGACATACTGTTTGTTATGAGTCATAATGGCAGGTGAGGTGTATCATGTTGACAAAGGCTCAGATAAAGAGAAGACTAAAGGCGGTGGTTGCGAGGTTTCGGAGGATCGGACTGCACAATACCGATTTCACCATAATCAGCAACAATTGCTGGGGCGGCTGTGTGTACGATCAGTACGGACTTCAGTACAGGACTCCCACCATCGGTCTGTGGATGGGAGCGGAGGATTATATAAAATTTATCAGCGACCTTGACCGCTATCTGAACTCAGAGCTTGTTCAGATAAGCTGTGAGGAGTTCCATTTATACAGTGTAGTCAAGGCAAGGCATGAGCGCGGAAAGTATGATAAGCCTTTGTCGGAAATGGTTTTCGGAAGGCTCGATGATGTGGATATATTCTTCCTGCACTACTCTACCTTTGAAGAGGCAAAGCAGAAGTGGGACAGGCGGAAAAAGCGTATTGACCGCAAAAACATCATATATAAGTTCAACGACCAGAACTGCTTTGAGAAGCGATTTTTTGAGGACTTCAGCAGGATAGACGGGAAGAAGCTGTTCTTTACCTGTGATGAAGAATACAAGGGCAAAGAGAACGCAGTGGTCTATCCCGAAGCTACGCCCGCAGCCGAGGGTGGAGGAGTCGTTGATGATACCGATCTGAGCAGACTCCCCTTTGATCTGAAGGAGTTTCTCAATTCAATATAAGGGTGTAATTATAAATTGATTTGAGGATGAAAAATGGAAACAAAATATAATTATGTGCTTTTTGCGCTGGATACGGATTATTATCATGTTACATATAATGATATCGTCGGTTTTCCTTTTGTAAGGGTAAAGTGGTCGGATCTGGATAAGTATTCAGGATTAACAAAATATTTATACAGGGCACATCACTCGAAAAAGATCAACCGGATACTGAGACTGCCCTTTAAAAAGCTGTGGTTTTCATCTTTTTTCAGAAATGACTTTTCCGATAATAAGCCGATATGTTTTATTTTCTGGGGCAGAGAGGCAGTAAGATACGGTACCGGTTATCTCGGCTATCTAAAAAAGAAGTATCCCGGCTGTAAAATAGTTATAACATTCTGGGATCTGGTGAAATATACTTTTAATGATCGGGAGCTGGAAGAATACCGCAAATTCAGCGATCTTATGTTTACATATGATTTAGGAGATGCGCAGAAGTATGATATGATATATCAACACGATGTCTTCTCATATTATCCGATAAATACTGGTTCTGAGATACAGCCGTGTGATGTGTATTTTCTTGTTCGGGCTAAAGACAGGCTGAGCGAGATAGTGCAGGCGTATGACACTTTAACATCAAAAGGATTGAAATGTGACTTTTATATTACCGCAGTAGAGCCTGCTGACAGGATAGAGCGCAGCAATATACATTATCTGGAGCACGAAATGCCATATATTGAGAATTTGAAGCACGTTTGCTCTGCCAATGCGCTGCTTGAGATACTTCAGGGCGGATCAAGGGGAAGTACGCTGAGATGCTGCGAAGCCATCGCCTACGGGAAAGCACTTATAACAAATAATGCGGAAGTTCTCAACGAGCCCTTTTATAGTGAGGACAGGATCAGGTTTTTTACATCTCAAGCTGATCTGGAGAGTATTGATGAGCAATTCGTCAGGGAGAAAAAGGAATATAACTACATTAATAATCTCTCACCGATCGCGTTTATCGAACGCTTGGAAGAGATGCTCTGATAAGGGATACAAGCACAGCGCCGCAGAAGATCTATCTTCTGCGGCTTTTTTGCCATGCAATGTCATTGACAGTGTCAAAAACTGTGCTTATACGATAATTGTTTTGACTTATCACGATATTATTTACATCAGCTCTATTGACATTGCCATTGACTTTTGATATAATGATCGTATCAGATATGAGAATACAATTGTCATTTTTGACAACATTTCAGGAGGCGTTTCAAATGAAACATATTTCTTTGGAAAAACTGGCTGAGACCGTGGTAAACAAGAGAAAAGCCATGGGACTTTCCCAGACTGCACTGTCCGGGAAGACAGGCATCAACAGGACCATGTTCACAAGGCTCGAAGCAGGAGAATACACTCCATCTGTGGACCAGCTGCTGGCACTTTCGGAGGTGCTTGATTTCGATTACAGAGAGCTTTTCACCGATGATGAGAAGAAGGTTTCCGACGTCAGGCGCATGAAGATAGCTGTGGCAGGCACAGGCTATGTGGGGCTTTCCCTTGCAGTGCTGCTTTCTCAGCACAACGATGTCACTGCCGTTGACATTATCCCCGAAAAGGTGGAAAAGATAAATAACTGGACAAGCCCCATACAGGACGACTACATCGAGAAGTATCTTGCAGAGCATGAGGAGCGCGGATTGTCACTGAAAGCAACAACTGACGGCGAATCTGCATACAAGGATGCTGATTACATCATAGTTGCAGCTCCTACCAACTACGATCCCAAGACCAATTTCTTTGACTGCTCGGCAGTTGAGGCTGTTCTGGAGCTCATAAAAAAGGTGACCGCTAAAAAGAAAAACAAGCCTGTTATCGTTATCAAGTCCACGATCCCGGTGGGCTACACGGTTCAGGTAAGTGAAAAAATGGGCATGAACAATATCATTTTCAGCCCCGAATTTCTTCGTGAGAGCAAGGCACTTTACGACAATCTCTATCCCAGCCGTATCATTGTCGGCTCGGATGAAGCAAACAGAGCGGCTGCGGAGACATTTGCCGCACTGCTTTACAACGGCGCTGTAAAGACCGATATCCCCGTACTGTTTATGGCTACGACTGAGGCGGAGGCTACGAAGCTCTTCGTGAACACCTATCTTGCGCTCCGCGTAAGCTATTTCAATGAGCTGGACACCTATGCAGAGGTAAAGTCGCTCAATACTGCCAATATCATCAAGGGAGTCTGCCTCGACCCCAGAGTGGGCGACTATTACAACAATCCTTCCTTCGGCTACGGCGGATACTGCCTGCCCAAGGACACGAAGCAGCTCCTTGCAAACTACCAGAATGTTCCTCAGAATATGATGACAGCTATCGTTGAGTCCAACCGCACAAGAAAGGACTTCATTGCAGACCGCGTCCTCGAGATAGCAGGTACCTACGGCAACAGCGAGTCCTATTCCAGCGACAGGGAACAGCAGCAGAAGGAGATAATCGTCGGAGTTTACCGTCTTACAATGAAGTCAAATTCCGACAATTTCCGCCAGTCCTCCATACAGGGCGTTATGAAGCGTATCAAGGCAAAGGGAGCGACTGTCATCATCTATGAGCCTACCCTTGAAAACGGCAGTACATTCTTCGGTTCACAGGTGGTCAATGACCTGAAAAAGTTCAAGAAGAAGTGCGGCTGTATCGTTGCCAACAGATATGACAGTGTGCTTGATGACGTATCCGAGAAGGTTTATACCCGTGACCTGTTCAGGAGGGATTGAGCTATGGGCAAGGTCAGGACAGACCTTAACGGAAAGTGCATACTTGTAACAGGTTCTCCGGGATTTATCGGAGCAAATCTGGTGCTGAGACTGCTTTCTGAGATGAGCAGCGGCGCCATCGTCTCCCTCGACAACATGAACGATTACTATGATCCGAAACTGAAAGAGCATCGTCTGGGCGTTATTGAAAAAGCAGCCGGGACTTCGCCGGTAAAGCATATCTTCGTAAAGGGCTCCATCGCTGATAAAGCGCTTGTGGATGAGCTTTTCGGCACCTATCACTTCGACATAGCTGTCAACCTTGCTGCTCAGCCGGGAGCTCGTTACAGTATTGAACATCCCGATGCATATATCAGCTCCAATATCGTTGGCTTTTTTAATATCCTTGAAGCCTGCCGCCATTATCCTGTGGAGCACCTTGTCTATGCTTCCAGTTCCTCTGTTTACGGCGGAAACAAGAAGATACCTTTCTCGGTGGAGGATAAGGTGGACGATCCTGTTTCGCTCTATGCGGCTACGAAAAAAAGCGACGAACTTCTGGCACACAGCTACTCAAAGCTCTACAATATCCCGTCTACGGGACTGCGATTCTTTACGGTCTACGGACCTGCGGGCAGACCCGATATGTTCTATTATTCTGCTGCGAAGACACTGGCAGCCAATGGGAAGATAAAGATCTTCAACTACGGGAACTGTAAGCGCGATTTCACCTATATCGATGATATCGTCGAGGGAGTATACCGTGTTATGCAGGGTGCTCCCGAGAAGAAAAACGGAGAGGACGGACTTCCGCTCCCGCCCTGTGCCATTTACAATATAGGCGGCGGAACTCCCGTAAACCTGCTGGACTTTGTAAACACCCTTCAGGAGGAGCTCGTCAGAGCAGGCGTACTGCCCTCGGACTATGATTTTGAGGCTCACAGGGAGCTTGTCGGTATGCAGGCAGGCGACGTTCCCGTTACCTATGCTGACAGCAAGGCTCTTGAGGATGATTACGGGTTCAGACCAAACATCGGAATCCGCGAGGGACTGAGAAAGTTCGCGGAATGGTACGCTGAGTACTGCAAATAATATCGGAGTCCGCTTGTTTCCTGCGCTTTTGACGTCAGGCAGGCGGACCTTTTATCTACATATCTTTGAATGAAATGCAGGTGGAGAAGAATGAAAAGCGGGCGTGTTATCATAGGCTATTATATCTGCATGAAGACCGAGTGCCCGTCATTTACGGGCTTCAGTGCGGACAGATTTCTTTCGGTGAGTGATTGCCTGTGCGACCATGAACCTCAGATATTCAGGTGTCATGGCTGGGGAAAGAGCGGTGATGACAAAGAGTACAGACACAGATATTTCGCAGACTAGGAAGAATACATACAGCTGAGCTTGAAGCTGAGGGAGCTTTTTGAGAACGGACTTTTCTGCTCTGACGGAAGATTTATGCGCAGAGAAGATGCTGTTTATTTTTACACAAGGTTTTTTAAGAAGCACGACTGCACGCTGGTTGCGGTAAGCACTGATAAAGAGTATGCTTCTCTTGCAGGAGATAAGGACTTTTCTGATAAATATGAGAAGTACAGTACGGATATGGAAGTGATAGGCTGTGACGTTATAGGCTGGGATATATCCGTATTTCATTCGTTTTTATGTAATTCACTGCATAAAAGGTTTGATGGGCTGAAGTTCAGCCGATACGGTCTGCTGGACGCGGATCGAAGCGTCGCAAAGAATATCGCGTCAGAGATACAGGGGAAAGGAGAACCTGTTGACTGGATACCTGTTGAGATATGTAAACCTGATATAACATAAATAACAGCCTATAAAATTGCCATGGATTTTAACAGTCCGTCTGTGAAGATACTTCGCAGGCGGACTTTTTCGCCTGAACAGGTCGATTGAGAAGATGCCGTTTTGTTTTGCCATATAATGTGGTACGTTGAACCTTTTATAAGGTTTCGTTCATGAAGTTAAATTCTGTAAACAAAAGTATTGACAAACAGCAAAAAAGGAGGTATAATGTTTTTGATTAAACTGGGGGCTAAAGTTTGATCAGATCATGATATGGGAGGTAAATAGTAAAAACGAGAGTGCCTTCTGGGTACGTCTCTTTCTGTCAGTATGTACGGACAACTCTGCCGCTGTGAGGGTAAAAGCGTCGGATAACCGTGATATCACAGCTGCTGAAGGACGTATCTGAAGGCACTGGCTGATTTGTACAGCCGAAAGTTTTTCACCGCATGAGGAGCGGAAGATGGGGGATGATGCGCAGGATATACGGATTAAGTAACTTGAAATGTTTCATACGTTAACAACACACAAGAAGCAATCAATTCAAAAGGAGAAAAATCACAATGGCAGATTACACTAATGTAACGGAAGAAGACATCAAGAAATGGGGAAAGGACAAGATCAAGGATAAGGTAGTAGATGATACTCTCAAGAAGATTGAGGATAAATACGGAGATGAATTTGAGACTCTCGGTATCACAGGGGATAGTATCAAGACCTTATACGGCTATGCTTCGGGCGGCGGAATGACCGACGACAGCATCAGCAGCGAGCTTGATCTTATTTATGATCTTATCAATGATACAGATGCATTCGGAGATTTCAAGGACACACAGTCCTTCAGAAATATCGGAAAGCTCAAGACAGGCTGGGCAACATACGGCTCGGATCTTAAAACTCTCAAGAAGAGCATGGATACAATGAGCGGTCAGCTTGAGGCATACGGAAGATATGATGCTGACGGCGTTGATGCAATGGAAGATGCTCTTAACAGCATCATGAATATATCAAAGGGAGCCATGAACAATACTATCGCAGGTCCTGTTTATGGTTCGGTCATCGACAATACCATGGGCGTTGTCGATGACGGTATAAAGATCGTTAAAGGTGCAGCTCTGGAGCGTGATATCAACTATTATGCTATGGATCCCGATGATCCGATCAATGACATCATTGAAAAAATGAAGGATGTAGACGGTTTTGGCGAGCCCTCTGATGACTGGGCAAACGGCCCCTCTCTCGAAGAGCTCAAGTATGTTTATGACCATGACAGCTCATCGCATAATGTCATCTTCAACAGATATCTTCGCTGGAGAACACAGTATGAGTATGATCAGACTCTCAGAGAGATCGAGAGAAAGACAGGTCAGTCATTCTATGATTACAGAACTCCCGGTCAGAAGATCAAGGATGCATACCATGAGAGATATGACATGGGCGATGCATTCAAGGCATTCGTTTCAGAGTACAAGGACTGCAGACAAATAGGCAAGGACGCTATCAACGGCTGGATGGAAAGTGCAGCGATCAATTTTGCTGAGAACTGGCTCGCAGGCGGCGGAGATAAGGTAGTCGATTTTGTAAAGGCATACAGAGACGACTGGCTCATAGGCAAGGAAATGCTCTCAGGCGGCTTTGACAAGTGGCTGGATACATGGACAGTTGGTGCCGAGCAGGTCGTAGGCTGGGAGAACAGTGCACTTGAGAACTGGTATTACGGCGCAGAAGAAATATATGACAACTGGAAGGTCGGCAGCAAGGCAATAAAGAACGGTTTCAACAACTGGCTCGATACATGGACAATAGGTGCTGAGCAGATAGTCGGCATGGAGAATGCTGCAATAGAGGGCATCGGCAAGGGCATTTCAGGCTATGCTGAGGACTGGATGGTAGGAGCTGACGCTATCGGAGACTTCTTCTCTGACAGATACAGCGACTGGAAGGCAGGCTGGAAGGACATCATGGGCTTCTTCGGCAGAAACAGGAACGATATTTCCGACGCTTCCAAGATGCGTTACGACCCTCTTATAATCGACGTTGACGGCGACGGATTCACCATTGAGAGCAAGGAAAACGGTGCCAACTTTGACCTTGACGGCAACAATTATGCCGAGAAGATCAACTGGACAAAGAAGGACGGATACCTCTGCCTCGACCTCAACAAGAACGGCAAGATAGACAGCGGCCGTGAGCTGTTTGGCGACAGCACATTCATCGGCGAGAACGGAGAGCTGGCAAAGAACGGCTTTGAGGCTCTTGCACAGTACGATGAAAACGGTGACGGAGTCATCGACAGCGGTGACGAGATATTCTCAAATCTGAGAGTATGGGTGGACGCAGACGGAAACGGTGCATCCGAGGGCGAGCTCAGAACTCTTGAAGAGCTCGGCATCACAGCTATCAATCTCAACTACACAACAGGTACTGACGAAGCTACAGGCGAAGCTCATATAGCTGATATCGCAAATGTTGTCTATGCGGACGGCACAATGAATCAGATCGGCGAGCTTTGGGTATCGGCTGACCTGTTTGATACAATAGATAATTCAGACGTAGCCATCTCTGAGGATATAGCAGCACTTCCCGATGTACGCGGCTTCGGAAACGTATCCTCGCTCCATGCTGCAATGGCAAATGATGAGAGCGGAGAGCTCAAGGCACTTGTTGAGAGCTTTATCGGCGAGGCAGATACAAAGGCAAGAAGAAACTACGTTTCAGATATACTCTTCCGTCTCTGCGGTGTTGAAGACATTGCTGCAAACAGCCGCGGAAACAATATAGACGCAAGAAAGCTCTCGGTCATCGAGAAGGTAATGGGAGAGAGCTATGTTGGCGTAAACGGCAGCAATCCTAACCCGACGGCTGCTGCAAGACTCAACGAGGTCTACGCTAACATTGAGAATATGTACTACAATCTCCTCAACAGCGAAACAACACTCAAGCCTTTCATCGCACTTTTAGAGGAAACAGTAGACGCAAACGGAAACAGGGTCATCAAGACAGACGCACTTCAGAAGGTGCTTGATGTTCTGTATGATAAGGGCTATGAGAACGCAGACAATGACCTGTATGCTATCTCAAGCTATCTGAAGTTCATGAACGACAGCGGCGTTCAGGGCTATAAGAGATTTACTCTCAACAACTTCATGAAGGGCCGTGAAAACCTGTTTACAGAGGAAGGAACTATCCTTCACGTTGACGATGAGGGCATCGCAGCAGGCACAAACAGCAGCGAGATGATCTTAGGCTCTGAAGAGAACGATGTGATCACAGGCGGCGGCGGTGACGATATGATCGTTGCAGGAAAGGGCGATGATGTATTACGCGGCGGTCACGGCAACGATACATATGTATTCGGTCTTGGAGACGGCAACGATGTTATCGATGAGGCTAATGCAAGCACAGCAGCAGATACTATCCTGTTCGGTGAGGGCATCACAGCAGAGGATGTAAGAGTTACCAGAGATGGTCACGACATGGTTCTTTTTGTTGGTGACAACGGAGACAGCCTCAGGATCGTAAACCAGTACTACGACAGCTGGTACCACATCGAGAACTTCGAGTTTGCAGACGGAACTGTCCTTACAAAGGAAGATCTGTTCAATACCTCACTTGTTATCAATGGAGAAGGCGTTATCAAGGACGAAGACAGCGGCTATGGCACAAGAAACAATAGCCTTATCGGTTCCGAGGGTGCTGACTCTATCTACGGCTATAGCGGAGATGATACACTCACAGGCGGAGCAGGCAATGATACGCTCTACGGCGGCACAGGCAGCGATACCTACATCTTCAATTCAGGTGACGGCGCTGACATAATCAACGAGTCCAATGCAAATTCAGCTAAGGACAGAGTTGTATTCGGCGAAGGCATCACTCCGGATGATATAACTGTTACCAGAGATGACAAGGACATGGTCCTCTACATCGGTGATAACGGAGACAGCATAAGGATCGTCAACCAGTACTACGACAGCTGGTATCAGGTTGAGAACTTTGAGTTCGCAGATGGAACTGTCATCACAAAGAACGAGCTCTTTGACAACGGTCTTATTATCCGCGGCGAAGGCGTTATAAGCGATTATGACAGCGGTTACGGTTCCAGAAACAATACACTTATCGGTTCAGACGAAGCTGATACAATCAGTGCTTACGGCGGAGATGATGTACTCATCGGCGGCAAGGGCAGTGATACGCTCTACGGCGGAACAGGCAGCGATACCTACATCTTCAATTCAGGTGACGGCGCTGACATAATCAACGAGAGCAATGCAAATTCCGCTAATGACAGAGTTGTATTCGGCGAAGGCATCACTCCCGATGATCTGAAGGTGACCAGAGACGGCAACGATATGGTACTTTATATCGGTGAGGACGGAGACAGCATAAGGATCATCAACCAGTACTACGACAGCTGGTATCAGGTTGAGAACTTTGAGTTTGCAGACGGAACTGTCATTACAAAGAAGGAGCTCTTTGACAACGGTCTTGTTGTTAACGGCTCGGGCGTGATAAAGGACTATGACAGCGGTTATGGTTCCAGAAACAATACTCTTATCGGTTCAAAGGGTGATGATACTATCAGTGCTTACGGCGGAGATGATGTACTCATAGGCGGCGAAGGCGATGATACGCTCTACGGCGGAACAGGCAGCGATACCTACATTTTCAATGCAGGCGACGGAGCTGACATAATCAACGAGAGCAATGCAAATTCAGCTAATGACAGGATCGTATTCGGTGAAGGCATCACTCCCGATGATCTGAAGGTGACCAGAGACGGTAACGATATGGTACTTTATATCGGTGAGGACGGAGACAGCATAAGGATCATCAACCAGTACTATGACAGCTGGTATCAGGTTGAGAACTTTGAGTTTGCAGACGGAACTGTCATCACAAAGAAGGAGCTTTTCGACAACGGACTTATCGTCAACGGCGAAGGCAAGTTCGGCGATTACGACAGCGGTTACGGTTCCAGAAACAATACTCTTATCGGTTCAAAGGGTGATGATACTATCAGTGCTTACGGCGGAGATGATGTACTCATCGGCGGCGAAGGCAATGATACGCTTATCGGCGGAACAGGCAGCGATACATACATCTTCAATCCCGGTGACGGAATAGATGTTATCAACGAGAACAATGGAAATTCCGCTAATGACAAGATCGTATTCGGCAAGGGCATCACAGCAGATGATATCATAGTTACAAGAGACGGCAAGGACATGGTGCTTCTTGTTGGCTCCGACGGAGACAGCATAAGGATCGTCAACCAGTACTACGACAGCTGGTATCAGGTTGAAAAGCTTGAGTTTGCCGACGGAAAGGTCATCACAAAGGAAGAGCTGTTTAACAATGCTCTTATTATCCGCGGCACAGGCGAGTTTGGTGATCATGACAGCGGTTACGGTACAAGAAACAATACTCTTATCGGATCCGACGAAGCGGATATTATCAGCGCTTACAGCGGAGATGATACAATTATCGGCGGCGAAGGCAATGATACGCTCTACGGCGGAACAGGCAGCGATACATACATCTTCAATCCCGGTGACGGAGCTGATATCATTAACGAGAGCAATGCAAATTCCGCTAATGACAGGATCGTATTCGGCGAAGGCATCAGCCCCGAAGATGTTACAGTTACAAGAGACGGCAATGACATGGTGCTTCTTGTTGGTCCCGACGGCGACAGCATAAGGATCATCAACCAGTACTACGACAGCTGGTATCAGGTTGAGAACTTTGAGTTCGCAGATGGAACTGTCATCACAAAGAACGAGCTCTTCGACAACGGCCTTGTTGTTAACGGCTCGGGCGTGATAAAGGACTATGACAGCGGCTACGGTTCAAGAAACAATACTCTCGTCGGTGCTAAGGGCGAAGATACTATTTACGGCTACGGCGGAGATGATACACTTATCGGCGGTGAAGGCAATGATACTCTTATCGGCGGTGCAGGCAGCGATACATACATCTTCAATCCCGGTGACGGAGCTGATATCGTCAACGAGAACAACGGAAATTCCGCTAAGGACAGGATCGTATTCGGTAAGGGCATCACTCCCGAGAATATCAAGGTCACAAGAGACGGCAACGATATGGTACTTTATATCGGTGAGGACGGCGACAGCATAAGGATCATCAACCAGTACTACGACAGCTGGTATCAGGTTGAGAACTTTGAGTTCGCAGATGGAACTGTCATCACAAAGAACGAGCTCTTCGACAATGGACTTATCATCAATGGCGAAGGCGAGTTCAGTGATTACGACAGCGGTTACGGTTCAAGAAACAATACTCTTATCGGTTCCGATGGAGCTGATACTATCAGCGCTTTCGGCGGAGATGATGTACTCATCGGCGGTGCAGGCGACGATACCCTTATCGGCGGCACAGGCAGCGATACCTACATTTTCAATGCAGGCGACGGAGTTGATATCATCAACGAGAACAACGGAAATTCCGCTAAGGACAGAGTTGTATTCGGTGAAGGCATCAGACCTTCTGACGTTACAGTTACAAGAGACGGAAAAGACATGGTACTTCTTGTTGGTCCCGACGGCGACAGCGTAAGAATCGTCAACCAGTACTACGACAGCTGGTATCAGGTAGAGAGCGTTGAGTTTGCAGACGGAACTATCCTTACAAAGGAAGATCTGTTCAATACATCGCTTGTTATCAACGGTGAAGGCGTTATCAAGGACGAAGACAGCGGCTATGGCACAAGAAATAATATCCTTATCGGTTCTGATGGTGAGGATACTATTTACGGCTACGGCGGAGATGATACACTCACAGGCGGAGCAGGCAATGATACGCTTGTTGGCGGCGGCGGCACCGATACCTACATCTTCAATGCAGGCGACGGAGCTGATATCATCAACGAGTCAAACGGCAATTCCGCTAATGACAGAGTTGTATTCGGCGAAGGCATCTCCATCGACGATATAACCATAACAAGAGACGATCACGATATGGTTCTCAGCATTGGTTCTGACGGCGACAGCATAAGGATCATCAACCAGTACTACGACAGCTGGTATCGCATTGAGAGCTTTGAGTTTGCTGACGGAACAGTTGCACACATCGACCTTGGTACATCGGAATTTGTTATTGATGTACAGGGTACTGTTGCAGAGGTCGAGCAGACATTCACAGAGTATCTCAGCAATATTTATTCCGACGAGATGTTCGGCGGAGAGCTTACTGTTGAAAATACAGTTATCGCAGATGTAAACGACAGCGTAAGCATTGGTGAAGAGAGCAATGATATCTCGGATATAGCAAACATTCAGGCTATGGTCCTTGCCGAGAATATGTCAGCATTCAGCAATGACAGTCAGGTATCGGACGGAATCAATATCAGCGAGATCACAGCAGATGCTTCGGGACTGGAGCAGCTTCTTGTCAGCTCAACGGTACAGTAAGCATATTGCGCAATAAAGCAGTGCAGCAGTTTCAACTGCTGCACCTTTTTGCGTAAATCGGAGGTAAAAATATGACAAAGAAACAAGACAGCGGAATGTCCTGTTTTATGATAGTAATGAAGTTCCACGGCATACCCATAACCAAGGAA